>CAZTLV010000050.1:0-29849 GCA_964614635.1 uncultured Occallatibacter sp.
GCTTTGCGATGGTGCTGACGCTGGCGATTCCGCTGCGCAAGTTCTATCACCTGGAGCACCTGGTTACGGAGCGCCATATCGACAATATGGGCAAGGTAATGCTGGCAACGGGATTCATTGTTGCTTATGGGTATGGTATGGAAGTTTTCATGGCCTGGTATTCGGCGTCCCACTGGGAAGCCTTCATGATGTGGAATCGCATGTTCGGGCCGATGGGGTGGGCGTATTGGGTTCTAATCACGTGCAACCTAGCAATTCCGCTCACGACATTGTGGTCGAGAAAGCTGCGCACCTCTATTCCGTACATGTTTTTCATTTCCATTGTCGTGAACACGGGGATGTGGTTTGAGCGCTTCGTGATTGTTGTCACGAGCCTCTACCGCGATTTTCTGCCGTCATCGTGGGGAACGTATCGAGCCACCAAATGGGATTACATGATCTTCATCGGGACCCTTGGCCTGTTTACGTTTCTGTTCCTGCTTTTTGTGCGCTTTCTACCTATGATCCCGATGAACGAGATCCGCATTTTGCTACCGCAGGCCAAGATCAAGCCCAAAGCGGTGGCGGGGGCTGGTGACTGACTGTGCCTGCACGCGAAGGGACGTACGGCCTGCTGGCCGAATTCGATACGCCGAGTGACCTGGTGAGGGCCGCTCAGCAGGCGCGCCTGGATGGATGGCGGCGCATGGACTGCTACACGCCCTATCCGGTTGAAGAGGCGGCGGAGGCAATCGGCTTTCACCGCAACAACGTGCCGCTGTTGACGTTGATTGGCGGAATGATGGGCGCGGCGGCGATGTTCTCAATGGAAACCTGGATCTCAGTGTTGGCCTATCCGCTGAATATCGGCGGACGGCCCACGTATTCATGGCCTGCGTTTGTCGTGCCTGCCTACGAGTGGACGATCTTGTGGGCGGGGCTTTCGGCGGCCTTCGGCATGTTTGCATTGAATGGGCTTCCGGCGCTTTATCATCCCCTGTTCAATGCGCCGAATTTTCGCGATGGTGCAACCACGGATAAGTTCTTCCTGTGTCTGGAGGCACTGGATCCGAAGTTCGATCTGGTAGAGACAAGGGCATACTTGACCAGCTTTCAGCCGACTTCAGTGGTGGAGGTAGAGTACTGATGCAAGTTCAGCTTTCAGCGATCAGCTCTGAGCTTCCAGCCCGTGGAGCGGTGCGGCGGTTTGCGCGCGCGGGCACGGCAGCTGCAGGTCTCGCAGTTCTGCTCTTGGTGGCCGGCTGCAGGCAGGACATGCAGAATCAGCCGAAGTTGATACCTCAACGAGGATCGGCGATGTTTGCCGATCATCGCGGGGCGCGGCCGCAGGTGGTGAATACCGTGGCGCGCGGGCAACTTCGCGAAGACAGCTACTTCTATACCGGGGTGGTTGAAGGGGCGAACGGTTATCGCGAAGAAAAGGACCTGATGCCATTCCCAGTGACGCTCGAAGTTCTGCAGCGTGGGCAGGAGCGGTTCAACATTTATTGCACGCCGTGCCACTCGCGTGTAGGGAATGGACTTGGCGCGATTGTGCAGCGTGGCTACAAGCCGGCCGCCAATTTCCACGACCAGGTGCGGTTGTCGCAGCCAATCTCGCATTACTTTTACGTGATGACGCATGGCTATGGCGCGATGCCTGACTACTCCGCACAACTGACGCCGGTGGATCGCTGGGCAGTTGCCGCGTACATCCGGGCGCTGCAGAGGAGCCAGGCGGCGACGGAGCAGGATGTTCCTGCGGGAGTGAAGGTGAAGGATCTGAGGGATCTTGCCGTGGAGCAACATTTGCCGGCAGGATTTGCCGAGCCGTGGGAACTGCCTTCAACGGCAATCCAGGCGTATCCGCACGATGCAGTGCAGGGCACACCGGCGATGGCTCCGGCCAATCCGGCGGACCCGGGGATCAAGATACCCTTAAGCAAACCGGCCGAACCGGCCACGAAGTAAGGACAGACGGAATGGCACACGAGACACACGACGCAAGAACGCTTGCCAAGACACTGCCTGGCGATCTCAGCGCACCGGCCTTTGTGAATGGCTGGATGACGAAGGCGCTGATGATCGCAGGAGTATTTTCGGTGATCGCGGCAGGACTGGCATTTGCGGACGGGTCGATTGATCACGTGCTTCGCGCGTGGCTGTTGGGGCTGATGCTTACCTTCGGCTGGGCGGTCGGCGGGTTGGCGCTTCTGATGGTGCAATACGTGTCCGGCGGAAAGTGGGGTCTGCTGCTGAGGCGGCCTCTGGAGGCGATGAGCCGGACATTGCCGCTGGTGTTCGTCTACTGGCTGGTGATCGCAATCTACGTCAAGAAGCTTTACCTGTGGGCCAGCCCGGCGCTAGTCGACGCCGGTGTGAGACGCGGCCTGATCAGCCCGGACCAGCTTGAAGCTATTGAGCATGCCATCGGCTTCAAGCGGCCGATGCTGAATCCAAGCATGTTCTGGCTGGTGAGCCTCTTCTGCTTCACAGTGTGGTTTCTCTACTCCCGGAAGTTGTACCTGCTGGGGTCGAAGCGCGATCTGGATTCGCCTGCCAATACGCCTTACTGGATCAAACGGTTTGAAAACATCAGCGGCCCAGGCATCCTGGTGTACTCCATCACGATGACTGCCGCAGTGATTTACTGGGTCATGTCGCTGGATCCGACCTGGTACTCGTCAGTGTACGGGCTGCTTTTCCTGGTTGGCCAGGGTTACTCGGTGCTGGCGCTCTCCATCATTGTTTCTATCTCGCTTTCAAAGGGGGAGCCGTTCAAGACGATTCTGCGGCAGACCGAGCAGCATGATCTCGGCAAGTTCACGTTTGCGTTTGTGATGTTGAACATCTATCTGGCGTTTTCGCAGTTTTTGATCATATGGTCAGGAAATTTGCCAGAAGAGATTCCCTGGTACCTTGACCGAATTCGCGGACACTGGGGCATCATCGTCACGCTGGACTTCATGTTCCATTGGCTGATTCCGTTTACGCTTTTGCTATCTCGCGACATCAAGCGGAACAAGAAGCGGCTGGTGCGGGTTTGCCAGTGGATGGTGTTTGCCAAGGCATTCGACTTGTTCTGGCTGATTGAGCCGAATTTCAAAGATGCGGCGCGGAACCTTCACTTCAGCTGGGGAATTCTCGAGTATGTGGCCGTACCAGTTGCGATGGTTGCGTTCTGGGTTGCCTTCTTCTGCAACCGCTTGAAGAGCCGGCCGCTGGTGCAGACCAACGATCCGCACGTTGCGGAGATTCTGGAGGCTGAGCATGCCCACGCATAACGACGATCATTCAGGGCGCGGAATCTGGCAAGAGCCGGAGGATCACTCGCAGGAGGAGATCGACGCTTCCGCAGGCTTTGAGAAGTCCGACGTGAAGGTGGCAGGAATCGTGGTGTTCCTGACCGCCCTGAGCATCTTTGTTGTGGTGACGGCGGTGCTTTGTTACGGGATTGGCATGGTGATCAACGCCCAGATGAAGAAAGACGATGGGCCGGTGAACAAGTGGTCGAAGACTGTGGACGTACGCACCTTGGGCAGCTTGGCATCAAGCCCTGAGTTGCAGAACAAAATTGCGACGATGACCCAGAATTTTCCTACACCACGTCTGCAGACGGATGACGGCAACCAGGAGATTGCCGATTTGCATGCCAAGGAAGACCTGCTGCTGGAGCACTATAGCTGGGCAAACCAGTCGCAGGGAAAAGTGAGGATTCCGATTGAGCGTGCGATGGCCCTGGTTGCGCAGAACGGTCTGCCAGTTGCGCCCGCGGTGGTCGAAGCGCCGCTGATGGCCGGAGACAGCAAGCCGGTGGTTGCGGTACCGCTGACCAATGGGTTTGCGCGCACGGGGTACGAACACGATGTAGCTGTGGCACAGTCGCTCGAGGGTAAACGCGAGGGACAGCAGAAGTAGTTGGTTGCGATCGATTCGCTGCGTATGCGAAGGGAAGCGGGAAAGATGCAAAGGGCAGGAAAATTGCGGGAAGGCTGGCAGGGCCCATTGAACGCGGCAGCGCGTGCGGCGGCTCTTTGTGCGGCCATGCTGGCCTCGTCACTGATGGCGCAGGTCTCTTCGTACGGAGACAAGGAAACCGGCCCCGTCAACGACAAGCCGCCCGCAATTCTGCATGGAGTTGGAATCGCGCAAAACCTGAATCAGAAGCTTCCGTTGGAATTGACGTTTACCGACGATGCGGGCAAGCAAGTACAGCTGGCGAGTTATTTCGGCAAGCGGCCGGCAATTCTGGCGCTGGTTTACTACCAGTGCCCGATGCTTTGCTCAGAGGAGTTGAACGGGCTGACAGGCGCGCTGCAGATGGTGAATTTTGTCCCGGGCAGAGACTTTGACGTGATCGTGGTGAGCATCGATCCCTCAGAAGGAACGGATCTGGCGGCGGCCAAGAAGCGGAGTTACCTGCATCGCTACGGACATCCGGAGACGGCGGCGGGCTGGCATTTTTTGACTGGCACGCAGGCGAACATCGATGCATTGACCAAGGCAGTTGGATTTGGCTATGTGAAGATTCCTGGGCCGGATGGCAAGTTGACGCAATTTGCGCACGCAAGTTCGATTCAGATTGTTACTCCGGAGGGCAAGTTGGCGCAGTACTACATGGGCGTGGAGTACTCTCCCAAGGACCTGCGGCTTGGCCTGGTGGAGGCATCGGCCAATCGAATCGGATCGCCGGTCGATAACATTCTGACTTACTGCTACCACTACGATCCCAAGACCAACAAGCACTCGCTGATTGTGGCCAGGGTGGTGCAGCTGGGCGGCCTTGTAACGCTTTGCAGCCTGGGTGGATTCATGCTGGCGATGTTTCGGCGGGATGCACGGCAGGAGCATGGCGGGACTGGGAATGGTCCTTTCGATACTCGAACAGATAAGACCGGAACAACAGAGACAGGAACAAAGGTGAACGGATAACGGAATGAACCACATCAGCCCAACCCTATGGCAGTTTCTCGTCAAGTGGATGACGAGCTTCCCTCTGTTTCCGCCGGAGGCATCGAAGATTGCGCCGGAGATGGACGCACTGTTCTTTTTCATGGTGCTGGTGAGCGTGATCGGGATGACCATCGTGGTCCTGCTGGTGACGAGTTTCTGCCTGCTGTACAGCAAGGAACGCCATCCGGTTGCCGTACAGGTGGAAGGCTCGACGCTGCTTGAGGCGACGTGGACCATTATTCCGCTCGGTCTCTTCCTGGTGATGTTTGTCTGGGGTGCGCTGGTGTACTTCAGGGTTTATACGCCGCCTGCGAATTCGATGAACATCTACGTGGTTGGCAAGCAGTGGATGTGGAAAGCCGAACATCCAGGCGGGCAGCATGAGATCAATTCGCTGCACGTGCCGACTGGCCGCGCCATCCAGTTGACGCTGATTTCACAAGATGTGTTCCACAGCTTTTCGATTCCGGCCTTCCGTGTGAAACGCGAGGCGATTCCCGGACGCTATACAACGGTGTGGTTTGAGCCAACTGTGCCTGGAACATATCACCTGTTCTGCACCCAGTATTGCGGGACCAACCATTCGCAGATGATTGGCGAAGTGGTGGTCCTAACGCCGGATGGTTACAAGAAGTGGCTGGATGAGTCGACCAGCGGCGCGTCCCTTGCGCAAAATGGCGAGCGGTTGTTTGCGAGCTTGAGTTGCGCGGCTTGCCACAATGCCCGGCCGGATGCGCGCGGGCCGGCGCTGGCCAACGTATATGGAGCCAAGCTGCCATTGGCCAGCGGCGGCACTGTGACTGCGGACGAGGCTTATCTGCGCGAATCGATTCTGAATCCATCACAGCACGTGACGCAGGGTTATGCGCCCATCATGCCCACGTATCAGGGCCAGATCAGCGAAGAGGGAGTGATTGCGCTGGTCGAGTACATCAAGAACCTCAACTCCGAATACCGCATTCAGCAGACGCTGAATACCACGGACCTGCTGCCGGAAAGCCAAAGCGCGGCAGGGGCCAAGTCTGCTGAGCAAGGGAAGGTGAAACAATGAGTGCCACAATCGTCAGTCTTCCCGACCAATCCACGGCCAGAATCCCGAAGGTGAACTTTATCACCAAAGAGAACGGATTGCTGAGCTGGCTCTTGACAGGCGATCACAAGCGGATCGCAATTCTCTACCTGATCTCGCTGTCATTCTTTTTCTTTATCGGCGGAGCACTGGCGGGCTTGATCCGCTTGGAGCTTCTAACGCCGCAAGCCGATCTGATGGCTACGGACACCTATAACAAGGTGTTCACGATGCACGGCGTGATCATGATCTTCTTCTTCCTGGTTCCGTCGGTGCCGGCGACTCTGGGGAATTTCTTGATTCCGCTGATGATCGGGGCCAAGGATCTGGCGCTGCCGAAGATCAACCTGCTGAGCTGGTATCTGTACATCGCGGGCGGCCTGCTGGCCATTTACACAATGGCAACCGGCGGAGTGGATACGGGCTGGACCTTTACAACTCCGCTCTCAACGCACTATGTGAACACCAACGTACTGACCACCGGGTTGGCAGTTTTTATCGCCGGCTTCAGTTCGATTTTTACCGGGCTGAACTTTCTGGTGACCATTCACAAGATGCGTTGCCCGGGAATGACCTGGTTCAAGCTGCCCCTGTTTGTGTGGGCGCACTATGCGGCCAGCATCCTGATGGTGCTGGGCACGCCGGTGGTGGCCATTGCGATCGTCCTGGTTGCTTTGGAGCGCACGATCGGGATTGGCGTTTTTGACCCGACCAAGGGGGGCGATCCAATTCTCTTTCAGCACCTGTTCTGGTTCTACTCGCATCCAGCCGTCTACATCATGATTTTGCCGGGCATGGGTGTCATCTCGGAGACGATCTCGACATTCAGCCGAAAGCGGGTGTTCGGCTACACCGCCGTCGCATTTTCATCGGTGGCGATCGCGGTATTCGGGTTTTTTGTCTGGGCGCACCACATGTTCATCATGGGCATCTCGAACTATGCGGTGCTGGTGTTCAGCCTGCTGACGATGCTGGTGGCTGTGCCCTCGGCGATCAAGATTTTCAACTGGACTTTCACGCTGTACAAGGGCTCCATCACGTTTGAGACGCCGATGCTGTACACATTTGGCTTCATGGGCCTGTTTACAATTGGCGGGCTGACGGGTGTGTTCCTGGGAACTTCTGGCACCGACATTCACCTGACCGAGACCTACTTTATCGTCGCGCACTTCCACTTTGTGATGGTGGGCGGCATGCTGATGGCGTTTCTGGCGGGCATCCACTTCTGGTGGCCAAAGATGACGGGACGCATGTATCCGGAAAAAATCTCGCAACTGGCTGCGGTGATTACGTTTATCGGTTTCAACTTCACCTTCTTCCCGCAGTTCATCCTGGGCACCCTTGGTATGCCACGGCGTTACGCGTCGTATCCACCCGAGTTCCAGGTGTTGAATGTATTCTCAACCGCGGGTGCGACCATCCTGGGCGTGGGCTACCTGTTGCCGGTTTTGTACCTTACATGGTCGCTGAAGTATGGCGAAATAGCGGGTAATAATCCCTGGCAGGCTACAGGTCTGGAGTGGCAGACCCAGTCTCCACCGCTGACCGAGAACTTTACGGTAACTCCAATCATGGACCACGAAGCCTACGACTACGATTGGCTGGATAAGCAGAAAGAAAAAGAGGTGACGACAAGTGTCGGATAGTCCTGTGATCGCGCATGGCGTCTCTGAAGCGGAACATCACGAGCACCCTGCCTATTTGCGTCACCACTTCGAATCTGTCGAGCAACAGGCGGACACAACAAACTTTGCCATGTGGCTGTTCCTGCTGACCGAAGTGATGTTCTTCGGCGGAATGTTCACGGCCTACCTGATCTATCGCAACTGGTACTACCCGGCGTTTGTGGCGGCTTCGCACCAACTGAACATTTTCTGGGGCACGGCCAACACGGCAGTGCTGATTTCTTCGAGCTTCACCATGGCCATGGGGGTGTGGTGCGCGGAGACCAGGCGCAAAGGCGCTCTGGTTCTATGCCTTGTGCTTACCTTTATTCTGGGACTGGTCTTTCTTGGCATTAAGACCATCGAGTATTCCGAGAAGATTGAGAAGCATCACGTTCCTGGCTTCCACTACAGCTTGAAGTCTTTTCTAGATCCTGACTCTGACGAAGCGGCGAAGGCGGCGGGCGATAAGCCGCTGCCATTGGATGTGGCCCGTCATACCGAGGTTTACTTTTCGCTCTACTTCGCCATGACCGGCATGCATGCTTTGCACATGATCATCGGCATCGCGATTCTGGGATTCATGATTTTCCGCGCGAGGGCAGGGGCTTACACCGCGGGACACGTGACGTTCGTTGAAAACTTCGGGCTGTACTGGCACTTTGTCGACATCATCTGGATATTCCTGTTCCCGCTGCTGTACCTGATCAGCAGACACGCCAACACTTAGAGGATCGACCATCATGAGCGAGCAAAACCAGCAGCCGGCGCAACATCACGGAAAACACGACGGCCACGAACACCACGTGACCCCTCCCGGGGTTTACATTGCGATTTTTCTTACATTGCTCATGTTTACGGCGCTTACCGTGGGGGCGTCCTACGTCGAGATGGGGGTGTGGAACCCAGTGGTCGCCCTGGCAATCGGCGTGATCAAGGCAACCCTGGTGGTGCTGTTCTTTATGGGGGTCAAGTACAGTTCGAAGCTGACGATGCTGACGGTGGGTGCCGGGATCTTCACATTTCTGACGTTGATCAGCATGACACTGGCGGATTACATCAGCCGGGCCTGGGGCCTCTGGTAGCAGCGCGCGCAATCGCCGGCGAGACTTTCAATCTATAGAAGTGGGCTGCCCGAGGAGGCGGCCCATTTTCGTTTTAGGCGCATGATCAGTGGAGCGCAATCCTGCGAATGAAACACTCGGCCCGGGTGTCGCTGGGAATGTCGCGGTGCTGATTTCCACCGGGACGGCGAGGGCATCAGTCAAGACGGACGACCTCGGGAAATGGCGATTGCTCCCGATGGCCTGTGGGCTGCTGTTGTTGCCCCTTGGATGGCGGCGCCGGCGAACGATTTTGTTCATAGCCGGACTGCTGGTGATGGTTGTGGGTGGTGTTTCGAGTTGCACAAGCTCAGGAGGCGGGACTGGTGGCTCGGGAGGAGGATCGAGCAGCAATGGAACGACGCCGGCGGGAACCTATTTGATCTCAGCGGGTGCGAATCCGAATGGCTTGGGCACACCGTTGTGTTGACGCTGACGGTGGATTGAGAAGGGCCTGTGGCCCGAAGGAATTGAATCGTGAACAGCTATACTCAATCTTTAGACCTGGCCTGCGGCGGAACCGGCCACGCAGCGGAGGCTTGATGGCTGACAGTGACAAGGGGAAGAGCGGGGGATGACAGCAAAAGTTACGGTTGGAGATGTTGAGCGCGTTGCCGAACTGGCGCACCTGGAATTGACGGCGGAGGAGACGCCGGGGATGCTCCATGATCTGAATGCCATTCTCGACTACGTGGCGGAGCTGAACGAGCTGGACACCTCGGGCGTTGAGCCACTTGCACAGGTGACGGAGTTGTTGAGTGTGGGGGGAGCCTCTGAGCTGAGGGACGATGCTGTGAGGCCCTCGCTGGACCGGGCCGTGGTGATGGGGCAGGCGCCGGAGACAGACGGGGCCTTCTTCAAAGTGCCGAAGGTGATTGAGCGGTAAAGCGGGCCACTCAAGGTCAAAGCAACGGGATTTAGAGAGGGAAGCTCGATTGTCCAGTGAAGAAAAGATAGCGGATACCTTCGTCGAGAAACCGAAGACTCTGGCAGCATTGCGTGCGGATTTGGAGAATGGCCGCGCCAAGGCCACTGAACTTGCGAACAGTTATTACGATCGGATCGCGCGGGTCAATCCGCAGCTGAATGTTTATCTGAGCCTCACCAAAGAGCGGGCACTCGCCCAGGCGGATCGAGTAGACGCGCTAGCCGCAAAGGGCGATCCTTTGCCGCTGCTGGCGGGTGTTCCGGTGGGCATCAAGGACGTTCTGGTGATGCAAGGAGCTCCGGCGACCGCAGGCTCGAAGATTCTGCGAGGCTACCAGCCTCCGTATGACGCCACGGCCGTGGCCAAGCTGGATGCAGCGGGCGCGGTGCTGCTTGGCAAATTGAACTGCGACGAGTTTGCGATGGGCTCGTCGAACGAGAATTCCGCGTTCGGGCCGGTGCACAATCCGGTGGATACGGAGCGGGTCCCTGGCGGTTCGAGCGGCGGATCAGCGGCAGCGGTGGCGGCGAACATGGCGGTAGCCACGCTGGGCACGGATACAGGCGGATCGATTCGCCAACCTGCAAGTTTTTGCGGAGTTGTGGGCGTGCTGCCAACGTATGGACGCGTTTCGCGGCACGGGCTGATTGCGTTTGCCTCTTCGCTGGACCGCATCGGACCACTTGCGGCGAATGTCCGCGATGCGGCCACGATGCTGGGAGTGATTGCCGGCCACGATATGAACGATGCGACGAGTTCCCCAGCGCCGGTGCCTGACTTTGCAGCGCAGAGCGACAGACCGGTGGAAGGACTACGACTGGGCGTGCCCGCGGAATACTTTGGTGAAGGGCTCGACGATGAAGTTCGGTCAGCGATTGAAGCCGGGATCGAAGCGCTGAAAGCGGCAGGTTGCAGCGTGAAGCCGATTTCATTGCCGCATACCAGGTATGCGATTCCGACTTATTACCTGGTGGCCACCGCGGAAGCGAGCGCGAACCTGGCGCGGTTCGATGGCGTGCGCTATGGATATCGGTCGAAGGCTTCGGCGAATCTGAGCGCGCTGTACAGTCATTCGCGGGATGAGGGATTCGGGGCTGAAGTGAAGCGGCGCATTTTTCTTGGGACGTATGCCCTGAGTGCCGGCTACTACGACGCCTACTATTTGAAAGCCCAGCAGGTTCGGCGGCTGCTCGCCGAGGAGTATTTAAGGGCTTTTGCCGAGGTGGATGCGATTGTCACGCCGACCTCGCCAATTCCCGCTTTCAAGCTGGGAGAAAAGACTGGCGATCCGTTGGCGATGTATCTAGCCGACATTTACACGGTGACAGCGAGCCTGGCCGGCATCTGCGGTGTGACCGTGCCTTGCGGCACGACCAACGCAGGGTTGCCAGTGGGGATGCAGGTGCTTGCTGCGCACTTGCAAGAGGGTACGGCGTTTCGCGTTGCGCGGGCAGTGGAGGGGGCGCAAGCTTAATATTTGTTGGACGAGGGCCACTTAGAGCCTGCCCGACGGGCGTTCAGCCCGATTCTTTGAAGCATGCACAAATAGCCTCAAAGTTGTTCATTTCCTTTCCCGATGGATTTGCGCCAATTCAAAAGGGGCAAATGAATGGAACATCGGTGAACGGATAGGGGTTCTCATTGTGGCGGCTGGGTTTGCCGGGTGTGCGCTGGTGCAGGCGGCCCCGCGCAAGCCGCATTCAGTGGTTTTGAGCGTGGCTAGAAAAGTCTCATATTCCAAAGTTGGAGATCCGGCAGGCGGTTTGCCCGGCGAAGACGAGCTGAAGATTCGGGCGCTGCTTGTCGACGCCGTCCTCAAGGAGTGGTCCACCGGTGACGCGCACGACGTAACCGACCGGAGCTTCGTGGTGAGGCGCGTGATTCGGCTCAACGATGCGCTGCCCAGTGACAAGGCTGAAACAAGTGAAAAGCCAGGGCCCGGGGGAAGGCCGGGGCGCTGGGTTTGGCAGCGTGGCCCTTGGCTGCTTGTAGATCGCTTCTCTGGTCATATCGTGGCGCTGAAGTTGCCGGACTATGACCCGGGCGTGAGCCAGACGAGCTGGCTTCGCGACTATGGTGCGTACTGCGGCGTGACCGCAAGTAGCAAGAGCCTGTTTGCGGTGGTGGCGCACGTGGCTGCGCGGAAAGCGGTGCTGGCGAAGAAGCTTACTGGGTTCGACGCAGCGAGCCACGCCAATCCGGCTTGCGGCGTGGCTGAGTGGCAGCGCGACCCATTTCGAATTACGTTCCGTGAAACAGGCATGGACAGCGTGGGCTTCGATCTCGCGCCGGGCTCGGCGGTGCTAGTGGAGGATTCGTCCGACGAGGCGGAAACGCTCGCAGGGGAGACGAAGTAGCGCCCACGGAATCTAACGGTTGGGCCGCAGAGTCGGAGTTTGCGTTACCCGCCCCGCTGCGGAGGAAGCAAGCGGCGGGCCTTCAACCCGCGACCGAGGTTCAGCTCGCCGGCCTGCGGTGGACGAATGAGTTTCTGGCACCCGGCGGCTGGCCGGGCTCGAAGAAGTCGAACGTCTACCTGAGGCCTTGCAGAACATGACGAAGACCCAGGCCATGAAGGTTACAGCGAGTGCAGTGGGGGCAACGATGAGCAACGCGATGGGAAGGCTGAGCATTGAGGCGCTCCTGTTCCCGCTTTCCGTTCAGCTAGGCGGAGACCGTTTGGAGGGCGTCTGGTGCGGAAAGCGATCTATGTTCAGAAGAAATCAAAGCCGATAAGGAAGGGGTAGTCGACCCGTAAGAGCTTCATAAGCATTGAAAAAGGAGCTTAGGTGGCCGCAATCGATGGGAGAGAGCGGGTTTGACCGGTTGTGGTCTGCCTTGACACACCAGCGTGCGCGCGTATCTTATCTTGTAGGCATTCTTTTTGAAATCCGGTCAGAATGAGCTCTTTCTGAGCCGCGCCCATTCTAATGAATGAGCTCTGGATTGAGAGTTCACCCTGATTGGGAGTTCAAGGGGAAGGCTGTGTCGAACAGGAAGCAGACGGCCGTTGAGTTTCAGGGATGGGCACGGGCGGGAGACTGGATTCCAGACCCGAACGGCCTGCGGCAGCATGGGCGCCTCTCTGAAAACCTGGCGCGGAATCTGGCTTGAGCCTGGGCTGGGCGTGTTCATCGGCCTGGATCAAGCAAAGTTCTTTCCCGGAGACAAATTTGCTTGCGGGCATCCGGTTTAAAGCCGGGTCTGCCTGTGCCCTGAGCGGCAGCGGCGGTTTTGCGGCCGGGGGTGAGTAAAGGATGATCGTGGCGACAGGTTTGGCAGTATTGGCGGCTTTGCCCGCCGGAGCGGGTGGAAGCAGCCTTCCAATGCTTCTCCCTTTGCTTTTGATTCCGGTTCTTTACCTGGTAATGATCCGCCCGCAGCAAAAGAGACAGAAAGAATGGCAGGCGATGCTGGGCGGCATCAAGGCTGGAGACCGGGTGACAACCGCGGGAGGCATTCGCGGAATTATCCTTTCAATCAAGGACGATGTGATCGTCATTCGCGTGGCCCCGGACAACATCAAACTTGAAGTGGCAAAGAGCGCGATTGCTTCGGTAACGCAAGAGGGGCCCTCGGGCGCATAGATTCTGTTTTTTGTCCTTTGCGCCACAAACGGGGCAGAGGACGCGATACCCACATTTCAGAAATACTGATTTGAACTAGAGAAACGGGCAGATGAAGAAGAATCTCCAGAGCAAAGTAGTCCTGATTGTTGCAGTCCTTTTGGTTTGCATCTACGGCATAATCGGCTTGCCATCCGGAGTAAGCGGCACCGCATTGTTAAATGCCGTGAGTCAGCGGATTCATCTTGGATTGGATCTGCGGGGCGGCGTCCACCTGATTTTGGAGGTGGTGGTGTCAGAGGCTGTGAGCGCCGAAACAGACAACACCGCAGGCCAGATCGAACAAGCTCTCAAAGGCGCCAACCTGAGCTTTACCCAGGTTTTCAAGCCGGATCCAACCAAGCAACCGCAAGCTATCCGCATCGAGGGCACGACGCAGGCCCAGGCCACGGCGGTGCGCTCCACGCTCGATAGCAAGTATGGAAATGAATACGATATTTCCGGCGGCAGTGCAGACAACACCTGGAACTTGACGATGAAGCCGTCGGTTGTGACTGCCCTTGAACAGAAGACCGTCGAGCAGGCAATCGAGACCATTCGCGATCGCGTGGACTCCCTGGGTGTGAGCGAGCCTTTGATCCAACAATATGGACTGGGTGACAATCAGATCCTGGTTGAGTTGCCGGGCATCAGCGATCTCGACCGCGTGAAAAGCATCATTCAGTCAACGGCGCGGCTTGAGATCCATGCCGTGGTCGGTGGGCCCTACAAGGACGACCAGGAAGCGATGGCCAGCCTTGGCCCTTCAGTCCCGCCCGACGACATTCTGGTGCACGGCTCGGGAACCCTGGCAACTGGCTCTGATGCAGACAGCGTGTATGTGCTGCAGCGGGCCTACATTGTGGGCGGCCAGGATTTTAGGTCGGCCGATCCCAGCACGGATCAGAACGGGCGCAGGAATGTTCGCTTCACGCTCACGAATGAGGCGGGCGACAAGTTCTACGACTACACAAGCAAGAATGTCGGCCAAAGCATGGCAGTGGTCATGGGCGGACGCGTTCGCGAAGTGGCCACAATCCAGAGTGCAATCCGTGACTCCGGCGAAATTACCGGCAGCTTTACTCCGGACGAAGTCACCATGCTTTCGAAGATGCTGCGGACAGGCGCGCTGCCGGCCTCGTTGAACTATCTTGAGGACCGGACGGTGGGCGCGTCGCTTGGCGCCGATTCGATCAAGAAAGGCGTTACCGCTGCGATTGTGGGCGTCCTGGTGGTGATGGCGTTCATGCTGTTCTACTACCGTGGATCGGGAATCAATGCCGACCTGGCGCTGGTTTTGAACCTGGTAATTCTGCTTGGCTTCATGGGCTTTTCAACGGCAACATTGACCTTGCCTGGCATTGCCGGAGTGATTCTGACCATCGGCATGGGCGTTGACTCGAACGTTCTGATCTTTGAGCGCATCAGAGAAGAGGTGCGAGCGGGGAAAGCTCCGTCGGCGGCTGTGGACCAGGGATTTGCGCACGCGTGGACTACCATTCTGGATACCCACGTGACGACCATTGTTTCGGCGGCAATCCTGTTTATGTTCGGCACCGGTCCGGTGAAGGGTTTTGCGACCACCCTGACGATTGGTTTGCTAGCCAACCTGTTCACGGCCGTGTATGTCTCGCGAGTGATCTTTGACGCCCATGTCAACAAGCTGAAGGCCGGGGAACTGCTTTCGATCTAGGTCTGGGGCCGGGCGGAACGGTCGACATGATTCCGTCCCGCTGAAAACGAAGACTGCTGGAGTCCGATGAGTTCTCCAGAACAGGAAAGAACGGGAAGGGAAAGAACCAGTGGAATTGTTTCGCGGCGTAAATGTTGACTGGCTGAGGCTTAAGTGGGGCTTCCTTGGCTTCTCATTGATTTTCAGTGTGGTCGGCGTGGGGATGATGGCCTACAACTGGTCGCACATCGGCAGCCCGGTCCGTCTAGGCGTTGACTTTCGAGGCGGCACCCAGGTGCAGGTGAAATTTGATCGCACCCCTGACTTGGACAAGATTCGCAGCGCCACGGCAGCCGCCGGGATTCCAGATGCAAAGGTTGAGACGTACGACGAGCCTGCCTACAACGAGGTTCTGATCAGCCTTCCTGAACAGCGCGATGAGACCTCTCTCGATGCGGGACGGCAACAGATTGAAGATGCGCTGAAGGCACATTACGACAATCCGATTGTTCCCGCGGCTACGAAGGTCGACGTGGTGGGTCCAACGGTTGGGCATCAGTTGGAGAGCAAGGCCGCCCTGGCGACCCTTTACTCGCTGTTGGGCATGCTGGTGTACCTCTGGTTCAGGTTTCAACTGATCTATGGCGTTGCCGCTGTGGTTGCCTGTTTCCACGACACGCTGATCACGGTAGGCGCATTTGCCCTGACTGGCCAGGAGATCAGCCTGACGGTGATTGCGGCGATTCTGACTCTGGTTGGCTACTCGATGAACGACACGATCGTGGTGTTCGACAGAATCCGCGAGAATCTTCGTCTCAGCCGCCGCGAGTCGCTTCCAGACGTGGTGAACCGGAGCATCAACCAGACATTGAGCCGAACGGTCCTCACTTCGGGATTGACCTTTCTGACAGTGCTTTCTCTTTACATTTTTGGAGGCCCGGTGTTGCGGGGCTTTTCATTTGCGCTCGTGGTGGGTATTCTTATCGGCACATACTCCTCCATCGCAGTTGCGGCGCCAATGCTGGTGGCGTGGCAGCAGTGGCGGGCGCAGCAAGGTAAAGCAACTGCGTTGCCCGCGGCAAGGCGTCCGAAGACGTAGCGGTTTTCCAGAAGATTGCACCATTTTTGCAGCAGGTTTTGCATGTGTGCGGTTTTTTCTGGTATAGGTTGATGGCGCATTTGTTGTTCAGTTTTGGTGTCTGAAGGCAGCTCGGGAACATTTGCACTTCCCGTGGTGTCTAAAGTAGGAGTAACAAACACCCGATTCGAGGCTGGCCATGTTTGAAGATTCCACGTTTGCATCTGGAAACCGGATCAAGAGTAAAAGCGGGATTTGGATGATCGCGACGGGTTCGATCAACGTCTCCATTCTTATCCTGTTGATTCTGATCCCCCTGATTTATCCCGAGGCACTGCCGAAGACCATGATGCTCACGCAGTTGACGGCGCCTCCACCCCCGCCGCCGCCTCCACCACCACCGCCTCCACCGGAGGTTGTGCACGTAGTTCATGTTCAATCAGAAATGATGAACAACCAACTGACCGCGCCTACCAAAATTCCTCATGACATCAAGATTGTTGCAGAGAAGGAAGCGCCACCATCTTCTTTTGGCGTGACCGGTATGGAAGGTCTGGGCGGCAGCTCGAATGCAATGACTGACAGCCTGTTCAAGGGACAGGGCGGCCCGAAGGTCAAGGCGGCGCCTCCCACCAAGGTCAACATCTCCGCCGGCGTTTCCTCAGGATTGCTATTGCAGCGGACCATGCCAATCTACCCACCGATTGCAAAGGCTGCTCGTGTTCAGGGAACTGTGGTGCTGCAGGCCACCATCTCGAAGACGGGAACGATTGAGGGACTGCACGTCATCAGCGGTCCGGTGATGTTGCAGTCGGCCGCGATGGACGCCGTCAGGTCGTGGCGCTACAGGCCGTACCTGCTGAACAATGAGCCCGTAGAAGTGGAAACAACGGTGAACGTAGTCTTCACACTCGGTGGTTGACGAACCTTTGGCCTCTGCCAGGAAATAGGGCAGAGGTCTTACTTTTTACCTGAATGCGAATCCTGATAGAGGCGCATTCGCAGCAATCATCCGCCGCGGCGGATTGCACTTCACAAGAAACTCCTTAGGAGGAACGATTCAGTGATTCTCGCTCAGTTCGCACATATCGCTTCGCACACCGTCAGCAGCCTTGCACTCTTCCAGGAAGATCAGGCAGTCGGCTTTAGCCCCATGCAGCTTTGGGACCACATGGGATGGGCCGTCCGCGCCATCGCCATTGTCCTTTTCATTGAGTCGATCTGGTCCCTGGCCGTGATGATCGACCGTTACCTGTACTTCGCAGCAGCCCGGAAGCAGTCTCGTGAGTTCGCACCCAAGGTTGCGGGCGCGCTGAAGGACAGCAAGCTGGAAGAAGCCATCAAGATTGCCGACCGCAACAAGAAGTCGCATCTGGCCGAGGTTGTCACGGCTGGTCTGCAGGAGTTCCGCGCCTCAGGCGGTTCTGCAACCGACGAGACGATTCAGAGTTCTGGACGCGCATTGGAGCGGGCTGAAGCCATTGTTCACGCCAAGCTGAAGAGGGGCCTTTCGGTACTGGCCACCATCGGCGCAACGGCTCCGTTCGTCGGATTGCTGGGTACGGTTATCGGAATTCTGCACGCCTTCCAGCAGATCGCTACCCAGAAGACTTCGGGTATCGGCGCAGTGGCCGGCGGTATTTCAGAAGCCCTGGTCACCACGGCGTTCGGTCTTTTGGTGGCCATCCCCGCGGTTATGACGTTCAACTATTTCACCGGTCGTGTCGAGAACTTTGACGTGGAGATGGATAACTCCTCGAGCGAATTGATCGACTACTTCATCAAGCAGAGCCACAAGCGCTAAGCGAAGCGGCTTCAGGCTCGAGCGAGAGTTTACTGGGGGCAGCGGAGCGTGTCTCTTCTGCCCACCGTTTTGGAATTCACGCCGGCCATCTGGTTAGAAGCAACGCCGGAAGCCATCCGGATTAAAAAACTTCAGGCACGGAGCCCAACCATGGGAATCTCGGTTCGCAACGAAGGTAGCAAGGTCAATTCGAATATCAACGTCACCCCAATGGTCGACGTCATGCTGGTGCTTTTGATCATCTTCATGGTCATTACCCCAATGCTCCAGAACAAGGTGTCCGTGGACATGGCAAAGGTCGATAATCCGACCAACATGCCCGACGCCGACAAGGAAGACGCAATCGTTGTTGCGATTACGCGCGATGGCGGTGTTTTTCTGGGGCAGAACAAGGTCGCCGTCACAGAACTCGGCGGCTTGGTTCGCGACAAACTGGCTGACAAGCCGGGGAAGACGATCTTCGTTCGTGCAGACGCGCGGGCGCAATTCCGGGCGGTTGAAGACGCCATTGACGCAGTGCGCACCGCGGGAGTGGACGACGTGGGCTTGCTGACGCAGAAGCGCGAAGGTCCCGCAGCGGCCGGCCAGTAGATCGCCGCCGGGTTACCTCTTTAACGATTTGCAGAAATCAAGGAGTTTTAAGCCATGTCAATGACAACCGGTGGGGGCGGGGGTTACTCGTCCGACATCAATGTAACGCCGATGATCGACATTCTTCTGGTTCTCCTGATCATCTTCATGGTCATTGTGCCGACGGTGCCGAAGGGACTGGATGCGCTGGTTCCTCAGCCGCCGAAGGACCCAACCAAGCAGCCGCCGCCGACGGATCGCACCATCGTGGTGCAGGTTCTTTACCGGCCAGGCGCGGCGCCCGCGTACAAGATCAATGAGACAGATTACGCGAAGGCCGATTTGCTGCCCAAGCTTACCGAGATCTATGCCAATCGTGCAGAGCGGGTCATGTTTGTGAAAGGCGACGACGATGTGAACTTTGCGTATGTGGCCGAGATCATCGATATTGGTCGCGCAGCCAACGTGGATCACATCGGGTTGATGACGCCGAAGATCATGGCGGGCCAATAGCGAGAATTGCCAACGGCAATTCTGCGGCTCGCCTACACAAGTGGAGTGGCGGATGTCACAATCCGTAGAGGCTTGTGAAGCATAAAATTCAGGCAAGCTGCTTTTGAAAGGGGCCGTTGTACAGCCCCTATGGTATTCAGAGTTGATGCCCATCCCGGTGTGGGTCGAGCGGTTCATCCGGGCGGCGAGCAGGAGTACAATTTTTTCACCCTGGTTTCGGAACTCCCGCCCGCGGCCAGTTTTATCAGAATCCAGGCGTGCAATCGATAGAGACGACCTGAAGGAGAAGGAAAAGAAGATGAATGGACCCGCACGATTGATGGCGCTCGCGGTTGGCTTGGCCGGCATGGTGATTTCCATGAGCGGGTGTGACAAACTTGCCGCCCGTGACCAGTTGAACAAGGGCGTGGATGCTTACAAGGGCGCACGGTATGAAGAGGCGATCGGACATTTCCAGAAAGCCACTCAACTGGATCCGGGACTGCCGATGGCGAAGAGCTATCTGGCAACTGCACTGGCGCAGAACGTAGTGCCGGGCCTGGATACGCCAGACAATCTGAAGACTGCGGAGCAGTCGATCGCGATCTTCCAGGAAGTTTTGGACAAAGATCCGACGGATGTGAACAGCCTCAAGCAGATTGCAGGCATTTATTACAACGTGAAGAAGTTGGATGAGGCCAAGAAGTGGCAGATGAAGGTCCTGGCGGTGGACCCGAAGGATCCTGAAGCGGCTTATACGATTGGATCGATCGACTGGACTCTGGCTCATGAGCACGTGCTTGCCGAGTTAACGCCGGCCGGCGCAACCGATGATGGCGAGGGAAATGCGAAGGCGCCTAAGAAAGTGATGGAGACGATCAAGGCTGAGAATGCCCCCCTGGTCGATGAAGGTCTTCACTATCTTCTCCAGGCAGTTGACAATCGGCCGAACTACGATGACGCCATGGCGTATCTGAACCTGATTTATCGTCGCAAGGCGGATGTGGACTACGGCGACGAGGCAGCGCGCAAGGCAGATGTCGCTTCGGCAGAGGACTGGCGCCAAAAGGCCATGGGAACCCGGAAGGCCAACGAAGCGAAGAAGAACGCTGGACCTGGCGGCATCACGATGGATTCGAACGGCAACCTGAAATAGATTCAGGCTGTTGCTGACTGTCGAAAATGGCCTCCGCATTGCGGAGGCCATTTTCTTGTCTGCAATGAACGGGATGAACATTGGTCCATTGGTCCAGCAATGGGCAATGGAGCACCGCACCGCCAATGGAAGTCTCGGTCATAACCAAGCGCTTGGGCCAGCATGGCTCATTCTTCACCAGGAATGGCGGCGATACCCGACCCCTGCCTGCGAACGTTTAAGCTGACGGAACTTGCGTAGACTAATTCGCGCCCTTGCTCAGGATCTGATCTGCTAGATAGTTGTGCACTTTGGCATCGTTATGCAGCTTCTCGAAGTAGGCACTCTTGAGGAGCTGAGCGTGGCCCTCACGGAGGCCCTGGCGGATCCGCTGTTGCACGCTGGGGTCGTTGAGCTCGCGCTGGCCCGCAGGCTCCCTGGAGATCAGCTTGTAGATCGCATATCCCATGGTGCGATGCGAAGCGCCGTCAACAACGGGAAGAACCTCGGTGTTCTGGCCCGGCTTGAGCCTGCTGATTGCGGCGTAAGCCTCTGGATCTGAACGCAACTGGGATTCCAGGACAAATCCCATGTCGCCGCCATTCGCGGCGGTACTATTCTCTGAAAATTGCATGGCGAGGGTGCTGAAGTCTTCGCCGCTTTCCAGCCTGTTGTGCAGGGCCTCAATCTTCTTTTTTGCGTCCGCGTCGCCGGACGCTTTGTTGTTTTGCAAATTGCTGATTTGAGGGGACGGCGCACTGGTGACCACGATCTGGGCGAGGCCGTAGCGAGGCTCAATCAGGTTGAAGTCAGCCTTGTGGGTCGAATAGTAGTCGCTGATCTCGGCGTCGGTGATGTTGACCTTGGACTCGATTTCCTTGTTCAGCAGCTTGGTTTCTGTAAGGTTGCGCCTGATCTCGGTCTTAAGGTCATCCAGCGTCTCGTTCTTTGACTTCAGAGTCTTGTCAAACTCTTCTTGAGTGGAAAGCGCCCTCATCTCAGTGAGTTTGGTATTGACTTCATCGTCGCTTGCAACCAGGTTTGCCTTGGCTGCCTGTTGCTGGAGAATCTCGGCATCAATCAAGCGGTCGAGAATGGTGAGTCGAACTATATCCGCCTGATCCGCGGATGGTTGCTCCGGATTATCTCCGATGCTTGCCTTGTAGTATCGTTCCATTTCCGCGCGCAGAATATCTTTGCCATTCACGGTGGCGACCACATCGGGAGAGGACGGCCGATGGCATCCAGCCACTGCTGCCAGGACGGCTCCACCACAGAGAATCAGGGCGGCGCAACCGGAACGTGACGGAAAAAAGGATTCAACTTGCAACCTGGTTTCTCCTATGGGGTCTGACAAAGCCCCAGCCTTCAAGGATAAATCCACAAAGCGGTGTGGCGATAGCGTCACAAGAGTCTATTTGCCAGTCCCGGCCGGTTGCGCAGAGGTTGCGGGAGCGGTTGGAGGAGGTGGCGGATTGACGCCGGCGGCACGAAGAGCTCGATCAATCACCTGCCAGACCAGCTGTTCAGGGACGGCTCCATCGATCCGTTCTCCGTCGACGAAAACGGCGGGAGCGCCGTCAATCTTTAGCAATTCGCCTTCTTTTGTCGAGGCAAGTATCTGAGTTTCGTCTTGCGCTGCAAGGCAGGACTCCAATTTCTTCAAGTCGAGATTGGCTAGCGTGGCCTCCTGACGAGCGATGCGATTGAGCGCATCGAAGCTCTTTGCAAGATTGCGATCGTCGCCGGTGATGTCCTGGCCATGCGCGTGGAGGTAATCCACGTAGGTCCAATAGACTTCACCGCTCTGGGCGGCGAGGCAATTGGCGTCTACAGCGGCGTGCATGGCCCAGGGATGGACGTCAGTGAGCGGAAAGTCCTTGTAGATAAAGCGGACGTTATCTTTGTATCGATCAAGGGTGGTGGGGAAAAGCGAGAGGTGCATCCTCGCGCAGTATGGACATTCGAGGTCGTCGAAATTGATCACCGTGACCTTGGCGTTAGGATTTCCGCGGATGGGCCGTCCCGCCACGTCGATTGAAAAGACTGGGTCCTTTGCAAGGTTGTACGTTTCAAGGCGCGCCAAGGTCTGGCTGTCGGTGGAAATGAGGAACTGGACAACCTGGGACTTTTTGTCCCTTGCAAGCGTGATAGGCAGATCGTCGTAGCCAGGGATCTTGCTGGGTGTCCGTTGGCCAATCGAGACGGAGTAATCTTGGGGGACATTGAATTCAGAGCGAACCATAATCTCGATGCGGCGATTGACGGCAGCGGGGTCCAGTGCGGCCTGGGTCTGGGGTGGTTGAGCCTTGCAACCAGCAGCAATGCAAAGTGTGAGCAGGACAGGCAACAAACGAATACGCAACAAGATGGATTCCTCTCAGAAAAGGATACCCCAGCCGGGGCCGATTCAAGGTCGGCGCAGGGGGCCTTGCCTGGGTGATATTAAGTTGACGTCGCGATGGGAGAAAAGCAACCGAAGGCCTAATACGCTGGTGGCAACGTGGGGTCACGAAAGATTGAGTTGGAGCGGCGGATATCGCCAGCGGAGCCAAAATTTGCCAAGGTGAAGCTGTAAAGGTACTGGGTTTCGTCGCGAACGGTCCCGAGTTGGAAGCGGCGGTAGCCAACGGTGAGACCGCAGCAATTCCAGTTATAGACTGCCTGAAGACCGCCGTACTGCAACTGGCCAAGGACGAAGTCGTACCCGGCATTTGCCGCAAAGTTGAACCCGGTTCCAGTTTGTTTGCCAATGGAGAGAAAAGGCTGCAACTGCTGGCTCTGGATTGTGGAGGCGGCGCTTCCGTTCTCCTCCACGGCATTCAGCATGGCGTGGCCGACACCGACGGTCGTTCGACCCCAACTGTAACCGGCAAACAGGTTGTTTGACTCCAAACGTCCACTCTTCGGGTCGTAGTCAAGGTCCCACTCGATCCGGAGATTGTCGATGGCTTCAAAACGAAGCCGAGAGACTACAGGCGAGAGACCTCGCGGGGACGTCAGGAAGGCCACACCGGTCAAATCCAAAGTCGAATCGAAAACGTTACGGCGGTTGGGGATGAGAGCGCGGCCAAAGTTGGGGTCGATGAAAAACTTTTGAGCAATTTGCCAGCTGGCCCATTCTCGCGCCTTGGCGGGGCAATTGCCGGAGGGGTCTTTTTCTTCGGGAGCGCAAGAACGGGCGTTGATGGGTCGCATATAAAAGCGCTGAGTCAGCGAATAACCTGCCTCGTTGGTGTTGGTCGCGATGTCAGTGGTGTCGACCAGGAGGACATTCTGAGCCTGTGAGCCGATGCCGCCGACGTAGCGGTATGTGAGTTCCGGCTCGATGACATGGCGCAGCTCGCGGTTCCATGCAGGAATCACGAAGTCGCGCTCGAGGGCAGGCGGTCGGATGTCTACAGAAGCTTCGAGGTCGGCGCGGTCAAGCGGATCATGGCTGAGGGCTGGAGTGCCGCTCCTTGCGCCGGTCAGGTCAGGGACCTGGCTAGCGGTATAAAACGTATCGCGAAACGCAACATCCACTGAAGCACTCCAGCCAGCCGCTGACAAGGGGAGGGAAAGGTGGGGATAGAAGTCCAACCTGCCCACGTTCCGGGCGTGGAAGTGTGGCTCTGAGCGGGTGAGATAGGTAAGGGACGATCCGAGGCCCCAGTAGAACGGCGAAGTAAACAGAGGCCGGTCGAGCACATCGTAACGAATCGTTGGCAGGTGGAGGATTCGTGCCTCAGCGCCGTTTGTGGAATTGGCGAAGGTCTGGAAGCGATCGAGCTCAACGGAGGGGACAAATCCGTTGTGTACATGCGTGAGGGAGGTGTCGCTTGCAACCTCCGAGGTGACGGCCTGGGAGTAGTTGTCGTTGAAGACCAGCCGATAGAGGTAACTTGACAGGTATTCGACGACGCCTGATGCGTAGGTATTCTGGGTCAGGTCCTTACGACCGAGGGCCACAACATCCACGCCGCCCTGGTTAACAAGTTCCTCACCGACGGGGCCCGGCAACAGATCGGCGGGCCGAACGGCGGGAGTGGGAAGGGTGATGCCCACCTGTTGTTCCACGCCGCGATCAAGCAGAGCATTCCAGCGCACGGTGAGGTGGTCAAGCCCAGGTCCCTTGTAGCGAAAGTCACCATTTGGTGCCCAGCCGCGTTTGCTGTAGTACTCCGAGCCGACGATCATGTCCATGCTGCGGTTGATGACCCAATAAACTTGTTCGCCAACGATGAAGCCTTTGATAGAAGAGTTGCTGAGAACGGGAATGAGCAGACCGCTTTCGCGTCCGGATTCGTCTACAGGATGGCGAAGATAGGGCAAGTAAAAGAGGGGTACGCCGAGAAATCTGAAAAAGGCGTTTGTAGTCGAAGCCTTGCCGTCCACCAGGTTGATGGAGCGTGAGATTACCTGCCAATCGGGCCGGGGCAGACGGCAATTAGTCATCGAGCCGTCGACGATTCGATAGTTTCCTTCGCCATTCTGCAGCAGGACTCTTCCGGAGAAGAGGAAGGGATTGGAGGTGGAGTAAACAATGGTACGACCGGCATTGCGCACGCCGACCGATCCATTGACGTCGTAGAACCGTGCGGTATGCATGTTGATGCGCATCTCGCCGTGGGAGGCGCTGATCAAAACATCGTCGGGGCCGCCGGCAACCTGGAGGTGACCTTCAGCGTCAAGTTCCGAGGTGGCCTGGTTATACACGGCCTTATCTGCACGAAGGATGTAGTCCCGATAGTGGACGACCACATCGCCGCTGAGGGTAAGGAGATCGCCTGCCCGCGTCTGGCGCAGGGCCTCGAGTTGCACAGGCACTCCAGTTGCAGGTTCCGGCTCGGGCTGAGCGAGGGGCATCGCTTCCTGGCCCGGGTCGTCGGGGAGAGCAATGGGATCTGCCGCATTACTGGTGGCAATCGTGAAAGTCTGCGCCTCAAGCGACAGGGTGCAGAGGGTCAGCAGCGCGAAGATTGGCAAAGCACTAAGACGCATCCAGGAACCAAGGCTCAGGATAGCAAAGGCGGCTACTTTTCACTGAAGGTTGATGTCCGCAAAAAAATGTGACACAACTGTTTACCTTTGCGATACCCCGTGGTCTTTTCACCACGGATTAAACAATTGTCCCGGCTACGATTGGCCTGAGAAGTGTAAAGGCTCGATGCATGAGTACATGCAGAAAGTCCTGGGCGCGTGAGAAGGGATATTGGAGCTTTGAGCACATCCGCTAGCCAAGCTGAACTGGCGCCTACGTGGAAAGAGGAAGTGAACAAGCGTCTCGCCGCGCATATGAGCCGTAAAAACGGCACAATTTCAGTATCGAAACGAACTGGCGACGCAACCAGATTGTCAAACAACCTTGCTGCCGAGGCCGCGGCGCGGGTGGCCGCTCGGTATGCCAAGGCACCCAGCTACAGTGAGATGCTTGCGGGCGAGGCACGCGCTGCTGTCCGCGCGGCAGAAGCCGCGTCGCGCGCAGCGCTCGAGGCGCAGGCTGCGGCTGAATTCGTATTGGCCGGCCTTGAAGCCGGCCCCGAGGAGCAGAGCTGGGAGCCGGGCCAGCCTTCACTCGAAATTGTTGATCAGGCAGATGCGCCAAGGCTAGAAGTGGCGGAACCCGAAATCCCGATTGCAATCGAAACTTCACCTTCGCTGTCGGGCGAACCCATCAGTAATGGTCCATACGGGCAGGAAGCTTACGGAATCCGTTGGGAAGCAGATTTGCCGATGCGCGAGACATTGCCCGCACTGGTTCATGCAACGCACGGGCCAGCGGCCCCGGTCAGCCCAGGGAAAGATTGGTGGCAGAGGTCCATCCGGTCGCGGGATGCAGAAGATGGGATTTGGGGATTTGGGTCGCTTGAGGTTGTTGAACCGGCGCAGCCGCTTCATGCCAATCTGATCCAGTTCCCGCGCGAACTTGTAGCTGCGCGCAAGGTCCGTCCGCGTCTCGTTGACGGACCTCTTGCGTCTGCACGCGGTGGTGTAGGGCAGTTGAGCATCTTTGAAGTGGATCCCGGGAGCATTTCCACAGAACCACAGGCGCCGGAGCTGGCTGCCGAGACGGCGTGGCCGGCCGTGGATTGGTCGAGCATTCAGCTCGACGAACATCCCAGTCTAGATTGGGACCTTGGCAGCGACCCCGCACCTGCGGAGTTCGTTCTGCACCCGGCGTCGATCGGGCTGCGGATGATGGCAGCGGTGGTGGATTGCTCGCTAGTCTCCGGAGTGCTTGTTGCGGGCACCCTTTTGGTGCTCGAGAAAATGCAAAACATGCCCGCGCTGAAGGGAATGGAGATGGGCGCGGCGGTTACATGGGCAGGAATATTTGTCGCCTACCAGGTGCTTTTCTTTGCGCTGGGTGGGGCGACGCCGGGCATGAAGTGGGCTCACATTTCGGTGCGCACGCTTGGTGATGCCCAGCCGACCCGCGGGCAACGGTGCGGCCGACTTGTTGCCCTGGTTTTATCGCTGCTTCCAGTTGGGCTCGGGGTGGCATGGGCAATCTTCGACGACGACCATCTCACCTGGCATGACCGCCTATCAGAAACATACCTGTGTAAAGGCCACTGATCGCTCGGATATTCATCACGCAAGCCCGTGAAGCTTCATCCGCCGAATCTGCCGCCTCGCTCCATTTGGGTACCTGATTTTCCCCTTCGAAAATGAGGGCAGCCTCAGCTTGTTGCAGGTAATCGCCGGATGCCAGCTGCAGGCAGCGCTCCGAGCCTCGGACTGCCGCTAAATGGGATGCGGGGTCGTGTTGTGGGCGGCGGTAACATTGTCAGGCGAGTCGGAAAAGGACTTGTTCGCTCCAAAGGCTCGCTTCTGAAAACTGGAACCGATCTTTCGGATGGCATCCTGGGCGCCATCATCCCAGGTGATGCGAGCCTCACCATCTACGTCGACCCATTTGCCATGCACGTCGCCGAGCGAGCGCTTGGCATCGCCATTTTCGTAGAGTGTAATGAAGAAGTTGTTTCCACTGCCGTCACCGACCTCCCATTTTCCCAAGAAATGCCGCGGGAAATTGGAGCTGGTTGGAGCTGAACCGCTGGCGGACTCGCCCGACTGGGGAAACTCGACACGGGATACATCGGCGAGGTTGAATGTCTGACGGTTCCCATCCTTGAAGACGATGACGATGGTGCCCTGACTGTTCTTAGTTGGAGGCGCCCCGGCAAAACTTGCAGGAACCACGAGACAGAGCACTGCAGCCAACCCGGCAACGCTGACGAACTTCCGCATAGGACTCTCCTTTGCAATCGACGGCGCACCAAATGCATGTTGTTGTGCGCCAATCTGATTTACGCGCGGGGGCAGGGAATTGTTCCATCGAATCGATGGGAAGGCAGAATGATCGATTCTTCGCATTGGTTTCCAGGAAATCATGGAGTTCGGGTTTCTACGTGGCCAGCGCACGCAAAGCAGAGACGCCTGCGCCGAGCAGGGCGGTTTCATCATCAGGATCCAGGACTTCAAGTGAAAAGCTCTGCAGGGTGCTCAACTTGACCATCGACTCGATGTGGGCGCGGAGCGTAGGCAAATCAAGAAAATGCGCGTTGCGTCCGGTGAAGTAGAAGCGCCCCGGCCCGGCCAGGTGGATAAAAGATGCGGTGGCGGCGGCAAGGGAGCGATGCCATAATTCGACAAAGTTACGGCAACGAGGGTCGCCCTGGCCGGCATTGGCAAAAATCTCTTCAGGTTCGAGGTCCAGAAACCGGAGTCGCATGGCACGGGTACCCATGATGCCCTCGAGATGGCCCTGGCCACCGCAGCCGCAGTAGCGCTCCCTGGGGTCGAGAGAGACTGTTACGTGCCCGCCTTCCCAAACGCCATCGACGTAGGGCCAGCGCCCGTAACCGATGCCGTTGCCGAGGGTCCAGACGCGCGTCAGTTTGTTAAGCTGGCCTCGGGTGGCCGCAACCCCGGCGGCGATGGCGTCAGCATCGTTGGCTACATGAACGGGGGCGGTGATATCCCGCATCGCGAGCGCTCTTGTGAGCTCCTCGGCCAGATGCATGCCTTTGAGTTGTGAAAGGTTGGGTGAATCTTCCACTACGCCGGACCGTACGATGCCGGGAACGGCCACGCCAATGGCATCCAAGGGGACGGTGTCAACGGCAGCAAGAGCGGCGATGAGGGTGACCATCAGATCAACGAGCTCGCTGCCCGGAATGGCGGACAGAGTGTCGGCCTCATCGTCGTTTTCCGGGTAACGGATGAGCTTTCCGGCGATGCGCAGATCCTGGAGCCGCCCAGCTCCAATGTGGTCAGTGATTACGACGCCGATTGCGGTGGTCATTGCGGTCTCCCTGCGTGTTTCTTTGCGTCCTAAAAGCGATCCCGTTCTTTCAGTTCGAAGATGCCGTCTCAATTTGATCGAGGTCACCCGCCGGTGATGGAGACCCTCGATGCAAGGTGCCGCGGCGTCTCGCGTCTGGTCTGCGTCATTTTCAGCGCGATGGGACGCGCTTCACTCTTCATACAATTCTTTCTCGCTAATCACAGGCTCTCCCTGAGGTGGTTTCGATGCACGGCTGGAAGCGCCGAACATGGCTCCCCGGGCAGCCTTGACCGGCGCAAATCGCATGAACCCGATCGGCTTTGGGAGATCATCATAGATCTCTTCCATGCCTCCTTGCATGAGATAGGTCTCATGCCAGAAGCCGGTACCGCCCGAACCTTGCAAAAACTTCTTCCACCACTCGCGATGAGGCTCCGAACGCGTCCACGTGAGGAAGGAGGGCATGTCGCGCCAGTATTGCCGCATCCCTACGTGCATAGGGAAAAAAGAAAAGATGAAGTTCTCATGGAGAAGCAGACCGTTCGGCTGCGCGGCAACCGAGCTGGAGATTTTTGGACCGAAGCCGAATACGGTTTTGAGACCGGTGAGTCGATTGACTCGCATCCCCAGATAGATGACCACAAGATCGGGGAATTGCGATAGGTCGACGGTTTGTCGATTGACTTTTGCAGACATGTGGCTTACCCCGCCTGATAGCGATTTAGACGGCCCAGCCCATTGAATGCGGCAGCCTTGTAGCACTCAGCAAGGGTGGGGTAGTTGAAGACAGTGTCAATGAAATAGTCGATGGTGCCGCCCAGGATCATGACAGCCTGCCCGATGTGAACCAGCTCTGCAGCTCCCTCGCCGATGATGTGAACCCCGAGGACTTTGCGAGTGTCGCGATGGAAGACGAGCTTCAATCTTCCTGTCGTGTCCCCGCGAATCTGCCCGCGTGCAGTCTCGCGATAGTAGGCCATGCCTACTTCGTAAGGGACATCCTCGTCAGTCAACTGCTCTTCAGTTTTACCGATGAAACTGATCTCGGGAATGGTGTAGATGCCATAGGGATAGAAGCTGGGGTTGGAACTGGTGGCCTCGTCGCTGAATGCTCGTGCGGCAGCGATGCGGCCCTGTTCCATGGAGACGGAGGCCAGGGACGGGAAACCGACCACGTCACCAACCGCAAAAATGTGCTCGACTTTGGTCCGGTAGTTCTGGTCGACGGGGATGCGGCCGCGATTGTCGCCCTCAAGTCCGGCGGCGGCCAGGTTCATATCGTCGATCGCGCCCTGGCGGCCGATAGCGTAGAGCAGAGCATCGCCGGAAACCTTCTTCTTGCTCTCGAGATTGGCAACGACAGTGCCGTCGGGCAGCGATTCGACGCTCTCAACTTCTTCCCCAAGGCGCATGGTGACGCGGCTGTCGCGAAGGTGATAGCTGAGGGCCTCAATAATCTCGCGGTCGGCGAATTCAAGCAGCCGGTCGCGCTTTTCAATGAGGGTGACCCGAACACCGAGTA
>CAZTLV010000051.1:0-29427 GCA_964614635.1 uncultured Occallatibacter sp.
TCCATGGCATGGAAGAGGTCATCGGTTCGATCCCGATCAGGTCCACCAATCAACCACTTCAAAATCAATGGCGTGTGGGAGAGATTCACATCCCTCCTCTGATTTGGTATTGTCCTGCGGACCGCATGAAAGGCCGGCTGCGGCAGGTCTAGAGGCTCGGCCGGGTTATGAAGCGCCCGCTCGCGGCGGTTGCCGGGTCAAGAAAACCGCCAGCCTTATTCGGGAAGACGAAGGCTTCCGGCGATTCATCGGGACCTATTGCCTTCCAAACCAGCAGATCAGCGAACATCAGCAGAGAGATATGTATCCTTTGCAGGCTCTTCTTGGTCTTGCCCCTTTGCGGATCTTTGCCGTGTGGGCAGTTTCCTCAAGCATAAGAGAGAACCCCCGGGATCGAAGGACCTCCAGCGGAAAGCAAAGAGCTCGATCAGGCACTGCGCTCCGGATCAGCGACGAACAACTTCTCCTCCGGCGTAAGCCCTCCTATGAGTTCTCATCGGGCTTTCAATGAGCAAATAAGGCCGCTTGTTTCCTGACTTTTGGCCAATCTTAAGAATTGTTAAGCGCAGAGCAGGCGGTTGCAACTGTGCGAGACTGAGAAAACGGTGTGAGCTGGTAAATGCCCGCCTGTTCCTGAGGCCTCAAAGATGGAGACCGGCGAAAAGCAACTGTCGCTTTTGCTTGTCGATGACGATTCGGAGCTGTGTTCGATGATGAGGGAATTCTTTGCCGAGGCCGGCCATCGTCTGGATTGCGCACTTGACGGCCGGACCGGCTTATCCTTGGCGCTCAACGGGGCGTACGATCTCGCGATTCTCGATGTCATGCTTCCCGTTTTCGACGGCCTCACGCTGCTGCAGCAGTTGCGGAGGCGTAGAGATCTGCCGGCCATCATGCTCACCGCGCGCGTGCAGCAGCAGGACCGGATTCTAGGCTTGAACAGTGGGGCAGACGACTATCTTCCAAAACCATTTGATCCGGATGAATTACTGGCGAGGATTCGGGCGGTTTTGCGCCGCTCGGATGCTACGAATTTGAAAGCCAGCGTAATTTTGACGATTGGCGAAATCCAGGTCAACTCCTCAACGCGCGAGGTCTGGAGCGCGGGCTTGCCCGTGGAACTGACTGCAATGGAGTTCGACCTGCTAGAAATGCTGATGCGCTCCGTTGGCCGTGTTATCTCGCGAGACGAGATTACGGCCGCACTGTTCGAGCGTGCGGCGACACCGTACGATCGTTTTCTCGATGTTCACATAAGCCATTTACGCAAGAAGCTGGAGAGCGGCCGAAGCCTCATCCGCACAGTTCGGGGAGTTGGGTATGTATTCACTGGAACGGCTTAAACCATGGCCAATGAAGACGCTCTATTACGGCGTCTTGCTGGCGATGGTAACCACCCTTTCGCTCTCCTTTCTAGTGTTTCGAGTGATCTCGGATCGCATGGAACAGCAGGCCTTCAACCCTCTCTTTGAAAAATTTGACGAATTGCAACTGGAGAGCGCCCGCACTGCGCTTAAACACGGTGGGCAAAAAGGGCTTGTCGACTATCTGGCAAACCTGGACCGCATCTTCCAAGGGTCAACGCACTACCTGCTTGACTCGCACGGTATGGACCTGATTTCAGGTGAGAACAGAGCAGAAATGCTTCCCCCCAGTCCATCCACCAGGTGGCGCATTCAGACGCATGGTCATTGGATCAATTCGCACCGCTCGGCGGACGGGCAGTACTGGTTTGTTGCTGAGGGTTTGCAAAACCGGCCGCGTATCTGGACGTTTCTTCCCTATTACTTCCTGGTCATCGCCGCCACGGGAGCCCTATGCTGGCTCGCTTCTGCCGGCGTCGTGAGCCCAATCCGCAGGATAGCGGTTTCGATTGCGCAATTCGGACAAGGCGATCTTTCAGTGCGCGTCAACACAAGACGGCAGGATGAAATTGGACAACTCGGTCGATCGTTCAACCAGATGGCGGAACGGCTTGAGCGGTTGATTGTCAGCGAGCGAAGGCTGCTCGGAGATATATCGCACGAACTGAGGTCGCCGCTGGCACGGCTGAAATTCGCTACCAGATTGGCCAGAACATCTTCTGACAGCAATGCGGCACTGGATCGCATCGAACGCGATGTGGACCGGATTACCTCACTTGTGGCCGACATCGTTGAGATCACATTCATTGAAGGCGATCCCTCTGTTCAGGGCACCACTGTGGTGCGCCCAGCAGAAATCCTGAAAGAGGTGATTCGCGATTGCACTTTTGAAGCTGAAGTTCGCTCTTGTCGCATCGCCGTGAATGGTCAGCTCGCCGGCGAAGTTCTGGGCAGTCATGAATTACTGCGCCGTGCGGTAGAAAACGTACTGCGCAATGGAATTCGCTATTCGCCCGATCATTCCACAATCGACGTTTCGCTTGCTGAAAACTCAGGTGCTGCACATATAACGGTTCGAGATTACGGCCCAGGGGTTCCTGACGACGCGCTCACGCGCATTTTCGATCCGTTCTTCCGCGTTGAAGAGGCGCGGGATGCAACGAGCGGAGGTTCTGGATTGGGATTATCCATCGCCAAACGGGCCATGCAAGTGCACCACGGCAGCATCTGCGCGGAGAATGCGTCGCCAGGCCTTCTCGTAAAAATCGCGATTCCACTTTTCAATTCAATCAGTAGAGATTGAAGTAAATCCTTTATCTGTCAGGCCCACGCAGCTCTTAAGAATTCTTAAGGTTCAATATTCGTCATGCGTAGTTTAATTCCGGTATTGCCTTATGCGACAGCGAGAAAGCGCGAGGCACTAAGGAGATTCATATGAAACGTTTCTTTGGCTTTGCCATGATAGTCGCCCTGTTGTCCGTTCCCGCTTTCGCCGCAAAGAACTCTCAAACGGTGAAGCTCGCAACAATTGTGACAGTCGGTTCAACCCAGATTCCCGCAGGTGATTGCAAAGTGACCTGGACAGTTTCTGGCTCAAGCGCTCAAGTTACCCTGGCCGAAAACGGAAAAATCCTGGTCACAGTGCCGGCGAAGGTTGTCGACCAGAGGAACGACAGCATCAGCGTAGCCACGAATTCCACGAATGGATCCAACGTCCTGATGACAATCAATCTGGACAAGGTCAGCCTGGTATTGGGAAGCGGACCGGTTTCAGGCCAATAAGTGCCTTGCAGTTCCGGCAAGTGATCCATTCATGTTGAGATTGCGCGTCGCAACGCTTAACAATTTCGTTCTCACATAGCTTCGTTCAATGACACCTTCCTCGCGGCGAAGGAGGATCATCTCAACTGGGAGCCTACCCCGGCAGGTGAATCCTCCATCGTCGCGTTTTTTCTGGAATTGCTCTAAAACCGTCATATAAAGCCCGATTCGGAATGACCGCTAACTTTGCCCGCCGCTTCACCTGAGTCGATGCGGACATTTTCGCTAAACCTAAATGACATCCTGAGGTTCCAATCTAGAGCGGCAACCCTTGCAGAATCGTAACCCCGGAACCTTTCATCGCGGCATCTATAAGTTGGTTCCAATTCTTTTGGGCATCCTGGTCCCTGGAATTCTTTGTCTCCTTGTCATACTTGTCTTCAATCATGTTTGCTCGTTGCTGGTGTTTGCTTACGGCAGCACCGACATGTCGACCCAAGGCAGGTATGGAATCCGCCTTGATTTGCTCCAGTTCCCTCGCTAGCGCACGTACGGTAAGAACCGTGATGTCGAAATGGCCTTGCTCATGCTTCAATAGATCGGCTGTCTTCCGGGCAGTACTTACCACCAGCGTCTGGCTGCTATCCAGGCCGACTGTCAATGTAAGGTTCGGCAGCGAGAATCTGCCTTGAGCCAAGACAGGTTGAATTGCTGATAACGGGGACATCGTCGTAGCGGTCTGCGCGTCGTCTCCAGACGAGTCCGGCAGAGTGCTCACGGGCAAGAAATCATTCCAGGTAAGCTTTGTCGGCGATACAACCACGGTGACACTCATTACACCCTCCGGAGAAGTGAGCAAAGCACGATGACGGAAAAGCCCGGTACCTGGCTGAATTGAAGATCGTGATCCAATTGGGTTTTCAACAGGGCTAGTCGGCGCATTGTGCCCAATTCAGGCTGAGTTTAGCTTAGTTGTCACGGCTGCCTCAATGGAATTGATACTGGAGACGAAGAAGCTGACATCCGTAATTCTTGGCTAGGCCTGGGCGAGACCATTTGGCGATAACTCGGCTTTTGACTTGTTGATGTTTGAACGGCTGAAGCGCTGGCGGAGAACTCTCACTCGAAAGGGGAAAAATGTCAGAATGCCGATCAGGGCATGTCCAAACGCACGACCTCTATTCTTGCCTGAATTCGGGACCGTTCAGCTGATGAACGTGGACCGCCCATGGCGGGCCTAAGGTCTTCGGTATAGTTTAAGAGTCGATGAAACCCGGATTCACGATCATCCTGTTTGGTTCACTGCTCTATTCAGTGGGTTCTGTTGCCGGCCAGGCCGCCGGTAACAACGATCGGAGTTCGCATGTCGCTCCGACTACTGCGACATGGGTCTCGGTCCCGGTGCCGAGCGTGATCAGCGCGAACGGCGCGAGCTACAGTGTCGAGCCAGACGGCTACCTATATGCGACGGTCCACAGCGGAGCGCTGCCCAATATTGTCAATTCCGTGTTGCGCACCTTGGCGACGGACCCCGGGACGTGGACGGATATCACCGGAACCGGGCTTTCGAATGGGTCAGAGTTTTTAGGCGCAGTGGGCATGATGCCAAACGGCACCATTCTGGTGTCGGGCGCGCAGCCAAGTGGCGGCGTCGCAGATGTGTTCGCTTGGAACGGCTCGACGACGAAACCGGTTTGGACGAGGGTCAAGGGGTGGGATCGGGTATCGTCATCGCGCATTTATGGGTTCACAAACGACTCGGCGGGCTATACATATTTCTCGCCGGCCTGGAGCGGCGACATCTGGCGCAATAAGGCGCCAAATTCGCTCAATTTCACGCGGGTGGTGGCGAACCTTTACGAGGTGACTCATGGGGGCGCTACCGGACATCCGACCACGGGCGGAATCTACGCGTTGAGCGTCTTCAACCTCGACGACGGCAAGGGCGACATGATCTGGGCGTGTGGCGAAGGCGAGTTGGACAACATTTCGCTAAACTTCCGCGCCAAGAGCAACACGGCTTACCTTACAACAGCGCAAGGTTACACCGGAAACTGCACTGCCATCGATAAAAGCCCGACGACGATCCTGGCGCTTCGTCAAGCGAGTGCTTCGCTGGACTCTGGATACGACATTCTGACCGGCATTGACATTGCAACCCGGGCAGTGACCGTGCACCCAGGTTCCTATCCGCGCAGCTCAACGGGTTTTCCTGCTTACATCAACATGAACCAGGTTGGCCTGCTGCACTGGGTATCGGGGACCAACTGGATCGTCAGCAATCAGGCTTCAAATCAAGCCTATCTGCTGCTGTCGACCGACGATGGCAACACCTGGACGGACATGACGGCGCGCGGAGGGATCGACTCGTCGTGCACCGGACCCAATTTATCGGTCGGTGCGGTGGCAACCAGTCAGTTTGTTTACGCGCGCTGCCAGCGCGGCGCGGTGCTGTGGAGATATGGTCCGCTGTAGGCGCCGGTCCCGTGGGATTTACAGACTTACGGCGAGATAACGTAAATCGCCGTCAAAGCTGCGGCGAACCGGGCGGTTCCTGTCATTGGTTTCGAGGCTTTGCGGGCCCTCCGCGAATCGGGCTAATCACGTCTCAATGTTCAATTCATATTGCCGCTGCAAAGGTCCTTCAAGACCTGAGCGTGGAGCCCCGGAAATGCTGAGATTGACACTCTGCTTTCAAACGCATCAGAGCGTCTTCACCGGCGATTTCACAGGCGATTTCGCGCCTTTCCAACCAACTGATAAACATCCGCAAATGGGAATGGAGCCTCCATCCATTGTGCAAACAATTGCATATTGTCATTGGACGGTGCTCGTTATCTCAATATTTATGAGCAATCGGTTCGGCACTGGGATTGCAATGATGCTTAAGTACCAAACAATGTGGTGCTGCGGTAATCAGCAGTACGGTACTATTGTGCTACAGCTCTGAAAGGTTTTCTTGACCTGGGGATTCAGAGGAATTCCACGGATCGACTTGGACGCCGGACGATGGCATCTTGAAAATGGGGCACATGACAGACAATTTCAAAAGAGAAAACGACCGACGGGGAAGGCCGCGCTTCTCAATGAATGCACCCCTCACCGTATTAATCGGGGACCGAGAAATTCCAGCCTATACCAGGGACTTGAGCAACCGGGGCGTGTATTTCTACCTGGACCTCATCGACAGCAACCTGGTTGACAGCGATTTCGAATTCACGGTCGATTTGCCGCCCGAAATCACCCTCTCAAGCTGTTGCTCAATTCGATGCCGTGGTCGACTCGTGCGCAAAGAAAGCACCTCGAAGAATTTGACGGGAATAGCCGCCGAAATCCTCGATTATTCGATCCTCAGGGATGCTGTCACAGGCTAGAGCCTGCGCATCCCAAGAACTCGGTGATCGACAAGCCAGCTTTTCAATACATAGACGAGTTTGTTGTTGCTGTCAGGGTCGGTTGGCAACAGAAAAAAGCCGGGATCCACTAAATAGCGAAGCGAATTGTAAACAATACCCTCCATGACCTCGCCATCAAGGAACTGAAGCCGCATCCAGATTCCGTGGACAATGGGGGCCCTGGAATGGAAATTCAAGTCCTTGTGGTCTGGATCTCCATCGAAGGTATTTACATAAAACACCGCTTTTACATCCCGGGTTGGGATCTCCTCGACGGTTTCCGATTCGAGAAGCCGCACCCTGAAGATTTCCGGGGAGCTCGCAGGAGCGTTGCTCAACAGCTCTTCAATCGTGTTCCAGATCGGGGATTCCAGGTAACCCTTGACCCGTTTGGCGCCAAACTGGATCACAACCTTCTCCGACCTGGGTGAATTCGTCATGCTCGTCAATGGGCAATCTTTCTAAGTGGGTGCGTTCAGGCCGTAACTGCGAAGAACCTGAAATGTGACGTAATGATCGAGAATTGGCGCACTTATGCCAATACCTGTTTCGTGCTAGGGAAGCCAGCCCCGGTAACAAGCCCAAATCACTGATTGTGTAGATGTCCCGAAAGAATGTTGACGTACTTCCTGTATCGAGCCTCCAACAGGCAGTCGAACTTAATTTGACTAAAATGCAATGTTGGAATCGTTGCTCAACACCTCGTCAATTCCTTCCAGGCTCTGGGTTGCAGGTCCGTTTCTACCGTCTGATTCCAAGCTGAAACTCGATTGCTTCCAGGCTTGACGGCTTTAGTTCACCTGCTCATCGACTCAGGCGCTCTTTCTCTGGTTCAGGCTGAACTGCTTTTCTGGCGGACTGAGATTGTACTGCTTGATTTTATACAAAAGTGCCTTATAGCTGATCTGCAAATCGTTTGCAGCTGCCTTGCGGTTCCAGCCGGTGCCTTCCAACGTTTGGGCAATCACAGCAGACTCGGCACTCCCCTTTAGATTTCGAACAAGGTATTTCAAGCCGCCACTGCCATCCGTGTCTTCTCCAGCTGTGGAAAGCGACCCCGTACCGTGCCGTGGACTCAGCTCTTCGATAATTGCCTTTTCGTCGCCCAGAACAAGGTAACGCTTGATCGTATTCTCCAGCTCACGCAAATTACCGGGCCAGGAATGACCTGATAATGCCTGCAAAAGCGCGGCGGAAATCGGCAGCGGGTCACACTCGTATTTGGTGGACACCTTGCGCATAAAGTGCTGCGAAAGAATTGGAATCTCTTCAGTGCGCTCCCGCAACGGAGGCATTTTCACCGTAAATCCGTTCAAGCGATAGTAGAGGTCCTCGCGAAATGCCTTTTGCGCAATAGAAGCCTTGATGTCGATGTTGGTTGCGGCGATCACTCGAACATCGACTTTGACGCTTGCTCTGCTGCCGAGACGAGAAAAGCTTCCGTCCTGCAGGACCTGCAGCAGTTTCGCCTGCAATACGGTCGGCATCTCTCCAATTTCATCCAGAAAAATCGTGCCGTTGTTGCAGATCTCAAACTTGCCCGGCTTCGATTTGACGGCGCCGGTAAATGCGCCTTGCTCGTAGCCGAACAGCTCACTCTCAAGGAGGTCAGCAGGCATGGCTGCGCAGTTTACTTTCAGAAAGCTGTGCCGGCTCCTGTTTGACAGCTTGTGGATCAACATGGCGGCGACTTCCTTGCCCGTGCCGCTTTCACCAAGAATAAGAACCGGGATGTCTGCTCGCGCTACGAGAGTGCAGTGAGATTCAATCTCTCGCATCCTCTTGCTGCATCGCACAAAGGATGTGTTCGCATCGAGAGGTATTTCCTTGATGTCGTCACCGACCTCGGGCTTTGTCGCTTCTTTCAGCCATTGTTGAACCGCAAGGTCAATATCGCTTTTCCTGAAGGGCTTGAGGATCACGTCGCTGGCGCCCATTCGAGTGGCGGCTACAACTTCCTTCAACTCGGCGGAACAGGCCAGCATGATGATTGGAAGCGACGGATTTGAGGCGCGGGTCTTTGAAAGCAGACGCAGCGCATTGTCTTCCGAGTCGTCATCGGCAACATGCCAGTCCATCAAAAGAAGGTCCGCCGGAGACTCCGTAAGACTCCGTGTCATTTCTGTGGCCTCAGTGAAGAGGCTAACGTTGAATCTGTCCGAAAGGATGCGGTGAACGTAATCCAGAATGGCCGGATTTGCATCGAGAACGGCGATTTGTGGGCGCTTCGAATCTTGTGCCTTCATCCGTGTTCCTCTGATCGGCTTGCCATCCTCATTCAGTCGCTATTTCCCAGACACTCTTCCAAGGTGCCCTTTCCGGCGCACGTCAGCCGCACAAGGGGCCATACACTCCGCAAAGCGATCGACTGCGAACTGCATCTGAAAACACCGCCGAAGCGGGGTTCATGTCACCAAAAAGGAAGGCCCCCCAGGGAAGCAACCTAACATGTCGCTTGAGAAGAATCTTACCACTAGAAGTGGCAAAAGATTCTCCACTTGTGCAACGATTTTCACATCCTGAAGTCTCTCACCCACAGAAACCTCTGTAAAGACCTGAAATAGTTACCTATGCACGTATTTATAGGTTACTTTAGTTGTAGATCAACGAGAACCGGTCGTTGGGGTCTGGCTTAACAGTTGCTTACAGACCAGTGAGCGACTTTCTCGCCGGGGGAATCAGATGCCTCTGCCACGCGCCGCCGAATTTGTGGATACTCGGGAACTGCCTCCGGTGAACGTGATCTTCGGGCAGTCATCCATCATGGCAGTTGCGCGGGAAAAGCTGGAACGTATTGCAGACACGAACGTTCCGGTTCTACTTCAAGGAGAAAACGGCACCGGCAAAGACATCTTTGCCAAGTTGCTGCATGCGCGTTCAAATCGAGCGAAAGCAGCCTGGGTCAAGGTGACATGTCCCGCGATCCCGCATTCGCTGATTGAGTCCGAGCTGTTCGGCTATGAAAAAGGCGCCTTCACTGGGGCCTATGTGACCAAACGAGGCCGGCTGGAACTCGCTCACCAGGGAACACTGTTTTTGGATGAAGTTGGCAGCCTGGATATGTCGGCACAGGCCAAGTTGCTGCAAGTGCTTCAAGATGGAAGTTTTATGCGCGTCGGCGCTCAGGAGTCGAGACGCGTGGACACACGCCTCATTTGCGCTGCGAACGGCAACCTCCGGCAGCAGACCGAAGATGGAACCTTTCGGTTGGACTTTTTCTTCCGCATCAACGCCGTAACAATTGAAGTGCCGCCTTTGCGGCAGCGGGCGGTTGACTTGCCAATTTTGGTCGACTACTTCCTCGACCGGCACTCGAGGGCATTTCGGCTGAATCCGAAGCCGCTTTCGCGCGAAATGATGCGCTTGATGCAGCAGTACAGCTGGCCAGGAAACATCCGGCAGTTGGAGAACCTGGTCCGCAGCTACGTCCTGATCGGTAGCGAGGAGGCACTGATCGCCGACCTGGCGCCTGCAGCCCCGGCCAGCCTGGTCCCCAACATCGATTTGGCCATTCCGATCTCATTGAAAGAAATCACCAAGGCTGCCACGCAGGACCTGGAACGGCAGATCATTCTGAAGGTTCTGCAGGCCAACGGTTGGAGCCGCTTGAAGACGGCCAAGTGGCTCAACATCAGCTATCGATCGCTACTTTACAAGTTGCAGGAAACGAACGCCGGCGGGATCTCAGCCCGACCGCTCAATGGAAAAGCGAAGGCCATAAAGCCAGTCCAGCCGCAAAGCGCCCTTGCTGGCAGTGACATGGAACAACCGAGTGCCTGAAGAAGCATTCGGCGATCGCCCGCGTAACTCCGCACCCTAGATCCAGCCCCGCACGCGATAATCTGAGATCTTGATGGACTCAATCACCATGCTCTGAAATGCCTGGAAACGCCCATTCCAATGTTCGGTGGCATGGAGCACATCCGGCGCCACCATGGGTGTCACGTCGATGCCGAGTTTGCGAAAGACGCGGATCGCGCGAAACATATGAAAATCGCTGGTGAGCAATACTCTTTTGCCCGGTATCCCTTTAAGTAAACGAGCCGTTTCCAGTGCGTTCTCCCGCGTGCTCGTTGATCGCCACTCAGCCAGGATGGTCTCTCGAGGAACTCCTTCTGCGATCAGGAAATTCATGATGCCTGGACCGCCTCCACCGCTGACCACGATCTTTTTGAAGCCTCCGGTCTGCCAGGCAAGGACGGCTTGACGCGCACGCCAGTAAGACGAGTAGGAGATGCCGCCCTTATCATCGGCGGCCGCGCTGAGCAGGATGAGAACATCTCCCTTAGGCTGGTCGATGGGTCCGGCGTAGAGCACTGCCCACCAGGAGACAATCGGAGTCGTGATCACCAGAACGGTGAGGAATCCGATGACCGCAAGCAGGCGGACCAACGTTTGAACGATCGTTTTCGGGACTGTCATGGCCAGATCCCCGTATTGCCGAAGGAGGGCTTATCCGGCATGCGCCTCCGCCTGACGACTTGCTACAACCGACTCAAAGATCTCGAGTAGTTCTGCCGCAACGGTGCTCCAACTTCGACCACGCAGTGCGGAGATCGCCGCTGCATCCCACGTTGTGTCCAGAACGGATGCCAATGCGATTGCCAAGGCTGCCGGGTCCCGGGGGGGCACAAGGCGTCCGCACTCGTCACCCATGATCTCAGGAATGCCGCCCACATTCGTAGCGACCACTGGGCGGCCGCATGCCAGCGCTTCCAGAATCACGTTTGGGCACCCTTCCATGTAGCTGGGAAGAGTGACCAGGTCAGAGGCCGCGTTCCAGATTGCAACCTCATCGAAGGGGCAAGGGGGCAGCACATGGATGTAACTTCCAGCGTTATGCGATTGAATCGCGCTCTCGATGAGGGGTTGATCCGGCCCCTCGCCAACCAGATATACCTGCAGGTCAGGCCGCTGTGGGTGTAGAGAAACCGTGGCCTCGACGAGTTCACGCAGGCCCTTTTTAACGTCCATGCGCCCGACGTAAACGACCGCCTCCGCGGCCGCGTGAATACTCAGCCTCTCTCTCGCTTCAAGCCGGTTCCTCAGGTGAAAAACCGAAAGGTCGCAACCATTGATGATGGCGCGAGTCTTCTTGGGCGGTGCGCCCATGGCGACAGCTTTCTCCCGAAGGTCCTCACTGACTGTGAGCAGGAAATCCGCCTCGCACAGAACGGTGCGCGTTCGCATGGCCGAAAGGCGATCGCCGATGCTATGGACATCCGATCCAATACCCATGGCGACGACTGGAACCGAGAGAGCTTTGCCAATTTGCAAGGCAGCATACCCATAAGGGTAAAGAACAAAGCTGAAGATGAGATCGGGCGCAAAGCTCTTGACGTGCGGCAGCAGAACGCGCGCGGCCATCCAACCATTGAACGGCCGTGAAAGCAAGGGCAAGGCAGGATAGTCAAAGTAACTGACGTCGACATCCGGCAAGCTATAAGAGGCATCGAGATTGTTGTAAGTCCTGCTGCGCGGCTTAAGAAACGACGGGTAGACGGAGTTTGGATAGAACACCCGCACTTCAGCTTCGCGGGCAAGGACCCGCAATGTCTGGTAGGCGGACCGTCCGTGCGTCGGTTGTTCTGAATTCGGGAAGTACCGAGTGACGACGGCGATCTTCAACATCGCTACCGGACCTCTTGGGCAAGGTCGGCCGCTGGAGTGAATCGGTCCGTTCCATAATGGCGATCCGCGATGGAGTGCAGCAGCACCGCATACTTGTGTGCGAGCACCTTCCGTTCGTATTGCGCGATCCTCTGATTGTCGGGACGAAACTCGCTTGCCAGCGAATTGCCCCGCGAGACTGCGTCCAAAAAGAGCTGGCGCATCTTTCCTGCATCACTGCTATCGGCCCACCATCCCGCACGAAGCTCTTCCACGAGGCGCCGCACGTCACCATCGGGATGAACGCAGGCTAGAATCGGCTTCCCTGCCCCGATGTAGTCGTAGAATTTTGCGGAGACGTTCAGGCGATCGTGCGTAATCAACAGGACGTAATCAGTCTCGTTCATCGCAGCCAGAGCCTCGTGCTGCGGAAGGTATCCATTCAATTCGATCATATCTCCTAATTGAAGCAAGGCATCGCGGTACCGGGGCTCTTCAATATGGCCGATGAATCGAAATTTCAATCGAGACTTCATCTCAGCTGGCAGCGAGTGCAATGCCTCAACCATCATCGTCGGTTCAGTTGAGGCGTAGACAGTGCCGACATACGTGACCACGATCTTGTCGTTGGAGCGTGTGATTGATGAAGGCGTTGAACGAACAAGCGTAGTCGCATCGAACCCATTCGGAATGAGATGAAATTTGCTTTCAGGTTCCGATGGATAGCGAGAGCGGATCGACAAGCGCGCTGCTTCGGTCACCGCAACAATTTCGGTTGCGTCTTTCACTACCCTGGCTTCCGCTTCACGCGCAAATCGCAGCGCGCGCTCGCTCAGGCTGAATTGAAAACTCGCCACATCAAATGCGGTCGCGAGCCACTCATCTCGAAAATCCGCCACAATAGCGAGATTCGGAAACTCCTTGCGGAGCCTTTCAATCACAAGAAGATTGGAGTAGGGCGCAGCGGTTACCAGGACGAGGTCGATCTTCCGCTCCCTGACGATGCGGCGCGCAGCGCGGGTAAGCACTGGAAGCCACGTAACCTGGGGGTCGGGCAACAGCGCGTCCTGCAGTGTCCGCTTGAGAAAACTTGGCTTCTTTGCAGGACCGCTATGCCCGGCTTGATTCGTCGGCGGTTTCGCTCCCGTCAGCAATCTCTTGAGCCGCTTCTTGACCCCGAAAGGGAGGTCGAGAGTCATGGTGCGATGAACGGTAACTTCGGGTGGAATTCCCTTCAGTTGCTTTGGATCGGTGCCGACCGAGGATGGATTGCGCGTGGTGAGCACATCGAAGCGGATGCCCTCACCGGGCAGGTACTTGGCGAGACTTGCGGCACGCAGAGTCCCTACGCCTCCTGCCGGCGGAAACGCATACGTGATCAGGAGTACATTCAGGAGACTCTTTGCCCGCTCTGCCATTGGTTAGTCCGTGCTGCGCTGAAGCTGCGCTGCCATCCCAACTGCCATCTTACAGTAAAGCAAGCCCGTCTCATGCCCCTGAAGAACCTGCCAAGTTACCGTGGTTATTGATGAAGTCTTAAGAGGAATATCAACCAGCAGGACGGAGTAATCGCGCGTTGGGGAAGATAGAACCGCGCAGAATTCGAACGAGAAGTAGTCCGATTAACCCTGGCGTTCAAACGCATCTGTGCGAGCCCGCACGATAGAATGAAGCCGATGAAGCAGAGCACTTGCGGTGAAATCAAGACCTCTGTATTGGGATTTGGATGTGGGTCAGTCCTGGGGCGCGTTGGCCGCACCGCGTCGCTGCACGCGATGAACGTTGCCTGGGACGCGGGCATCACCTTCTTCGATACCGCGCGGAGTTATGGGTATGGCGACGCAGAAGCGTTACTGGGAGAATTCCTGCGCGGCAAGCGAGAACAGGCAGTGGTGGCAACCAAGTACGGCATTTCTCCACAGGCGCCAGGCGCTGTGAAACGAATGGCGATCCCTATGGTGCGTGCGGCGCTTCACGTGCCGGGGGTTCATGGCCTTTTGCGCCGGGAAGGAAAGCACGAAGTCACCTTTGGCCAATTCACGGTCGCTGGCCTTCGAGCCTCAATTGAGGCGAGCCTTCGACAACTGCGGACTGATCGGGTCGACGTGCTTTTTCTGCATGAGGCCACGGCTGCCGTGATGCAGCAACATGATCTGATGGCCGAGCTCGACGCGCTCATCAAGGCAGGCAAAGTGTTGCGCGTTGGTCTTTATGCCGGGCCGGAAGTTGTCGCGGAGGCCATGGCGAGCGGCCCGTCGACACTGGGCGCAATGCAATTTGGTGCGAACCCCTTTGATCCTCTCGTAGCCAACCTGGCCGAGCACAACGAGCGTAGCGCGCTTCTGATTGCCAATCATCCATTCGGCAGCAAAGAGCGTGTTGAGCGAATCGAAATGGCCCTTACCGCGACGGCTGACGACATGAATGTTCCTGCCGAACTACGCGAAAAATTACGCCACCTGAATAGCCAAGCGCTCCTCGAAGCTATCTTTGGACTTGCGGTGAATGGATCAGGCGTCCACGCGCTTGTGTTCTCGATGATGCGCGAGGACCATCTGCGGGCTAATGCTCGCGCGATCGAAAGCAGCAGATTTACCAATGTGGACCTGACGCTCATGCGCAAGCATTTACTCAGATGGCGGCAAACTCCGGCGCGCACCGACTGAGCCTTCAACGAATTCCCGCGACCCACGACCCGCCCGATGTCCCAGAACGATCGCCTTTATCGTCAACCAGCCTCAGAGTGCATTCGCCCTGTATTCACGGGCAATGTATTCACACGCGCGCACTGTCAGTGCCATGATGGTCAACGCGGGACCGACTGTGCCGCTCGAGGCGAAACAGCTTCCGTCGGTTACAAACAGGTTCTTAACATCCCAGCTCTGGTTGTAGGAGTTAAGAACTGACTTGGTTGGATCGGCGCCCATGCGCACACCACCGCACTCATGAATTGATGCGCCAACCGCCATATTTGTCTTGAACGATTTCCGGAACAGGAGCCTGCTCAGCCAGCCGGCTTCCGCGAAGGCTTCTTTCTCATTCACAAGACCCAGGGCCGACCCGGCAAATGAGACCTTGTAGCCGCAAGCTTGAACCATTTCGATGATCGATTGCATTTCCTCCCGCAGCAACTCATGCTCATTTTTGGCCAGGGCGCACTTGATGTGAGGAACCGGAATGCCCCAGGCATCCTTGCGTCTCCGATTGAGAGTGACACAGTTTTCGTAGTAAGGAAGCGTTTCGCCAAAGCCCATGATTCCGAACACAGCAGGACGATCATCCGGGACATAGGTTCGCCCAATGGCTCCCTGAAATCCAAAACCTCTGACGAATTTCGAATTTGTATCACTGTTCAGATTCTGGAATCGCGGAATGCAAACGCCGCCCGATGGTCCATAAAAGGGATCTGAGGGCGCTGAGTCATCGAGTTCCCAGCCCGTAGCTCCGGGAACAGACCCGTAAATCTGGCACGGGCACTGGTCCATGAAATACCGTCCGACCAGACCCGATGAGTTGGCCAGACCATTCGGATGCTTTGGCGAGGCCGAGTTTAAAAGCAAGCGGATCGACTCGATGGTGGATGCACACAGAACCACCACATTTGCTGAAACAGACTCAGTCTTCTTTGTCAGGCGATCTACGAACTCCGCACCAGTGGCCTTTCCGGTGACTTCGTCAACAGTAATTTTCTTTACGATTGCATCGGTTCTAATCGTTAGCCGGCCTGTTTCTTTCGCGGCGAGGATCGGCAAGGGCACACGCTTGAGGTTAGGAGCTGCATACCGCCAGGAAATGACCGAGCGATCAGGCCATTTCGCTTCGACCTTCTTTTTGAAGTCCTGTTCGAGCGCAGTCAGCTTGGGCTTGTTGGGATATTTCCCATCTGGAAGGCTGAGCACGTTGTCTCGTGAACCATATACCCCGAGGAATTCCTCTACCTGCTCATAGTAGGGAGCGAGGTCGGCATAAGAAATAGGCCAATCCTCTCCAAATCCATCCTTGCTTGCGGCCTTGAAGTCGTGGTCTGACATGCGCAGTAGGACGCGACCATAAAGATGAAGACGGCCTCCAAGTTGTCTGCCGCGAATCCAAAGATAGAAAAGTCCGGGAGGCGTGGTATATGGACTCATCCAGTCATTCACAAAAAGGTGTTTGATCTGATCGCTGAAGTATCCAAGCCGGGCTTGAATATATTGGCCTCGCAGAACAGCAAGAATGCGGGTCTTGAGATTGATGCCCTTTTGCTTCGGCTTGTCGGGGACCTTGAAGTCTTCTTCAGTAATATTCGGGCCGGCCTCCAACAAAAGCACTTCCAAACCGCGTTGTGTAAGCTCTTTCGCAGCAAAACTTCCCGCGGCGCCGGAGCCAACAACAAGTGCGTCGTACTGCTTGCTAGGCACAGGTTCCTCCCTGGTTGTAACTTTGTGCATCAATTCACTTTACTCCGAGCCGCGAGCCGCCCACAACCCGCAGAAGTGTTACTTTTGATCGGCGTAAAATGGCTGGTGATCCACATCACTGCTATGGCATCTGAGGACAGACGGAGGGACCGCAAGAGGCGGGCGCCCATAATGAGATTTTCGGCAGATCGAACCGCCTTCGTCGCGAATGTCAAAATAAAACTGCGGCTTGTTTCAATTTCGTCGACTGTGAATCAATGATTCATTTGCGATGAATCAACGCGCCGGCAGCCTGATACATTTGCCAGGCAGTAGCCCAGTGTATCTCGATGTTTCTTCGACCCGCTTCCTCTGCGAGCCAGCGAAAGAGGTTGGCGAGACCACCATTGAGCAGCGACTCGCGGTTTCTGTCCGGCGCGCCGTGCGTGTAGAGCTTGATGAAAATATCGTCGCCAATCGTAGGTGCCAAATCAAACCAATGGTGAACGCGCGACCGCGTCGGCATGTCATAGCCCGCGATCTCTCCCGTCTCCAAGCGCGGCAAAAGCCGCCCTCCAGAGCGCAAGCCAAGAGGACCGGTAATCATCAGGAGGTCGCCGCGCCGGCCTCCGCCAACCGTGGCTTCGATTCCCCGGTCAAAGGACTTGGGACGATTGCCAGGGTTGTTGGTGCACCAGTAGATCTGATTCACCACGCGGCCCTGGGTAGCGGATGGCAGCGATGGCATGGTGAAGTCCGCGTAGCAACCCAGGTCGCGCAGCAGAGCGACCTCACCATTGAGACCGCACCACTTACCATCCGGCCGAGAATTATCGAGCGCCCAATTGCCATGAATGAAGCCGAAAACGGTGCGGCCGTCCTGCTGGCGTAGCAGGCCGTGATCCCCAGTGAGACGGCTACAGAATTCTGTCACCTTTTGGATGAATGGTTCGCGTTGCTCATTATCGTGATGCAGATGCACTTCTACGTCGCCAACCCCGAGCCTCACCATTTCTGCAATGCCATCGAGAATATCTCTTCGGTACTCTTCCTGAGGGTAGAAGAAACTGTACTGCGGTCGCTGCCCCGCCGAGTCTCGGGGAGAGTCGTCGGCGATGCGCGGCCACTTTTCGCGCCACTCCGCCACGCGGGCCAGAGCCACCTCAACCGTTGCGCCCATCCCCAATGGCTCATAGTGGTCTGTAATCGCCACCCATGCGCGTTTCGGTTTGATACGACGAAGTGTCTTCCGAAAGCGATCCTTCAGGTACGGCGCAAGCCATAGTTCTGCGTGTCGGGGGAGTTTCATTAATGTTGGAGTTGCCCTCTGAGAGTTGCGGCTGCAAAGCAATGCAACTAGCGCATCCAGAACCATCATATTCGAGTTTCGATTGCGGTCGCCTTGTCTGCTGACGAAACATCTGCAACTTTCGATTTCATCGGCATCACCAGGTTCGCTGGATCGGGGAATTTAGATTTCTGGAGTTCCTTCACTCCCGGGGAGCAGATGAATCTGCTGTCCATGGCGGATCTGGATGCGCTGATCGAGCTTTGAGGATTTTGGTTCTGGGCAATAGCAAACCCCACCTGGTTGGGTGGGGTTTGCGGGCGATCTGAAGGGCAGTTTCCTAGCCCTTCATTCACGGAGGAAAGGAGGGATAGATGGAGCCCGTCTACTGATGCGCGTTCATCACCGTGCGAGCCGGCTTGCCCTTGCGAAAGGCGATGAATGCCAACCCGAGAAGCCCGGTACCAAGAAGCAGCAGGCTGCTCGGTTCTGGGGTAGTTGCGGCGATGTCAAAGTCGGTGGCCTGACCCTGTTGGGTGCTCGTGAGACTGAAGCTGGACCAGGTTGGCGCATAGCCGGTTTCATCCAGCCAACCCCAGCCGATGAGATTCAAGAACGTGGAGTTATCGGCAACTACCGTAACGGGGCCGCTGATTGTGAAGGTGACCTGGCCCGCGTTTACGTCGAAAACCTGCACACCGTTGCTGGTGGCGAAGTTGAAGCCCCCGACAGAAGCAAGACCGCTGATGCCGTTTAGGGTCCCGCCTGTCCCGAGAACAAGCCCATTCGGGAGGGGGAACGAGACGCCTGTGGCTGTCCATTGGTCAGAGAAACCGATGACAGCAATCGAGCCTGAAGCCATCGGGGTAGCTGATGCGCTTTGTGTGATCGCAAGGGCGGCTGCCAATGCGAGTAATCCAAATCCAATCTTCTTCATAGTCCCTCCTGGAGTCGCCCTACCGGGTATTTGTCCTGTTCCCACCCCTACATAAGTTCAGTCCACGGGCAGGGCCTGGGGTTTCACTTTGGTGCTTGCTAAGTCCTGGAACTGCTGCAACTTCCGTCACTACGTGCACAGCAGGCCACTCGTCCATGCCTGATGAGCATCAGCTCAACTTTCGGGAAGAATCTCGATGATTGAAGTCCCCGACACAGGAAGTGCAATGCAGCCCCCGACAACCTGCCCCATTAGCACTTGTCTTCCTAATATGCAGATTGCGTTCCAAACATAGCATCTGTAGATTCAATAACTTGTAGGCAAATCTTTACGCGGATGCGCAAAATCTTGCAACATATATCCCAAAATAGTTCCTCTTTTTAGGTAACAAGGCTCACAATTCCGGCCAATTAATCCCAATGCAAATCAGTTGGCTGAGTGACGAACATCACGAATCGACATCGAAAACCAGTCGAAGCTGGAGGTATTCGCCCCGATTCGTCGCTGTGTTTCTGTGTTTGAGGGATTGGGTTTGGAATCTATTTGTATCGACTAAAAGGCTTTAGGGGGATTACCGGGTGCCGGTTTGTTCTAAAATTGCCGTCCAGAGAGCGCAGGGTTTGCGCTCTCCGGATGGGGTTCGAAGGAAGAGACTACGAATGCGAAATCAGGCCAGACGACTTCGATTTCCGAAAAAGAACCAGGGCGAACCCAAGCAGCCCACTTCCCAGCAGGAGCAGAGACGAGGGCTCCGGTGTCTTGGTTAAGTCGCCCCCAAAGTCAAAGCCTGCAGAGGCACCGTTGGACTGATCATCGATCACGGTAATGCAATTTGTGCCGTCCCACAGCCAGAGATTTGTGACCAAAACCGCATCAATCTGAGTGCAGTTCGGCATGTTGGTTTGGCAGGTGCTGTTGGGGCCTCCGGCAAAATTCGCAATCAGTTGACCGTCGATCCAAACCGCAAGGGTGTCATCGGCCAGCAAATCGATCACGCCGTCGTAATACGCGCCATGGGCGCCGTTCATGCCTCCGTTAGCGGTGAAGGTTGAGGTGAACTCATAGAACCCATTCGCCGGGTCGGTCCCGCCGTTGGGGTTGCTATTCGGATAGTTCGATACCCAGCTTGAGTTCGCGATCGGGCCGACCCAGGGACTGGTAGCCGGGATATCGTAGGTGGTCGAAGGCCCAAAGTTAAAAAACGGTCCCAGCGGCAAAAGGCTGTATCCCCGGTAGACCATCGCGGAGTTGGCGTTGCCCTGGGGGCTGCTGTTGGTCCCGTAGCTGCCGAGCTGAACTGTATCGGCAAACGCAACCGACACCAGGCCCAGCAACAACGCAGGTAAAATAGAGCATTTTAAAATGGCTTTCATTGTTTCTCCTGGAGAGCCCTGAGCGGGCATTTGTCCTGCTCGTAACCTCAGCTGGGGGTCTGCCGAGTACAAGACAGTTGTTCAATGGTTCACTCGACGTAGCTCGTACAAAATGCGAATGCCGGGAGCAGGCATCCACACCGAGTCCCACCGCACAACCTCCAGAACCGCATTGGTTCTGCCAAACCGGGGAAGGATTGACGTGCAGAGCTGGTGGTACGAGACCTCCAAGCGGCACGATCCAATTGCGTTTCAGCATGAGGGCTGCACTTCAGCAACCAAACATATATATTGCACTTTCAATATCTTGCGAGAGCCTAGTTGGTAAACGTGCAAGTTATTGCACACCCTTTGTCCATCACTTTTCTCTTCCTGCCGTGGGGAGATTGGAAATCCAGGGCTATCGATCTCGCTTTGCGCCTCTCAAACTTCGGACGAGAACGCCGAATCCACGCTCGGACGAAACAGCAACTTCGCGGCAGGATTCCCGAATACCAGGTCTACTCCGCGAACTCGGGCCGGATCAGCAACGTGAGGAATGCGTTCAGCGGTCCAGCGACTCTTTTGGGCAGGATTGCGGTGAGAACCTTGAAGCGGCTATGATCTTCTGGCTCCAGCACACGCAACAAGTAGAAGAGCCCGAAAAGGACGACCAGGGAAGCGCTCCCCCCGAGGAGAATGCCTAATATCGGCGGCAAATATATCGCGATAGCGTGCGCCGTCAAGGACGCCAACACGCTGATTAATGCAATCTTGGTCACCTGCAGCCAGGGAAGTTCGATCTTGAAGATATAGATTCCGATGGCCCACATGACTCCGACTGCGGTCAATTGCCCTGCTCCGCTGCCGATGCAAGCGCCCACAGCGCCATACGCCGGAATGAAGTACCAGGCAACACCGATATCAACCATGCCAGCGAGCACTGTGGCAGCAATCACATAACTCTGCCGCTCGGCACTCTGCAGCAGGCTCTGGACTGGACCGATGAACGCTTTGGGCAAGCAAAGGAGCGGCGCCAGGGTTACAACCAGAACTGCCCCCTTGTACCGGTTGCCGTAGAGCAACAGCAACGCGGGCGCGGCCAGGGCAACAGAGATCACATGGAGCGGAATCGATGTCAAGGCAAGGTAGCGAAACGACGATGCTGTGATGGCGGAGAGTCTGGATTTATCACGCCCGTACTGAGCAAAGATTGTCGCGGTTGCAGCCGACCCAAAGACGGCCGAACCAATCAACAGCCGCTCGGCCATGCTGAATGCCACTGAATAAAATGCAACCTGTCGAATATCCGAGCAGAGGTGTCTCAGAAGGATCAACTCAGACCGGTCCCAGACAATCATCGCAACAACCATGCTGGCGACGCTCTGCCAGGCAAAGTTGGTCATTCGCTTTGATAGTCCCTCCGGTTGAACGTGGGTTGTCTCCCAGGCGAGGATGCGCTTCATTGTCGGGAAGAAGCGCACAAGGAAATCAACAACTCGCATCAGGAGCATGGATGCTCCCACCCCAACCACGCCCCAATTAAGTGTGATCGTGGCAGCAATCGAAATGCAAAACGCCAGAATCGAAATCACTGAGGCCGGCATGTTCGTCGACAGCTCTTCCGTAGCGACGTTCGCCTGCGCAGAGACGAAGTTCACCATCGAGGGCCAGATGCTGAGCACCAGCAGCGCCGTAGCCACTTTGTATTCCTGGGAGGCATCTCGGAGCACCCACACCAAAAGGCCTGCGGTCGCCAAAGTTGCCAAAAATGCCTGAAGCATCAATGTGCGGAAATAGATATACCGGGCCGTTCCCCTGTCGCCCATCCCGAGAAACTCAGCCATGTACTTCTGGGTTGTTGCCGGAATTCCCATGCCACCCAGGCTGCTGACCACAGTTGCAATCCAAGAGACGTAAATAAAATAGCCCATCTTCGATGGGCCCAGAGTTCTGGCAATCGCAATCGAAGTAAAAAGAGTAACAAATGAATTTATTGCGCTCTCTAGGCCGTACCAGCCGGTATTCCGGGCTATGGTCTTCGTATTTGACATATCGATATTGACTCAGGTCCAAAGGGGGGAATGGCACCCATTGCATTGGGTACTTTTCAATCGTACACGGTGATTGCCTGCAGCATTCCTCACTACAGGCACCCCGGTGGAAATTGCGATCTAACCTAATCCTTGTAACGCAGTTCGTGCATCCTTTCCGGTTGGGGAATCCGGAGCCAACGACAGCGCCTTCTTCAAGTGGATTGCCGCGCTGCCCTTATCGGAAAGTTTGCCGTACACCATTCCCAGGTGATATTGCATTGCCGCGTTGCTGGGATCTGCCTTCAACGCATCCTCAAGCAGATCGCGAGCAAATGAATAGGTACCTTTGTAATAGTAGGCCCATGCCAGCGTATCGGCGGTGTCGGGTGAGTTGGGCATGGCCCGTCGTGCTGTCTGTGCCAGCGTCAATGCAACATCGACATTTTCGCCGTTCTCCAGCATCCGATAGGCAAGATTGTTCGCTGCGAGGGGCTGTTGCGGTTGGATCTGCAGAGACTTCTTGTAGTAATCCTCAGCCTTCGCCTGATTTCCACGGGATTCTTCGAGGGTTCCAAGAATCGCCAACGCACTGGCGTCATTGGGGTGCGCATTCAACCATTGTTCCCAAACGCTGATTGCGTTCGCCGTCTGCCCGCGTTGGACCTGGATCTGCGCGAAGAGCATGACCGCTTCGCCGTCACCGGGATTCAGTTGCAGCGCCTTCTCGGCAGTGGCGGCTGCTTGATCAAGATTCTTCGATTGGACCTGGAGCTGCGCAAGCAGATCAAGAAAACCGCTGTTTTTTGGACTCTTTTCGATTTGCGTGTTCAATCGCAAGGTTGCTTTAGCCGGCTGCTTGTCGTAGAGATCGCAAGCCACCAGAAGGCGGAGTGCTTCGACCGAATTGGGATTGTACTCGAGAGCCTGCTCCAGCAGCGCGGCACCCTCGGGTATACGTTTCTGCCTTATCCTGAGCTTTCCCAGTTCCAGATAAGCCTGCGAATATTGTGGAGCAACTCCCATGGCAGTCTTCAGGTCTGCTTCAGCTTTTTCCGGCGAATTGCGATTCATTTCTACCGCGGCCCGCCATAGATATCCCCCTGGAAAACGCGGCGCAGCGGCGATGGTCTTTTCGGCAACGTCAGACAGTAAATCCATGTCGCCGCGTTGACCGGCGATTTGTGCTAACGCCTCCTGTGCGTCCACCCTGGAAGGATTCAGAATCTCTGCCTGGCTCAAGCTCTTGATGGCCAGATTGTCATCTCCCTTGGCCATCGCTGCCCTGCCAAGCCAATACTGGAGGAAGGCGTCTTTGGGAAAATTCTTGGTTGCGTCTTCCAGCGCTTCCACGGCCTCATTCGGCTTACCGTCGTTCAACAGCACAATTCCTTGCAGTGCCGCGACCTCTGGATCTTTGGCATTCTGCTTCATCAATTCGGCAACCACCCTCTGCGCGGTCGCATAATCCTTGACTTCCACAAGAATGCGAATGTAACCCTTCTGCACGGAAAGGTTCTTGGGGTTCTTGGCCGCAAGGCTTGCAAACTCCGCCTTCGCCTTGTCCATTTGTCCGGAACTCGCATAGTAGTCCGCGAGCACTCGCACGCCTTGCGGATTGTCTGCGAGATCGTTGGACGCCTGGCGCAGCACCTGCTCGGCTCTGGCTTGATCACCCTCCTTCAGGATGATGCGAGCAAGACTTTCGCGCGCTGAAAGGCTCTTCGGGTCCGTGGCGACGGCATCCCAATTGGCGCGCTCGGCCTCTGCCCAGCGGCTGTTTTTGGAATAGAAAGCAGCCAGAAGCAATTTCGCGTTTGCTGATTTCGGATCGAGTGAGATTGACTTCTTCAGCTCATCTTCCACAAAAGAAGCTTTCGCTGGATCGTTTGACTGCAGCAGTGCGAGATCTTCGTGAAATGCAGCCCGGTTTGGGTCGAGTTCCAGGGCCCTATGAAGCTCAAGGAATGCCTGGTCCTTCTGCCCGCGCCTGTTGGCTATGGCGGCGAGCATGGCGTGAACGTCGGGGTTGTTCGGTTCCGCCGCCAATATGACGTTAGCCTGAGTCTGTGCATCATCGACGTCGCCACCGGAAAGCAACAAACTGCCGAGATCGACCCGGGCTTTATAGTTTGTCGGATCCAGGTCTACCGTGCGGGAAAGCTCGCTATTGGCTAGGTTAAACTGACCCAGGTGCAGGTATGTCTGACCCAGTTCATAGTGAGCGTCGGCAAAGTTCTTATCGATCTTGATTGCGTTCTGGTACTGGATGCCGGCTTCCTTGTACTTACCCTCGGCACTATACCGTTTTCCGCTCTCGAGATACTTCTGCTTTCGCACGTTGGGATCACCGTTACACCCACCCATCAGTGCCGCTGCGACAAAAACCAGGACTACCCAAAATGAAGCTTTCCGATTCACCATTTTCCACCTGCCGTCGAAACTCAAATAAACTTCCCTGTTTCGTTCGTTCACTGTCTTCCATCCTTAATGGCTGTCTGGTGCACGATCACAGCCCGATCACTCTTGCAAAACTTGACTCAACGCCCCGATCCAAATCGATCCACTCAATCGGGGATAAAGCGCGGGAGCATTGGCAGGAGTTTTCCGGTAAATTGCTCTGCGCGGGTTCTCGCTGCCGAAGTATCATCCCCCGGGCCGACAAGCGTAATGACGCGAACCAGTGCGCCATCGGTACGCTTCAGTCGTATTGCGTCCGCCACCATGTAGACCTTGGCCATGTACTCGTTTGCAACGCTGCGGCCGTGCGCCTGGTACCAATAAATGACGAACTGTCTGTTCTCTCCGTTGGCGATGATGTATTCACCCACCCGGTGTCCCTTCCCTGCCGCATCCGTCAAGTTGACGTACTTGGATGATTCAAAAACCCATCCTGCGCCTGGAAGGCAGTTCTTTGGCGAATGAATGGTGACGCCAGTTCTTTGCGTGGGGAAATAGCCGATAAAAAGACCAATCTTGTGCGACTGGCCTGCCTGGCTATAGATTCGCGAAAGAAAGTCTCCGGCCCCAAGAACGTCCAGCGTCTCTTGGTCGATCGGCAGATCAGTGCCGGACCAGCCATCGACCACCCGCGGAACCTGCGTCAAGGGCTCACTCGCAGGAATCAAATCCGCATCGCCGCGGGCGTGCAGCAGCAGCGCCGTTGCAGCAAGGAGAAAAACAACCGTCCAGAAGCGAGGACCCTTCATACCGTCCTCCCAGGACCCGGAAACAGACGCATCGCGCGATGGACGATATAGAGGCAGCCCACGGACACAAGGAACATGACCCACCCGGAAAACTCGTGGAAAAAACCCTGCGCTTTGTCCGGATCCCAATATTGGACACATAATCCTGTGCCAAAAATGCGAATTGCGTTAGCAGCTATCGCAATTGGAATACTGGACAGAGCGAGCAAGGCTCTGCGCGGGAATGACTTCTCAAGGAAGTAGCCATAAAAGACTGATAACGTGAAAAGGCTCATCAGAGAGCGAATGCCGCTACAGGCCTCCGCCACCTCCAGTTTCATCGATGGGAGTTGGATGACATTGCCTTCCCGCAGAACCGGAACACCGAAAATAGGAAGCAATGCGCTTGCCAACTTCGAGGCCAGAAGCTGAAGCGGAAGCGTTATCTCATTGAAAATAATCGACGGAATTGGAATTGCCAGGAGCAGAACCAACAAAACAAATCGAAGCTCTTTGAGGAGTTCCCACCCCCCAAAACAGAGCACGAGTCCCGCAAGCATAATCACAAGGGAGACGCGAGAAAGGAAAAGCTCAGCTCCGTAAACTCCGAGAACCAGAACAACCAGCCCGAACACAATACAGGCGACTCCACCCCAGCTTGGAGCTAGCCTCATGCCAACCAGGGTGCTCCTCTTCGTCCAAACCAGGTAGCCAGCGAAAATTGGCACCAGGAAGCCGTGAGAAAAGTCTGGTATTTGCCACCAGTCTGTCACCAGCTTGGCCATCACGCGGAAGTAAATCGCCGCCATCAGAATACCGATGAGTGCCGAACCCCACACCAAATGAGCGTCTTGCAAGGACCAGGGGTTCTTGGCAGTCGCTGAAGCCTGTAATTCTTGTGCCATATTCTCCGTAAAAGGAAATGAGTGACTCAATTCGTTAAACCTTGTCTAGCAATCTGAATGCCGAAATTGGAAAACCTCGGCCCAAGGGGATTACGGTGAATTGCCTCATATTGGAAACCAGCCGTTCAAGATTAGTGGAAAAGAGTTTCCACTTACCTAGGAAATCAATGTCACAAAACTTTCCACAGGAACGGAATCACTTTGCCTCCCCGCAAGCAATAGTCCTCCCCAAAACTGTCCCCAGGTATGGAGATTCAGTATGGAAACGCCGTTCCCAGTCCCCGTTCCCTGGTTTGGAACACGCATTGCAAGAGGGAGGGTGAATCTAGGACCCCCAATGGCAGGCAATGCAGCAATGACAGAAAACGAACCTACCCAAAGTGTGAAGAATCGGACCAAACCGTTCGCACCGATTGAGGCGCAAATCAAGCGGGCGATTGGCCGGATAGCGGAAAGCGATTGCCCGGTCCTCATCGTGGGCGAGCATGGCGCTGGAAAACGCTCCATTGCCGCTCAAATTCACGTCCAGTCGCACAGGTCCCGCAACGCCTATACGGAAATTCACAGCGCTGATGCGAATGAGCAAGACATCTTGTCGGCCTTATCCTCCAAAGGCACCATTTACCTGGAGGAAGTTGGGGATCTCAACCTTGCTCTCCAGGAACTGATCATCCACAACTATTTTCACTCGGAGCAAGCGCAAAGCAGCCGCCTCCTTTGTGGTACGAGTCGCGAACTTTTGGAGGAGGTCAAAACCTGGAGGATGAGAGAAGATTTCTATTATCTGGTCTCGAATGTGACGCTGCGGATTTCCCCTCTGCGCTGCAGAAAATCCGAGATCCTCTCCATAACCGATGACCTTTTGACGCAGTACTCCAAGCAGTTTGACCGCCCGAAGCCGGTTCTACGAGAGGAGATCATTGGGTTCCTGATGGAGCATACCTGGCCGGACAATCTGTCAGAACTTCAAACCGCGATCAAGACGTTTGTAGCCATCGGTGATCAGTCTATTTCTCTGGCCGCACTCAAAGCGGCTGCCCCGTCGCTCAAGTCGAATGGGCATCGCAAGCCGCTTTCGCTCAAAGAAGCTACGCGCACTGCATCGAGCCAGATTGAGCGGCAGTTAATTTCTGAGGTCCTGATTGCCACCGGAGGGAATCGCAAGCGTGCCGCGAGCGAACTTGGCATCAGTTACAAGGCATTGCTCTACAAGCTGAAACAGTTCGGAACGGAAAACCAATATTCGAACGGCAAGAACGGAGTCGGAATATGAAAACAAGAAGCCTTATAACGGTGGCATTGTTGGCGCCAGTACTTCTCTGCCAGGCCCAGGACAATAAGCAGGCGGACCAGGCAGCCAGCCCGCCGGTCGCAGCGCCATCCGCAAATTCCCAATCACCCGCTACCTATGTGATCGGCGCTTCTGATGTGCTGACTGTGACAGTATGGAAGGAGCCGAGCTTTTCCGGCACCCTTCTCGTCCGACCTGACGGCATGGTCTCTGTGCCGCTTCTTGGGGATATTCAGGCTTCAGGTCTGACCCCTTTGCAATTGGCTGATCAACTGGCGACAAGGCTAAAAAAGTATATTCAGGACCCAAACGTCTCAGTCGTGATTAGCCAGATTCACAGCAAAGTCATTTACATGCTCGGCGAAATTGGGAAAAAAGGGCCAATCGAAATGACTCCCGGCATGACATTGCTCGAGGCCATTTCCAGCGCCGGAGGGCTCACGGACTTCGCAAACTCAAAGAAGATCTATATTTTGCGGGATGAAGCGGGCAAACGCCAGAACATTCCAGTGCATTACAAACAAGCACTGAAAGGCGACAGCGCACTCAATTTGGCTCTCAAACCAGGCGACACGATCGTTGTTCCGTAAGGCGACCCACATGAAGACGAACCTAAAACTCGTGGTAATCCTTCTTTCCGCATGGTCCGGGGCGCATGCGCAGGTCGTTCCTGAGGCCACGGGCCCGGGCAAGCTGCCAGTCGGCGGCAACTTGCAATACGCCCTTCGTTATTCGCAGAGTGCGGAGTTTGGCGGTGCGCTGGGCACTTGGCAGACTGGAACCCCTTCTGCGTCAGTGGATTATTTGACTGGTAACGCCCACCACCCCTTCACCGCGGACTACGCCGGAGGCTATACAGCCCACATTTCCGGCCCGACCTACGGAGTTGGGTTCTTTCAACATCTGATGATCTCGCAGGGTCTGGTAGGGCACCGCTGGAACATCAAGGGCAGCGACGACGTCAGCTACACGCCACAATCCCCGGTGATTGGCTTTGCGGGAGTCCCCGGCACTGGCGGACCAATCGGCGGCCCCCCCTCGTCGTCCGGCCAATCAATCCTCACGCTAAACACTCATAGCGTCAGCAATATCGCGAATGGAGATTTCGGACATCAACTTGACTTCGCTTCGAACTTGGACCTCGGCGGCTCATCAAGCCTACTGCGGTACCCCGACAGTAACGGCCTGGCTACGAACGGGCTAAAGGCACATGCGGCGTTCATTCGAAGGCTCGATGCGCGGAATTCACTTTCTGGTCAATACGTTTTTTCTCGTTATAGCTACCCCGTGACCAGCTTCTCGTTGACGAGTGGGGCACCCTTCAGCCTTGACTCCAATTCCGTGGCGGTCGCCTACCAGCGAACCTGGAATCGGGAGTTCAAAACGAACTTTTCGATCGGACCGCAGTGGATTTCCAGTTCGAGCAGTTCTCGAGTGCCTCCCACTCAAGGGATCGCGGCAAGCGCTGGGGTTGATTACATTTTCAGGTCAAACTCCGCAAATGTGGACTACAGCCATGGAACCGATGGCGGCGAAGGATACCTCCTTGGGGCAACCTTCGATTTCGTGGACGGGAGCTTCATGCGACGATTTGGGAGAAACCTGACCGTTGAAGCGACCGGTACGTACAGGCGCACCGCCGGGTTACAGAGTGGTAGCGGGGTGACAAATGCAAGGATTGGAGCGGCTCAAGTTACGAGGCAGCTCGGCCGCTTTGTCAATGTGTTCGCGAATTATACGGCGGTGGACCAGACGTCGACGCTGACGTCTCAAACGAATGTCCTCAATCAGCTCTATCAATTGATCAGCTTCGGCATCGCGTATTCACCTCGCCAAATACATCTCAACCAATGACGCGTAAAGGAGTCTCATGCTAGGACATCGTGAATTATCAATGCAGGATTACATCGGAATCTTGAAGAGG
>CAZTLV010000052.1:0-29001 GCA_964614635.1 uncultured Occallatibacter sp.
GTATTCATGCCAATTCAGGCATTCCCAGAATCAATAAGTTGAGCGTTTTCAACACTGTTGTCCGGTTCGACTCCCGCCGCCCCACCAAAATATCTATCTGATTCCATTGTACTTAACTGGACATTATGAGTACGTCTGTCCTTGTGGTGTACTTAGCTTCGAGTGCAATGCGACAGACCGCCGCACTGCAATCGCTTACAGACAATTCACCCCCGAGGCTGTGGTTGGTTACGGTACGGACACACTTCTGCAGACTAAATAAAGGCAGACTCCGCCTCAGCACAATCGCCAACGCGTCGTGATCAGCGATCTTGCACGGGCCCTATCGTTGAGCTTGCAGCTTAGAATCTTCCCGCCTCGGTGGCTCCCGGCGACTCTCCGGTGGAGGCGCCGGAAGCAGCTCCTTCGCAATGGGAGTGGCCGCAGCCACACAAGAATTCCACCCGCGACTTCATTGCCTCGCAATGAGGGCTGCAAAACTTTTCCTTATCGGGCGGCGTGCAGCTGCACGCTGCATTGCCACACTTTTTGGGGGTTGCCATCGATTCACCTCCGCCGGTCCATCGTCTGCATGGCGTTCGGAAATGGCCTTGCATAAATAAGATGCGCCTTCATCTTTGTAAACGTCAAAGAGCTCCAAAGATGGATTACGCAGCCAGATGCCCGGCTCTCGCGTTTTTGCCGTTCATTAGAGCTCTAAATGCAATAAGTTACGTGTTATCAATGCTGCCTTCTAGATCAACTCCCGCCGCCACAAGTCCTCTTGACTTGCATCAGCCGCAGACTGACCAGCCACGTGTTTCTAAACTGGATTTGAACCAGCTGCACTTGCCAAAGCCTGCAGAAATCCTTCTAGAAACTTCCCATGTGGTGTTGCATCACTTCGGGCCGGTAAGCGTCATCGCTCATCGCGGCCTCGCAATCATCGGCTAGATCGTCTGACAATTCCTGAATCGCATCCACCTGCATCTGCGCAAACCCCACCGGATCCAGGACAGCCTTCTCACTCCCTGACCCTGGCTTGGTCGCCCGGTCGTACCACTGCCACTCGCGATTCTCTTTTACTTGAGTTGCAAACAGCCCGCCAACGCTCCCATCCGTAGAGAGCGCCTTCATTTTCGCGTTGAAGTTCTTCATCGCCGCCTGGGTGGCTCGGAACTCCACTTGGGCCATTGTCAGCAATTGAACACTCTCAAGACTGAGTTCGCTCCACAAGGCCCGCCATTCATAAATGTTCTGGTCCGTCGTCGCCTGCATCCCGGCATGCGTCTGGCCGCTCTCTCTGATCATCTGGTCTCCGCCGCGGTCATGCAGCACCAGCAAGGCTCCCGCGATCTGGAATTTGTATATAACGTTGAGCGCCTTCCTCCGAACCCTGTAGTCCTGCAGTGCCTTCGCCAAAGCCTCCGCGGCATCTGCCGACCCGATCGCACGGCCCAAAGCTGCCTGTGCCCCGTCAAAATTACTCGATGCGTTCAGCGCCTGCACCAGCGCTTCGATGTGAGCCTTATGAAATGCGAAGTACGGATGCTTCGATAGCGATGTGCCCAACGCCTTGCTGGCGATTGCCATCATTCCATCAAGTCCCAGTGTCAACGACGCGCCAGGCCGCGTGTCCTCGTCCACGGCTTCCGTAACCAGTTTGCCGTACTTCCTGATTTTTTTCACGTTCTTGTAGAGCGAGTAAGCGTAAGCGGCTTGCTGTGAAACACTCATGGGGTTTTCCTCTTCAAGAGAACGGCGCTGGTCAACGGGAACTTACTCTCTGCACTCACTTCTTTTCGTTGACGATCGGATAGCCCTGCCACAGATATTCCAATGCCTCCGGCAATGTCTGCAGCCTGGTCGCGTGATCCACATGCCCCGCATTTCGCGCAAAAACATATTGGTAGTGATAGCCCTTTGCCGCCAGCACCTTTGCCATCTCTTCATTGGCAACCACCCAATCGTGCATATGATCGTTCATCGAATTCGGATTGAAAAGGTCTTTATCGCCCACTTCCATCCAAAGGCGCAACGGCTTGGCCGGACTGTTCGGAATCAGGTGTTCATGAAACTCCCATGCGCCGTGTGGAGTATCCGGGTTGTGCGGCCACTGCTGGTTCACGTACGTACCTGAGTAGGTCAGCACGCGGCGATACCACTCCGGGTGATACCACGCCATGATCAGGGCGCATGAGCCGCCGGAACTCCCGCCCATTGTCGCCCGCCCATCGGGATTCTTCGTCAAGGTCACATGTGCCTGCCCTTCCACCAGCGGCAGGACTTCCTTCTCAACAAACTCCGCATACAAGCCGGACATCGTGTCGTATTCCAGCCCGCGCTCGCTGCCCTGCGCGTCACCGCTTCCATTCCCAATTGAGATGGCCACCATGACCGGCACTTTGTGCTCCGCAATCAGATTGTCCAGCACCGTGAACAGCATCCTGTCGGGCCCGTCCGCACCCACAATAAAGGGCGCCGGCATCCCCGGAACATATTGTTTGGGAACATAAACCGCAACACGGCGCATATAAGCTGCCGGATGGCTTGTTGTCACCAGCAGGACGCTTGGATCGCTGGGATCGGGAGTACCAAATGTATTCGCATTCCGTGCGATGCCGGGATAGATCTTGCTGTCGGTCGAACTCATCGTGAATTCAATCACTGTCCCCTGGGCCACGCCCTCCTGCACTGTCGACTCTGGCGCAGGGTTGTGCGTCGGTCCGAGAATGAAGTTTCCATCCACATTGACCGGAGCATTGGCCCCGTCCGGTAACTCCTTCGCCGACACGTATCCCGCCGTGCCTGGATCGCGCGTCGGCGGCGTCGGACGAGCCGGCCGGGTAGTTGCTGGCGGCAGCGCCGTCTGTGCGGCAGGTGCTTGGGCCACCGCCGTTCCCAGGCTGCCCAACAAGCTCAACAACACGATGGAATGTGCGGATTTTTCAATGCGACCCACGCTGGCTCCTCTTGATCGTCCGGATCTTCAAGCATGACTCCGGCATGTGACGTTGGACTTATCTAGACTTCAACCGGATGCGCGACCAACGCACTCATGCCAGTCTCGGAAATATACCACCAGCCCTGCTTTCCACAAAAGGCCGGCAATGGACGCGATGCACCGTCAGCGTCACATCTCAACTCTGCGCTTGCGGACTATCATCGCCTTGTGCCCGAACACTACAAGCTCGGCGATATTCTTGCCAACGCCATCACCCACGGCATCGGAGCCGTCTTCGCCTTGGTGGGCGCCACATACCTTATTGCTGCATCGACGCGAGGAGGCGCCGGGGTAGTCCTCGGCTGCACGGTATTCGCGATCACTCTTGTACTCGTTTACGTCTGCTCGACGCTCTACCACTCGCTGGTGCGGACGCGTGCGCGCCACGTTTTCCAGATCCTCGACCACTCCGCGATTTACCTGCTCATCGCCGGTACATACACACCCTTCACTCTGGTTTCCATTCGCGGTCCAGTGGGATGGGTGATGCTTACCGTCGTCTGGTCGCTCGCTATCGCCGGCGTCATCTTCAAGAGTTTTGCAGTGGAAAAGTTCGCCGTTGCGTCGGCTCTGGTTTACCTGTTTCAAGGCTGGTTCGTTGTCTTTGCAATCAGGCCGTTAATTCATGCCATCGGCTGGCACGGCATTCTATGGCTGGCTGCCGGCGGATTGGCCTACACGCTCGGCATTGTATTCTTTGCCTTCGACCGCCTGCGCTACTTCCACGCAGTCTGGCATCTCTTCGTTCTGGCTGGAAGTCTGGCCCACTACTTCGCCATTCTCTTCTACATCGTTCCGCAGCGAGCCTGAATCACCTGGCCAGCGGTTTCTCTGTAACAGGAAACAACCAGGACAACTTGCTGATCGGAAGCAATCCGAACTGGATCAACAATGCAGGGATCGACGAGCCAAGCTGCAGTGGCGCCTCACGAAAAAACGACCACTGAGCGAGAACGGATCTTTACTCTTCCGCGTGGTAGGCTTTAACGTCTTCAACCATACCCGGTTGTCCAGGGGGGTTGAAGTGGGTGCCAATATCGGCAGCTCGACATTCGGACAGGTGACACATGTGGAGACAGCGCCGCTCACTGCCGGGAGGATTGCAGGGCGATTTTTTGAGAGCCACACTGCTGCTCATCCGCCAGCACCGAAAATCACCCGACTTCTTGTTCACGGTCCTCAGATCCGGAAAGCATCGCCTATGGTACGCTTTCGAACATGGTAGAGGATAGGAACAGAACAGCCGTTGTTGTGAGGGTCATTGCCTACTGCACTGTTCTCGGGTTGGGACTGCTGCAGGCCTTGGCAACACGGTATGCGATGCAGTCCGATGGTATCTCTTATCTTGATATGGGCGACGCCATCGTTCGAGGCGATTGGGGTATGGCAATCAATGCTTATTGGAGTCCCCTGTATCCTTTGATCCTCGGCCTTGCGATGCGGATTGTCCGTCCGTCTCCATACTGGCAATTTACTGTGGTTCATCTCGTCAATTTTGTCATTTACGCGTTCGCATTCGTGAGCTTCGATTTCTTCCTGGAAAGACTTCTCGCCGATCGCGCCGTAACCAATGGCGGAGACTCCTCGCGCGACCTATCTCGCTGGTTAATCCGTTCACTAGGATATCTTTCATTCTGCCAACTTACTCTCAGTTTGATCACCCTGGAAAGGGTCAGCCCCGACATTCTGATGGCCGGGTTCGTTTTCCTGGCCTGCGGGCAACTGCTGCATCTCCGCTCCAGGCCGACACGCATTCGCTCCTTTGCCTTGCTTGGCGCACTATTGGGCGTTGGATATCTGGCCAAGGCCCCGTTGTTTCCGCTGTCCTTCTTGATCCTGGGAACTGCGGCAGTGGCCGGCGGCGAGTGGCGGCGCCGGGTGCCGGGTGTTCTCACGGCGCTATTGATTTTTCTCTCCATTTCAGGCTCTTACATCGCGGTGATCTCCAGTGCCAAGGGCCATTTGCTATTCAGCGATAGCCCAAGGATCAACTATCTGCAAATTGTCGATCACGCCTCCCCAGGCTGGTATTTTCAAAATCTTGGCTTGGCGGGCGGCAGGTATATACATCCGGTGCGTAGGTTACAGGGTGACCTCCCAATCTACGAATTCGCATACCCGATAAAGGGCACGCAGCCCATTTGGTACGATCCCTCATACTGGACCGAGGGAGCGGTTCCAAGGATTATCCCGCGAGTATGGGTCGCTTCGGTTCACAATCAGCTTCGCGCGTACGTCAACCTCGTTCGCCATGGTCAGTTGATTCTGTTGGTCTGTTTCCTTCTGCTTGCATGCGGCACCGGGGTAGGAGCGCTGTGGCGGAACCTCAGGGAAGAGTGGCCAATCCTGGTTTTCACTTTCGCTGGACTTGCGATGTATAGTCTTTCCATCGTATTGGGGCGTTATGTAGCAGTTTTTTTTATTCTGATTTCCGCCGTATGGCTGCGTGCCGTCAAGGGACCAATCGGCCCCAGAGCATCCCGCATTCGAAATGTCATTGCGTTTGCAGCCCTGGCAGCGCTCGGAACAGGCCTCGTATGGTCGACCCACCAGGTCATGTCCGGTTCTCCGGCTTCAAATACCCAGTGGGAGGTGGTACGAGATTTGGTGGGCCTCGGAGTCCCAGAGGGTGCAAAGGTGGCAAGAATTGGCGGGCCATATTCCGCAGACTGGGCGCGTTTAGCCGGCCTCACAGTCGTTGCTGAAGTGCCGGGCAACTTCGCAGAAAGCTTCTGGTCAGCCTCGAATCAAGATCAGGCGATGGTGATCAGTGTGTTCAAGGGTCTTGGAGTCAAGGCCATTATAGCTGCGCCACCGTCGCAAGCATCGCAAGCTGGGCAGGGGTGGCACCCACTCGCAAACGGCAAATTCTATGCGCTCGTCTTTTGATGCTGATTTGACTTTGCCCAAATCGGGCTCCATGCCTGATTGCAATAGGTCTGTACCTTCAGGCCCAATCCGTCCCGCACAATCCCAGCCAATATAATTGCCGCGATAGCCCATCTCGGCAGTGCGTAACGACGACTTCCTCTGCACTGTCGGGAATTTACCGAGAACTAACTATCGATGACGGACTGTGATTCAGCTACTTGCTCGAATCTATTTCCACTCTTCTCTTCGTGGTATTCCATCTCGGTATTGATGGCCCAGATGTTCTCTTTCGTCGTGACGCCCTTCACGATATTCTCCACAGCCGTCATCGCGGTCAGCATGGAATGATCCTGGTTGTTGTACTTGTGCATGCCGTTGCGCCCCACTAGAAAAAGGTTCGCGAAGCTATCTGTATAGTTGCGGATCACGTCGAAGCGATCGTAGCTCCCAAAGTACGCTGGATACGCCTTCAGTTCGTGCACGACATGTGCGTCTTCGACATCCTCAGCTTTGAGAATGCCGATTCTGGCAACTTCTTCAATAGCGAGCCGGGCCATCTCTTCATCGGATAGCTTCCACAGCGGGTCGGTCTCGTTACAGAAATATTCGAGGCCGAGCCAGACCCTGTCCTTGCTGCCGACAAGCTCTGGGCTGAAATTGTTGAAGATATTGAGCCGACCTACCCGCACGTCCGGTTCGTGAATGTAAATCCAGTTGTCTTTGAGTGGCGTGCCATCCTCCTCGGTCGCGATGAGGCACTTGGCGAGCAAGCCGACAATTATGAAGTCGCGATAGATAAGGCCTTCACTGACCTCGGCAACCTCGGTGGGCACGTCGCAGGCGATCGCGCGAATCAGATCGCGAACGGGCATCGTGGAGAAGAAGTAATCGCCTGCAATGGTGACGCGCTCTCCCGACTGATCGACGCCTTGCACGGAGACTACCCTGTTGGCCTCCACATGGATGCGGTCGATGGCAATGCCCAGGTGAATTTCGCCTCCGTTCTTCAATACCAGGCCCGCTGCATGTTCCCACATCTGTCCTGCGCCTAGCTTGGGATAGAGAAACTTCTCGATCAGAGAGGTCTCGCTGCTCTTTTGCGCAATATCGCCGGGGCGCTTCCTGCCAAAGGTTTTCTTGAGGAAGTGCACCGCCACGCCCTTGAGCGATAGGCCCTTGATGCGCTGGGCGCCCCATTCGGCGCTGATCTCGTTGCAAGGCACACCCCAAACCTTTTCCGTATAGGATTTGAAAAAAGTGAGGTAAAGCTGCCTGCCAAAACGATTGATAAGGAAATCTTCGAGCGAATGCTCTGCGCGCTGGGGCAGCAGCGCAGAGCGCAAATAGCTCATTCCCGAGCGAAAAGTGCGGACTAGCCCCATCTTCTTCAGCGTATCGGCGGTGAGACTGATGGGATAGTCGAAGAACCGGCCTAGAAAGTAGATGCGGGTTTTGCGCCGGCGAACCAGCATGACCAGGTCTTCCGTTTGAGGATTGGATGCCAAGGTTGCGGCGGGCATATCGCGCTGCAGCCCTTGGTAGCGGAGTTGACCGTTCCCCTCCGAGCCCTTTTCGATGGGCATCATGTCCAACCACCATTGCATGACGCGGTCTGACTTCGAGAAGAAGCGGTGTGGGCCGATATCCATGCCGTTGCCCTTGTAGCGGACGGTTCGCGCCAAGCCGCCGATCTCAAGGCTGGCCTCAATCAAAATCGGCTTGATTCCAGTGTGGCGCTGGAGTTCGATAGCCGCAGTCAGTCCCGCCGGACCGGCCCCAATGATGATCGCTGTGCCTTGCTTCATTTCGTGCACCTATCCTTCCCGATGGGCGGCACATATCCCTGCATGCGTTGTCCGTGCATGCCCGGCTGCGATGATGCGGACTTCATAGGCGGTACGGCTTTCCGTCGCGCGCAGTTTTATCTCCCCGGCAAAAACCGCAACAGAATCCCCATTGGGTATCTGCGACTCTGGGTCCGAAGAGAGCGATCCGCATGTACACAGGCGCGGCATGGATCAAGTAGGATTCCGATCCATTGAAACGTATATTCACTTCGCCAATTATAAGCTGCGGTCCATGCTGGAGCCGTTCGTCAGAACGGGTGGGTTGAATCACAAGCTACCGAACGTATGGGCCGGTCGACAGCCATTCCCGCAGGCTCTCGAAATGGAAATCTTGCATTAGAGTGGAAGACATGAGCAAGTCCGCCGCGCGCCCACGCCTTGACAGCTCCAGTTCAGATCGCGGCATCGGAGCCAAAGACGACACTCCTGCTCCGTGGATGATCTTCTGGGCGGCCTTGCTGATCCGCATCGCTTACATCGTGCTGGCGCACACCTACCGCATCGCGCCGTCCGATGACCACTTCGCATTCGGATACGAGATGGGCCGGATCGCCCGGGCTTTGGTAACAGGACGCGGCTACGCTGACCCTTTTCACGGCTTTTCTGGCCCAACTGCATGGGTGACCCCGTTGTTTCCGCTAATTCTGGGAGGCATCTTCAAGGCCTTCGGAGTCTACTCCCAGCTTTCAGGGTGGGCCATCCTCTCATTCGACAGCCTGCTGAGCGCGCTGACGATCCCGCTGATCTGGGAGACTGGCGAGCGCTGCTTTGGACTGCGTGTGGCCCGCTGGTCGGCGTGGATTTGGGCGCTGTACCCAGCGGCCATGCAATACGCGGTGAAATGGGTTTGGGAGATGACGCTGACAGCGTTCCTCTTCCAACTCGCGCTGTTGATTGCCCTGCGGATTGGTTGGGTAGGCAACCGCGCAGGAGACGGACCCAGCTGGCGGCGCTGGCTGGGATTCGGGCTTGTCTGGGGGCTGATTGCCCTCTCCAATCCAGGGGTGCTGCTGTTTTTGCCGGTTTGTGGGGTGTGGATGCTGGCACGGAGTGGAAAGTCCTGGCCGATGCAACTGCCCAAGGCGGTCTGCTCCGGCCTTGTTTTTCTTGCTGCGATTGCACCTTGGTGCTGCAGAAACGAGCAGGTCTTTCATGCATTTGTGCCGTTCCGAACAAACTTTGGGGTGGAACTTTACCTGGGCAACGGTCCCGAAGCGGACGGCTTCCTGGCCGAGTACGATCACCCCTCAAAGGACGCGGCGCAGTTTGAAATCTACCGGCGGATGGGAGAGCTGCAGTATGCCGCTTGGCGAGGCGAGGAAGCCAAAAAAGCCATTCGCGCCGACATGCCGCGGTTTCTCCGGCTTTGCCTCTTGCGTGCCTATTTCTACTGGTTTGGTGTACCCAATCCGGCCGGTCACCCGGTAGCCGACTTTGGCCGAGCGCTCAACTACGGGCTCGCCAGTTGCGCGGGGCTTCTGGGACTCGGCCTGGGCCTGCGACGCCGAATTCCCGGCGCGGCGCTGTTTGCCGCCGCCTTCCTTCTGCTTCCAGCGGTGTATTACATCGTCGCCGCGCACGCCCGATTCCGGCATCCCCTGGAGCCGCTGATGACTCTGCTTGGGGTCTTTCTGTTTCAGCAGGCGAAACCACGCTGGGGATTTACGGTGCCGGGGCTGAGAAGGCTGTGGCCAGCGGGCTGAATCGACACCCCGGCGAGCCGCTAGCTTGGTCAGTTTGCCTTCGTGCACATCGCCCACCGGCGTTCACACAGAGCCGGACCGGGAAATTCGATACTGGCACTTGCCCCAGGTCGACTGGCCGGTCGCCGACCGCCTGGTGCAAGTCGTAAAAACGGTTCGCATCGAAGGCCGCCGCCGCGTCACGGTAAGGGAACAAGACGGCCGCCGGATCAAGAGCAAGACCGCGGCCCCGCAGCAGAGCACCAACTACTACGCCACCAATTTCGAACTCGGCTCGATCTCGCCGCTGTTCATTCATCAGTTCAGTCGCAGCCGCTGGCGAATCGACACGGAAGTATTTCAGACCATCACCAACGACTGCCACCTCAAACATCCCGCCGTTCATCAGGCCACGGCACTGGTCGTGCTCACCATGATCCGATTCCTTGCCTATACGCTGTCGCTGGTCTTCTATCACCGCCAGGTTCGCAGCCATGCGCGCGGAAAATGCGAGACGTTTCACAAGTGCGCCACCACAATCGCCTATTGGTTCGCCGCCTCTGCCACGAACACAAGTTGATTTCGTCTTCTATGCGGGTCGCGACGTGTCCTGCCAAAACCCCACGGCGAACGAACAAACGCCGGAGCTACGGTATTCCCTTAGCACTCTGAATCAGCACCATCACGGCTTAATGTCAACCGTTCTCCACACACCAGCGCCTGCCTGGGCCGGTACAACTCCCGCCAGAGACCCCACAACTCCAAAACTGCTTCCAAATCAGCGGGCTGCCACCCGGCTGTGCGGCACCTTAAGGAATCGCTGCGTGCACATTGACCTTTGGCCACAAAACCCGGTACACTACACTAGTTTGGCGATTCCTGCCTGTTGCCGTGGAGCCAGTCGTTCGCCCGAATTTTAAGGGCTTGAGCGTACCACGGTGCGGAAGTTTCCGCCCGAGCTATTTGAACGGATAAGCGCGCCCGCACGGCGGGGCCGCGCTGGAGGATTTCTTATGTACGCAGTGATTCGCACCGGTGGTAAGCAGTACCGGGTCGCTCCAGGCGACGTCGTCAAGATCGAGAGCGTGGTTTCTGAGAATCAGACCATCGAGTTTAGCGATGTACTGGCAGTCTCCGGTGAGCCAGGCACCATGGCCAAGCCTGCAACAGCCAGGGTCACAGCCGAGGTCCTCGGCGAGGGCCGCGCCGCCAAGATCCTGGTCTTCCACCTGAAGCGGAAGAAGCAGTACAAGAAGCTCCAGGGACACAGGCAGAACTTTACTGAGGTTCGCATCAAGGCCATTGAGGCCGACGGCGTCACCTACACCGCAGCCAGCTAGCTGGCACTCGAACAATCGGCAACACAGAAAATTGAGAAGAGGATTCGGCAATGGCACATAAGAAGGGTGGAGGCAGCTCCACAAACGGAAGAGACTCCAATGCACAGCGGCTGGGCGTCAAAGCCTTTGCCGGCGAACTCGTAACTGGCGGCTCCATCATCATGCGCCAGCGCGGCACGCGTATCAAGCCCGGCGTCAACGTCGGAATCGGCTCAGACGACACTCTCTTTGCCAAGGTCACCGGCAGGGTAAAGTTCGTCGACCGCGGCAACCGCGGTCGGTTTGCCTCCATCGAGCCCGTAGCTGCCGAGTAAATCCGGCTTGCGTTCATGCAAAAAGGCCACGGCGTTTGCCGTGGCCTTTTTGCATTCTTATCTCTGAAACATTACGTCTCAGATTCGCGGTTCTTCAGATTTCTGCTCAGTACCCGATCCACAACGTTCTCCACATCAGTCAGGAAGAAGCTGTTAGCCGGCTGCTGCACGGCCACCTGTGTTCCCGTATGTCCAAGCGCTGAAGCAATCTCATTCCAACGGTAGATGGTTGAGTTCACCGGCACCACGATGGGCTTGCGAACTGGCTCAGGAAGCGATGCGTAGGTAACCCAGGTGCCCAGCACAACCAGAACCAGTGTCTGATAGACAAACTGCAATGGCCCGGTCATCGAAGCGTTGTGCGAAATAAACGATGCCGCGACAAAGTCATTCGCTGACATGAGGCCAAAGCCCAGGGCGATTCCGAAGGACAAATCGCGAATCGAGAGCCGCAGCGCATTCATGCTCAGGCACAGGAAAGCCAGTAGGCAAAGTTCCAAGATGCTCACCGAGCGCATCAGCCCGTATGCGATGTCTGTGATGACCATCAGGCCCTTATGCACAAACGACATTGACGAAAGAGTCACGATCGCCGAGGCCAGGACGGTCCAGCGGAAAATCACGATGCCGAACTTCGCAAGTCCAGGCAGCGCGGAAAGAGCCGACCGGAATACTTCCATGCAGATGAAGAACAGCAGCACGGCGCTCCCGATATATACCGCGTAGTAAAGAACAAAATAGGCGAAAGTGCACATATCGTGCACTTCTTTCGACGAGGACAGTTGTCCCATTTGGCCCAGCAGCAAGATCGACAGCAGTGGCGTCGACGCCACGCGCAGCGCCAAGTACGCCCCCATTGCTGGGAACCGCCGATGTAGCCCCTTCTTCCAGAACATGAATCCGAGCGTCGCTGAGAGTAAGAACTCCATCGCGCCCATCATCGACATTACAAGTTGAGAAGACATATAGGTGGCTCACCATTCTGGGAATGCATTCACAGAATAGCGCCGAATACCTTTGCACTCAACCTAAAAACCGCTTAAGTATCTGACACTTTCGTGCCATTACCGCTCCTCTTGTGTCGATCTTTAATGACCCGGGCAGGTCGGAATCGCCGGATCGCACACCGGGATCGGCATTCTTTCCGTTGCCGACTGGTGGCTCGAGATGGGGCGGGATGTTGACGAAGAGACTGAGGCAGCGGCGGCGCCGGCAAATACAATCGACAAGGCAATGATGCGAATCGTGAGTTTCATCGTTGGTAACCTCTCCTTGGTCCATTAAGACAGAAAATAGCTCTCCTGTCACTATATTGGTTGACGATAATTCATATTAAGGCCAAATTATTCTTCCATATGCAAAAGTAATAATCTTTTGGATTACTAACGTAATAAAACACTGCCGACCGGAGCCCAAAACAGCCGCGTTTTTGGCCACAATCGACCCCATTCCTTTCCCCCGCGCATGGTAAAATTACAGCAGGCAATTTTTGCGCAAAGCCCACATCTTGCAAGCGGTTAGAGCGGAATCAGTGACACATTAAGCCCCGCGAATCAAAGGCCTGGCGCGCGGTCGTTCAGAAGCTTCGTGCGCAACTCCCCTGACCGCAGCCCGGCTTTCTCGGATAACTGATCTGGTTCTAGTTATTTCCTGGTTCCCAGCGACACCTCAAACCAGGAAACCGCAACCGAGGTGGAGCTCAAACCGATTGCCCTGCGAACGGAACCCTATGGCGACTGAAGTACCCCCCGGCAACAACGGCGACAACGGCGACAACGGCAATTACACAGGCGAAAACATCAGGATTCTGGAGGGGCTCGAAGCAGTGCGCCTTCGCCCTGCCATGTACATCGGCTCGACTGGCGAGATGGGCCTCCACCACCTTGTTTATGAAGTAGTCGACAACTCCGTCGACGAAGCCCTTGCCGGCTACGCCAAAAAAATCGACGTCACTATCCATGTTGACAACTCGGTTACCGTGGTCGACGACGGCCGCGGCATTCCCGTCGACCTCATGGCTCTGCCTACTGGCGAGATGATGCCTGCCGTGCAGGTTGTCTTGACCAAGCTTCATGCCGGCGGCAAGTTCGATGCCTCTACATATAAGGTCTCGGGCGGTCTGCACGGCGTGGGCGTGAGCTGCGTCAACGCCCTTTCTCAGGAGTTCAACGTTGAGATCTGGCGTGACGGCCACACCTGGGAAATGGACTTCAGTTGCGGCGCCCCCACCAGCGAACTGCGCCAGGCAGGCATCAGCAAGAGGCGTGGAACGAAAGTTCACTTCCTGCCGGACAGGTCTATCTTCACCTCAACAGAGTTCAACTACGACACCCTTGCTCAGCGTCTGCGCGAGATGGCCTTTCTCAACAAAGGGCTGGAGATCACGCTCACCGATGAACGCACCGCCGACACCAAGACCGGCGAAGCGCGCCGCGCTGAATTCAAGTACGCAGGTGGCATCTCTGAGTTCGTCAAGCATCTCAACCGGGGCAAGACCGTCCTCCACGACAAGCCCATCGTGATGGAGGCATTTCGCGACGGAGTCGAGATGGACATTGCCCTCCAGTACAACGACAGCTACTCCGATACTGTGTTCAGCTTCGCCAACAACATCAATACCGTGGACGGAGGGTCGCACCTCTCAGGCTTCCGGACATCTCTGACTCGAACGATCAATGCCATCGGCCAGCAACTCGGCTTGTTCAAGGACCTCAAAGAAAATCTCAGTGGCGACGACGTGCGCGAGGGCCTGGTGGCAGTGATCAGCGTCAAGCTCCCCCAACCGCAGTTCGAAGGCCAGACCAAGGGCAAGCTCAACTCTGACATTGCAGGAACAGTGCAGGCATTCGTCAACGAGCGCCTCGGCATGTTCCTCGAGCAAAACCCGCCCATCGCCAAGCGCATCATCAACAAGGCCATTGAAGCCGCCCGCGCTCGCGAAGCCGCCCGCAAGGCCCGTGACCTCACTCGCCGCAAAGGCGCATTGGATGGCGGCGGTTTGCCCGGCAAGCTGGCCGATTGCTCTGAGCGCAATCCCGAACGCTGCGAACTCTACCTCGTCGAGGGCGAAAGCGCCGGAGGCACCGCAAAACAGGGCCGCGATCGACGCTTCCAGGCCATCCTGCCCCTCAAAGGGAAAATCCTCAACGTTGAAAAGGCTCGGTACGACAAGATGCTGGGCCACGAAGAAATCCGCGCCATGATCACCGCCCTTGGCTGTGGCATCGGCAAGGACGACTTCGATCCCACCAAAATCCGCTACGGCAAAATCATCCTCATGACTGACGCCGACGTCGACGGATCACACATCCGCACCCTCTTGCTCACCTTCTTCTTCCGCCACATGACGGAGCTCATCAAGCGCGACAACATCTACATCGCCCAGCCCCCCCTCTACAAAATCAAGAAGGGACGCTTCGAGCAGTACATCAAGGACGACCGTGAGTTTGTGAAGGTCATGGTCAATCGCGCTTCTGAAGGCATGATCGTTCGCCACGGCGAGGCAGCCAGCCGCATTGAAGGCGCCGACCTCGCGCGATTCATGGGAACGCTCAATGAATACCTCGGCTTCGTTGAAAAAGTCGACAAGCGTATCCGCAACGAAATGCTGACCGAACTGGTCGCCCGGACCGAGCTCGTTCACCGCGCCGATTTCGCGTCGCAGTCCGCCAGCGACGTTCCACCCAAGCTGGCTGCGCTGCATCAAGAACTCGCTGAACTTGCCGACGAATTCCAGATCAAGGTCGCGAAACCGGTGGAAGACGAGGAGCACCACACCTGGTCCGTTTGCTTTACCGACGCCCAGGGTGCATCGCGGTGCATCGACTGGGCTCTGGCCTCCAGTCCCGAGTTCAAGCAGATGATGTCCAAGTACATCCTCATCAAGGAATTCCTCGAGCCGCCCTTCCTCATCGAGTACGCGACCAAGGCGGTGACCGCCGAATCCACCGCAGAAGATGCCGACACAGCTGAAGCTGAAGGTGCCGAGGCCCAGGCCGAAACCAAGGCAGCTCGGCGCGCTGCGCGCAGTCCTCGCGAGCCGGTGGAGAAGCAGACTGCCCGCGAACTCTTCTCGCACATCGTTGAGCAGGGTAAGAAAGAATACTCCGTTCAGCGCTACAAGGGCCTCGGCGAGATGACCTCGACGCAGCTTTGGGAAACCACAATGGACCCGGAGCGCCGGACCTTGCTCTCCGTCAAGCTTGAAGACCTGGCCGAGACCGATCTCATATTCACCACCCTGATGGGCGAGGATGTTGAGGCGCGCCGCAAATTCATTGAAGACAACGCCCTCGACGTCAAGAACCTCGACATCTAGTGCAGGTTCATTTTTGTTTATGGTAGGCGGTGCCAGATATGACATTTCCACGCGTCATACGCCTCACGGCCAAGGTGCTGATCCTTGTGCTCCTGGGCAGTAGCCCGGTCTTCGCCGCAGGCAAGCCCGTCGACCCTGCCCGCCATGAAAGCAAAAGTGGCCTCACCCGGTGTTGGCCAGAGCGTTCGAGTCACGCTCTCCGATAACACTGAGGCCAGGGGACTCATCGTCAGCATCGGAGAGCAGCGCTTTGCCCTCAAACCAAAAGGCGCGGACCAGACGCGCAAGATCCAATATTCCCAGATGACCGGGTTCCACAACCAGAAGCTCTCCACCAGGACCAAGGTCATCATCGTCGTCGCCATCTTCGGCACGGCTGTCGGCATCACCGCCGCTGGCTTGGATGCAGAGTTTCACAACAGTCTGAAGAACCTTTCATTCTGATTCCTCCAAGGTCTGACGGTCCCATTGCCCTTCCCTCACCTTGCGGTGATAGGCTTCACAAGAAGCTCAGCTAGGGGGATTTGTGCGCGCCAGTCTTGCACACCTTGCCGCGATCGGATTTGTAGTCACAGTCAGCCTTGGATTAACTGCGCAAACTCCCGCACCGCCAGCCAAACAACCCGCAAAGCCAGACGCGGACCTGACCAACCCGGTTGCCGATCCCAATGCGGTTGTTACCGTGGGCAACGCAAGATTTACCGTGCTGACTCCGCACCTGATCCGCATGGAATGGGCGGCAGACGGCAAGTTTGAGGACCACGCATCATTCGTCTTTCTCAATCGCCGCCTGCCGGTGCCCAAGTTCAAAGAGTCGCACACGTTAATCGTCAAGCAGGGCATGGACGCATCCTGCACCATCTCAACGAGTGCGTTGAAGCTCAACTACCACCTCAATGGCGACGGCAGGTTCACTCCCGAGAGCCTATCCATCGAACTCACTGTCGATGGCCACCCCGTAGCGTGGCACCCCGGCCAGGCTGACCCTGGCAACCTGCAGGGCACTACCCGCACACTCGACGGCGCGCTAGGCAGCCAAACAAAGGAGCCCATTGAACCGGGCCTGATCTCACGCTCAGGCTGGGCACTCGTCGACGACTCCACGCGCCCATTGTTTGACTCCGCCGACTTCGATTTTCCCGCTGGGGAGAAGAGCCCATGGCCCTGGGTGATGGAGCGCCCCGCCGGTGAGCGTCAGGACTGGTACTTCTTTGGCTACGGCCACGACTACCGCAAGGCTCTCGGCGACTATGTCCGCGTCGCCGGGCGCATTCCATTGCCGCCACGCTTTGCCTTTGGCGCATGGTGGTCGCGCTACTGGGACTACAGTGATCAGGAGCTTGACGAGCTGGTACGCGGTTTCCATGAAAATGAAGTGCCGCTCGACGTGTTGGTGATTGATATGGGCTGGCACATTGGCGTTGACCAACTCAAGGCCGAGGGCCAGGTTGATCAGTCAGGCGAAGGGTTAGGTTGGACCGGCTACACATGGGACAAGCTACTGTTCCCGGATCCTGAAGAGTTCCTCGCCAAGGTGCATGCCGAGGGTCTGAAGACAACACTCAACATGCATCCAGCTTCGGGGGTTCAGCCGTGGGAGCAAGCTTACCCGGCCATGGCGACTGCCATGGGTATTGATCCAGCTACCAAGAAGTATGTGCCCTTCGACATTACAGACAAGCGATACGCCACCAATTACATGAACCTGCTGCACCACCCGCTGGAGAAACAGGGCATCGACTTTTGGTGGCTTGATTGGCAGCAGGAGCAGCACACCAGGATGCCCGGCGTCATGCCTACATGGTGGCTCAATTACGTGCACTTTACTGACCAGCAACGCGAGGGCAAGCGCCCATTGCTCTTCCACCGCTGGGGCGGCCTCGGCAATCACCGCTATCAAATTGGCTTCTCTGGCGACAGCTTTTCTGTATGGGATTCGCTCGCCTTCCAGCCATGGTTCACCGCCACCGCAGCCAACGTCGGCTACGCCTACTGGAGTCATGACATCGGCGGGCACATGCCCGGCGCCGTCGAGCCGGAGCTGTTCACGCGCTGGGTGGAGTTTGGCGCATATAGCCCCATTCTTCGCACGCACACCACCAAGAATCCTGAATCGGAGCGTCGCGTTTGGGCCTATCCTGAGCCGTACTCCTCCATTCTTCGGTCAACCTTCCAGCTTCGCTATGCGTTGCAACCTTATATCTACACTGAGGCCCGCCGCACCTACGACACCGGCGTCGCCTTCTTTCGCCCGCTCTATTACGATTGGCCGGCAGACTCTGGCGCCTACGATAGCAAGGGCGAATATCTGTTCGGCGACCAAATGATTGCCGCACCTGTCACCGCGCCTGCCGACCAGACTACAAGCCTGGCTACTGAAAAGGTATGGCTTCCTGCGGGCGAATGGTTTGAGGGTCCGACCGGCAAGCATTTCACTGGACCGCTGACTGTGCAGCGTAGCTTCTCCATCGATCAGACTCCTGTATACATGCGAGCGGGTGCCATCGTGCCCATGCAGCCGCCTATGCGTTACACCGGTGAAAAGCCCGTCGATCCGCTGATCGTCAACGTCTGGCCGATGGCGTCGGGCTCAACCTCGAGCTATGAAGTCTACGAGGATTCCGGAGTATCGGTTGAATATCAGAAAGGCGTCTTTGCTCGTACGCCGATCAAGGCAACGCAAACCGGCGATACGTTCCATGTCGAGATCGGACCTGTCCAGGGCAGCTATCCCGGAATGCCGAGAGCCCGGGCGTATGAACTGCGCCTGCCGGCCGACTGGCCGCCTTCCGTGGTCACCGTCAACGGTGTCCCGGTGAAACAAGCGGTTGGCGGCGAACCGGGCTGGTCATTCCAGGGCAACACGCTCACCACGGTGATTCCAGTGTCCAGGAGCAATGTCGCTTCCAAGGTGACGGTGGAGGTGCACCGCGCCAGCGGACTCACGTCTCGCCGCGCCGAACTCGATGGATTCGCTGGCGCCATGACCAGGCTACGCGCCGCGTACGATGCGCTTCATCAGACCTGGCCGGTGTCTGACCCAACCAATATTCTGATCGACGCAATGCAGACTGGCGATCGTCTCAGCTACCACCCTGAACACGCCACCGACGAGATAGCACGCTTCCACCAAATCTTGACCAGAGCCCAGGCCTCCGTCGCAGACATCAACGCAGCCTTTCCTCAGCACCTCGACGATTACGCCAAGCGTCTCATGACCAGCAACTGGCGCCCGGCAAACACAGACATGGACACGCAACGGCAACACCGGCTTGATGCCATGGCAAAAGCGCTCCGCCAGGCGGATGAGGCGGGCAAGTAGGCCGGCTCGCTCACTTGAGGAAGATAGAGTTCAGCACCTCATCCCTTCACGGTTTGGGTGCCGAAGTACGCTTTCATTGTGTCGAGGTAGTGCATCTGCCATCCTTCGCGATAGGTCCTGTGGCCGTCCGGCACGTTTGTTTGGGTCAGCTTCACCTTTGTCCCGCCCGCCACGGGTTCCAGCAACAACTCAATCTGTGAATCGGGATCAAACGTCGCGAACTCCGCGGTCCGCCAGGCCTGAACAACCCGGCGACCTGGCTCAAGCGCAATGTTCCTTCCGTCAATGTAGTCGCCCCACGCAGTGAAGGCATCGCTACCACTGGCGAAGCCTGTGCCGGCTGACCGCCCGTTATTGCCGCATGCCCCTCGCTGCTGAGCCATGCATCGTAAATCTCCCGCGGGCGCGCGGGAATCAAGTCAGTTACCGAGAATTCGTGCGCCAATCCCGAGCCCCTTTCTTGATCTGTCTCATCGCTGGAGCTACTTTTGGTGTTCCTCTCCGCAGCACGAACCGGTCGCGCTCTTCGGCTGCACGTAGAGAGCGGCCGCATCCACAACGTAACCCTCGTTGTACTTATCGTGGTGGCGGACCCAGGCCATGCTGTGCGCCAGGCCCTCCTCGTCCCGCCCCTTGGGCGCATGATCGAGAAAATTGTACGTGCCCACCAGAATATCCAGCCCTCGCGCATAGGCCGAATAGGTGTGGAACACCTCATGGTCTTTTTTCGCGAATACGCTGAGTCCGGGGCCCTCTTCGCTGGGAAATGCCGCCTCCGTGTAGTTGTACTGCACCTTGCCCTTCGCCCGTTCTTCAGCAGAGAACGACACGTGATAGTCGTAGTTAAACTCGCTGCCAAACGACGAAACCCAGGTAAATCGCCAGCCCATGCGCTTCTTGAACGCTTCAATTTCAGCGATCGGCGCTCTCGACACTGCAGCAAACGACACGTCGCGGTTGGCCAGGTGAACGGTCATGCCATCAAAGTGATCGGACAGGTACGAACAACTCGGGCATCCTTCGCTCCACCCGGGGCCGAACATGAAGTGGTACACAATCAGCTGGCTCCGCTTTCCAAAGAGCTCGCCCAGGGTCACCTTGCCGCTCGGACCTTCAAATACATACTTCTTCTCCACCTTTTCCCATGGGAGTTGGCGACGCTGGCGGCTCAATTCATCGCGCAGCCGCGTGAATTCTTTCTCTTTCTTCAAATGCTCCTCGCGTGCCGCCAGCCATTCTGCGTGCGAGACGACATGATGTTGCTTCAATTCCGTCATGGTGCTAGCCATGGTTGTCCTCCTTCGATGGTGTGATTTTGGGGATGTCCCCTGCGGACTTACCCGTTGCAACTTTCTTGACCACAAATGCGGCCATCCCGCCTGTCGAGACAGCCGCCCCGGTGATCCACGCTGCCGTTGCTAAACAAACTGGGCACATAAACAGACACTCCTCCTCGAGCCTCGGATTGGCGGGTGTGTCGCCGCTCTTGCCGTTATTTGCCTTCCGCGCCTTTGCGTACGCGCTCCAGCAGCAACTTCCAGTTCTGGCTCACGCCGCTTCTCTGGTCATCCTGGATAAACCCGAGCGCCGTGTGGCGGAACGAAATGGTTGTGGCGCCGTTTGCTTCCGCGAGCCGGTACTGCACGTTCGAAATGAATGGATAGGATGCGAACAACGGGCCGCTGATCTCGATTAATGTTGGCTTTTTGATGGCCTGAACATGTCCCCAGAAGTGTCCGTTGTTATCGCCCAGGTCGCGGTACCATCTGCCTCCGGGCCAGGGCTCGAGCTTCATCGGCATGGGCACGCCGTCATGTCTCTGGTTGCTCGGCCCCAATTGTTCAAGAAGGGCCGCGAAGGTGACACCCAGTGGCGCGTGGACATGGATCTCTTCCTTGATTTCCAGGGTCATATTCTCAATGCTTGGTGCTGTCGAAATCATGATGTCTCCTCGGGATTAGTTTTGGGGATCAACTACGGGTTTCGAAATCGATTGAGCTTCCTTTGCCTTCTCCTCGGCCATTTCCTTCACACGGCTCAACTGGTGCCGCCAGAATCGCTCGAATGTGCCTGCCCACTCGTGGAGAGGCCGGATGGCCTCGGCGTTGGTCCGATAAAACTTGTGCCGCCCATCCCGCCGGACACGAACCAGGCCCACATTTCGCAAAACTCCGAGATGCTTCGACACCGAGGGCTGATCGATGCTGAGGGCGGCCACAATCTCTCCCACTGGCCTTTCTTGGAGTGCAAGGTAGCTGAGAATCTGTCGCCGTCTGGGTTCTGCGACCGCGTTGAAGGCATCCGAAGTGGTGGCGGCTCGTGCCATGACAAGAAATTACATTCTCATATAGGAATATGTCAAGGGTCTTTCTTTTCGCCCCAGGAGCCCCTTCCAGCCCCATGTACCATTTGGGCATGGCACTGGTTGCGGTCAACTCGGTTTGGAAGAGCTATCCGCGCTGGACAGGCCTGCGTGATGAGCCGCAGAGTGTGGTTTGCGATGTCTCTCTGACTATTGAGCCTGGTGAAACCCTGGGCCTGGTCGGTGAGTCCGGATCTGGCAAAACAACTCTCGCAAGAATGATTCTGGGATTGGTCAAGCCCACCCGTGGTTCTGTTTGCATCGACAGCACCGATGTAGCCTCCGCTTCCGCGAACGAATTGCGCAGCCTCCGCCGCCAGATGCAGCCTGTCTTTCAGGATCCCTACGCCGCACTCAATCCACGTATGAATGTGCTCGATATCGTCTCCGAACCGCTGATCATTCATCATCGCGAAATGGGCATCAAAACTGACCGCACCACTCTGCGCGCCAAGGCCATTCAGCTTCTAGCTGAAGTGGGTCTTGACGATTCCGCGCTCGCTCGTCATCCCCACGAGTTCTCCGGCGGGCAACGCCAACGTATCAACATTGCTCGAGCGCTTGCGCTTCGGCCCAGGCTGTTGATTTTGGATGAGCCAGTTTCGGCCCTGGATGTGAGTGTAGCGGCGCAGGTTGTCAACCTGCTGCGGCGGTTACAACACGTGCACGGGTTGACCTATCTTTTTATCTCGCACTCGATGCCGCTGGTGCGCTATTTGAGCACGCGTATCGCAGTGATGGAGCGAGGACGGCTGGTCGAGTTGGGCGAGGCCGTGGACCTATGCGCAAATCCAGCTCAGGCTTATACGCGCCAGTTGATCGCGGCCACGCCGGAATTACCCGCTAGCGTGGCCTGATCGGTCTCCTACCGCCTTCGCCCGTCGATCACCGTAACCGCATCGCTCGCATTTATTCCATTCAAAATGTTTGCGCTACTTCGACTGCGGCTCGGCTGTGGGTGTCTGCCTTACCGGAGTTGAGGGGGCCACCGGTGCCGTCTGGGCCTGAGGCGCTGCCGGAGCCGCCGGCGCGGGCTGAGCTTGAGGTGCTGCGGGAGCAGCGGGTGCCGAGGGTGCCAGATGAACCACCGGCGTCTGCGGTGAAGCTTGCACGCCGCCCATGGGATGAGCGCCGGGCATGTTCCCCATCGGATGATTCGGCGGCAAGGGCAAATCGGTGATACCCACCAGTTCGACGTCGAAGATCAGGTCGGCCTTGGCAGGAATCCCCGGGTGTGCCGCGTCAGGGCCTTGCCGGCCGCGCGCCCCATACGCGAGTTGCCATGGAATGAAGATCCGCCGCTTGCCGCCAATCTTCATCCCTTCAAAACCCTGGTCCCACCCTGGAATGACGCGGCCAAAACCTTGCGGAAAGCTGATGGGCTGTGGATCGCCTTGCTTCGGCTTTCCATCGGCGTCCAGCACCGGCTTGCCGTCCTTGTCCAACACCGGTGCGCGTGGATGGTCATCGGTCGAATCGAATTTGTGCCCGTCCGCGGCCAGCCAGCCGGTATACAGAACCTTGTACATCTTGTTGGGCTCCGCATCGGCGCCCGTCCCAATTTTGATGTCCTGGTACTTGAGCGAAAATGCTGTCTTCGTCACGCCCTTCACCGGCGGAATCCCAGGGGGCAGCTTCTGCCCAGTTGTTGCCTGCGCCGAATGTGCGCTGGTTGCGACCGCCTTGGGGGCAGTAGCCGTGGGTGCGGTTGGCTTGGCAGAGGTTTGCGCGCTTGCGGCGACGGCACTCGTCGCCAGCAAAAGAATCAAAACAGAATGCTTCATAATGGGTTCAGACTCCAGGGATTCTTCCACTGGAGTGTATCAGGCGTCATCCGGCCATCAATTGGCCAGCAACCCTGCCAGCAGTGCTGTTCGTGGTGCCAAATGCTCCAGAACGATCGATTCGTGCGGCGCGTGTGCCCCCTCGCCCACAGCCCCCATTCCGTCCAGAGTGGGGATCCCCAGCGCCGAAGTGAAGTTGCCGTCGGAGGCGCCGCCTGTCGCGGCTTCTTCCAACTCGAATCCCAATTCCGCGGCCAGCGCCCGTGCTTGGCGGTACAGCCGTATCGTTCCTCTTGTTCGTTCCATGGGCGGTCGATTGATCCCGCCCATGACAGCAATCGCACAACGCTTGTCCGCAGCCTTGAGTGCCGCAAATTTACGCTCTATGCGCGGCCCGTCAGCCTTGCGGGATATCCGTCCATCCACTTCCGCCCACGCGTATGCCGGAATCACGTTTGTCTTCGATCCGCCGCCTACCACGTCAACGCTGACCGTGAGGCCATGCTCAAGATCGGTCCAGCCGCTTATTCGCTCCACAATCCGGGCCAGTTCGCGGATGGCATTCGCTCCCTTTGCAAAGTCAACTCCCGCGTGCGCAGCCACCCCGACCACTTCAATTCGCCAGTTGCCGGTGCCCTTCCGGGCAGTCTTGTACGCAAGTCCTTGCGCCGGCTCTAGCACGTAGACGGCCTCGCACTCTGAGGCAACCCGTTCGGTAATGGGCCGTGAGATCTCGCTGCCAACCTCTTCGTCGCTGCTGAGCAGCAGCATGATCTCCCGGTCTATCCGGCCAAGTTCAATCAGCATTTCAATGGCGGTCAACGCCATGGCCACACCAGCCTTCATGTCCAGTGCTCCCGGCCCCCAGAGACGCCCTTCCCCCACCCGACACGGCATCGTCTTTAACGTACCTGGAGGCCAAACCGTGTCCAGGTGCCCGAGCAGAAGAATCTGGCCGGGGCGCTTCGCGGAGCCTGTGACTGCCTTGGCCAGCCCAGGTCCAAAATGCACCTCCAACACGTCTCCAGCTTGCCGTTGCCGATGCCTTTTCACCCGCCCTCCCAAGGCGCGGGCATGTGCTTCGACCAGTGCCACGCAGGCGTCAACACCATCTTTATCGTCACTGGGTGACTCCGCTCGAACCAGTCGCTTGCACAAGTCAAGCAATCCGGACTGCTTGCGCCGTGCGCCTGCGAGAAGTCCGCGCATCGGGATGGGGCCCTCGGGGAAAATCTGCATAAGCGGACCTTTCATGACCTTGCCAAGACCGTGCTGGGACCGCGCAACGAGTCTTGCAGGGTTCCTTTCAACTGGCCTTCTGATTCTACGACGGTTAGCGTGTGAAGGGACGCTTGGACCGTCTTCATTTTTTCCTGACTTTCAGTGGTTTCGCAGGCTCAGAGTGTGGCTAAATTGACACAGGACGGAGTTGACACATCCCGTCTAATCTAGCAAGTAAGCCCAGTTTTCAAGAGCCAGGTTGCTTGATAGCCCGGTTTTCCCTCAACCCGGAGAGCAAAGTTTTGCCCAACCCTGCACACCTTGAACAGACGATTGCTGAACCTCTCGAGTTCACAGGGGTGGGGCTACACTCAGGTGCTCCGGTCACGATGCGTCTGTTACCTGCGCCCGCCGGATCGGGAATTGTCTTCCGCCGTACTGACCTCGACAACTTTGAAATCCCGGCCGTTGGCCGCAATGTGGCGAAAGTCAGTTACGCCACCAGCCTGATGCGCCAAGGCGTGCTCATTTCTACCACTGAACACTTGCTTTCCGCATTGATTGGCATGGGAGTGGACAACGTGATAGTCGAGTTGGACAACCTGGAGCTACCGATTCTGGATGGCAGTGCCCAGCCCTACGTTCAGGCGTTTCTCAATACCGGCATTAAAACCCAGCGCCGTCGCCGCGAGACCATCCGCATCTTGCACGATGTTGAGGTCCGCGAGGGCAACAAGTTTATCGGCGTTTATCCTGGTTCCGGTTACAGTATCCAGTACACCATCGACTTCCCCGCGCCCATTGGCCAGCAGGAGGCCATCATCGATCTGGCCACAGAGAACTACGGCGCTGCAATCGCGCCGGCGCGCACGTTCGGCTACAAGAAAGACGAGAAGCGGTTGCGCGACATGGGCCTGATCCGCGGAGCCGGGCCTGAGAGCGCCATCATTCTGGGAGCCAATGGCCCAGAGAACGGCCCGCTTCGCTTTCAGGACGAGTATGTCCGGCACAAGGTGCTTGATTTGATCGGCGATCTGGCACTTGCAGGACGCCGCATCGAAGGTCATGTTGTAGCTGAGCGTGCTGGCCATGCCATGCACACCGCCCTGGTCTCTCGCTTGTTGAAAGATCGTTCGGCCTGGGAATTGGCCCACGTCCCTGTCGAGACTATCGAGAAAGAAGCCAGCTCAGATTCTCTATCGGGCTACCAGATCGGCCGCCCTGCCCTGCTTGGCGCTTAGGTCTTTCCTTTTGCGGCGTCAGCTTCCCACAGAAAAAGAATCCGCATCGGAGTGGCCGCGGCAAAACTCTTGCCTTCCTCGGCCAGCACCCCTGTTTCGGGGTTGCGAGCAAATACGCTGATCAAACTTGAATCCTGGTTCGCCACCAGCATCCAGCGCTCTGTCGGGTCGAGCACAAAGTTGCGTGGAATCTTTCCACCGCAATTCGAGCGGCCAATTGGCGTCAGTCCCCCGGTGATCGGCTCGGCCTTGAAGCTGTAGAGAAAATCGTTGTCCCTGTTGGCAAAGTAGACGAAACGTCCATCCTTTGATATCACAGTGTCGCATGCGCGCGTCATGCCGTGGTAGCCCACTGGGAGCAGGTCAATGCGGTTCGTCAGGGTCAGGCTTCCGTCGGCCTTGCTCCATTCCAGCACGTCCACCGTCGAGTCCAGCTCATTCACACTGTATGCAGTATGTCCGTTCGGATGAAAATGCAGCGTGCGCGGCCCCGCTCCGGCTCTGGAGTGATACGTCCCCGCAGGAGTCAGCATGGCCGTGACTGCATTCAACTGATAGATGTGAATCATGTCCCCGCCCAGATCGTTGATGTATGCGAAACGATTGTCGGGAGAGAACGAAGCAAAGTGGGCATGAGCGCTCTGCTGCCGATCGGGGTTGGGGCCGTGCACCGTGTAGCGCTCGGTCCAAACCAGCGGACTCAGGCTGCCTGAAGTGTCTATCAAAAAGCTTGCCGCGCTCCCGCCCCCGTAGTCAGCCGAGATCAGTACCTTGCCGGTATGATCGACGGCCACATAACAAGTGCCGACACCTGCTGAATTCTGTTCGGATATAAGCTGCAGCTCTCCATTCAAAATGAGAAAGCTGGCAACCGCGCCGGTTGGCTTGTCTTTGAACGAATTCACCTCGGACGCAGCGAAAAGGTAATTTCTGTCAGGCGAGTAAGTCGCTGCTGTGGCCCATGCCACGCTGGGAATCTTGGCGGCAACTCCGGCGGGCGTCAACTCACCTTTGATCGGGTCCCAATCGTAGGAAAGAATCCCGTTTGGTGTTCCAGACGCAATAAAGATACGCTGCTTTGGTGGAGCAGCAAATCCTGGCGATGCAACAGACCCAAGTGCGACGGCGGAGGCGGTCTTGAGGAATTCCCGGCGAGTATGCTTTTTCATGGCAAATGCGATTGTCGCCGATCAACCGCCAGATCCGCCAGTCACCCGGAAGATTGAATTTGGTGTCCCAGGTCTTCGCCGGGCCGGACCTCGGCGGTGAGACGTGGGACACCTGACTAGGGCAAGAATCCACAGTGATATCGAGGTCCCACCATCACCGCGCGAGAGTGAAGATCACATTCACCGTTGTCTCCACTTCCACCGGCGAGCCGTCCAGGAGGTAAGGGCGGTACCGCCAGCTCTTCACCGCATCCATTGCGGCCTGTTGCAGCATCATCGGACCGCCGGCCACGCGCAGATTCTCAATGGTTCCGTCTTTCGAGATCGTTGCCTGCAGCGTCACAGTCCCTTGAATTCCTGCAGCCCGGGCAATCGCCGGATACACTGGTGACGTCTTCCGCAGCGCCAAAGCCTCAACCACTCCGGATGAAACGCGCATCGGACCTTTCACCTCGGTGCGCACGATCGGCTTGCTGCCCGTTCCTCGAAAGATGTTGCTCGTGTCGGTTGAAGCGCTCGCAGAGGAATCCCAGTTGGCAACGGTGTCAAACTGCCCCGGTTCCGGCGCGCTTGGAATGAAGGATTCGCGTGGAATTGTTGGCGGCGCAAAAATCCGCCCGTCGTGTATCTCAGACACAAAATGGGCCGCTTGCGTCGGTTGTTCCGCAAGCGGTTTAGGCGGTGTTGGAGTTGGCGGCGCCGCCATCAGGAAAGGAATCGCCTGGCGCGAAAGTGCCTCGGGATAGATGAGCGGAATCAGGATCAGCGCAACCAGAATTGAAACGTTCAAGATCAGTGTTGCGACCATCCAAAAGCGGCTGCGCGTCTGGATTCTGCCATTCGATTCGAAAGTGGAGTCTTCAAACATGGCCTGCCTCCCGTGAAAGCGATTCAGCTGCTCCGGCCGGGAGTCAGGAAGCCTTGCAAAGGCGCAGAGAGCTTGTCCGCTCTCCGCGCCATCACGCACGGGGAACGGGGCTCATGGCGATCCGCCATCCCTGCGACGAAGACCTGTCGCCGGGGATCCAGGCCATCCGTTCATCCCCATCGAAACCACTGTGATATGTGTAGACACCGGTGATCGACAAACTGTTCCCGCTGATGCAAATTTGATGGCACGCCTTTTAGAAACCTTCACCATTGCTCGCACAAACAAAGAGGGCGTCCGCCGCAGCTAACGCCCTTCGCTCAGTGTGCAACGTGTCGCTATTCCGGCAGCGTAAGGCTGCCCTTCACTTTGAAGGTCCGCGCGAGCACCGGTACGCCGGTATGCGGCTGACCTGCGCCAACCGAGACCATGTATTCGCCCTCGGCAACTATCGGTTCTCCAGCCGCGCTCACCATACTCAAGTCGCGTGGGCCCAGCTCAAAGCGAACCTTTTGCGATGCCCCCCCTTCCAAGTGGACTCGTTGGAATCCACGCAGTGCCCGCCTTGGCGCACCCGGAACGTCAGGGAACTCGAGGTAGAGTTGCGCCACTTCGTCGCCTGGCTTTGGCCCTGTGTTGGTAACGGTGACCTCAAAGGCCACCGTGCTGCCCGCCGGTATTGTGTTGGTTGGGCCAGTGAGACCCCCATAGTTGAATGTGGTGTAACTCATGCCATACCCGAATGGATAAAGTGGTGTTCCCTCAAAGTAGCGATAAGTGCGCCCTTTCATCGAGTAATCTTCGAAGGCCGGTAACTGGCTAACATCCTTGTAGAAGGTAACTGGAAGCTTGCCGCCGGGGTTATTTCGGCCGGAGAGCGTCTCTGCGACTGCCGCGCCACCCTCCTCGCCCGGATACCACGCTTCGAGAATGGCATTGGCATGCTCCTTGGCCCAGTTCACGCCCAAGGCGCTGCCATTGGTGAGCACCACAACCAGGGGCTTGCCGGTTGCGGCGACCGCCTCGAGCAGTTGCTGTTCCGGCTTGGGCAGGTCGATGCTGGTGCGATCGCCGCCCTTGAAGCCCTCTTCGGTCACCTGCATCTCCTCGCCCTCAAGCTCGCTGGTAATGCCCACCACGGCCACTACCACATCGGCGTTTTTTGCGGCGGCAACTGCTTCCGCACTCGGTTTCAGGTCAACCTTTGACCACATCAGCCGAGCCGAGGGCGTGGGATTATCACCGAGCATGTAGTCGACCTGCAGGTGCGCCGGCTTGCCCGCCTCGAGATGGACGCGGCCCAGTTTGGCTTCTGTTCCATTGGCATCCCATGCGGATGTTACATCCTTGCCGTCGAGTTGGAGGCGGAAGAAGCCCCCGGCTACAAGACCGATGTTATAGTCGCCTGAGTCGGGCGGGGTAAGTGTCGCATCCCAATGAATGACCAGAGGCTTGAGGCCCTCGGTTGCGGCGGGTAATGATTCCGCGGCAGCGTCGATAGTGGGCTCAATGCGCGTGGCCACCGGGGCGGACATGACAGGCCGATTCATGTTGGTCATATCCATCGTTGCGTATACGGCCTTCACTCCCGGCTTACCGTCTGTTGTAAGCAGGCCCTCGGGCACGGGCGTCGCATCGTGGCCGAGAAATTGCGTACCCGGAACATAGTTGATGGTCGC
>CAZTLV010000053.1:0-28414 GCA_964614635.1 uncultured Occallatibacter sp.
GGTATAACGGCACCATGGCCGGCGGCGGCGACACCGAGGACAGCCGTTGGGACGATGCGCTCAAGTATCGGCTCGCCTACGGCCCGGCCCACTTCGGCGCGATGTATAAATTTGCCGACGGATCAGCCGGCTGCTATTCAGCCTCCGCGACCTGGACTGCGGCCAACTGCACGCAGCAAGACGCGCATAACAATGCTTATGGATTTGACGCCGGCGGAGACTTCGGCAAGTTCTTTGCCGATCTCGTCTTTCAACATTACAACCAGGCGATCAGCGTTTTGAACCCTTTGCTGGGACCGCAGAGTGTGACGCAGTCCTATCAGTCAACGACCGACAGCATCAACGCAAATCCCATCACCGGGCCCAATCTGATTGCTCCGAACAATACCGTGAATGGCATCGTCACTGACAACAGCGCCATCATGGCCGCTGCCAGGTATGCATCGGATCCAATCAAGTTTTTCGGCGGTTACGAATACATCTGGCAAAATAACCCGGCGAACCCGTTGGGCGTCGGCGCTTCAGACCAGGGTGGTTATATGATGAGCGGGGTCGAAGACAACAATCTTGATCATGAAAAGTTGGTGCAGATCTGGTGGACGGGCGCAAAATACACCTACCGTAAAAAGATCGACGTAACTTCCGCCTGGTATCAGCAGCGGCAGAACGACTTCCGTAGTCCGCCGACCTGCTCGGTAGCAGCAGGTTTCCGCAGTTCCTGTGCGGGCACACTCAATGAGGGATCAATCTACGCGGATTATCACTTTACCAGGCGTTTCGACTCTTTCGCAGGAGTTGCGTATTCCTGGGTGAGCGGCGGTCTGGCCATCGCCATTCCTCATGGGCCTGGTGTGCCTTATAACAGCGACAACAACTTTGCTCCGACAATCGGTGGTCGTTTCACCTTCTGACCGTTTCCACGGCGGTCTCTTTTTTCATCTTCATTGCACCGGGATGTAAATCTTGTCCTGGGGAAGCGGGATCTTCAGATCCTGGTCGCCTGAGTCGAGTGCCTTGCCGCCGGGTAGCGGGTGCAGCTTGAAGAGCACCAGCACGTTTCGTTCAGGATCGTCGAATGCGCGAAAACTGGCGACTTGTTCGAGCGTGTAGTGGTTGTGCAGGTCTTCGAGAGTTCCGGGGTCGATATCGTTCCAGGTTGCCCACCATCCTGGACGATAGAGGGCAAGCTTGGCCGGCAGGTCGGGAATGGCTGTGCTGGGGGTGCCAAAATCGTCACAAAGGGCAGCTACATGGCTGATGAGTGAGATTTCGTCACCGCTGACTGAAACCAGAATCCTGTTGCCGTTGGGGTGTGTATCGATATAACGCGTCAGCCGCTCTGCCGCGTTTACAAGCGTGTATTCAGGATGCGTCGCGTAGGTCAGAGTCCAGTTCCCATTGATCGCGATCGCGATAGCCGCAACTCCAATCACGCCCCATCCCAGCAGACGAGTCGACTTGCTCCGCCCACTGTCATACTGAGTTGATTCCGATGGCTCCAGCAGCGCCGCGGCCCCTTGCGCCACCACGAAAAAGCTGAAGAAGGCGACCAGGGTAAAGTAACGTGGCTGGGGATGATTCTGATACGTCATGAAAAGGATGTACCCGCCTGCAGCAAGGATGGATGTTCCAAACACGGGGTCAAGTAAGAGCTTCCGGCCCCACGTTTTGCCCGTTCCCGGCAGAGTCGCCGCAACTGCGCCAAGCAGAACCGCGCCCGCAAGCGGAATCAGGATGTGATCGATCCAGAGTCCCCCGTGGAATGACCACCAGAAACTCAACACTGGCCAGTAAAAGTGAGCCGGCTTGATGTACTTGTTGATATAGAAAAGGTACTTGTAATCGGGGAGCAGGCCAAAGGTGACCACCAGCGTCATCCAGAAGCAAAAGGTGGCGGCAAAGGCACCCGCCGCAACTGATGCGCACCGCACTGCGATTTTTCCGCGCCAGGACGCCGCCCCGGGCCCGCCAGACGTTGAGGTTGGTTTGGCGCTTAGCCAGAGCGGCAGGAACATCGCCCAACCCAGCGCGGGAAGCAAAAAAACTGCAGTCGTCTTGGTGAGCATCATCAGCGTGAAAATCAACCCGATCGATGCAGATGCCCACAACTTTCGCCGCAGGTGGGGAAGGCGCACTGCCAGGTTCAAAGCTGCCAGCGTCAGGGTTGTCAGCATCGGCTCCAGAATCGCCAGTCGGCTGAAGCAGTAAAGAAAAGGGCTTGTCACCAGCAGCGTGAGTGCCAGTAGTGCCATCCATTGCGGCCCTCGCGTTCTAAGCAGCAAGTAGCTCAAAACCAGGTTGGCAAAAAAGAATGCAATAGCCAGTCCCCGCGCGGCCTCAACGGAAACGCCGGTAAAAAAGAACAACACCCACTCCAGAAACGGCCACACCGGAACCGCCGGAGCCGGATTGAAATCCCCAGGCAAATACCAATGTCCGAAAAGGTGCGCACGAATCGCAGCGTTCCCGTACCAGCCCTCATCGGTGTACTTGGCCCAATCGATATACCACGGCGAATGGTTAGGAAAATCTGCCCTCAAATTCAGCGCATGCAACAAAGCAAACCCGGCAATAAACAACAGCCAGACCAGGTAAAGCCATCGCTTGGCAGATTGGGTCAAGGGCCGCTTCTCCGTGACTGAAGTCCTTGGCGCAGAGGGTCCCGCGCTCGTTTCCCCAAAATCGGCGGGCTCGCCTGACATGCATCAAAAGCATCGAAGGGGTGAGTCGAGTATACCGCCCCCAGGCACGCTGCCTGAGGGTGCCACGCGCGTCTACTGATTTGGCATTGGCGGCCCAGGCTCGGCTCCGCGTTCAGGTTTCATCGTTATCAGCACTCCTGCTGGTGTCTTCACTGCAATGAAAAAGGGCGGCAGCCGAAGCCACCGCCCTCAGGTCGAGTTACCTTTACCGTGGTTAGAAGTCCAGACGCAAAGTGAGTTCCAACTCCCGCTGGGTCATCATGTACGTGTTGTTGGTGCTCGTTACCGCGCCAAAGCCGCCCTGGGAGTGCCCGGCGCCGGTCAATGGGATATAGGTCATGGTTGTGCATTCGTCCTGCGCCTGTCCCGTTACGGTCGATGGGCCAGAACCCGTGCCCGTGCACGGGCTGGTCACGCTCGAGTTGGCCGCCAAGTTATACGCCCCGTTGCTCACGCCGGTCACGTTCTGGTGGTTGGGCAGGTTGAAGGCCTCCGCGAGCAACTGCAGCCGATACGTTTTATCGCCCACGGGAATCGGAATCTGCTTCTCAAGACGTAAATCGAGAATGATGTCCCGCGGGTATTTGTAGGTATTGCGCCCGATGAATGGAAACCAAGAGCCGCCTCCCGCGCCGTCTACGCCGGAACTGTACGTCGATACCGCCGCAGAGCCGGAGTTAACGACCGCCGAATACGCCAGGCCATTCTGCATCTGGTAAACGGGATTCATGCTCCAGTCGTTCACGAGGTATTTCACCCAATTGTCTGTCTCGACATGGGGTGAATTGACCATTGCCCAGGCTACGAACCGATTCGGGGTGTTATAGATCGAATTTCCGTAGTTGGCGCCCTTGGGGAAACCGTTGATGTTGTACGGGTCGTAGAGGCCATTGCTCATCGTCGTCGTGTTGGCGTTCTGGTTGAAGTCCAGGGCGTGCGACCAGGTATAGTTCGCGTCGAACTGGATATACTTCGACCCTGAATTCTTGACTTCAGCCACCAGCGCGTTGTAGCTGGAGTTGATATTGCTGAATGCCTCGTTCACGGCTCCAAAATTGGGATTCAGCAGGTTGGATGTCGTGCTGGCTCCCTTCGAATAGGCCTTCACATAGAACGTTTTTCCATTTGGAAGTGGGCCCGTTCCGGTTGGATCGTTCACCGTGATCGCGGTGGTGATCACCCCGTTGGGGTTGCCGCTGGTGGCCGTATTCGCATTGGGATTGAGGTTGATGTTCATCGCATTGGGAAGGTCCCTGCCCAACGCACCCATGTAACTGATCTGGAGCACAGTGCCAAATCCAAACGCCTGTTGCAACGAAGCATCGAATTCATGCACTTCCGGGTTCTTGAAGTTCTTTGCAAAGAAGTACGAGGTTGGTCCGCTTCCGAACGGGGCTGCACTGATGATGTTCGGGAAGATTGGGGCACCGACGGAGTTCGGCGAGAAGGTCGACGAGGTGTATTGGCCAAGCGGGCTGCCGGTATTCAGCAGTTCGTTCAACAGCACGCCGTTGGTGATGGGGCCAAAGTAGAGGCCATACCCAAGGCGAACGGTTGTCTTGCCATCGCCGTACGGATCCAATGCAAGACCGACACGGGGACCGAAATCAGTTTTCTGGCTGGGGTGGTTTGTGATGTTGGCCTGGGCGGCGATCGCGGGGCAGGTGCCTGGACCCGCATAGACAGCGCACAGTCCGTTTGTTGATGCAAGATACGGTACGAACGCTCCTGAAGCCTGAACCAGCGACGAGTAGGGCGCCGGCAGTGATTCATAGTCGTAGCGCAGCCCCACATCGATGGTGAGCCGTGGGCTGACCTTCCAGTGATCTTCGCCAAAGACGCCGTAGTTCATGCTGGCCATATCCCATGCCGGCGGTCCAAAGCCCTGGTAAAAGGTTCCGCATGGAGCGGTACCGGTGTAATTTGTTGTGGCCGAGCTCCCTGGGCTGGTGACGGAGCCGGTGCTGTTGCAGGCGCCTCCGGTGCCGCCCTCGTTCAGCAGGTCGGCAAAGTAGTTGCCGATGTAGCTGTAGGCGTAGTCACCGTTGTTCTTGTAGGTGTTGTTCAAGATGTCGTAATTGTGGAGGAAATCGATGCCGAACTTGATGTTGTGGTTGCCCTTCTGCCACGCGGCTGTGTCGCCGACCTGCCATTTGCGTTCGTCGGGCAGCGCTTTACGATAGGAGTAGTACGGCGATCCAAGATAGATTCCTGCACCGGATGAGGGGTTATCGAGCTCGACATAGGTGATATTTGGTGAAAAATCGTACACCGCGGGATTGGTGATGCCGTTCAGGCTCTTCAAGTAGCTATTGGAGTAGGAGCTGACTGGCTGCTGTCCCTCATCGTTCAACTCACGGCCGTACTGGTAGCGAACTTCGTTGGAGATGGAGGAAGTGATCAGGCTGTCAAGCTTGATCAGGCCGTAATCTACCTTCACAAAGTCGGTACCAAAAGAGTCGATGGCATAGTTATTGGTTCCCTGCGTCTGAACGCCGCCGGGCGAATCCCAGCGTACGCGATGGTACAGCACGCTGACATGGTGCTTGTCGTTAACCTGCCAGTCAAGCTTTGGCGTGTTCAAAAGCAGGTTGCCATTACGGGGAACGGAGCCCATGTCGCTAAGAAGGTTGCCCAATTGCGTGGAATAGGCTGCCGCACCGAGTGCGTACGTGTTGTAGCCACCTTTGCCTGCGGCGGTGAGTCGCGCGGCCAGTTCGCAGGCCTGCTGATCCACCGAAAATGTGGCCGCCGAGGAACTGAGTCCGGACATATAGCCCGCGTTGCTTCCGGTGATATTGCAGGTAGAACCGCTGGGCGCCGTGGCATCTGGAATGGTAAAGAAGGAACTGGGTGTGTTTGCTTTTGACGTGCCCGGGAAATTACGGTGGAATTCGTTATAGCCATAGAACCAGAACAGCTTGTCCTTTTTCAGGGGTCCGCCAACGTCGAGGCCCCACTGCTTGCGCCAGTCCTGCGGCTTGTAGGGCGCGGTGACAAAGCTGGTGGGTAGCGTACCGCCGTTGGCAAAAACCGCGGTTGTGTTGTTGGAATAGTCGTTGTATGAGCCCCACGAGTGATTGTCGCGATCGGCGAAATACAGAATGCCATGCAGTTCGTTGGTGCCGCTCTTGGTGACGGAGTTGACCACGCCGCCGGCCGCGCGCCCGAACTCAGACGAATAGACTCCCGTGTTGACCTGGAACTCCTGAATCAAATACTTCGAACTCGAGTAGCCTTCTCGTGTGCGGCCGCGCTCTTCGGCGTAATAAGCCTGATTGTCGTCGGCGCCGTCCACTTCAACATTGTTCATGATTGTGCTGATGCCGCGAAAAGAAATCAGGCCAAATCCGCTCGTATCCAGCGTGGCTCCCGGTGTCAGAAGCGTCAGGTTTGACCAGCGGCCGCCGTTCAGAGGCAGGTCCTGAACCTCGTGATTGTCCAGGACCGTTGAAATCTCGGGCGTCTCGAAATTCAGAATAGGCGCCTCGCCAGTGACCACGACATTCGAGGTTGCGCCCGCAGTGGCCAGGTGAGGAGAAACCTCCGTGGTCTCGCCAACCTGGACGATGACATTGATTTCTTTGAAGGGAGCAAATCCTGTCGCATTCACTGTCAATGTGTATGTGGCGGCAGGCAACTGCGGGGCTTTATAGTAGCCACTGCCATCGGCCGTAAGATGCGCTTCGGCGTTTGTGCCATCGTTGTGGATCGTGATCGCCGCGTTGGGTACCACTGCGCCGGACGGGTCAAATACTGTGCCCGCGATTGAGCCTTCAGTGTAGGTTTGCGCAACCGCTGGCATGATGCTCAGCATCAACAACGCGAATACCAGGGCAAATCTGTTCCGCAAAATCTTTGGCATGTCTTGGCTCTCCTGAAAAGCAGTTTTTGTGCGTCGCTGTGCTCGCTATCAATTGCCGAGCGTGGCTATTGCTAAGTTTCAACATTGGTCGAGAGGATTTAGGGGCGGTTCCGTCTAAGATGAGGAATCCGCCAAAGATGCCTGCTTAATCTTGACCGCTCAACGACTAAGTACCAACTAAAGCGGTTCTGTTCTAGGATGCGATTGCCCTTGATACATCAGACTACAGAAGTGTTGCAAGCAGATAAATCATAAGTCCCAGTTTGGCCCGGCTTGGCGCGGGGTGACGGTCTACGCAGGCCGCAGTGGCTCTCTTCTAAATGCTCTGTGGCGCCCAGTATGGCTATAGGCGGCACAACATTCACGGACATCCCCAGTCTAAATCAATAACTAATCGGCAGAGAAGTGCAAAATTCGCCCAAAACCATGTTCATTTCGCCCGCGACGTCCCATTTACCAGGCTATTCGTACGCCAGCGCGTCGATAGGATCCTTCCGCGCCGCCATCCAGGCTGGGTAAAGCGCACCGCAAACCGACCCCAGAAACGCGATCGCTGCGCCCCGTGCAATCCATCCCAGGTTCATGTCCAGGTAAAGCTCTGGGTGCTTTTGTCCCAGGGCCGCCTTCACCGCCAATGAAACAGCTACCCCAACCAGCACTCCCACCACTGCCAATACCACCGTTTCCCGCAAAACCACGCCGACAATGGTTAGCTTTGACGCCCCCATCGACTTCAGGATGCCAATCTCGCGCGTCCGCTCAAGAACCGAGGTGTACATGGCCTGGAAGATCACCAGGAACCCAATGATGATGGCGATGCCGATTACCACATCGATTGCTGTGTTCAGCGCAGGAATATGGTCCGGTGTCATCAGGGAATACCACTCGTTCATGGTCATGATCTGGTAGTTTTCCAAACCCCGTATCGCATGGACTTCTTCGGTAACCAGAGCCAGGTTTTCGGGTTTGTCCACCTTCAGGTAAAACAGGGATGCCTTCCCTTCAGACCCGATCATTTCGCCCATCGTTGCAATGGAAATCAGCTTGCGGCCACCTTTACCGTGCTGGAAAATGCCGACAATGCGAAACGGCCGCTTATAGATTTGAAGCGAGTCCCCAACGTGAAACCCTTTGCCAGTGCTGGCAAACACGTCATCCACAATCACGTCATAAGGGTCCTTTGGCGGCCCGCCCGAGACATACGCGAAGGGGCTAAGCTGGCTATAGGTCGCGTAGTCGATTCCCCACAGCACCTCAAGTCCGTCTGCCATTGAGAGGTTTGTAATCACCGGGGAGGCGACCGTAACGTGCGGCAACGCGCGCAGCACGGGAACCAGCTTGACTGAAATCGGTGCTCCGCTCACACCATTCAGAAAAGTGGCATTTCCCGGACGAACGGTCAGATCGGCGCCGATGCCATTATTCATCTTCTGCTGCCCCGTCAACTGCCCAAGCATGATCGCGATGATGGTCAGCATCATGATCACTTCAATGGCCACCGCAAGCACGCTGATGATCGAGCGCACCGGTCGGTGCAGCAGATTCGCAAAAATCAGCTTGTTCATTCCTGGCTCCGTCGACTTGGGCTTGCGAGCGACTTACAACACGCTCATCCTCAGGGTAACAGCCGATGCCATTTGCGACTTCGCCACCCTTGGGCGCAATCCCGGCCGATCGCTACGCCGCTTGTTCGGCTGCTGCCAACCTTTCCCGACACGGCCGTAATTACTTTCGGATTAGTTGCTTACTTGATTCCAACGGCCCAGATTGAAGAAAATAAAGGGCAAAGCCGATATTAGTGCTTTGACTGAGATTTGAAGCCGGTTTATCGTTGAAGGGTAAAACTCTTCGGGTTTCATTCTCGTTTTCTGGTTAATGATGGGAAACTTTGGAGAAGACCTGCGCATGGAGCGGTTGTCCCGCGGCATCGCGCTGGAGCAGATCACGGCGGTCACCAAGATCAGCCAACGCCACCTGGTTGCGCTGGAGCAGGAACGGTTTCGCCTCCTTCCCGGTGGCATTCTCAGCAAGGGCATCGTCCGCGGGTACACCGGAGCCCTCGGCCTCGACGAGAATGCCTGGATTGAACGCTTCCTCAAAGCCTGCAACGCTTCCGGCCAGATGGTCGAGGGCGACCTCGATTGGACCGCGTTTGCGGCTAACGTCGGCAGAGCACGCATGCAGCGCAGAGACGCACTCGAAGTTCGGCTCCGCTGGGCCGGTGCTGTCCTGCTGCTCTTGATCGTTGCCGTGGCAGCCTTTTTCACAGTGCGCTTCTACGGAATTCGAGTGGGCTGGTGGCATTCACTCATTCCCGGCAGGGAATTGAGGTCGAATGCGCACAACGTTTCCTCGGCGGCACATTCCATCCTCGTTCAGGGCCGTTCCTGGCTTAGCAAATAGATTCGACCACCCTTCCTTTTTGGGCGGGACGCTGCCAGCTCAAAAACCTGCTCGGTATCGCGGTCTGCAATTCACTGTTGTCTGGGCTCCCTTCACAGGCAACTCCTCCCCATTCGCTGAGAGTCTTTGCCCCCAGCCCCCCGGCCCAATTATCATGAAATGATGCACCTCGCAGGCAATGGCCTTGCGGTGTAGGCGTGTCTCACCGATGCGGCAGAGCGGCTGTCGGGGCAGGGCGTTGCCCGACCAGCAAGCCACATCCATCGCGGCAAGCCACCCACTTAAAATCCCTTCAATGGGGAGGAGTCTGAAGTTGAGCGACCGTTTCTTGTTTACCTCTGAGTCAGTCACCGAAGGCCATCCGGACAAAATTGCCGACCAGGTCTCCGACGCCATCCTGGATGCATGCCTAGAGCAGGATCCATACAGCCGCGTCGCCGCCGAAACTCTTACGGCTACCGGTCTCGTGGTGATTGCCGGTGAAATCACTACCAAGGCCTACGTTGATTTCCAGAGTCTGGTCCGTGGCGTTGTGGCCTCCATCGGCTACGATAACGCTCTCTACGGATTCGACTCCAACACCTGCGCCGTCATCTCCAGCATCAACAAGCAGTCCGGTGACATCGCCCAGGGCGTTGACACCGGCGGCGCCGGCGACCAGGGCATGATGTTTGGATACGCCGCCAACGAAACCCCCGAGCTGATGCCGGCCCCCATCGCCCTGGCCCACAAGCTCTGCCGCCAGTTGACGGCGGTGCGCAAGAGCGGCAAGCTCCCCTACCTTCGCCCCGACGGCAAAAGCCAGGTGACGGTCGAGTACGACGAGAACTGGAAGCCTTCGCGCATAGACGCCGTGGTGATCTCCAGCCAGCATGCCGAAAGCGTCAGCAATGAGGAATTGCACGCGGATATCCTCAAGCACGTTATCCAGGCAGTGCTGCCCGCTGCCTGGCTCGACGAGCACACCAAGTACCACATCAATCCGACTGGCCGGTTTGTGATCGGCGGTCCCATGGGTGACACCGGGCTCACCGGCCGCAAAATCATCGTCGATAGCTACGGCGGCGCTGGCCGTCACGGCGGCGGCGCTTTTTCCGGCAAGGATCCGACCAAGGTTGATCGGTCAGCTGCTTATATGGCCCGCTACATCGCCAAGAACATCGTGGCTGCCGGTTTGGCGGATCGCGCTGAGGTACAGCTTGCCTACGCGATCGGCGTGGCTGAGCCGGTCAGCGTCCGCATTGATACATTCGGCACCGGCAAGGTCGGTGAGGCGAAGCTCACTGAACTCGTCCGCAAGAACTTCTCGCTTACACCCAAAGGCATCATCGAGAGCCTCAACCTCCGTCGCCCCATCTACCGGCAGACGGCCGCTTATGGCCACTTCGGCCGTTCCGAGCCTGAGTTCACATGGGAAGCAACAGACAAGGCGGCCACGCTGGCTGAACAGGCGGGCCTGGTGCTGGCAGCCAAGTAATCAGGGCTTCAAGTTGCAGAAGCAAAGAAATGGGATTCATCCTGCGATGGATCCCATTTCTTATTGGACCCGTGTTTTCATTCAGCCTTGACCTGGTCATCAATGACGGGGTTTCGGAAAATTACTAATCAAAAACAACCGTCTTGTTTCCGTAGCAGAGAATCCGCCGGTCCAGATGCCAGCGGACGGCCCTGGACAGCACGATCCGTTCCAGGTCCCGACCTCGCGCAACCAGATCCTCAACCTGGTCCCGATGCGAAATCCGTGCTACGTCCTGTTCGATGATCGGGCCGTCATCCAGGAGGTCGGTCACATAGTGGCTGGTCGCTCCAATCAGTTTCACCCCTCGCGCATGTGCAGCATGGTAAGGCTTGGCCCCTGTGAACGCGGGCAGAAAGGAGTGATGCACGTTGATGATCGAAGCAGGATAGCGCGCGACAAACTCTGGCGAAAGAATCTGCATGTACCGCGCCAGCACAACCAGGTCAATTCCGGCCGACTCGAGCAGTTCCAGTTGCCGGGCCTCGGCCGCAACCCGCCCCTCCGCGGTAACCGCGGCATACTCGAACGGTATCCCATAAAACCCCGCCAGCCTTTCCACGTCCTTGTGGTTTGAGAGAATCAGCGGAATTTCACACTGCAACTCGCCCGTGCGCCAACGGTGCAGCAGGTCGGCCATGCAATGCAGGTACTGGGAGCAGAACAGCGCCACTCTGGGCAGCCTTCCGCTGTAGCTTAGCTTCCAGCGCATCCCAAGTTCCGCCGCCATCGGGGCGAACGCCGCTTTGAATCCCTCCAGATCAAACCGCTCAGTTCCCGCTCCCTCACCAATCCCGGTGCCGTTCAGCGCCCACTCGACTCGCATGAAGAACAAACCCAGGTCATGATCCTGGTGCTGGTCAGCATGCAGAATATTGGCGCCTCTTTCATACAGCAGTGAAGAGACGCGCGCCACCAGGCCCTTGCGGTCAGGGCAGTCAATCAGCAAAACAGCAGAATCATTCATCTCCCATTCAGCTTAAGCTATGAGCCGCATTCTTTCCCCTCTGAATGTCGAAGAACAACAATGACGAACCGTGCTAAAGTCGAATGCAAATGACGCCGATTCCCACGCCGGAACAAAAAATCGCAGCTCTCGGTCTCACCCTTCCGCAGTTGCCCATGCCAGGCGGCAACTACGTGGCTGCCAAGCGCGTTGGCGGGATGGTCTATCTCTCCGGAGTCATTTCATCCGGACCGGACGGCATCATCACTGGAACAGCCGGCGCCGGCAGTACCCTGGAGGAAGGCTACGAAGCGGCCCGTGCCTGCGCTCTCACACAACTCGCTGTGCTCAAGCGCGAGCTAGGTTCGCTGAACGAAATCGTCGAGGTGCTCACCGTGAACGGCTATGTGAACGCCGTGGCAGGCTTCGCCCATTCGCCTGCGGTCATCAATGGTGCATCCGATTTGCTTGTTGAGGTGTTTGGCGACGCGGGTCGGCACGTTCGCGCTGCCATCGGCGTAAGCGCCTTGCCGCGCAATGCCCTGGTCGAGATTCAAATGACCGTACGGGTCAAGGGATCCTGATGGAGCGCACCCTTGCCGCCGAGCCCACGCACTCGGTCTGGGACCGCTTGCTTGAGCCCCGTCTGCGCGTCGACTCTGGCGACCAAGTGCAAGTTGAATGTGTGGATGCGAGTGGTACACAGGTGCACCCGGGCATGACTGCGGCGGAGTTCCTCGCCATCGACCGCACCCGCATCCACGCCCTTACCGGCCCCATCTGGATCGAAGGCGCGGAGCCTGGCGACGTGCTGGAAATCGAGGTCCTGGCCACTCGCCACAGCGGCTGGGGTTGGTCCAGCGTCATTGCGGGCCTGGGCTTTCTCAAGGAGAGATTCAGTGAGCCGTATCTTTTTCATTGGCAACTTGAGGGCGAGAGCAGTCGTTCGCTGGTTCCGGCCGTCGTGCCGTTGCGTCCTTTCCTGGGGGTCATGGGAGTTGCGCGCGCAGAGGATGGCGCCTTTCGTACGCGTCCCCCCGGACCTTTCGGCGGAAATCTTGATGTGCGCGAGCTATGCGCCGGATCGACGCTCTACCTGCCTGTCTACAATCGTGGCGCGCTCTTCAGCTGCGGCGATGGGCACGCAGCGCAAGGCGATGGCGAGGTCTGTATCAACGGCATTGAATGTCCCCTTGATGTTACGTTGCGCTTTCACCTGCACAAGCATCAGGTACTCCACGGCCCGCTGGTCGAAGTTTCTGAAGCCGTCGCCGCCGACTCCACCGCCAATGCATGGGTGGTGGTTGAGACAGGAACCGATCTGGCTGATACGGCCCGTGCCGCTACCAGCCGCATGATCGATCTGCTCGTAAGCCGTTGGGGGTTCAGCGAAATTCATGCTTACATTCTTTGCAGCGTCGCCCTCAAACTGCGTCTCAGCCAGGTGGTCAATGAGCCTGTGCACACGGTCAGCGCCGCAATCAGCAAGCAAATTCTTCCTGACCGGAGACTGTTCCCAATCCAATGACCATCAACGATCCGGAAGTTGTTGCCGAGTTGCAGGCGCTCTATCCTCTCTACGAGAAAGCCCTGGTTACGAATGATGTGGATACTTTGACGGCGATGTTCTGGGCCGGTAAAGAGGTTATGCGCATTGGCGTGACCGAGAATTTGTATGGTTCCGACGAGATTTCCGCCTTTCGCAAATCGCGCCCCGCAGAGAATCTCGCCAGGACCGTGACCCGGCTCGATATCGTGACCTTCGGCCGGGATTTTGCCAGCATTACGTTGGAGTTTGAGCGGAATGGTGCTTCAGGGGCCGTTCGAGGTCGACAAAGCCAGGTGTGGGTCAGGCACACCGAGGGCTGGCGAATCGTCTCCGCGCACATCTCGCTGTTGCCGTCACTATGACCTTGCGACGCTCCAGCAGCGACCTTCATGCTATTTGGTCAGTGTCACAGTTAACAGATCTTCATTTGCCGCCGCAAATGCCACCTCAAGCTCGGACGATGAGTTGAAGGTCTTCCCATCAACGTATCGCGCCGGAAAAGTAAATTCCAGCCTGGCTTCTTCAAAAGGCCACGGGTTCAGGTTGAAATGACGTTCCCCGAGCGATATGACATCAACCTCGGTCGTGCCCCCGCCAATCAATGGGAGCGGATGCAAAAGGTTTGCCGGCCCTGCAAAAGCCACACATGTCAGCAGCGACAGGTTGTCGCAGGCTTGCAACAGCCTGAAGTGTTCTTGAATTGTGCGCTCATCCTTTTCAAATGGAGTCAGCCCGGCCTCGGCGGCAATCGCTCCCAGTAACTCCTCTTGAACTATCCTCTGTCGATTCAGAAATGCATCCAGCAGCCGCTGCCCTTCCGGATCAATCGTCGAGCGGTCTGCATGTGCGGTCAGCAAGTTGTACGTGTGCATTGAAATCAGCAACCCGGCATATGGATCCTCCGCAGCGATGATGCGCACCGCGCGTTCGCGCACGCCAAGATATTCTTCGAGATCGATCTCCTCGAAAGCCGAGTACTTGCCAACAAGCTCGGTTGAGAATGCTGAAGGCTTGCCCTCGCGCGTGATAGACGGATGCGCATCCCGAGTCAACCAGCCATCGTCATGACGGGCAATGCCTTTAAGCACACGCGCACGCGGTTCCGGCTTGCGAAACCGTGCATTTCCCCACGCGGTGGCAAACTCCCCGGCCAGGCGCGCGTGGTCAGGGTGGGTAATCAACCACCAACCGCTTGCCATCTCCATGCGCAACATTGATCTTTCCCCTAATCCACAGTTTGCGGCTGAATTGACTCGTGCCAGTTATGCAGCGCCAGCCACTCCAGGAACATGACAGTAAAAAAGAATGCGAACCCAAGCACCGTTGCGGCAAACACCAGGGCAAACAAATAGCCCGTCTCCATCTGGTTGCTGGCGTAAATGATCGCATAGCCCAGGCCGCCCTCGCCCACGCGCGTTGACCCTGCGAACAACTCTCCGGTAATGCCTCCAATCACGCTGATGCCCGCCGAAATTCGGATGCCCAGGAAGATGCTTGGCAATGCATGCGGCAACCGCAACTTTAGCAATATTTGCGCGCGCGAGGCTTTGTACATCAGGAACAGATGAATCAGATTTTCGTCCACGCTAATGAGCCCTTGTGTCGTGTTGGCAATAATCGGGGCCAGGCAGATAATGAACGTCAGAATCATTACCGGAAAGATCCCCGCGCCGGCCCAGTTGATGATCAACGGCGCAATGGCCACGATCGGTACTGTCTGCAACAAGATCGTGTAAGGGTAGAGTGTTTGCCGCAGCCAGCGCCATTGCGCAAAAATCAAGGCGATCCCGATGCCCACAACGATGCTGGCCGCAAGCCCGCCCGCAGCCTCCGCGGTGGTAATCCAGAGCGACCCCAGCAGTGACGGATAGCGATCGCGCAACGTGATCGCTACTGTCGCCGGCCCGGGCAGAATGTAAGCAGGTAGGTGATTGATCCAGATCACAGCCTGCCACAAGCACAAAAAGCACACCAGCACCGCCGCGCTGTTCAGTGCCAACATGCCGCGCCTTTTCATGCCTGGTGTACCCCCCGCAGCAGCCGCGATGCCTGTGTCACCGTTTCTTCAAAAGCCATGGATTCCCGCGTCTCGGCGGTACGCGGCCAAGGCAGGCTCACCGCCATCTCGTGCGCTATGCGGCCCGGATGCGGAGCCAGGATCACGATCCTGGTCGACAGGAAAACCGCTTCGGCCACCGAGTGCGTCACAAACAACACGGTCCACTTTTGTTCGGCGTACAGGCGCAGCAACTCCTCATTCAATCGGTCGCGCGTCATTTCATCGAGCGCGGCAAACGGCTCGTCCATCAGCAGAATGCGCGGCCGGCTCACCAGTGCGCGGGCGATGGAAACGCGCATCTTCATGCCGCCTGAAAGCTGCCGCGGATAGCTCTGTGCCACGTGCCCCAGTCTCACCAGTTCCAGCATCCGAGCCACCCTCTCTTTGCGCAACGCTCGCGCGGCAAACTCCAGCTCCAGCCCGAGACCCACGTTCTCTTCTACGGTTCTCCACGGCAAAAGGGTTGCGTCTTGAAAGATAAAGCTCACCATCTCTCGTGCGTTTGCCGGCGTCATGCCGTTCACCTGTATTTGGCCTTCGCTCACGGGGCTCAGCCCAGAGGCAAGTTTCAGCAAAGTGGATTTGCCGCAACCCGATGGGCCCAGCAGCGTGATGAATTCGCCGCGATCCACCTGCAGCGAGATGTCCTCAACCGCTGCTGAGCCCATAAAGCGCTTGGTGACGTTTCGAAAGTCGATCTCCTTCAGCGCCACAGCGGCCTGCGTCACCATCCCGGCTCTCCTTTCACCGGCAACAGCAATACAGAAGGATGTGAGTTTGAGTGCAGGACCTGTTGCGTCGACCGGCTCCAGTTCCAGTTGTCGGCAAGCTGTGGCGGCGTATTGGTGGATGGATTGCGGTCATAAAGCGGAAAGGCTGAGCTCGCAATCTCCAGGCGAAGTCGTTCGCCGGGCGCAAGTACAAAGGCCGTTGGCTCGAGCGTGAACTCCCACTTGTGAACCTGGTCTGCCGCGTAAGACCCCTCGCGAAACAGCCAGGAACTGCGCGCAATTCCAATGCATATGAACTCCGCGCGCCCGCTCGCGTTGACACGTACCATCTTCGCGGTGAAGTCCGCGTGAGGCGCCGACGTGGCCGCGTAAAGCCTGATGCGCGGCTGTCCAAATATCTCTGTCTCGTGCACAACCGCCTCGGATGTATAAACAAGCAGATTGTTCCCCATCTCCATTGCAGCCTGATCGTACGGGCCGTTCAGCGCTTGCACCCCGCCTGGTGCAAGCACGGGCACCTCAGGATCGTTGACAAACCCATCGCGCGGCTCATCGCCATCCGATGCTTCCTTTCTGAGCACGCCATCGCCCTTTCGCGAGTTGGCCTTCCCCGCACCGCGCAAGTAGAGCGGATACTCGAATCGTCGCGGCCATTCATCCGCACTGCGCCATTCATTTGGACCCATCGAGAAATATCGAACCCGCGGCTCGCCGCTGAAATCTTCCGACCCCTTCAGCCAATGATTGAACCAGCGCAGGAGAATCGCATCAATGTCTATGTTTGCTGCTTCGCCCAGGTCGACGTCTCCCACTCGATCACCCCAAGGAAGATGAACCCACGGGCCCGCAATAAGGTATTGATTCTCGCGCGCAAACTCAGTTCCAGCGCCGCTGCGCAACGAAAGATACCCGGCAATGGAGCCTTCAAGATAGGTGTCGAACCAGCCGGCAACGTGCAAAGCCGGAACTTGAACTCGATCGATGCGGGCATTGATGTCCAGTCTGCTCCAATAGTCGCCTGGATCGCGATGCGATACCCAATCACGGACATAATCAGGGAGCTCCGTGTCGACGATCGCCGGGTGCGCGCCATACGGGACATGCCCGCCCTGAGCGCGAATGTTGGCCCACGCTGCTTCCAGGCGATCGCTCGCCGAACGCAACCCTTTCCGCCGCGCATCTTCGCGCAGCATCTGGATGCCCCAACCCAATGTCGAGTTGAAGCGGAGCGCGCCTTGATGATAGAACCAGCCATGATAAAGATCCGCCGCAGTCATGTGCGGCGCAATGCACTGGAGGCCCTCCGGCTGCTCCACAGCAGCAAGCAGTTGCGTCGCGCCCTGGTACGAGAACCCGTACATTCCAATGCGTCCATTCGAGGCCGAATGCGTTCGCAGCCATGCGATGGTTTCGGCGCCGTCCCGCGCTTCATGGCGAAACGGATAAAACTCTCCGGCTGAACCGCCGCGCCCTCGCACATCTTGAATCGCCACGTGATATCCGTGGTGCGCGAACCATGCTGGATGCGCATAGATTACGGTCGAAGCAATGTCGCGCCCGTACGGCTGGCGCATCAGCAGAGTGGGCCATGGTCCCGGTCCTGCGGGATAGTAGTGATCTGAGACAAGTGGAGTTCCGTCGCTCAGCAGGCAGGTGACGCCGCGCTCCTGACGAATTCCGCTTCCCCAATCGATAAGGGCCATCTTCAAGCTCCGTGCCTGGGTGCAAAGTTGGCCATCTCTACCAGCAACTCCGCGATGCGCGCGGCAGCATCATTGGCCCATCGCTCGCCATTTTCTGCTGTGGCTCCGGTCGGATCACCGAGAACACCGCTCGGTGCAATGTCCTTTGTGAGCCACGCGAAGTTGGCCGACGAACCCTCCGGCTTCAACAGTTCCGGCTGGTCCACGCGCGCAATGTAATTGGTTGTGTACTCCTCTGTCCGCACCAGCTCCGGCGTCGCGTGCAACAGATACGCCGTCTCAATTTCACCTGCATGGAAACCGTAAGCGCGCTCTTGCGGGCTCACCCCTTCAAACGTTGCGCCGGGCGATCCGAATAGCGTGAAGGTGCGCAGCCCGAACTCCGCGCGCAGATCCCGCGCCAGCACATCCACCAGCGATGTGTTGCCGCCATGAGTGTTGTACAGAACGAGTTTCTTCAATCCAGCCGCCGCAATGCTCGCTCCCAGGTCGCGCACCACGGCGATGAACGTCTGCGCGCTCACTGACAGGGTGCCGGGAAAGCCAATGTGCTCGTTGCTCTTGCCATAGCAGATTGCAGGTAACGCGTAAATCGGCATCGCCTCCGGCAACAGCGCCAGGGCCTTGCCGAGCAGCAGGTTGTTGATCAGCGTGTCAGTCGCCAGCGGAAGATGATGGCCGTGCTGCTCGATCGCGGCTGTCGGCAGCACCAGCAGGGTGCTTCCTCTCGGCAGCGCGTCCACTTGCTTCCAGGTGAGGTAGGCAAAGTTCCGTTCATCGGGAATCCAGGTTTTCAACGCGTCACCGCCTGCTTACGAAAGCTGATCATCTTGCCTGGATTCAACAAACCGCGCGGATCGTACTTCTGTTTGGCAAGCAGCTGAATGTTGTCGGCGCGGAAGCGCCCCCCGTCTTCCAGGTAATTCACATGTGGATTGGCTACGAACACGCCAATCGATCGGCAATACGCAATCATGTCGTTTAATCGCTCCTCGGTGGTAAAGCGAACTACTGGAATGGCGCCCGGAACCACCAGACCGTCGCCATTCTTCATGAATTCGATGTGGAACAGAATCTCCTGGCCATAGCGTTCGCGCAAAAGCTTGAATTGCTCACGACATTCTGTCGGTGAGAATCCGCATTGCAAATAGGTGAACGCCGGGTCGGCCTTCATGGCCCACAGCGTGGTGTGGTTCCACGTGTAATCGCTCAGCAAAGGCTGTGTGCGCGGTCCATCATACTCGCCCTCAAATGTTATCTCGCCGCCGGCTGCTGAAACAGCGCCGCGCAAAGCCTCAGCCTGCCTATTCGCAATCATGATCAACGCCAGCGTTTTATTTGCACGCACGACCTGCTTCACGGGTGTGAAAAAGGACGGGATTGGCCATTCGAAAACGGTTGCCAGGCGCTTGACCCACTCGGGATTCGCTGCAATCGACTCGATAAAGCTGAATCCCTGCTCGTAGGTATCGAACGCCGCTGTCATCTGCGTCCATTCCACCGCCGGTGCAAGTGCAAACCAGATGCGGGTCAGCACGCCGTTGGTGCCCCACGCATGTAGAATTTCGTGTACCGCGACACCTTCGTGCAGCACCACCCGCGGATTCTCCTCCATGGTCACCACCTCAATGGCCCGAACATTGTCGAAGTCACGCAATCCTCCGTGCGCCACCGAGCCAATCCCTCCCGAGCCGCCCGCAAGAAACCCGCCCACGGAAGCCTTCACCAGCGTGGACGGATACATGCGCAGTTCCCACCCTTGTTTGCGAGCCTCTGTCTCCAGCGTGCCCAGGCGCAGTCCTGGCCGACAAACTGCCACCCCGTCCGCGGTAATCTCCTCAAGTTGGTCCATGAGCGAAAGGTCAAGTACGATGCCGCCTTCAAGCGGTACGCACTGGCCGTAGTTGCCCGTGCCCGCACCGCGCATGGTTACCGGAACTCCCCGCTTTCCGGCGAATCGCAGCACCGCAATTACTTCTTCCACATTCACCGGCTGCACGGCCACGTCGCCATTCTTCCCGGCCAGCTTCGGCCGCAGCACCGGGGAGTACCAGTAGAAGTCATGCGAAAGCCGATCGAGCACCGCCGGTGCGGTCAGCACACGCGCCGGGTCGGCGACAACTTCAGACAGCCCTGCTGCTAGCGAATCCAGCATGCGGATGACCTCTCAGACCAGCTTCATTCACTGCCTGCTATGTTCGTTTCCGTGTCGTCCAGAGCCGAAAAGCCTTGAGCATGCGGGGATCGGTAAACAAGCCGTAGCATTGGTCGCGCAGCACCGGCCCGTCCACCGCGCACCGCATGTCGCTCCGTGAAGCTACCTCGGTCGCTGGAATCAGGATCTGGTTGCAATGGTTGTTTGCATCTTCAATTGTGGCGCCGTACACCACGCGATCCAGGCTCGCCCACAGCGCGGTGCTCATGCACATGGGGCACGGTTCGCACGTTGTATACAGCGTGTAGCCCGCAAGCGAAACCTGCTTCAGCCGCTTGGTGGCCAGGCGGATCGCACGCACCTCTGCGTGTGCGGTTGGATCAAACTCCTGCGCCACATTGTTGAGCGCGCGAAGCAGCAGCTTTCCTGATTGAGTGTGAATAATGGCAGCGCCGAAGGGCCGTGGGCGCGGAGTGCTCAACGACCTGGCCGTGAAAGCTGCCAGCTCGGCCATGCGGACTTCATCGAGCTCCGGCGCCAGGCCGCGAGGCTTCGTTCGTCGCCCGGATAGAACGAGACCGGCGTTGGAAGCAACTCCCATACTCGAAATTAGCATGAGGCACGACTCCCACGCTCAACAAAACTTCTCCTTAATCGGCTCTCCCTGTGCCCCTTACAATCTTTCCATGACCAACTTCCCGTGGACCGTTCGCGGCCTTCGTCAGCAAATGGCGGGCGGAGTCCTGCGGCCGGCATCCCTCGCAGAAGAAGCCCTTGGCAATTCCAACCGGAATCCCAGCCACAATACCTATCTCTGGCAGGACTCGGATTGGACTCGTTCTGAAGCAGCGCGCGTCGAGGCTATCCCGGCGAACGGCGGCGGTTCGTTTGGGGACGGAAGAGGAGCACTTTGGGGTCTGCCCATCTCCGTAAAGGACTGCTTTGACCTGGCCGGTGCACCAACGAGTTGTGGCGTTCATCTGTACCGCGACCTGAACGGAAATGCCGCGCTCGATTCCTGGCTTGTGGAACAACTGCGCGCATCCGGCGCAGTCATCACCGGCAAGTCGCACCTTCATCCGCTGGCCTACGGCATCACGGGCGAGAATCCGGAATTTGGTGACTGCCTCCGACCTGGAAATCCGCCCTCTCTGACTGGCGGTTCTTCAAGCGGGGCTGCGGCAAGCGTGCTCGAAGGTTCCGCTGTCGCGGCCATCGGCACAGATACCGGGGGCTCCGTTCGCGCCCCCGCCGCTCTTTGCGGCCTGGGCGGTTATCGAGCCACGCTCGGCCGGGGCGACTGGCGTGGGGCCGCGCACCTGGCGGAGTCGTTTGACACCATGGGCTGGCTCTTTCGCGATCTAGAAGACGCACCGCTCCTTGCGGGCATTTTCGCGCCTTCTGCGCCCGCCTCACAAACCAGGTTTACGCGGTTCGCTGTAGTTGATGACGGCTTTCTCGACGATTGCGAACCCCAGATCGTTGCGAGTTTTCGCGCCACCATCCGCGAGTTGCAAGCCCTTGGCCTGGAGGTTCGAACCATCGACGCCGGTTGGTGGTATGAGTCCAGTGAAATCTTTGCCCTCATTCAGGCCTGGGAGGCAGCTCGTCTCCATGCCGGCCAATTCGACCGCATCGAGCCTGCTATTCGAGAAAGGCTATTCATGGGCGCAAACATTACTCCGGCTGAAATCTCCGCATTGCGCCGGCGTCATGCCGCCTTTCGCACACGCATGGAGGAATTGCTTGCCGCAAACGAATTGCTCGTGCTCCCCTGCATTCCGGTTGCTCGACTCGCCGCCCGCGCGGATCACAGCAAGACACGAGGCCGTCTCCTGCGCTACACCACCCCGTTCAGCCTGGCAGGAATGCCGGCCGTGGCCGTCCCGGCAGAGGTCGGTGGAATTCAAATCGGTGCCGCCCCAGGTGGTGACGAGCCTCTCGTTCATTTGGCTGCTCTGATCGGAGCTCAACGACGAGCGGCCGCGCAATCGGGCGCATGATAACTTTCATAGAGAAGAGTGCGGTCCCGATTTCATTGTTCACGCGCGATGAAAGCCCTGATTTGCCTGTCATTTCCTGCGCCGCGATCAATCGCGACTCAGATTAAGAATGTTCGACAGATTCCGCAGTTCACACCACGCATTCTGAGGCCGATAGTGAGACCAGGCAACTCCATTCCCGGCGCCGCACTCGTGGTCGCCCTGGCCCTATTCATCACCGGCTGCCGTGGCGGGCAGCAGCCTGCGCCAACCGGTCTGACTCCTGTACGGTTGCAACTCGACTGGTACCCACAGCCCGAACATGGCGGTTTCTATGCTGCGCAAAGTCTCGGCTATTACAAGGCAGAAGGACTAGACGTAACCATTCTTCCTTTGCCGCAATATGGCAGCGCGGCCCAACTGGTCTCCACAGGCAAAGCAGATTTTGGCCTCGGCTCCAGCGACCAGATTCTTGAATGGGACTCAAACGGCTTGCCTTTGCTCGCCGTAGCCGCGACCATGCAGCACGATCCCCAGGCAGTCATGGTCCACAAGGATTCGACCATTCGCTCGTTCAGCGACCTTGAAGGCCACACTGTCGCCGCCCAGCCTGGCGCCGTCTGGCTCAAATACGTGATAAGCCGCTATCACCTGCGCAACGTCCGCCAGATTCCGGCGACGCTGTCCATCGCCAACTTTCTCGCCGACCCCGGCTATGTGCAGCAGATATTCATCACCAGCGAGCCATTTTTTGCCAGGCAGGCCGGCGCTGACGTGCGCACCTTGCTGATCAGTTCATCCGGCTACGATCCATATCGCGTGCAATTCACCACCCGCGGCTTTGCGGCTCAGCACCCTGACATTGTCGCCAAATTCGTCCGAGCCAGCATCCGCGGCTGGCAGCAGTACCTGCATGACCCGGCATCGACAAATGCCCTCCTGCTGACCCTGAATCCTGCCCTGAACCCCGCTCAGGTGACCTACACGGCTCAGGCTCTGCGCGAGGGCGGATTTATCGACGGCGGCAATTCCAGTGGTGCTCAGGCCGGGCGCATGAGCGCGTCTCGTTGGTCGGAGACCTGCGAACAGCTGAATTCATTGGACATCTTGAATGGCCCGCTGGACCCGTCAACCGCGTACTCGCTCCAGTTCGCACAATGAGCGGGCCATGGTCGGGCTGAGTTTTTCCGAAAGCCGCAACATTCAGGTAGCGCTACTAATGCGGGCGGCCCGGCAGTACAAAATGCTCCTCGCAACGCGGCTCGTAGAAGTCGCCGGCCATGATGATGGGGCTTTCATAGGGAGCCGGCTTGCCATCGACGAGTCGCTGCGGATAAATCGCCTTCGCTCCGCAACTGCAGTAGGCCACCAGCTCAGTGATGTTTCCCGCGTAGGTGCGCACCAGCCACGAAATGTCGATCATTTCGCCGAATGGAAGTCCTCGAAAGTCCAACTCAAGACCGGAAACCATCACGTCGTAGTTCGATTCAAGAAGCCGTTTCGTAAACAGGAAAAGGTCGTTGACAAACTGGCCTTCGTCGATCGCGACGCACTCCACCCGTTTGCCGATTCGTTGCTCGGTCGCCGCCAGGATGGCCAAAACCGTCCATGGATCCGCTGACCTGAACTCGACCGCTTCCATTTTGCCGCAGCCATTTTGATTCCGGCTCTCAACCAGGCCCGCGGCCGCTTTCGTGTCATCGCTCGGCTTCAAGAGCATGACGTACTGCTCGGCGTACTGCCGCCGCGTTTCGATTCGCCGCAGCAGTTCAGCGGTCTTGTTGCTCCGCATCGGCCCCACGATTAGTTCAAGTTTCCCCGGCACGTTCGTCTCCAACTTCCTCTGGTTTTCCATCTCGCCGGATTTGGACGCCCCCGGCATCTTCCCAGTTCTCTCAGCATCCCGCGACAAGGAAGCCCGGCACACAGAATAAACGGACCAGGGCCATTGCCGCACTGACAGAGCCCCGGTCTCGGGCTTAGTCTGAACATGACCGCTTCGAGGTATTGATCGTGCAACAGGTTGTCGATTTCATTCTTGAGTTGGATAAGCTCAAAGGCGTAACCCGCAAAGTTCGTCCCGTCGGTCTCTCCCGCTATGAAAACCCGGCGGAGCACAGTTGGCAAATTGCCATGCTTGCTGCCTCGCTCGCTTCCTATGCCGAGTCGCCTGTGGATATCAACCGGGTCATTCTCATGCTCCTTGTTCATGACATCGGCGAAATCGACGCCGGAGATACCATGGTGTTCGTTGAAGGAGGCTGGGAAGAACGGAAGGCAGCCGAGCTCGCAGCCGTGACGCGAATTTTTTCCATGCTGCCGGAAGGAGGTGGCACACCGTTCCTGGCTTTGTGGATCGAATTCGAGGAAGGGAACACCGCTGAATCCCGCTTCGCCCACTCTGTCGATCGCGCCATGCCGGTCCTGCTCAATTTATCCAACAACGGGCAAAGTTGGCGGGAAAACGGGATCAGCTATGAGCGCGTGGTGCAGCGAATAGCGCCTGAAATCAATGCGGGCTGCCCCGCTCTCTGGGAATATGTGAAGGGGCGCCTCGAACAAGTCCGCAACATGGGTTGGTTCGGCGCCGCCACGGCCCTTTGAGTTTTGAATTTGGAGTGTCGAACTCTGAGTATCCAGTTTTGAAGATCCAATCTTGAGTGTCCAGCCAAGAAGGCCGCATCCGTTGAATCGAGTATCCACCCGCTCCGGCCCCTCAGCGCGTAAGCACTTTCAACTTCGGCAATTCACGCTGTCGAATCCACCCAGGCCTGCAGGGGGGGCATTAAGTTGCTGGCGCAGGCTGCCGGCAAGGTCGGCGACTACGCGCAGTTTCTCGGCCACCGGCGAAGCCGCCTCGGCGCCTGCCAGCGCCAACTGCGAGTGCAACAGGAGCCCTGCCGCTGTTGTCTTCAACTCGCTCGATGGCGGCAGTTGCTGCACGACGAGCCAGCATCCGTTCCCGCGTGCGCCGTTGCAGCGCCCCAAAGCCGTGACCATGTTTCTTGCGTCGTGCGCCACCTCCGCAAGGGTATTGCCCTTCCCGCCAAGTGTGGCCAAAGTCATCACCACTGCTTCCAACCGCTTCCGCTCTACTTCTGAAAACTCCGTCGACTCTTCCAGTTGCTGCATGACCTGCTCCGCCTCTTACCTGGCCTTCAGAATCCTGCTTGCCGCTTTCAGTCATTCCCGATCTCTGATCCCAGACCATTCCTTCTGCGCACTCTTATTACACGCAGCGTGCCAAACCAGAACGCAAAAGTTCAGTTCCTGATAAGGGAAGGGGTTGCTGTCCAAAACCAGGGCACCCGTAAGAACCCAATGTGGAAATCATCCCGAAATGGAACTTCTCCATCGCTCAATCCTCGACTAGCCGCTGCAATATCACAGAGTTACCGAGCGATTCCGATTTCGGGTCCTCGCAAGGGCTGATTCCCATTCTGGAACCCCTGGCCGCCCCCGATTGCGGGGCCACCTCCTGACCACTCCCGTACAATTCCCCTATGCAAGCCGCCTCATCGACGTCCTTCTTCCGTCCCGGCAATCGCACTCCCAACCAGCTCCGCCCACTTGTCCTCGCTCCCGGCTTTGTCCAGACCGCCGAAGGCTCAGTTCTCGTCTCGCTCGGCAACACCAGGGTTCTTACCAACGCAACCATCGAGCCGGGAGTGCCCGGCTGGTTGCGCAATTCCGGCCGCGGTTGGGTTACTGCGGAGTACGCGATGCTTCCGCGCTCTACCGTCACTCGGACTCCGCGCGAAAGCGAACGTGGCAAGATCGGCGGAAGGACCCACGAAATTCAGCGGCTGATTGGCAGAAGCCTGCGCTCCGTCGTGGATATGAAGCTTTTGGGTGAGCGAACAGTGATTCTCGATTGCGACGTCATCCAGGCTGACGGAGGCACCCGAACGGCGGCCATCACCGGCGCCGCTCTGGCCCTTGCTCTTGCGCTGAATGCGTTGGTTGAGGCGGGCACCCTCAAACAATCCCCGCTGAAGCAAATGGTGGCCGCAACCTCGGTCGGTATCGTCGACGGTCGCATGCTGCTCGATCTCTGCTATGAAGAGGACTCCGCCGCCGAGGTGGACATGAACATTGTCATGACCGCCGATGGGGGCCTCATCGAGACACAGGCTACCGCCGAGAAGGGCTCTTTTTCCCGCTCCAATCTCAATGGTCTCATCGATCTTGCTGAAGGCGGTCTTAAAGAGATCTTCGCCGCGCAGAGGGCAATTCTCGCCATTTAAGGCGCAACCACACTCGCGACGCACTGCTGGCGCGCCAGCCCCACTCAGCCTTTTGAGCACTTTCGCTGTTCGTGCTAACCTGTCTTGGTTCTTGGAACCACTCTGAAGCTGTCCTGATTTTTCCCAAGATTCCAGTTCCGCAAGACCCCAAGGAGATCGACCATGTCCCTGCGCATCAATGACACAGCGCCCGACTTCACTGCCGAAACCACGCGCGGCACCATCAGCTTTCATGATTGGATCGGAGATGGTTGGGCCGTCCTCTTCTCGCATCCCAAGGACTTTACCCCGGTTTGCACAACTGAACTGGGATATATGGCCGGCCTTGCCCCTGAGTTTGAAAAACGCAACACCAAGATTATTGGGCTCAGCGTTGATCCGGTGACCAACCATGCAAAATGGGCGGCCGACATCGAGGAAACCCAGGGCCACGCCGTCAAGTTTCCCATGATCGGCGATCCCCAGCTCAAGATAGCCAAGCTCTATGGCATGCTGCCGGCCGATGCGGGCGACACGTCGGAGGGCCGTACAGCCGCCACCAACGCGACGGTACGCACAGTTTTTGTCGTGGGTCCAGACAAGAAGATCAAGCTCACGCTCAGTTACCCCATGAGCACGGGCAGGAACTTCGATGAGGTTCTTCGCGTTCTTGACTCGATTCAGTTGACGGCAAAACACAAGGTATCCACCCCGGTCAATTGGAAGATGGGGGAAGACGTCATCATCTCCGGTTCTGTTTCCGACGATGAAGCAAAGGCCCAGTATCCGGCAGGATGGCGTGCTCCCAAGCCCTACATGCGCATCGTCGCCCAACCCAAATAGCAGGCATCCTAGCGCATCGCAGCTGACAGCAGCAGCGTCGTTCCCAGCCCGGCCACAGATAGAACCGTCTCCAGGACGGACCAGGTGGCCAGGGTTTCCTTCACTTCCAGCTTGAAGAACGACTGGATCATCCAGAAGCCGGGATCGTTCACGTGCGACAGGATCAGCGAGCCTGTCCCAGTTGCCAGCACCAGGAGCTCGGGCCTCACGCCAATCTGGCCGGCCATGGGCGCCAGGATTGCCGAAGCAACGGCCATCGCCACCGTTGCCGAACCCATTGAAATGCGGACCACCGCTGCCAGGACCCAGGCCAGCACCAGCGGCGGCATGTGCGCGCCCAATGCCAGGCTTACAGTCGCCTGCGCCGCCCCGGAGTCACGCAGCACCCCACTCAAGCCGCCCGCTGCCGCCAGAATAATTAATACGTTTGCAATCGGCTCAAAGGATTCCGATGTCAGCTTTCGCAGCAGTTCTTTGCCGTGGTGTTGACCTGTCTGGATCTTCGGTCCCAGGGTCAGCAAAGCTACCAGCACCGCGATCAGCAGGGCGATGTCCGGGCTGCCCACAAGGTGCAGAATCTGGTTGCCCATGCTCGCGGGCGCGGCAAGGGCATCGGCCCAACTGCCCAGAAAGATGAGTGCAACCGGCAGCAGGACCGCCGTCGCGGCCAGGAAAGGCCCGGCCGGCGGTGGAACCGGAGTCGTTGTTAACTGCGCACCAGGGGTGGTCACGGTGCGTAGGTCTTCAGCAAGGGTGGACGCAAACAGGGTCAGACCGTCTGTGTTCTCCACATTTTCTGCGTTTCGCCGCCGTTTCTCCCATCTTCTTATCAGCAACCAACCCAGCATCGGCCCCGCCAGGGCAGCGGCCGGCAGGCCGGCGATCACCCCGAACAGGATCGTTCGCCCCAGATCGGCGTGGTACTGAGTGGCTGCAAGCATCGCGGCTGGATGCGGTGGCAGGGTTCCGTGGACGATGGAGAGCCCGGCCAGCAGCGGAATCCCCACCAGAATAGGCGGTCGTCCGCTGCGCCTGGCAGCTTCAGCGACAATCGGCATGAGCAGCACCAGGCCGACTTCAAAGAAGACCGGCATACCCACAAGGATGCCCAGACCCATCAATGCCCAGGGCAGACCGGCCTTGCCGCATCCATCGACAAGAGCCCTGCCCAGGGCCGCTGCCCCTCCTGACGCTGCGAGCAGGCGCCCCAGCACCGCTCCCAGACCTAGCACGATTGCGATATGGCCCATCAGGTTACCCACCCCGTTCGTGAACGACAGTGGAACCTGTTTCAAAGGCATCCCAGATGCCACCCCCAGGCCGATCCCGGCAAGTGCCAATGCCAGCGCTGGATGCAGCCGGACCTTGGTAATCAGGAGCAGCAAAAGGGCTACTGTCCCCGCCGCGCAAGCTACCAGAAAACAACTATTGGGGGAAGTTGTGACGTCGAGGGGCATCGGCAGATTATTCCACAGGACGGCTTTCCCTTGTTGCTGCCTGTGTTCCTCGGCACACTTTTCTCTTGCGCATCTCTGCTACCATAAGGACGATTGCAGTTCCTGCCGCCCGCCAGGCTGATTGTCTGCATTTTCGGGCCCAAGCGTACCTACGGCCGGAGCCACTCGAGATCAGTCAAGGTCCAATCCAGAAGGAGAAACGACTATGCCTCTAGTCTCCATGCGGCAACTCCTCGACGAGGCCGCCAAAGGCGGTTACGGCGTCGGCGCATTCAAC
>CAZTLV010000054.1:0-27103 GCA_964614635.1 uncultured Occallatibacter sp.
AGCGACCTTTGGGTTATGAGCCCAACGAGCTACCGGGCTGCTCCACCCCGCAAAGACAGTTTATCAACGTTACCTATCAGGGTCAAACAATCTGCGGGAATGGTGAGAGGGCACTGGGTCGGCTGTGTGTGGAAGCTAAGCACTGTTTCTGTCGAACTTTCACCATGGGGTCCTTGGTGGTCCCTCTGCGCCTGTGGCATCCTGAATTCAACCAAGTTCGCCGGGGCTGCAAGGCGCAGTGCCTCGTTGCCATGGAGGAAGTTCATGCGTACCAGGCTCGTACGTCCCGAGTACGCTGAAACATTCCGGTGTATCGGCCCGGTATGCGAGGACTCCTGCTGCGTTGGTTGGCGCGTAGACATCGACGAGGCCACCTACGTGAAATACCAATCCATCTCTCCCGGACCTTTGCGCACATTGATTGACGCCAACATTGTGCCCATGCACATGGGCCCGTACGGCAAAAAGCCGAATTCGTTTGCCCAGGTCAAAATGGGCCACTCCGGCGCCTGCCCGTTTCACAACCAGGGGAAGCTTTGCCAGATTCAGGTAGAGTTCGGTGATACGTACCTCTCTGAGACTTGCGCGAACTATCCGCGCCAAAGCTACGTGATTGACAAGCTTGTCGACAAGACGCTGACGCTCTCCTGCCCTGAAGCCTGCCGCCTCGTGCTCCTGAATCCGGATCTGCTGGGATCGGCCGGGAGCGGCGACCATCACATCAGCCACGACGATTCGAAGAACGAGTCCGACCTGGTGCACTATTTTTGGCGTATCCGCGAGTTTGTAATCGGCCTGATCACCAACAGGGTCTATCCACTTTGGCAGCGGATGTTTCTGCTCGGAACCTTTTCAAGACGCCTTGATGCAGTGGTTCGAGGCGAGGTCAAAGGCGGATTGTTGGCGATGCTGAGTGGTTTTTCGGCAGCGGTCAACTCAGAAAGTTTGCGCCCATCCATCGAGACCATACAGCCTGACCTCGCACTCCAATTGGGAATAGTGCTGGAATTGGTGAAACTGCGTGGCAGCGACGCGCTTCAAGCTCCCCGCCTTGTGGAATGTCTAGACGCCTTCGCAAGGGGCGTTGGCTATGCACCCGAATCCACGCTGCAAACCATGAGCACCGAATACGGCGCGGCTTATGGACGCTACTTCGAGCCATTTTTCGAAGAGCATGCCTACATTCTTGAAAACTACCTGATCAACATGGTCTTCCGCAGGCTGTTTCCCTTCGGCGAAAAGCTGTTCGATCGCAAAGCCGCCCCCGAACCGGCGAAGGAATTTGCGCTTCTGGCCACTGAATTTGCCTTGATCAAGGGTCTGCTCATCGGCGTGGCAGGCGGACACAAAGAGACATTCTCGACAGATCACGTTGTCCAGACGGTGCAGACCGCTTGCAAGCACTTCGAGCACAATGCTGAATTTCTCGGTAAGGCCCATAAAATCCTGGTAGACCTCAACCTGGACAATGCCCACGGCCTGACCATGCTGCTGCGCAACTAGCGGCGCGGCCGTCATGGAAAGTGACCATTCGGGCATCCCGTCAAACAAACCACAGGCGCCAGGCGCTCAGAGGCCACAGCGGAACATCTACCCCATCCGGTACACTTCTGGGAATCCTGCTTCAGCAATTGAGGAACCTCGCGAATGTCTCAACTCTACGTCGCTGTTCTGGCCGTTATCGTGGTTGCCCTGCTGGCGGTCGCTCTTTACCGCACCTCCCAGGTGAAGACCAAGGCGGACTACCTGGTCGCAGGCCGATCTCTCCCTGCTGCGGTACTTGTGCTCACGCTGCTGACTTCCTGGATTGGAGCCGGATCGCTATTCGCGGGAGCGGAGAACGCTTACAAGAATGGCTTCGCCGCATTGTGGCAGCCGGCCGGGGGCTGGCTGGGATTGCTGCTCATCTACTTCATTGCGCCGCGCGCCCGCAAATTCGCCCAGTTCACATTGCCTGACCTGCTTGAAGCCCGCTACAACCAGACGGCGCGTGTTTTGGGCACCATCGCCATTCTGTTTGCATATGTCGGGATTACCAGCTACCAGTTCAAGGGCGGCGGGAACGTGCTGCACCTCATCTTTCCTGAAACAGTCACACCCGAACTCGGCGCTTACCTGATTGCAGGATTTGTGATTGTCACCACGGCTCTCGCCGGAATGTCTTCCGTCGCTTACATGGATGTGGCCATCGGCTCGCTTGTCACGGTCATTTGCATCATCGCCACGCCCTACCTGTTTCTCAAGGCGGGTGGCTGGGCCGGCCTCCATGCGGCCTTGCCTCCGTCGCACTTTCAGGTGCTGGGCAATCTGAGCCTGGTTCGCGCAATGGAGTTTCTGGTGCCCACCATGTTGCTGATGCTGGGCAACCAGGTGATGTATCAGAAATTCTTCTCCGCAAAATCTGAGAAGGACGCAAGCATCTCCGTCGTCGGCTGGATTCTGGGCACCCTGGTGCTTGAAACGCTCATCGTCGCCATCGCGGTGATAGGCTCGGCACTTTATCCCACGGGAGAGGTCGCCCGTCAGCCGTACGAGATCATCCCTTATACGGCGCGTCACGGCCTACCCGCGCTCATGGGAGCAGTGCTGTTGGGAGCTGTCTTTGCCAAGGTCATCTCCACTGCTTCGAACTATCTGTTTTCGCCCGCCTCCAACCTGATTGAAGACGTCTTTGTTCGTTACATCGCGCCCAAAGCTTCGAACAAGCGGATCCTCATCATCTCTCGCCTCGCGGTGGTGCTGTTGGGCACATGGGCGCTCTACCAGGCCATCTACGCGCAAAGCATCCTGCAAAAAATGCTTTACGCGTACACCATCTATTCCGCCGCGCTCACGCCCGTGGTGCTTGCCGCGTTTTATTCAAAACGGGTCACCGCGTGGGGAGCGGTGGCGGCAATTGCCTCGGGCACGGTGGTTACGCTCGCCTGGGACGTTGAGGCGGTACGCAGACTTTTCCCGGCCATCCTTGCTGAACGAGACGCCATTTTTCCGGCGCTGGCCGCTGCGCTGATTTCGATGATTGCTGTCAGCCTGGTGACACCAAAGCCTGCCCCGGAACAACTAGCCAAGTTCGCGGATTGAGGTTCTTGAATCTCGAACGGATGGAGGCGTGCACGCAATCGTTGTTGATCATCAATCGGGATGCGTATGAAAGCCGGGTGGATTACAGAATCAGCGTCCTCAGCCCACTGTGGTCTGAAGCCCGGAACGGCTCCCTGTAAAAAACTCGCGCAGTGGCTCACCAACGGGCTTACACTGTCGGTGTCAATCGGTGACGCCATGCCCGTCGCTCATCTCACACTTGAAATCCGCATTGAACACGCCCAGTCGCTCAAGGACCGGCGTCAGGTCGTCCGCTCGCTCAAAGACCAGTTGAAGCAGGGGTTCAACATCTCCGTGGCAGAGATGGATGAGGCCGTTCTGTACCAGTCGGCCACCGTAGGCGTGGTGGCCATCTCCAGATCCCGCGACTACCTTCACGGTTTGATCGAGGAGGTTGAGCGCGCAGCCCGCCGCATGCTCAATGAGCTTGGTGCGGAGCTTGCCGACTCGTTCTGGGACTACGTTGAAAGTTGACCCTCTTCTATCCCCCGATGGAAAAATTTGCTTCGCCAATTGCGGTGCAATTGATGTGCCAACGAGGGAAAATGAGATTAGAGGAATCTTGTGCGGTCGCCGGCTGCCTTCAGGACCTGACTTGGGCATGAATCCGTTGACGCACCGATTCGCTTCAGCCCGATCAGCTATATTTCCGCCGACTTCTGCGGCTTCTTGAAATCGAATGTTGCCAGGTTCATTTGCCCGCCGCTGAGAACGTGAACCGTCAAAACGCTCTTCCCAGCCGGGAGCTTCAGCTTCACAAGCGCAGGCGCCAGGTTCCAGTGGTGCCATTGACGCCAGGCAAGAGGATCGGCGGCGTTGAAGGTAGACACGATGGTCAGCGGACCCGTCCCCGGCTCGCCGCTTACGTCCAGCGAGATTGTTCCACCGCGATTCGATGTGTACAACAGGTCGGCCGTGTAATTGCCGGCTTCCACAACCTGAACCGTGATGTTGAACCACTCGCCCGGCTCTGTCCAGCCAACGTAGAGCAGGTTCTCCGGAGGTTGAATCAGGTCATAGGGATTGTTATCGATCTGATCGTGAAACTTGGTATAGGAAGTGTCAACGCCCTCGCTGATCCTGAATTCGTTGAGATAGGTCCCGTCTGCGGGATTGAGTCCGCCGCTTCCGTTGTTTTTCGCGTCGGTATCATGATAGGCAACGCCCTCCCCACCCAGATCGTAGAAGGCGCAATGTACCACTCCAGGAATCTTCTGCGCGCCGTCCTGGTAGCGGCTGTCGTGAAATGGAGTTCCCTTGTAGTTGGGGAGGAAATCTGATTTCGGCGTGCCGATAGCGGCAGATGTCAGCAATACCGCTACGATCGAAAGTTTCAGGCAAAGTTGCAACGTGCGGGTAGTCACAGGGTCTCGTCTCCGGCGATGCATATGCTGGCCGCAGATTAGCGCCATTCGGCGATTGCGCGCGGCAGCAGCAACCATGGTACGCCTTCGTCTGCGAGGCTAAAATATGTAGACGCTCGAGCTGCGCTCAGGGGAATGAACGGGGAGCATATTGGTCCCAAGCTTTGAAATCGAAGTGAAGCCCTCAGACTGCATTTTTGTACCCCGAGTGCACTGAGGCATCTTCCCTGTCCATTCTGTTTTACAGAGACTTTTGGCATGAATGATTGAGCTGTCGCCATGAACAGCCGATCAAGCGAACCCCCGCGAGGCCACGTGTGGCAGAACGTTTGACGGTATTGAGTCTTGAGAACCCTGCGTTCCCTGCGCGGCCGGCCCTGATGCGCGGACGCCGCGGAGCCGCATCACGCGTCAGCGCCTGCGCTTCTCACAATTGCGGTTTTCCCCATTGAGCTTCGATGCAGTCTTGTCCACACCGCCGCTCCGCCTCTGCTATCCTGAATCGTTTACCCCCCATTGGGTGGGCCCTTCGAGGAGTGAAGTTCATGCCCGAACACAGAGCACGAAAGCATCATCAGGACCGCGTGGCGGAGACGCTGCGGTTAGAGATTGGAACCATGATCGACGGTGAGTTGGTCGACCCGCGCATTGCCAACTGCTACGTCAGTGAGGTCTCTCTGAACCCCGGCGGCAAGTCGGCGCGGGTCTACGTGGCCGTGGACAGTGCCGTGAAAGACATCGTGAAAGCTGAAGTGGATACAATCGCCGGACTTGAAGCGGCGAAAGGCTATATTCGCTATGAACTTAAGGAACGGATGGGAGTTCGCCACGTTCCCGACCTGAGCTTTCTTGCTGACCGCTCAGGCCGCTTTCAGGCGCGCATTGAAGAGTTGATGGACAGGTCACGCAAGCGTCAAAAGGCCCCTGCGCAGCAGATTCCTGAGGCGTCGCCGACGACTTCGCAAACTGAGGGCAAAGCAGACTAGTGGCAAGGCCGAGTGCTTGACGCCATGACAAAGTGACGGCCTGGACCCGAGCATGGGACTCCACAAAGCGTACAAAGGCGAGTGGCGTGAGATCGTGAACCGGGGCTGAATCCGGGGACCTCTTGAGATTTCGTCCGAATCTGTTAGCCTTGTCCCTGTTGTAACGCGGGCAGATCTCCGCGTTTTTTGTAGGCGCAGACCGTAACCCGGCCAGGTCGAACCCCCAAACGCTCTGACCCAAGCCGCATTCCTTTCTCCATGCGCGACCCTCACTGGTCCAATGGAGAATCACTGGAACTGGAGAAGCGCTGGCAGTGGAAACGACCCAGGAACCCTCTGCTTCAGATTTGCCTCGGAGAACACCCAAGCGCTTGCCCAAATGGGCAACTGTTTGCGAAGCAACCGTCTTCCTTTTGTTTACAGTTTTCTTCCTGGCCTATGGGCTGTCGCCTTACCTGGGCGGCGATGGGCTGGGACTGGTGGGCGCCGACGAGCCTCGCTACGCGCAAATTGCCCATGAGATGCTCGCCCGCGTTGACTCCGCCCCCACCATTAAAGAAAAGCTCAGCGCCTGCGTAACTCCATATCTCTACGGCCACCCCTGGCTTGAGAAGCCGGCCCTCTACTATTGGCGGGCCATGCTGTTCTTTCAGGAATTCGGCGTCCACGACTGGACAGCGCGCCTGCCCTCCACCACCTTTGCCTTTATCATGATTGGCTTGATCTACCTGCACATGCGCAGATTCCGGCCTGGAGGCCATCTGGACGCGGCCCTGATTACCGTGGCATGTGCCGGCATCATCGGCTTCTCCCGCGGTGCATCCACTGACATGCAGATGGCTGCTCCCCTGGCGATCGGCCTGTTGGGCTGGTATGCGTGGTATGAGACCAATTCCAAGTTCTGGCTCTACGACATCTACTTTTTCACCGGCCTGGCCACTCTTGCCAAGGGACCGGTCGCGCCATTTCTGGCAGTCGTCATCATTGCCGCCTTTGCCTTTCTGCGGAAGGAATGGTCCATCCTGAGGCGATCATTTTGGTGGCCGGGAATGGTGCTCTATTTCGCCATGGTTCTTCCCTGGTTCATAGCGGTCCAACATCAGAATCCCACTTTCTTCCGCGAGTTCTTTCTCGAGCACAATCTTGAACGATTTGCCACCGATCGCTACCAGCATGTCCAGCCTTTCTGGTACTACATTGTCGTTGTCATCCTGGCCATGATGCCGTGGACAGTGATTGCTGTACGCGCGCTGGTCGACGGAATTCTTACCTCGGTGGCAGAGTGGCGTTTGCGCCACTCAAAGAAGGCCAAGCCGGGAACCAGTCGCCCCGGGGACGCCTTTCCAGAGTTCCTGGTTCTATGGGCCCTCATCCCAATCGTTTTTTTCTCCTTTTCTCAGTCCAAGTTGCCGGGATACATTCTGCCTTCCATTCCCCCCATCGGCATTCTTACCGGGGATTACCTCTTCCGCAGACGTCAGCACGGGCTCAACCGATGGGAGCTTCTGGGACATGCTGCGCTTTGCGGGGTCATGACCATGGCCGCGCTTTTGTTGCCCTGGTTTGTGATCCATCACGGAACCATGCCGCCATGGAACGCCCTCGCCGCCGCATTGCTTGCTGCCTTTGGGGCGTCTGTGTTGATTCTCATCGTCGTCAAGGGTTTTGGTGTCGCCCACCTCCGGCTTGTAACCACCGGTGTCCTGGTTGTGCTGGTCTTTTTTCTCTATGGAGTGGGCCCGTTCTTTGGCATCCCTGAAATCGCCGCAACCAAGCGGGTCATACACCTGCTTGACCGCGCCTATTCCGCGCGCCCACTGGCCGATCGCCTGAGCAATACCCTCACGCCCGCCGTTCAGACGGTGGCTGTTTTTGGAGTCCGCCGTGACATCGAATACGGGCTCTCCTTTTATCGCAACAGCGCAGTGATCAACTACGAGGAGAACGGAGTCCCCGATGAACAACACCTTGTCGTGGTGCGAGTCACGGGACGGCGCGGTGTGGATCTACACACCCCTGCCGCGCTGGAAGAGTATCTTGAAGGTCGTCATTATGAGCAAGTGTTTACCTGGCCTGAGCAGGGACTCGTGGTGTACCTAGTCGGTAGCCGTTGATCTAGTAAGCTGAACTTCAAGTTGCACTTGGGCGCAACTCGTGTCAAAGTGACCAGAAGGCGCAATTCGCTTTGCGTTCCTGCTGAAGCCTCGCCTGATTCGAGCCTGCGCCGCTTTCTGGCAGGGGCTGCAGCCGTCTCACCCCTGGGGGAGAAGCATGGCATCCACGGCGTCCATCGAGATCCTCGACCTGCGGCATTTCGCAGCGCCGGTGCTCCGCCCTGTACTTGATGCCGAAGGCGAAGTATGGAAGCAGCGTCTCCATTGGGATTACCGCACCTCCGCCAGGCTGTTAATGCAGTATCTTGACAGTCACATGCTGCCGGGCTACGCCGCGCTTGAAGATGGCCAGGTTACCGGATATGCCTTTTGCGTCTACGAGGAGACCAAGGCTGTCATCGGCGATGTGTTTGCTTTGCCAAGCCCGCCTCCCGACTCAATGGAGCATTCGACGGCTGAAATGAATTCGATCGACGGGGTGCTGACTTCCGCCGCCCAGGTTGCGCCTTCCGCCCACCAGATTGAAGAAACGCTGCTCAAGCATCTCTTTGAGACTCTCCTGAACTCGCCGCAACTCGACCGTGTCGAGTCGCAATTGCTCCTGCACCCTTCAGGCGCTCACGCGGACATCTTCCGGGAGGCTGGGTTCCAGGTTTTTCGCCGGCTCTTCCTGGTGCAAACGCTTCAAGGGCTCTGGAACCCGCCCCGCGTGGACCTGCCTGCCGGCCTGGAGATCCGAGCCTGGCGCGACGAGGATCTGTCGCCGGCAGGCCGCCTGATTTCCGAGGCCTACCTCGATCATCCAGACAGCATCATCAATGATCAGTACCGTTCGATCAATGGCTCGCAGCGCTTTTTGAACAACATCGTCCGCTACTCAGGCTGCGGAGTTTTTTCCCCGCAGGTTTCATACGTTGTAGTGGAGCGCGCCAGCCGCAGATTGGTGGCGCTGGTGCTCGGTTCCCGCGTAAGCCCTGAGAGCGGACACATCACCCAGCTTTGCGTTCACCCGGAGTTCCGTCGCGCCGGCCTGGCTCGCCTGCTTCTTTCTGTCTGTGCCTTCCACTTCATGCGGCTTGGGGCCACCGAGATCTCGCTTACTGTGACCGAATCCAATCAGCAGGCGATCGACCTTTACCATAGCGAAGGCTACACCTGCGCGCACGCCTTCGACGCGGCGGTGTGGCAGCGAGAGATGATTGCCTGAGGAGTGCCGGGAGTTTGCTAAATGAGCCTGGAACTTCGATGCATCTGCCTGAAATCGGGGTTCAATCCATCTATTTTCTAAGTTATCGCGCGATCAGAAACATCGCCCAGCTCAATACCACCGCCGAACCGGCAAACAGAACAAAGCAGTAGATTCCGTAGTGAACCATGCGCCGCGGTGTCTCCCGCTGTGTGATCCCAAAGACAACTGAGGCGAACAAGGCGAATAACAACACTGCCGTAAAGTGGGTCAAGCCTTCCTCCCGGTGCGGAGGTTGTGCGCATCCACTGCTGAAATCACGTTCAGGAGCCCAGCAACAACAATGAACCGCGTGCCGTAGTCGGCGGTAGTCACTTGCACCTGCTCAGCGCCAAGACCAAGAATCCGGCCCACAATGAAAAGCAGGCCATTACCCAGATCGCCCGCCAATCCCAGAATCTCAAGAATGTCGTGGGCGCCGGAGTAGAGCTGGCCCTGCATCGCGATTCCCATGGCGAACATGCCAAGAATTGACGCCGCCAGCAACGCTCCCCGGTACCATTTGCCCAGCAGAAAATGTCCCGCGCCGGGCACCAGCCAGCCCGCGATCAGGGGAAGATAGACAAAGCCTTGCTTCAAGTCTGGTTTTGCTGCGGGATTCATATTGGGCGCTGTTGCCATTCCTTTTTGACTATACCGTACCCGGACGGGGACATGGTTCAGGAGCAGGGATTGGACCCTGGGACGGTCCCACGCCTTCTAGCCTCCAGTAGAGTGCGGCTTCAGAGCACAGCAAGTCCGTGGTACATTTTTCGGTCGTTTAGATTCGTACCAGCTCCCACTGAATCTTTCCCGTCACCCAGGCTTTGCCCGGTGCGGTCAGCATGTTTATTTCGCTGCGTATGCCAAATTCCGGCAAATAGATTCCAGGCTCGACAGAGAAGCAGGTGCTGGGCAGAATCCGCCGCGTGTCGTGGGTCTCAAGGTTGTCCAAATGTGCGCCGGTGCCATGCAGTTCATGGGCGATGTTATGTCCTGTTCGATGTGTGAAATACTCACCAAACCCTGCCGCCTTGATCACCGCCCGCGCCGCGTCATCGCCTTCGTATCCGTAAATAACGCGTCCCTCCGCAAATGCCTTCTCCACGGCCGCAATGGCGGCATCGCGCGCGTTGCGAACCGTCTCAAACACCAGTTGTTCGCGCTCCGTCGGCTGGCGCCCCACCACGCCGGTCCAGGTAATGTCGTAATAGATGCTGCCCGGCGTTTCCCGCCGCCCCCAGATGTCAATCAAAATGAAGTCGCCTTCGGCAATGGCCGCAGACTTCTCGGCCGTGGGTTCATAGTGCGAGTCCGAACTGTTTGCGTTGGCACTCACGTTGGGCCCGTTTTCCCATGCCAGACCTGCGCGGCGCATCGCCTCGCTCAGCCAGACCACCATGTCCCACTCTGAAAGCGTGCCTCCGCCGCCGGCATTTGGCCGAAGCCGGCGGCCAATCTCAAGCCAGCACTCTGCAAGGATTTCGTCGATCGCCTGCTGAGCGACCCCGTGGCTGGCTAACTGCTCCTCGCTCAACACCGCTTCAAATTGGCTCACCAGGTCGGCCGAGCTCACGATCTTCTTGCCCAGGCCGCGCAAAAACTCGACTGTCCCTGCGTCGACCATCGAAATGTACATAATCGCGTTGTTTGGCGAGTACTGCATCGCGATCTGGTGCGCGTCGAATAGCATGGCCTCCAACCCAGTTGCCAGTTCCTGCCAGCTCGAGTACTGGCCCTTCGCCCCAGGAAGCGAATCAAGCCGGCTCTGCTCAATCCGGTGGACCAGCTTACGCGGCCCGCCCTCAGCCGGGACAAAGTAGTACCAGCGCCGCGTGATGTGCGCCTTCTCGTCCAGCCCAAGAATGCGCCCACCCACTGGGTCGCGGTGGTGGTGGTCATAGAAAAGCCAGCCGTCCAGGCCTGCGTCGCGCAAAGCACTCTGAATTGAATCCAGTTCCATACCGGCCATAATACGCCGCCTCAAACCGGAAGTTATGACTTGAAACAATACAGTGACAGTGATTCGGTATGATGGCGAAGACTGGAGACATGATGAACGGTCACAACAAGTTGTCCGTTGGCTTTGGGTGTGCCTTGATTCTCTTCGTGCTGATGGCATCGTTTTCAAGTTCATCCTCGGCGCAGGCGGGTGCCTCCGCGGAGCCGGCAACGGTCTCGGTTGTGATGCTGAGCGATCTGCACCTCGATCCCTTTCACGACCCGGCCAAAGTACCGCAGCTTGTGAAAAAGCCCATCGAGGAGTGGGAGCGGATCCTCAACTCTCCCGATTCGCCCACCCTAGAGGTTGATTTATCCCTGGTGCAGAATGCATGCGGAGGGAAGAAGTCGACGGATTCCTCGTATGCGCTGCTGACAAGCGCCTTGCACGCGGCCAAGGCTCAGGCGCCGGACGCTCGATTCGTTGTGGTCAGTGGCGACTTGCTCGTCCACGATCTGGACTGCCGGTACCGCGCCGCCATGAAGCTTGAAAAAGCCGTTGGAGACGATCAGTCGGTGTCCGCGGCGTTTGCAGAAAAAACGACTATCTTTGTGATCAAGCAGGTGGAGACGACTTTCGCCGGCATTCCCGTTTACATGGGCCTTGGTAACAACGATTCCAGATGCAACCACAACCGCCTGGACATGCACGACGCCTACCTCAAGGCCACCGGGCAGGCTGTCGTCGACGGGCTCGCCGGGATTTCCCAGGCGGAGCGTACGCAGGCCCTGGTCACCTATGATTCAGCCGGGTACTACGCAGTCACAATGGCCGCACCGATGGAAAAGACGCGGCTGCTGGTCCTGGACGACATTTACATGATGTCGTCTTTTGCCAACTGTGAAGCAGACGAAAAAGATCACTCCGGTGCGGATGAGGAGATGGCCTGGCTGACGAAGGAACTTGATGGCGCGCGCCGGCGCGGCGAGCGTGTTTGGGTTCTTGGTCACGTTCCGCCGACAGTCAATCCCAAGCTCTCAATCTCCAGGTGGCTGAAGCTGTGTCCGGATGGTCACGTAGATTCGTTCTTGTCATCTGACAAACTGGCCACCGCTCTGGCAAACAATGCTGACGTAGTGCGCCTGACGATCTTCGGACACACGCACATGGACGAATTCCACCTGCTTGGCGGCAAAGATGCCGGAGTCCCAATGAAGGTGGTAGCTTCGGTTTCGCCAGTGGATGGGAACACGCCCTCGTTCACTGTTGGCAAGGTCGCGCCCGCATCTGCGACACTGGCCGACTACAAAGTTTATGAGGCCTCAAACACAACCGGCATCGGGACAACCTGGCCCGAAGAGTACGACTTTGACGCGGCCTATCATCAGCCGGACTTCTCCGTCCGGTCGCTCGATGCATTAATAGGAAAGTTTCGAATAGATGTTGACGGCGCCGGCGCCGAGAGCCAGGCCTATCAAAAGCATTTCTTCAAGGGTGTTTCAGCATCATTGCCAGGGCCGCTTTGGGAGGGCTACGTTTGCAGCCTCGATCACCCCACGGCAGAAGGATTCAAAGGCTGCGTGTGCAGTGGCAGGTGAGGAGTCGTCACTTATAGAGCGGCCAACGCCTCCGCCTGCCCTGCAAACAACCCCGCGTACTTGGTGATTCCCACCATGGTAAACACCTTGGTGAAGTGCGCCGACAACCCGAAGGCATACACCTTTTGCGCGGAATTGGCAGCCTCGATCAGCAGCTGGATCACCAGCGCAATCCCGCTTGAATTGATGTAGTCCACTTTCGTAAAGTCCAGCAGAATAAGCTTCGCCGTTTGCTTGGGCAGCGCCTGGTAGGTGCCCAGCACAGCATCTTTTGATGTGCTGGCGATATCGCCCTCAAAACGAAGGACAGTTACCGGATGCCCGGCCGGGGAAGTGAGCTGGTCAACATGGGACTTGGTCTCGCTTTGCACGATCGATGTCTCCCTATTTTTGATTGATATTCAGTTTAGCTATTCCGCGTCTTTGTCCAACCTGATCATCAGCCGGACATAACTGCTCTTTCCGTTTGACCCGGCCACCCACTCGGCCTCATCCACAAGCGCCTGAATCAGGAACATGCCCATCCCGCGGGGGTCTTCTTCACCATGCATTTTGCGGTCGATGTCCGGCTTGGCCTGGTGCTTGCTCATCCCCTTGCCGTCGTCGATTACCTTGACCTCAAGCGAATCCGCCCCCGCTGAAAGCACCACGCCCACACTCAATTTTTCGTTCAGCCGATTGCCGTGCTCAATGGCATTGATGCAGGCCTCGGCTACCGCTGTCTTCAGGTCCTCTACGCGATCTTCGCGGAAACCCATCAGCTTGGCCACTGAAGCGGCTGTGCTCATCGCCACCTTTTCGAATCCCATGCGCGACGGAAGCCGCACTTCAACGGTAGTTGTCTTCATCTCGCTCACGCCGGAATCTCCGTTCCGATCTTTGCCCGGCAAAGCGTCAATGCGGTCATGTCGTCTCCCTGAGGGCTCCCTTCAGAGAACTCCTCAATGGCACCCCACAATGCATCGAGAATACCATCGGCCTTATCGGCCCGGCACCGGGAAAATTCATCTAATAACCGTTCGGGCCCAAATTCCTCATCCCCGCGGCACGATTCAGTCAGACCATCCGTGTAGAACAGCAACCGCGATCCCGGCCTGAAGCCGTGGCGCTCAATCGAGTAGCGCATCCCCGGCATCATCCCCAGTGGCGGCCCTCCCGCGTTAAACTCGTGCGGCTCCATTTCCGGCTCGACCAGGAAGCCAGGATTGTGTCCCGCATTCACAACCTCCATATCTCCTGACTCCGGATGAAGCAGCAGAAAGATTGCCGTCACATACCTGCGCCGAGCCTCTTCACCCTCTGCCCAATGATGCTGGTTCATCCTCGCGGCCAGCTCGTCCAGCGGCACTCCGCCCGCGGCCATCGCCCTGAACGCTGAACGAAAGCTCGTCGCCATCATCGCCGAGGCCAGTCCTTTGCCTGCCACGTCGGCAACGGCAATCAGCAGATTTCCGTCCGATTGCTCCACGATGTCCAGATAGTCTCCGCCCACTTCGTAGCAGGTAACAGAGCGAAATCCCACCGAGTACCCTGCGATGGAAGGCAGTTTCTGCGGTAGCAGCGACATCTGAATCTGCCGTGCCGCGTCCAGATCCTGCTGTACGCGTGCAAACTCGACATTGCGCTTGTGATTCCGGGCGTTCTCCAAGGCTACGGCAGCCTGAAGTGCCAATCCCTCGATAAAGTCTGCCTCGTAGAGCGTCAGCTCTCGCCCATCCGGCGCAGCCACCACCAGCTCAGCCATCAGCTTTCCGGCCCGATCGTTCAGCGGATAGCTTGCCAACGCAGCGCCAACCGAACCGTTCGCATCCGGAGGCAGCTCGTCCCCATATGCCATGCCCGCTGAAGGAAACGCCGCTCCCGCCATCTCCAGCTCGCGTACTACGATCCGCAGCACCTGCTCAAGCACCTCATCCTCACGGATTGTCGAGTGCACCTGGCGGCTGGCCTCAAGCAGTGCTTGCAACCGTGCAACCTGCTGCTGCAGGTCGATCGTCTCGTCGTTCCCCGGGATTTGAATGCCGGTTGCCATCCTTTGCTGCCCTCCGTGGTTCTCCACTCTAACATGCCGGCAATAATTCTACCTTTGCACCACAGCCCGCATATCTTTGGTTTCAAGCACCCTCTTCCTGCTTGTCCTCTTGCTCCAAGCATAATCCTGAGCTGATAGTGGATACTCTTGGTGTGCGCGCCGCTCTCTGCATTCCGGCATTCGTAGCCATCTTGGTTGCACCTTGCCTTTGCGCTCCGCAATCCGCCACAAGCTGGCTCTCGGCGGCTGCCAGGGCTGCCCGGTTTTCTCCCGATGCCCGCATTGTCGTTATTGATGTTGCCACGGGTCGTCTGCTCGCATCCACTCACTTGGCAGAAGCCGCACGTACGCTCGCTGCGCCCGGCTCCACGCTCAAGCCTCTGGTGCTTTATAGCCGTGTCGCTTCAGGGCGCTGGGACCCATCCCGCCGTGTCGCCTGCACACGCAATCTCACGATCGCCGGCCGCTCGCTCAACTGCTCGCATCCGCCAGCCGACCCAATGGACGCGCGTCAGGCTCTCACCTGGTCCTGTAATACCTACTTTGCAACCTTGGCCGGAACTGTTGCGCCTGGCGAACTCCGCTCGGTCCTCGCTACCACTGGACTGCTCACACCAACCAACCTTGCTCCTGAGGGAGTAGCCGCGGTGTTTCGCAATCCTCAAACCCCCGATCAAACGCGCCTGACGCTGCTAGGCGTGGACGGCATTCTGGTTACTCCGCTTGAGCTGGCCTCAGCGTACAGGTGGCTGGCCCTGCAAATGGCTCAGCATCCTGGCACTCTGGCCACAAACGTCGTCGAAGCCGGACTGCAGGACTCCGCAAGCTTCGGCATTGCCGGTGCGTCGTCGCTGGGCGGGGTAGCCGTTGCCGGTAAAACCGGAACCGCCGATACCCAGGCCAGCCCCCAGTCGCACGGCTGGTTCATCGGGCTCGCTCCTTCTGGTTTGCCCACCGTGGTAGTGGCTGTCTATCTGCCCGTCGGCCACGGATATGATGCTGCCCGCGTCGCCGCGGAGCTTCTTGCCCACTCGCCGTTGAGGACGCCAAGACCATGAGATTCCTTTTGTCAGGGATGATTCTTGCGCTGGCGCTTTCCCCGGCATCAAATGGCCAAACGTCCGCAATGACTCCCGCGCACTCGCCTGCGACGCTTCGAATCGGTTTCTGGACCCTTTGGCACGACAAGGAAATCACCATTGTTCCCACGTCCGAAGGTGCCGCAACCTTTCGCCTTTGCGACTCGTGCGCGGCGTCATCGCTAACCAATTCCATGCAGATTCGCGTCAGCGGAGACCGGCTTGTGCTCCCAGGCGACAAGCAAGCCGCTGTAATCACCCTCAACGGTCCGTTGATCATCACCGCGCACGGCGAGACCCTCACCCTTCGCAATCAGCTACATGTCCATGCGCGCGCCAACCAACTTGTACTGGCGGTCACGCTGCCCATCGAGACCTATGTTGAGCGTGTGGTCGCCAGCGAGAGCGGGCCCGCCGATGCTCCGGAGTCTCTCAAAGCGCTCGCAATTGTCGTTCGCTCCTTTGCTCTGCACCAGCCTCACGGGCACGCGGATTACGACCTGTGCGACTCCACTCACTGCCAGCTTCTCCATTGGGGTGGAAGTGCGGGGCGCGGGCCTGCATCTCAAGTTGCCACTCTGGCCACTGCAGGCGAAACGCTCTTCTTTCACGGCAAGCGCGCGGAAGCGTGGTTCCACCAGAACTGCGGCGGCCGAACTGCCTCGCCCCAGGAGGTCTGGTCTGCAGGCGCCAGCGGCAGGGAACCGATCTCGAAGCCGATGCCCTGGCTCATATCCCACGTTGACACCTATTGCACCGCCGGAGGCGCGCGCGAGTGGTCTGCGGATTTGTCGCTCGCCGAGCTGACCACCGCACTCGCCAAGGCCGGTCTCGCTCAACCTGGTTGGACCAGCTTGACCGTTGTCCGGCGCGGCGAATCTGGTCGAGCTGTAATGCTCTCCGCAGGAGCGGCGCAAGTCTCAGGCGAAGGTTTTCGACTGGCCATTGGCCGGGCATTTGGCTGGGGCAGGATTCTCAGCACCTGGTTCGAAATCTCGCGGCAGGGCGACCATTTTCTCTTTCTCGGGCGTGGTTCGGGCCACGGCGTGGGTCTTTGTCAGGCAGGCGCTGCTGCCATGTCTGCCCAGGGCCACGACTCCACCCAGATTCTTGCGCAGTATTTTCCCGGCGCAACGGTCGCTGACGAATCCACCGGAGAGCCCTGGCAAAGTCTCCATCGACAGGGTTTCGTGCTTGAGACTCTGCGGCAGGCAGACGCTTCTTATCTTCCCCAACTCGAGCAGGCCTTCGGCGATGCAACAGCCCGCTCCGGCCTTCAGTCCGCCCACCCAATCACGGTACGTGCGTTCCCATCAACCGCCGCATTTCGAGACGCGACTCTGGCGCCCGGTTGGGTGGCGGCCTTCACTGAGGGAAACTGGATCGCCACACAACCTCTCGGCACACTTGCCGGCCGCAAGCTGCTCCCATCCGTCATGCGCCACGAGTTTTTGCACGCTTTGATCGAAGCGCAGGCTGCGCCGGACACGCCCCTCTGGTTTCGCGAAGGGCTCGTTGAAGCGTTAGCCAGCGATTCCCAGCCGACCGAAGCGCCACCTACGTTCACGCTCGACCAGATCGACCATGCCCTCGTACACTCCGCCACCGAATCGGAGTCTCTAGCCGCGCACCGCGCTGCCGCCTTGTATGCCGCACGACTCTTGAAACGCCACGGCCGCAGCCAGGTATTGAGCTGGCTCGGCACCGCCCTTCCCGCCAACGCCATCGCCGAATTGAAGTGAGCCCGCGCCGGCACCCAGCCGGTTTATCCTTGCATCGGTGAACGCATCAATGAGCCAGACCCTTTCTGTTGCAATGATTGCCATGAACGAAGAGGCTAACCTGCCTCGCACGCTTGAAAGTGTTCGCTGGGCCGACGAAATCGTCATTGTCGACTCGGGATCGAAGGACCGCACACTTGAAATCGCGCATTCCTTCGGGGCCAAGACCAAATTCAACGCGATCATCGGCCACGGCGAACAAAAAAACGTCGCCCTTGACCTTTGCACATCAGACTGGATCCTGCTGCTCGATGCCGATGAAGTGCTCACTCCGGAGTTGCAGAGCGAGATTCGCCAGCTCCTCGCCGGCAACCCCGGGTTTGGCGCTTATTGGATTCCCCGCCTGAATCTCATCTTTGGCCGCTGGGTCCGTCACGGCGGGTTTTATCCAGACCGTAAGCTGAGGCTCTTTCGCCGCGGAGCAGCGCGGCTCAGTGAAGGCGTTGGCCCGCACAGTACGCCTCAATTTGCCGGTCCCAAGGGGAAACTCAAGCACGATTTGCTTCACTACGCATACCCCAGCTTGACCATTTATCTGGAACACATGAATCGCTACAGCTCAGAAATAGCCAGGCTCCTTCAAATGAAAGGCCGCACAAGCAACTCCCTGCCGGCCTTTCTATGGAACACAATAGCGAATCCCGCGGCAACATTTGTTTATAACTACTTTTTCCGCCTTGGATTCCTGGATGGACGCGAAGGGCTACTGCTGCACTTGAATCATTCGGTGTACATCCACTGGAAATTCATCAAGGCCTGGCGACTCGGACAAGGCAAAGAATAACAGACACTTACAGGTAACTCCCGGTGTCCACCAGTAGCCGCCGACATGCTTGCATCCCATTACGCGACGTCCATCGGCCTATTCAGGATCGATTGGCGGCTCGACCTTGGCGGATTGTGATTGCTTCGGCGGCCCGGCAAGCACAGGTGCAGCGACCAGCGCTTCGTCCGGGGGCGGCACCTGTCGCGCGAAAAGCGTAGCTGCCCATCCCAGCAAAAACATCCAGCAACCCACCGCAAGAACATACGCCGCGCCCAGCTTCAACCAGACGTGCCAAATCTGCGCAGAAACTGAGCCGTGGGGCAGACCGGCAAACAACTTGCTCGGCAGCCAGACCGCCAGGAGCGCCGCAATGATCGCTGCAACCCACCACTGCCAGGTCCAAAGAATGCGAAGAACACGTCGAATCGGCAGGCGCCATCCCCACTGCGCCGAGGCAATCGCATAGGGAATGATCTTGGCCGGGGCGATGATCCAGCGCACGATCCATTCAAGCAGGACCAGATCGCGAGTGATGTGCTCGAACGAAAGATAGGTGACCCGCGCATGAGGCGAACCCTTGGAGTTGAGGTAGCCGGCCCAGAGTGGAAACTGGTCATCGCACCAATCGAGAATCCACCACGTACCCCAGAACATGGCGATCCAGATCAGCAGCGACATGGCGCCCCACACCAGCTTGACGCGCTTGCCATCGTCGTCGGCAAGTTTCCGCATCGTCCCAGCTTCCAGTTCGAGCGCCGAGATGATCAGCAGCACCGGGATGAGCAGAGAGAGTGCGACCTGCCAATCGTGCTTATCCGGCAGGCGGGTCCATGCCAATCCCGCAACCATCAACAGGAGTGTCCCGCCAAGTTGGCCTGCCACCCATCCTCGCGCCGACCATAACCTGCTAAACAGCCCATTCAGAATCTTCACTGTTGTACCTCCAGAGTTGCAGGGTCGGTTGTGGTCTGTACATCGGTCTGATACATCGGTCCAGCCTGCGCCGGACTGATTGCGAACTTGCCCGGAGTGACCACTTTCAGCAGGTACACATACTCGCGGCGCATGCTGAATTCGGTGTTGAAGAACGCCGCCCGATCATCGTGGAACTCTTTGCGCGTAAACCAGTCCGCCCACCAGTCGGGCTTGTTGTTCAGCGTGTAAAGCCCTGTGTTCGGCATGAACTCCGTACCCGCTGGAATCGGGTCTTCAGCCAGCAGATACCTCCAATTGCTTCCGTTTACCGCCAGTTTCACAGCCACAATATCGCCCACGTGTACGGCTCCGCTGAGCGGAACAAGATCGTAGGTAATTGGATCAGTGGGGGACTTCTGTCCCTTCTGCAACAGAAAGTAATCCCGCGTGATATTCAGCGCCAGTTGCTCTTTCTGGAACTGCTTCCTGTCTGTCGAGTACCAGTTCTTCTCCGCCGACCAGTAGGTAATTCCATTGCCGCTCTTGCGAATCGTCACCTGGCCACCACCCGCGGCCTGCACCGGTGGAACCGATATCTTCCACGGGATTGCAAATCCATCACCGATGGCGAAGTGCCGCTTACCAACGCTTGCTCCGTCTACCAGCACTTCAACATCTGACGTGTTCGATAATTCGCCGCTCAGCGCCAGGTAGTCGGTCAGCCCCTGAATCACCATCGCAGTTTGCTTTGTCGATTCCCAGTAGTCGCCGCCACGGTTTTTGCCTAGCCACAATGCTGCCTTTGGCAAAAGCCCGCTCGCACGGTCCTGACGGGCAATCAGCTTCAGAGCGAAGGCGGTTGTCTCCGCTGAAGTATCGCCCCAGTAGTCGAGCAGTTCATCGTAGTTGCCTGACCAGTAAGCATCCGTATCCGCGACCTTGGCCTTCTTTTCAACCAGTGTCGCTGCTTCCTTTGCCCGGACGTCGCCGCTGGCATCGAGCGCCAAACCAATCAGGGCAAGTCCTTCGTCGCTCACCTTGTCTCGACTGTCCCAGGCTTTGTCCAGAGTGTCCTTTGGCGCGCCGCCGGTCGTAGCCAAAGCGTACACCGTATAAGCCCGCAGGTCGGCGATCATGTCAGGGTGCGCTGACAGACCGGCCTGCAGCCAGGCTCTTGCCTTCTCCAGGCGGTTGCCATCGATTGTGTAGCCTGCATCTCGAGCCTGTCCCAGCCCACTCACAACGTACCCAGTCATGAAGACACGGCTATCATCATCCGGCCACCAGCCCCAGCCGCCATCGTCGTGTTCATAGCTGTAGAGCCGCTCCAGCCCAGCCTTCACCTCGTCATTCAACGTTGCCCGGTCAATTGGCGGTTTCAAATGAAGCTTGTCCACTGCCTGGGCCACAATCACGTCCGGCAAGAAGCTTGACATGGTTTGCTCCGTGCATCCCCACGGATAGCCTGTCAAGTAGTCCAGCGCTTCAAACACTGTCCCCGCCACGCTGGGCGCAACAGTGATGATCAGTCCACGCGTCCCGGCATCGGAACTGGCTGGATAGGTGTAACTCCAATTAGCATCGTGCGCACCGGAGAAGAGGACGCCAGACGCGGCCGCTCGTTGCTTCACGCCAAAAGGCAGCACAGGTAGCGTCATTTCCAATGCGTCAGACTCCTCGTTCGTCAATGCCTTCGCCGTCAACACCGCATTGCCGGTTGCGTGCGCCTTCACACGCCAGTCCACGTAGCTCTCCCCCTTGGCGGGGATGTTGATCTTCTGCGTTTGTCCGCCTACAACCTCCAGGCCGGTCACATCCAGCGCGAAGGTTACGTCCTTGGCGGCTTCAAGGTAGTTATGCGCAATCACCCGCAGAGTTGCCTCGTCGCCCTGGCGGAAGAACCTTGGCGCGGCCAGGCGCACAATCAGATTCTTGCGCACCAGCACACGCGTCACTACGCCGCCGGCCTTGCCGTCGTCCGTCATCGCCCGAATGGTAGTTCGCCAGGTGGTCAACGAATCCGGGAAGTTGAACTCGACATGCGCGTGCCCGTCCGGCCCCGTATGCACGTTGGGATTCCAATAGGCCGTATCTGGAAACGCCTTTCGCACCTTGGGCACAACCAGGTCCGACCCCGGCTTTAGCTGCGCCATCCGCGGATGGTAAAGCCCCGCAGCTTGCGCCAGCAGTGGGCTCTTGAGCCCAGCTTCACCAGAGAAGAAGAAGGTGAACGATGTCTGCGGGTCGAGTTCGACATAGCGCTTCGGATAGAACTGCGCGACGATGTCTCCGCTTTCATCAGGACGCACCGAGTACAGCGCCTCGTCCACTTCGCCAAAACTCAGTTCCGCTTCAACTGGCTTACCCTTGGAATCGGCCGCGTAAATATCAAAGCTGGCCTTTTCGCCGGGAAGGTACGTTGCCTTGCTCGCCTTGGCCGTGATCGTCAGGGTTCGCTCCACAAGGGGAACTTTCAAGCTCTTCTGGGCAGTAATCAGCTGATCATCGTGGACGACCACCGCGGTGATCACGAGATTGGGCTGGGCCTGCGTGGTGATGGGAATGTCGAACGCAAAGCTTTGGCCCGTCGCATGAACCAATTGCCGCGACTGTACTGAGTCGCCCTCCGCGGTCACCACCGCCCACGACTCTGGCAGGCCCGTCACCAGCAGCAGATGCGCAACATCGCCCACTTGGTAAGTCTTCTTGTCTGCCACAATCTGGGCCTGGGTATTCTGGTTGTACCATTCGCCCGCCCCGCTCCAGATCCAAACCCAGGTCTGGCCTTGCACGGTCCGATCCTCCGGGGTCTGCGCGCTCGCCGTCACGTTGAAATCGCCACTCCCCGTGATCGCCAAGTCTGTCAGCGATGTTCCATTCGCGCCCGTCGTAACATCGCGGCTGGATATTGGGGTATCAGTCCGCTGATGGGTGGTCGAGTCCCAACTCCATCTCGTCGCGGTGATATGGATCGCCGTTTGCACAGGTTTGCCGTCGTAGTCCTGCGCGGTGACCTTCACCTTGGGAGTTTGACCCGGCTCAAACACATAACTTGTGGGCTCAACGCTTACCCTGAACGATCCATAAGTTGCCAGTACCGTTGAGTGCCCGCTGACTTCGCGATTAGCAGCGTCCGTGACCCTTGCTTCGATCCGGTAATCCTGATCGTTATGCTTGCCGTCAATCGTCGTTGGCACCGTGACCGTGAGCCGGCCGTTCGCGTCTAGGACGCCCTCGTGCTCCTGCTGCTCGGTCTCGTCGTAGCTGTAGTCCGACTCGCCTGAATCGTCGGCTGCCCCTTCCTCGTCGGCGTCGCTGTCGTCGGCCTGATCTTCATCCCACCACCAGTGCTGAGAAGTATGCACCACATACTTCACCTTCACGCCAGCCACCGGTTCGCCAAAGAAGTACCGCGCCTCAATCACTGCTTCAATCGATCTGCCCTGCAGCACGCGCTGCGCCGACGGCTTCACGGTGACCTGGTACTCCGGCTTCTTGTATTCCTCCACATAAAAGCTGCCACTGTCAGCGTTGCTCGCGGCGCCCCCCAATACCACGCTGTAATAACCAAGGCCGGCATCGCTTCCAAGCGTCAGGTCAGCGGTCACGGTGCCGTGTGCGGAAACAGCAAGGTCCTGTTTGAACGCCGTCTTTCCGTCCGCATCGTTGACCGTCAGGGTCATTGTCTTGTCGTCAGGCAAATCCAGCGTGTCGTTCATCTCTTTGCGAATTACAGCCTTGATGTGTACCGTGTGGCCCGGCCGGTAGACGGGTCGATCGGTATACACGTAGGCCTTCACTGTGGTCCCGGTGTCGATGTTGAATCCATAACCCCAGGGAGTTACGAGGGCTGCGTCGTCCCCGTGCCTGGCGAGAATCCACACGTTTTCAGGTTCCGCTCCCTGGGCCGCGCCACGGACTTTCATTGTCAACAAAGCCAATCCGTCTGCGCCTGTCTTGCCAGACGACTGCAACGTCTGCCCGGTCCACAACGCCACATCGGCACTGCCGACAGGCGCGCCCGTCTTGCGGTCTGCCACATACAAGCTGGTGTTCGAGCCATTTGCACGCTCAACCACGGCAATGCTCGTCACAATGGCTATCGTGTAGGCCTTGTAGGTGCCATCGGTGGCCTCAATCAGATAGACACCGGCGGCAAGGCCGTCAATGGGCAGCTGCTGCGTCTCGCTCACGATCGCCGGTGGCGTGACAAGCTTCCAGCGGGCAACGAGTTGGCTTTCGTTGAGCAGGGGAATCTGCGCGAATTCAGTGGTTCCCACCACCTGGCTGCGCTTGCCCAGCTTGGCCTGGTTCTCGCGGAAGTTGTCCCGAGCCTCGTCAGTGAATTGGCCGCGGAAGAAGTGGCGCACGCGCCACCACATATCAGCCTTGAAGTCATGCAGACGTTCGATCCATGTCGTTTCGTCAACCTGCTCGCTGGGTGAATAGCTTTTGACGCCATAGCTATGCACGTCTTTCAGTCCCGCGAAAAACTTTTCCGCGTCGCGCACCTTGTACACGCGAAATTCCAATGCGGGCACGTTGCGGGCAAAGAGTTGGATCTTTACGCTCTCGCCGGGCGCGAAGGTCCGATTCGTCGACAGAGAGAACGCGCGAGGCGCACCCTTGGCGGCCGCGAATCCGGTTGTACAGGCAAAAAGAAGCAACGACGCAGCAATCAGCAGCGACTTACGCAGACTCATAAAGTGCCTCGCAAAATATTCCACCTGTAAACGCCAAGAAAGTTAGGATTGCCGGCTACCGGCCGCCATTGCGGTTGAGGATGGTCAACCAACTCAGCCAGCGCCACGCGCCGCAACTCGCCCGCCATGCCGTGATCGGTCCCCGTATCGTAAACCACTGCGGCCTGCCCGCCGATGCGGGTCACAATCATGGAGTGCCACGGCGAAGACTGGCCAAATTGGCGATAGAACAAAAGGTCGCCGGGCTGGGCTTCGCGCACGTCACGGCTGACCAGGTAGGCATTGCGCTCGACCAGAGTTTTGGCGTCGGCAAACTGGGCAAAGGAGCCATTGGTGGCGTCGGCGGGTTCGAAGCCGCCGGGACGCACTCTGAACAGCCCCGGGCCCAGCGGCGTATCCGGATAGCGCCACGCGCGGATCTCGCCGGGGAGCGCAGAAACCTCGACCCCTGTGGCCATGAACCAGGTGTCGTCATGCCGCTTCAATGCTTCGCGATAGGCAAAACGCAGCAGGCTTGCGCAGTCCGTGATTTCCGGTGGAACTTCGGCCTGGGGCCGGATTGCCTGATAGTCGGCGATGAGCGTGAACCACTGCCTGAAGGCGGCCTGGTCTGCAGGATCGGTCAAACGCAGAAAGTCGGGCGTGCCGTCGTCAAATCGATCTGTCCAGGCAATGCGATTCCAATCAGTTGCTTTGCCTGTTGCAGATCCGGAAACACCGTTCAGCGAAGCAGCCATCGCTTTTGGCGCAACCTGCCCTGCGCTTCCCACTCTGCGCCCCCCATGGCCGTGCACAAACACAAACAGTCGCAGCAACAGCAGCACCACGAAAAGCGCAACAATGCCGGCTAGAACCAGGCTCTGCAAGCGCGACTTAGATTGGGAGGTCATGCGAACGAAAGATGCCAGGCGCACTCATCTTATCGCGAATCCAGCTTCCTCTGCGGATTTCCGCATGAAATGTATTGCCGGCTTTTGAAATCCGCAGTTGGCGGTAATGCGCTGCTCACGTCGCTGACGCGAAAAGGCCCTTCAGCCTTCGCTGAAGGGCCCTCAAAAATCACAAGGCCACGTCTACGCAGTAACGGTTCGCGTCGGCTTCGATCCCACAAACCCATAAAAAGCAATATAGAGATAGCACAGCACCGGCACGATGAGCGCAATTTGGTAGCTTGTGTTGTCAACCAGGTAACCAATGAGCACAGGTATCACTGCCCCGCCGAAAACAGCGGTCATGATCAGTCCTGAGCCTTTGCTTGTCATCGGCCCAAGTCCAACGATGCCCAGGGTGAAGATGTTCGGGAACATGACGGAGTTGAAGAAGCCCACAAGTACCAGGCATCCCACAGGAATGTAGCCGGCTGTGAAGATTGCGATCACAACCAGCGCTGCCGCAGCCGTTCCAAAGATCCCCAGCAGTTTGCCGGCTTTGATCTTGCTTAGCAGCCACGATCCAAGCAAGCGGCCAATGAGGGCGCCAAACCAATAGAACACGACCAGCTTCTGCGCCTCCGGCTTGAGCAATATGTTTAGGCCGCCGTGCTTGAAATCGCTGAAGTAGAGCACCATGGTGGTTGCCAGGCCCACTTCAACCCCGACATAAGCAAAGATGCCCAAAGCGCCGAGCACCGTGTGCTTGTAGCTCCAGATGCTGCGGCTCAACAGCGGGTCGCCGACCTTGGCCGGGCGGAAGGACTGCGTTGCCTCAATGTGCGGCAGATGCAGGAAAGCGACGACGATTCCCAGGATGATCAAACCAAATGCAATCACAATATAGGGAACGCGCACAGTGTCGGCGATTCCCACCTGGTAGGCATGTTGCTCCGCAACGCCTTTGAGAGCAACCTGGTCGGGGCTGAGCACGGCGGCGGTCAGGAAGAACGTTCCCGCGACCCATGGGGCGATCGATCCACCGATGGAATTGAAGGCCTGGGCCAGATTGAGGCGGACGGGAGCGCTGCTTTCCGGCCCCAGAATTGAAATATACGGATTGGCAGAAGTCTGCAGCGCCGCCACGCCCGCTCCTACGACGAAGATCGCCGCTAGAAAAAGAGGGAAGGAGACGAATTTTGCCGCCGGCACAAACATGAGTGCCCCGATCACCTGGATGAACAATGAAACTACGATTGTCCGCTTATAGCCAATTGCCTCGATCAGTTTCGAGGTAGGTGCAGAACAAACCAGGTATGCGGTAAAGAATGCCCCATTCGCGAGCATTGCCTCCCATACTTGCAGTCCCTGAACCTCAAAGATGTTCCGCAGGTAAGGCACCAGCCCCATGTTCAGGTTGGTAATGAACCCGAAAATGAAAAACAGGGCGGTAACGATGATGAACGGGACGAAATATCCAGGTGAGGTCAGAGCAGCCGGCTTTGTCGAACTTGTTGCCATATGAGTGATTCCCGCTTCCTTGAAGAATTCGCCCTGTTTGGGCTTTTTGCTGCGTACTGGCGGCGGGACATATCCGGGACAGAGGCGGTGGTTGCCGCCCATCGGGTCAAACCCAATTGGTTTACCCATGCCCCGGAATCCCGGCATTTTGCTGCACACAACACTATACGGAAAGCCCCTCGCTGGGGAAGGGTCGAAAGAATCGATTGGCCATCTGCGACGGCCTCTCCCGATTTGCATAATCTCCTCCATCGGAGTTTGCGCCCCCTGGCTGGCCTCCGGATCCGCCCCCAAATGCCGTATCCTCATATCAACGCGAGGAAGACACAGTGGCCACAGCAACCATGACCGGCGCCAAGTTGAAGAAGGTGCTGGCTGCCCTTGAAGAAAACTGGCAGGCCGAAGTGGAGGCTTATCACACCTACCTGGCTCTGGCTGAGCGCGACACCGACGCCGTCAGAGCCCAGATTCTTCGCCACCTCGCAAGCGCGGAGTGGGAGCATGCAGCCCTGTGGCACGGCCGGATCACCGAGCTTGGCGGTCCGGAGCCGGTCTATCGTGGCAAACCGGGGGGCGAGGCCGATTCGCTAGCCAACCGCGCGGGTGGCGTGCGCATGGCGCTGCGCCGGCTTGAAATCGAAGAGAGCCGCCACGTCGCAAACTACGGCGAGCAGTTAAAGGCCTTGGGCGACGAGGGCTCCATTGCCATCCTCGATCACGTCATTGAGGACGAAAAGGATCACTACCGCGAGTTGGGCGCGCTCATCCGCGGCCACTATACCGCCCCAGCCGGCACCCCCAAGATTGATGCTCAGGCGTTTCTCAACGAGCTTCTCGCCAAGCGGAACCAGGGACGCAAGCAGCCCGGCGCATGGATCGGCGACGCCATCTATGGCGTCAACGACGGCCTGGGCGCCATCTTCGGCATCGTGTCCGGCGTTTCCGGCGCCACCGCGGGCGACAGCAAGTACGTTCTGCTTGCCGGACTCTCCGGCATGATTGCCTCTGCGCTTTCCATGGGCTCCGGCGCTTATCTGGCAGCCAAGAGTGAGCGCGAAATCTACCAGGCAGAGGTGGCCCGCGAGCGCGAAGCCATCCAGATGAAC
>CAZTLV010000055.1:0-25977 GCA_964614635.1 uncultured Occallatibacter sp.
CGAAAGAGAGTTGCACCATGCGCCATCGCAATGCAGGATTCAAGCTCGGACGCAATACCAGTCACCGTCGCGCGCTGTTGCGCAACCTGGTCACGTCCATCATCATAGAAGACCGTGTGGAAACAACCGTGGCTAAGGCCAAGGCAGTTCGCCCACTGGTTGAGCAGATGATCACCCTGGGCAAGAAGGGCGATCTCCATTCGCGCCGTCAGGCCCTTAGCTTTCTCATGACCGATGAATCTGTTGAACGGCTCTTCGACACCGTTGCTCCGCGCTACGGTGATCGCCAGGGCGGGTATCTGCGCATCGTCCGCACCGGATTTCAGAAGGGCGATGGGGCTGAAAAGGCCTTCATCGAACTGTTGGGCGCCGAAAAGCAATTGGACGCCAAGCGCCAGAAGCGCGACCAAGTAAAGGCCAAGAAGCGCGCCGAACTAGAAAAGCAGTTGGAAGAGTCGAAGAAGGAAGAACCCGGCGAGGAAGCTGCGTAGAGCGGATTCCTATAAGCAGTTTCTCAAATTCGCCAAACAATAGAGGCGCGTCCAGCAAAGGATGCGCCTCTATTGTTTTGGATGACTCGCCTGGCCGCAATCATCTATTGCAGCGTTGGAGGGAAAGCGCGCTTCATGATCGGAATATCTACATATAGAAGTATGATCATCACGGTAGTCATCAAAGCAGTCTCAACCATTAGCAAGGGCTCTCGATACAATTTCTCTGGGGTCTGAACAGCGCTGTTTGGTTGAAATGCAAGGTGCATATATGTAGCCATGAGAAGAGCGATAAGAGGGCAGTCGAAGATCAGCTCGATTCGATATCGCATGATGAATGCGCCCAAAAAGAGCATGGCCGAGGATGCATAAAACATCACCGAGCTGAGCAGCGATACTTCGGAATAATGGTGGAACGACTTTCGATATTCGCCGGCAAGTGCCTTGCCGCCGAATTCCCGGTATTCGCTGAATCTCTTCGGCGCCATCAGGTAGCAGCCTACCATCCAGTAGGAAATGCACAGAGAAAGCGGTGGGACGAGGACAGAAGTCACCATGAACCAACCCAGAAGCAAACGCAATGGATTGTTGATGGCTTCGAATAGGACATCGAGATAGACCCTGTCCTTCATCCGGATCGGCGGGACGTTATAAAGGCATCCCATGATCCAAAGCGCGGCGGCAGTATGCGTAAACAGCAATGAGATGGTGAGCGACAATGCAATGCCCCCGAGCATCATCGTGATCCACTGCGCATAGGCAATCGGAACGCACACCAGATGCTGGGCCGCCGATCTCTTCTTTTTTGTCGGGTGCAGCCTATCAAAGGGTGCATCTAATATTTCGTTCAAGACATAGTTACTGCAGGCAATTGATGTCGTTGCCAGGAAACCAAGAATGACATTCTTGATTAGGACCGGTGATGCCAGATGTGTGCGGAGCACTGTCGGGAAACATCCTGAATCTGCAAATCCAACAATCGATCAGCGCGCAGGCCGCAATCGCACACCGGAGCCACCAATGAACTCGTAGGAGGTCGGGCGGTAGCCCTTGTCTCCTGAAATCTCCGTCCATTTGCATTCACTTAACCTAAGTTCAGATTTGGGCCCCTTCTCGATCTAAAGGGCTGCTGGTCTCATATTCCAGTAAACAATTGAGCCGAATCATACCATGTGCGAATGAACGTCGATAAGAAGGCGACTGCTCCGGAACGAGGAAGGTTTACGTTCTCCTTGCAAGGCGCTTGGGCTTAAAAGCGCGCATGTAAATGTAGACTATGATTTGCAGCGTGATGGCGCCGCAGCAGTCCAGCAGCACATCCCATGGGGTTCCCGTGCGATTGGGCAGAAAAGTTTGGTGGAACTCGTCGGCGCTGGCCACTGCCGCTGTGCCTAGAAGGGCGAGCATGGCATCTGGAATGAAACGGGAATGGGGCAGTGTGAACCACCACGCTCGCAGCCACGCCAATCCGATGAAGCCATACCAGAAAAAATGGCCAGATTTCCGAATGAGGTGATGAATCACGTCCCATCGCGCCGAACTCACCGGCCCGAAGATGCTTTCGAAGAGCAAGCGCAGGGGGCCGCTGGTGTGATCGGAGCCGAACATTTCTGTCGACTCCAACACGACCACTGCGATGCCGACGACCACGGGCGACCAGATATATATCCAGTACCACAAGCCGCGTCCGCCTCTCGAGCGGCGCTTTCTATTCGACATGATAATTTGGCGCCTCTCGGGTGATGATCACGTCGTGAACGTGACTCTCGCGCAAGCCAGCACCGGAGATGCGAACAAACTGCGCCTTCTCCTGCAGTTCCTTGATTGTGCCGCAGCCCACGTAACCCATCCCGGACCGCAGGCCGCCCACCAGCTGGAATACCATCGATTCGAGCGGCCCGCGATAAGGTACGCGTCCTTCTATTCCCTCGGGGACAAATTTAGCGAGGCGGTTCTGGCTGGCGCGTTCACGCTGCACCACGCCCTCGGTTCCCATCTCCGCGCTTGCCATGTCCGCGGTGCTCTGGAAGTAGCGCTCCCCTGAACCCTGGCTCATTGCAGTAAGCGAGCCCATGCCGCGATAACTCTTGAAGCTGCGGCCCTGATACAGAATGGTCTCGCCTGGGCTCTCATCTACGCCCGCAAAGAGTGAACCGATCATGACCGAGCTGGCGCCGGCCGCAATCGCCTTGGTCACTTCTCCTGAGTACTTGATGCCGCCGTCGGCGATTATCGGTATGCCATGTTCGCGGCCGGCCCGCGCTGCCTCGGCAATGGCTGTGATTTGCGGCATTCCCGCGCCGGTCACAATGCGCGTGGTGCAGATGGAGCCCGGGCCAACGCCCACCTTGATCGCGTCTGCGCCGGCATCAATCAGCGCCAGGGCACCCTCGTATGTGGCCACGTTGCCGGCGAGCAGCCCGATATGCGGAAAACTCTTCCTGATGTCGCGCACTGCCTCAAGCACCCGTGTCTGATGCCCGTGCGCTGAATCGATCACCAGGACATCCACGCGTGCGCGCACCAATTCTGCGGCCCTTTCCATAAAGTCGCCGGTCGCGCCAATGGCGCCGCCCACGCGGAGCCGACCCTGGTCATCCTTGCTGGCCATCGGATACTTCAGCTTCTTCTGGATGTCCTTTACCGTGATCAGGCCCTTCAAATCGAACTGGTCGTCCACCACCAGCAGCTTCTCAACTCGATGCTCGTGCAGGATGAGTTCGGCTTCTTCAAGCGTGGTGCCGACAGGCACTGTGATTAGGTCTTTCTTGGTCATCACATCGCCAACAGGAATGTCGGTGCGGGTTTCAAAGCGCAGATCCCGGTTCGTGAGAATGCCAACCAGCCGCTTGCCTTGCGTGACCGGCACGCCGGAGATCTTGTAGCGGCGCATCACGTCAAGCGCGTCGCCGATCATCTGGTCCGGAGAAATCGTGACCGGGTCAACGATCATGCCGCTCTCTGAGCGTTTTACCTTGTCGATTTCGCCCGCCTGATCGACGATGGTCAAATTGCGATGCACAATGCCAATGCCGCCCTGCTGAGCCATGGCGATGGCCATGCGTGACTCCGTCACCGTGTCCATGGCAGAAGAGATGAGCGGGGTGTTCAGCGTGATGTCCCGCGTCAACTGCGTCTGCGTGCTGACCTGCACAGGCACAACATCGCTGGCGGCGGGCACCAGCAACACGTCATCGAAGGTAAGGGCTTCAGGTAAGTTTTTGGATAGCATATGCTCTGATGCGCCTGGCGGGCCGGGATTAAAATCCCCGGCACGGCAGGCGCTTGTGTCTATTGTAGCGGAGGGGCCACAGATGCCCGGCGAACGGCAGGGCCGGCGAGTTGCCTAGACTCCGACTGGGAAAGGCTTGGGGCTGGATTCGTTGTCGTTGGCGGGTGCGCCGGTGCGCCAGCGCTCAAAACGGCCTTGCAGCAGGCTCATCAGACCCGTATACCAGTACCCGATAACAAACAGGATGAGGAATGGCGCCGTAAAGTAGTTGTGATTTGAAAACGTGTAGAGAATCGCAAGAAAGAAGTAAGTGCCGAGCAGCAACTCGATCCAAGGCGCCAGCACCAGGCGCTTGCGGTATTTCGCGGCTTGAGATTTTTCGCCTTTTTTGGCTACGCGGTACTTGGGTGTACGCACGAAGGCGCTCTTGATTCCGAGCAACGCCTCCAGCACCGCCTTTGTGTTGGTGACCGTCAGGCCTATCCCCAGTGCCATGAGGAACGGCAGATAAAGGAAGGTCTTCATCCAGGTTTTCGGAAAAAGCTCGCGCTCGCTCATGACATAAAACACGGCGATGGAGAAGGTAGAAGCCGTGAAAAGCGGAAAATCAATGAGCAGCATCTGGAACCAGCCCTGATAAAAACGGCAAATCATGGCCGGCAGCAGCAAGGCGGACATGACAACCATCAGGGGGTAGCTGAGGTTGGCGGTGAGATGGTAGACGGCCTCGACCTTGATGCGCCGCGGCACCTTCGACTTGAACATCATGGGCAGCACCTTGATGCTTGTCTGAATAAGTCCTTTTGCCCAGCGCGCCTGCTGCGTCTTGAAGGCTGTCATTTCGATCGGAAGTTCGGAAGGGCACTCAACTTCAGGAAGGTACTTGAACTTCCAACCGGCCATTTGGGATCGGTAGCTTAGATCCGTGTCTTCAGTGAGCGTGTCGTGCTGCCAGCCGCCCCCGTCGGAGATGGCCTTGACGCGCCACATGCCGGCTGTGCCGTTGAAGTTGAAAAAGTCCCCGGAGCGAACCCGCGCGCCGTGCTCCAGCACAAAGTGGCCATCGAGCAGGATGGCCTCAATCTGGGTCAACATGCTGTAGTCGCGATTGAGATGGGTCCAGCGCGTTTGCACCATGCCGATCTCCGGTTCGGCAAAGTGGTGAATCACCTTCATCAGCCAGTCGGGCGGCGGCACAAAGTCGGCGTCGAAGATAGCGACGTATTCTCCCTTGGCCACTTTGAGGCCCGCATCCAGCGCGCCGGCCTTGTAGCCATGGCGATTGGTCCGGTGGATGTAAACGATGGGATTGCCCAGGGCTGCATAGCGGGCGACGATGGCGGCAGCTACGTCACAGGTTTCGTCGGTTGAGTCGTCCAGCACCTGGATCTCCAGCTTTTCGCGTGGGTACTCCATGGCGCAGATCGCCTCGATCAGGCGGTCGATGACAAATTGCTCATTAAAGATCGGCAATTGGACGGTGACAAAAGGCAGCTCTTCGAAGTGGCGCGGCGGGTCCGGGTTGTAGTTTTTTTTGTACTTGTAATAGAGGTAGACCATCGTGTAACGGTGCACGCCATAGATGGCCAGTACAATCATGACGGCGAAGTAGGGCAACAGCAGCGTCGCGTCAAAAAGGTTCCAGTGGTACAGGTGCTTGAAGGTCTCATCCGTTGCCTGCATCGCTTTCAGGTAGTGGCGCAGGCCGTTCTGAGGCGCAAAGGCGAGATCCGCATCCAACCGTATCGTCAGCCCGAGTATTCGGGTCTGAACCAGGCTGGCGGCGGGCTTCAGAAAGGCTTCAAGCGCGACGAACAGGGGCGAACCTCCACGACTGGGCTACCCTTCATTGTATGCGATGTAAAGATGGCGGCGTTAAGGTGCGAGTGCTGTGAAGTTGCCGTCGCGTTGGTGTCTGGCGTAACGTTGGCATTGCCCGAGGAGGTTGATTCTTGATGTCTACTTCAGTTGCCGCTCCCGTTGTCGCCGCCGCGGGCGGTAGTTTTCTGCTTGAATCCCGTTCACCCTCCGAGATATTTACGCACGAAGATCTGACCGAGGAGCAGCGCCAGATTGCTGCGACCGCGATTCAATTCGCCCGCGAGGAGATATTGCCGTCCGCAGCAGCAATCGAGGCCAAGGAGCCCGGCGTGATGGCGGGGTTGATGCGCAAGGCGGCTGATTTGGGGTTTGCCTCGGTGGATATTCCGGAGGAATATGGCGGGCTGGGTGGAGACAAGACAACCTCCACGTTGATTACCGATCACCTGTCGGTGCTGGCGAGTTTTTCAACGGCATTCGGGGCACACATCGGCATTGGTGCGCTCCCACTGGTCTGGTATGGAACTGAAGACCAGAAGCGGCGCTACCTCCCTAAGCTGGCAAGCGGAGAGTGGCTCGGGGCATACGGGCTTTCTGAAGCGAGTTCAGGCTCCGATGCGATGAATATCCGCACCCGCGCAAGCCTCTCAGAAGACGGCACCCACTACACGCTGAATGGCGAGAAGATGTGGATTACCAACTGTGGAATTGCCGGGCTGTATACAGTATTCGCAAAGATTGACGGGGAAAAGTTCTCCGCATTCCTCATCGAGAGAGACACGCCAGGACTGACCGTGGGAGCGGAAGAACACAAGCTTGGAATTCGCGGCTCCAGCACCTGCCCGCTGGTGTTGGACGGGTGCAGGATTCCCGCTGAAAACCTGCTGGGGGAAGCTGGCAAGGGTCATCACATCGCCTTCAACGTATTGAATGTTGGCCGCTTCAAGCTGGGAGTGGCCTGCGTTGGTGGCGCTCGTCACGCGATGGCACAGATGATCCGCTACGCCAAGGAACGTTTGGCTTTTGGCAAGCCAATTGCAGAGTTTGGACTGATCCAGCGCAAGATTTCGGCTTCGGCAACCCGACTTTACGCTGCCGAGAGCATGGCCTATCGAACGGTGGGCATGATCGATGCGGCTCTGGCGCAGATGACCCCGGAGCAGGCCAAGTCGCCCAGGGAGACGCAGAAGCGCATTGAGGAATACGCGGTAGAGTGCTCCATGCTGAAAGTTTACGGTTCGGAGATGCTGAGCATGGTAAGCGACGAACTGGTCGCCACTATGGGTGGCTACGGATACGTTGAGGAGTACCCGGCGGAACGGTTCTATCGGGATGCGCGCATCAATCGCATCTTTGAAGGAACAAACGAAATCAATCGACTGATTATTACCGGGTGGCTGATGAAGCGGGCGCAGAGTGGTCAGCTCCCACTGCTGGGCGCAATCAAGAGACTGATGGATGAGGTGATGCAGCCACCCAGCTTCGACGCTGCGGGAGACGCGAGTGAGTTGCTGGCGAGAGAAGCCGAGATTCTTCAGGCCTCGAAAAAGTTAGCGCTGTTTGCTGCTGGAGTGGCCAGTCAACGATTTATGGGCGGGCTTCAGGATCAGCAGGAGATCATGGCAGATCTCGCGGATATCATCATGCAGGTCTATGCGCTGGAATCGGCGCTTTTGCGAGCGCGCAAACTGGATGGCACGGGGCGCAGTGCAGCAGAGTCAGCCGCGGGGCAGGTGGCTGCAGACATGACGGGACTGCTGGCCGACGAAACGATGGCACTTGCGGAGCAAGCGGCCCGCCGCGTGTTGGCGGCTTGCGCTGAAGGCGACTTGCTGAGGACGCAACTTGCGATCCTGCGGCGCCTTGCCCGCTTCACGCCCGCGGATCCGGTGGCTTTGAGTCGTGCAGTGGCGCAGCAGTGCGTGCAACGCGAACGGTATCCGTTGGAAGTTCGCTAAGAGCGCAAGAATTCTCACCCTGGTGGCACGCGGGTCACCAGGGTGAGAGTCCAGGTTCGATGAAGAGTAGTTCGGTTGGGCTCGCGCTGAGGTTAGCGTTGAACCGTGACGGTAAGGCTCAGGGGAACGGAGATAGACTGGTGGTCGAGCTTGGCTGGGCTGAAGCGGAACTTGCGGACCGCTGCAACAACGGGAGCATCGAGTTGCGGGTTGACTGACTTCACGACCTGGATGTCGCGTGCCTTGCCGTCTTCGCCAACGTTGAGTTCGAGAACAACCTCTGCACCGCTGGGAACGGATGTGGTGCTGAGGAGTTCAATGCCGGCAGAGTAGAGGACATGTGCGGGGATGACACCGGTGCTTACCGGACGAGCTGGGGTTGAGGCAGAGGCGTCGTTCGCTGGGGTGCTTGCGACAGCCGATGCGGTGAAGAATAGCGGGGATAAAAGAATGCTTGCTGCAAGAATACGTCGCATGTAGTACCTCCTTGACGTTAATAGTAACCATCACAACTATATACCCAAACAAATACATTTGTCAAACATTTTTAAAATACTCATATTTTTCAATGGGTTAGAGGAATTCTTTTTGTGATTGTTAATTGATAGAGAAAATATGTCTTTCGAATCCCGCTCAATCTCGCTTCATCGAGATTGGCGATGGAAGGACATTTGAGTGACTCGCGGATAGGCAATCAGAATCGTGCGATCAAGATTAATGAAGGGGTCTCTTTGTCGAGACTTGTCAGCAGCATCACGGTTGCAAACCGGAAGGGTCCGCCTTCAGCGTCATGCTCATCGCAGTCGGAATGGATGGATGATCGAGCGGGGGCTGAATGACGCGGAACTTGCGGACCGCATCGGTCACACGCCCGTTGATTGCCGGATTCGACGCGCAGGAAATCGTTGCAGCGATCATTGCCACGCGAAGGCAGCGGGCAATCTTTCGACTGCCCGCTTTGCAGGACGTTAAAATGCCGGGGGTGCGCCGGCGACTGGGATGGAAACCTTGGCCTGCTTATCGAGCGCGGCCTGGAGCGAAAAGCCTGGACCAGTGCTCGGAGTGAGGAATGGAGTCAGTGCGACCACCGCGGAATTCTTCCCGTTGTACACGGCGGTGATGCCGTCGGTGGTTTCGTAGTTGCGATCGTTGGCTGGGTTGCTGTTCGAGATAACCCGGCCGAGCACACGATGTTCGCACTCGATGCCCATGATGGATGCAGAAACCTTGGCGAGGTAGTCGAGCTGCTCAGGTGAGTACGTTTCGTCATAATTGTTACCCTGTCGCCGCTGTTCACGAACCCAGGCAGCCTTGCTGGCAAATTCCTGAATTGCGTTCAGGTAGGCGCCGATAAAGGCATTCTCGAGTGCGTCGAGCAGCCCCAGGAATGGACCCAAGGTGTCAAACGAGCCCGCTGGAAAATAGAACGTCTGCACCGGATCGGCGCTGGACTTGGGGATGCCGAGCAAGCCGCGAAGCAAGTTGGCATGCGAAATCTCTTCCGTGAGAGCCGCCTGAATATAGTTGACGTTGCCTAGGTTGCCGGCCGACGTCACGTTGTCTGCCGAGCCTCCAGCGCCGGCGAGATTCGGATCCTGGATTACAGCTTCGACGAGGCCGTTGTAATAGAAGGTGATGGCAAGGTCTTCGGCAATCAGTGCTGCGGTCGCGATCTCCGCAACGGTGTCCTTGGCCTGTGCCGCTTCCGCATCTGCTTCTCCAGGTGCTTCCGGCTCGTCGGCGCGGGCGCTAAGCGGGGTGAAGACTCCGGCGAGAAGCGGAGCGGCCACTGCGGCCAAGCCCATCATGCCGGAGCGCTGCATGAAGTTGCGACGGTTCACCAGCTGCTCGCTGATGCGGTTGAATTCATCTGGCAGAATCTTGAAATCCATGGATGCCTCTCTGTGGTGATGGATCGGGCCCGGGTTGGTCCGTGCACCTAGTACGCGAGCAGAGCGCAAATGGATTGGAAAAAAAGAGAATATTTGTGAATGCAGGAGCAGTGGAATCGGGACCAAGGTCGCATGCAGAAGAAGCCGGCCCGCTCCTTTCAGGAGGAGCGGGCCAGCCTGGTTTAGATCCGTTCAGTTATGCTTTCGCTGAGGTAAGGGCGCCGAGGTCGTCGGCAAGCTTTTCAGTGCTGAAGGCTTCGATGAGGTCGCCTTCCTTGATGTCGGCGAATCCGGCCAGGCCGATTCCGCACTCCATGCCGTTGGTCACTTCGCGGGCGTCATCCTTGAACCGCTTGAGAGAGGCAATCTTGCCCTTGAAGAGTTGTTCGTCGCCACGCATCAGTTTGACTTCCGCATCGCGGCGAATCACGCCGTCCAGGACCCGGCAGCCGGCGATGGTGCCGACTTTGGGAATCTTGAAGACGTTGATAACCTCTGCGCGGCCCGCGTAGTTTTCCTTGAACGTGGGATCGAGAAGGCCAAGCATGGCCAGGCGGATTTCATCCTGCAACTCGTAGATGATGGAATGCAGGCGAATCTGGATGCCTTCTTGCTGCGCCAACTCCGCAGCCTTGCGCTCGGGACGAACGTTGAAGCCGATGATGATGGTGTTGGAGGCGGTGGCTAGCAGGACATCGCTCTCGGTGATCGAACCTACGCCAGAGTGGATGACTTTGATGCGCACCTTCTCGGTTGACATGCGGGTGAGCGAATCGGCAAGAACCTCCACGGAGCCTGTGACGTCGCCCTTGATGATGAGCGGCAGGTCCTTGACGCCGGCGGTGCGAATCTGCTCCGCCAACCCTTCCAGAGACACGCGGGAGCTCTTGGCGAGTTGGGCTTCGCGCTCCTTCATCTTGCGGTATTGAGCAATGCCCTTGGCCTTGTCCCGATCGGCTACGACGAGGAATGTGTCGCCGGAGTCGGGCATGGCCTCGAGGCCGAGAACTTCGACTGGTGTGGATGGGCCGGCTTCTTCAAGGGCGCGGCCGCGATCGTCAAACATGGCGCGGACTTTGCCGAAGGTGTTGCCGACGATGTAGCTGTCATTCAGACGTAAGGTACCGTCCTGGACGAGGACGGTGGCCACAGCGCCGCGGCCGCGGTCGAGCTTGGCTTCAATCACGCTGCCAACCGCCTTGCGGCCAGGCGTTGCCTTGGGCGCGCGAATATCTGAAACCAGGCAGATCATTTCAAGCAAAAGGTCGAGGTTCTTGCGCTTCTTAGCGGAAACTTCAACGAAGACGGTGCCTTCTTCGCCGGCGCCGGCCCATTCTTCAGGAATGAGTCCGCGGTCGGCGAGTTGCTTCTTGACGCGGTCAGGATTGGCTTCAGGCTTGTCAATCTTGTTGACGGCTACAATGATGGGGACGCCGGCAGCTTTGGCGTGATCGATCGCCTCAAGGGTCTGAGGCATCACACCGTCATCGGCCGCCACCACGATGACCACAATATCAGTGACCTTTGCGCCGCGCGCTCTCATGCGGGTAAATGCTTCGTGACCTGGAGTATCGAGGAAGACGATTTCACGACCGGAAGCAGGCGAGCCTTCTTTTGAGAAGCGAACCTTGTAGGCGCCAATGTGCTGAGTGATGCCTCCGGCTTCTCCAGCGGCAACCTCGGTTTCGCGAATCGCATCCAGCAGCGACGTCTTGCCGTGATCGACGTGGCCCATGACTGTGACCACGGGAGAGCGCGGGACTTCAAGCTCACCGGTGTTCTCCGCTTCGAGAACTTCTTCGATGGCCTGGTTGGCAATCTCTTCTTCGTAGCTGATGACAGTGGCGGCAGCGCCGAACTTGGCGGCAACGTCCTTGACCATCTCGGCGTCCAGAGATTGGTTCACAGTGACGAACACACCGCTCATGAGGAGGGTGGCGATAAGATCCTTGGCGCGAACTTCAAGCTTCTCGGCCAGGTCCTTGACGCTGATGCCTTCTGTGACAGTAATCTCGCGGGTGATGGGCAGCGGTTCCCCGCCATATTGCACCCCGCCATAGCGTGGCGGCGGCACAAAGCCCTTCATCGGACCTTCTTTAGTCTTTGGATATTGCGGGCGGCCGCCACGGCCTCTTGAAGGGGCGCGTGCCGGGCGTGGCGCTTCGCCAGTCGGAGGCGGCGCACCGCCGGGACGTGGCGGACCGCCAAAGCCTGGTCGCGCACCGGGCGCTCCAAATCCAGGTCGGGCGCCAAAACCGGGGCGTGCGCCTGGGGCTCCTGGTGCACCGCCGCCGGCATAGCCGCCAGGGGTTGTGCGCGTGGGGTGCTTGGGACGAGGTCCGCCGGCGAATTGGCTACCGGGCGCGGAAGGGCCGCCTTGGGGGCGTGGTGTAAGGCTGCCGGGGCCTCCGGAAGGACGATTGCGATCAAAGATTGGTTTGCCGCGCTGGATGCCCGCGCCAGGTGCCTGGTTTCCAGTCCCTGGGACGGGAGTGGCCGGGACAACAATCGGTGCCTTATAGACGGGGCGAGGCCCGGTCTGGGGCATCACAACCCTGCGAACCGGAGGCGTTGCCAAGGGGGCCGGAGTCTGGGCCTGGCCCTGATGCGAAGGAGCTTGCGCCGCCAAATCCATAGCGCCGTCTTCAACCGGGGCAACGGCCTCAGAGCTTGCGTCGACAGAGGATGGCGCGGCTTCACGGGCCGGTTGCACGACTACCGTTGGCGATGGCGCAGCCGCGACGACCGGCGCTACCGACAGTGTCGGTGTCGCAGTGGGCGGCGGTGCCGCCGCAACGGGAGCGGCCTCAGATGGCGCTGCATGGACCGCCGGAGTCTTTGCCGGTGCGGCATGTTCCGCGGGCCGGGAAGGCGTGTGGTCTTCGCGTGCAGCCGGGGGCTTTGCCACGACCGGCGGCTGCACAACAACGACAACCGGACGCGTGGGAGCGGCTACCCCAGCGGGGGCCTTGGCAACGACAGGACCAACTGGCGGGCGCGAAGCGATGGCTGGCGGGGCCGGAGGTACGACAATGGCTGGAGCTAAACGCGGCTGTGGAACGATCTTCCGCGGCGCAGGGCGGCCAGGCTGGGGCGCGGTATCGGGCGATGCGACAACGACCACTGGAACTGCAGGCGTCGCAGGGCGAACCGGTGCGGGCGCGGCGGCCTTTGGGCGTACCTGGCTCTGCTTGGCGTCTTGCTCTTCTTTCTGTTTGTTGGCCAGAATGGCCTTCATCACGTCTCCCGGCTTGGAGACATGGGAGAGATCGATCTTGGGCGTGATTGTCTGCGATGCGCGTGAAGCCGCACTGCTGGCGTGGCCGCCGGACCTGGAGCCGCGGTCATGGTACGCGCGGACCTTCTCTGCCTCTGATTCTTCCAGCGAACTGGAATGGGTCTTGCCGCCGGCCAGGCCGAGTTCCGCCAATATGTCAAGAATCTGCCGACTCTTGACTTCCATCTCGCGCGCGAGATCGTTGATACGAACCTTACTCATCCGCCTCTTTTCAAAATTTCCTACCCAAAGCACTTAGTCGCTCATAGCTACCTCGTGGCATTGGCTGTTCTTCAGAGTTCCGTTGTCGCCCGATTGGTCTTGAAAGACGCGCATGTTACGCGTCGTCCTCTTCGGCCGCTTTCTCTTCTGATGCTGCGCTGACTGCTTCTTCCATTTCAGTGCCGGGCAGGTCTTCAGCGTCGAAGCTCGCCGCTTCCACACTTTCAGCCTCTTCGATAACGTCCGCTGCGTTCTCTGCTTCCGCTTCCGCGTCGGCCTCTACGGCTGGCGCATTCATAATTCCCGCTTCGCCTTCTTCTGCGATGGCGGTTTCGACCGAAGCTGCTGTGTCGCGTTCGGCGGCTTCTGCCTCCGCATGCTCGGCGTCAATTGATTCGCCTTCTGCAAACTCGGGAACGTGGCCCTCTTCGCCTTCTTCAAAATGCCCGAAGTAATGGCGCACGGCCACGCTGATGCGCTCAAGAGTCTTTTCGCCGATACCGGGAATCTCTTCGAGCTGCTCGGGGGTCATGTCTGCCAATCCCTCGACGGTTGTGATTCCGGCAGCCACCAGTTTCTGGATAATGCCGTCGCCGAGTTCGGTGACTTGTTCGATTGGCGTGGAGGGACCGCCGGCGAAGGCCTGCATCTGCTGCTCCACCTCCTGCCGCTTCTCCTCTTCGCTCTTGATATCGATCTTCCAACCGAGAAGCTTGGCGGCGAGACGCACATTCTGGCCTTTCTTGCCGATCGCCAGCGAGAGTTGGGTGTCGTCGACGATCACTTCAAGCTGTTTGTCAGTCAGGTCAGAGATCGACACCCGGCTGACCTTGGCCGGCTGCAGCGCCTTCTCCGCGAAAGTGGTGATCTCATCGGAGAACTCGATGATGTCGATCTTCTCCCCACGAAGTTCACGAATGATGGACTGCACGCGCATGCCCTTCATGCCCACGCACGCGCCAACCGGGTCAACGTCCTTATCGCGGCTCTGGACCGCGATCTTGGTACGTTCGCCTGCCTCGCGCGCGATTGCCCGGATGGTTACGGTATTGTCGTAGATCTCCGGAACCTCCGATTGGAAGAGATTTGAAACCAACTCCGGCGCCGCACGGGACACGACCACCTGCGGACCCTTGGCGGCACGGTCCACCTTGAGCAGAACGACGCGAACGCGCTCGCCGATAGAGAACTGCTCAAGCCGCGACTGTTCGCGCTTGGGGCAACGGGCTTCAGCCTTGCCGAGGTCATAGATGATGTCCTGGCCCTCGATGCGCTTGACAGTTGCGTTCAGCACTTCCTTTTCGCGATGAGCATACTCGTTGAAGACGGTATCGCGCTCGGCCTCGCGCACCTTCTGGAAGATCACCTGTTTTGCCAGTTGCGCGGCAATGCGGCCCAGCGGGCTGGTATCCCGATAGAGCCGGATCTCGCTGCCTACTTCGACGCCTGGGGCCAGTTCATTGGCCTCCGCGATCGTGATCTGGTTGAGCGGATCTTCGACCTCGGACTCATCCGCAACCACCGTCTTGTAAATGTAAGCGGTAATCGCGCCGGTTTCTTTGTTCAGCTCACCGCGCATGTTCTCCTGGGTCTTGTAGTACTTGCGCGTAGCCAGGGCGATGGCCTCCTCAACGGCGCCAACAACGACGCCGGGGTCAATGCCCTTTTCCTGGCTCAAGAGCTCGATGCTTTGATACAAAACGCTGCTCGCCATACTTTGCTTGCTCTCTCAGTTGTGGGCCGGGGCCAATTCAGCTTGCGGCCCGCACCGGTTCAGTTGGGTTAGATTTCCGGGACCAGTTGCGCCTTTTCAATGTTGTCCAGCGCAATCACTACCGTGCTTACGCCTGTCTTCTTTGTCTTGCTGTTCTGCTTTACCGCGTTGAGGTCGAGCGTAATGTTCTTTCCTGCTTCCGCACCGGCGGCCAATCGGCCTTGCCAGTGCCGGTTATTGCGAATCGGTTCAAAGGTCTGGACCTTGACCAGGCATCCGGCGAAACGATGAAACTCCTCTGGCTTGCTAAGCTTGCGATCCAGACCCGGAGAACTTGCCTCCAGCGTGTATTCCGCGTCTGGAATCAGTTCTTCCACATCAAGCAAAACACCAAAGTCGCGGCTGAAACCGGCGCAATCTTCATGTGTGATGCCGGAAAGCTGCTCCACACTCAAAGTGCCTTCAACTAACCGTTCCGGCAGTCCCTCAAGCCCGGCTTCAATTGCCGCCTTCAGTTCACCGCGGCCCTCGGCATTCTTCTCGAGATAAATGCGGAGCGTACGTTCCTTTGCAGGGCCGATGAACTCAATGTCCACCACTTCGAGCCCATGCGAGGCGGCCACCCTTTGCGCTGCCGATCGAATTTCGTCCAGCTTGACTGCCATTCGCTCCCAACATCCGCACGGCCCAGAATCGGTCGCCAGGCCTTCCGCCAATTTCTGACGGTTTTTCACCTGAAAATTGGCCCAAATAAAAAGTGGGCTGTAAGCCCACTCATCTCTCCGCCAGCCGGCTTGTACGCGGCAACCATGACGGACAAATTCGTCTGCATCGTTATCATACGGCGAAATGCAGGGAAAATCAACCGTCCGCAGCCCGACTTCCACAGCGTACGCGGTCTTTCCTTATTCTGGGGACTGACCGAGTTCAGGGGATGATGCGGTCTATGGGAAGCACAATTTCTGTATACACCACAGTAAGTCGGCAAATATACAGCGGATCATGGACCGGCCGGAAGACCCTCCTGAAAGTTCAGACGGACCGTCCAGTGATTGAGTGGCTGAGAATCTAATCTGAGTGCTTCGGGCTTTGGGTGAGAGTAGCTCCAGCCATGAGCAGCACGGTGCTAGACTCAGCACTATCCATGGCAGCCTCTCGACCAACTCATTCGCCGCATTCTTCGTTGCCGGGGGCAACGGTTGCGGAGACACGCACGGCGTTGCTGAAACGGGCTGCGCGCAACGCGATGGACTATCTGGAAGGACTCGAGACGCGGCCGGTTACGGCTGCTACAGCTGCGATTGCGGCCCTCAATGCCTTGCGAGGGCCGCTGCCGCCTGGACCGACCAGCGCGGAAGCGGTGCTGCATCTTCTAGATACGTATGGGTCACCCGCAACCATGGCCCAGGCAGGCGGACGCTACTTTGGCTACGTCATTGGAGGCAGTCTGCCGGCATCGCTGGCGGCGGGCTGGCTGGTCAGCGCCTGGGATCAGAATGCGGCTACGTTTGTGGCCTCGCCTGCGGCTACTGTGCTGGAAGAGATCGCCCTTGAATGGGTGCGCGATTTGCTGGCGCTTCCTGAAGGCACCGGGGGAGGGGTGGTCACCGGGGCAACCATGGCCAACTTGTCTGCCCTGGCGGCAGCCCGTCACGCCCTGCTGGCCCGCGCAGGGTGGGACGTGGAGGCGGACGGGCTGTTTGGTGCGCCCGAGATCACCGTGGTGGTTGGCGAGGAGGCACATCCTTCTCTATTCAAAGCTCTTGGATTGCTTGGCCTGGGCAGGAAAAGGGTAGTGCGCGTGCCGGTAGACGGGCAGGGCCGGATGAGGGCCGATGCATTGCCTCGCCTGGATGCGCAGACAATTCTCTGCCTGCAGGCAGGAAACGTGAATACCGGCGCATTCGATCCCGCAGCTGCGATCTGCCCCGCGGCACGAGCTGCGGGGACCTGGATTCATGTGGATGGTGCTTTTGGGTTGTGGGCGGCGGCTTCACCCGAGTATCGCAAACTGACAAAAGGGTTTGAGCTTGCCGACTCCTGGGCGACGGACGGGCACAAGTGGCCGAACATTGGCTATGACTGTGGCATTGCTCTGGTGCGGGACCCGAGTACGCTTCGTGCGGCCATGTCGATCCGCGCCTCCTACCTGGCGATCGGAGAACTGCGCGAGCCTTCTGACTACAACCCTGAGTTGTCGCGGCGGGCACGAGGGGTGGAGCTCTGGGCGGGGTTGCGGTCGCTGGGGCGGTCGGGGATGGCTGAGATCGTCGAACGGACTTCAAGCCACGCGCGACGTTTTGCGGCCGGATTGAAAGCTGCGGGCTACACTGTGCTGAACGACGTCTTCATCAACCAGGTGCTGGTTTCATTTGGAACTGCTGAGCGGACGTTGCGGACGATTGAGCGGCTCCAGGCGGAGGGCACCTGCTGGTGCGGATCGACGGTGTGGCAGGGACACACCGCAATGCGAATCAGTGTCTCTTCCTGGGCGACTACCAGGGAAGATGTTGACCTGAGTCTGGCAGCAATGTTGAAGGCAGCGGAAGAGTAAAGTCGGAGGTCTACCCTGCTCCCGTCTCGCCGGCCTGCGGTGGAATCACCCTCCAGTTTCTGCCATTTGCAGACGATTTTCCGTTCTGTGTCCCAAAAGCGCTATTGCAAGTTGACACTGAAGGGGAGTATGCCTTTGAGCGGGAGACCCTCTTCCGGGGTGTTATGGATGATGTTCTCTGCCGATGAGAGGAACGATGCGCACACCTCGACAGCGCGTGTTCTTGACGCTGGCGGCCACGCTGGTGGCAGCAGTGTGCGGGATGCTCATGTCATTTGCCGTTGAGAGTTTGCTTGTTTTTCAGTCTGCCGAAAACAAGCTGGGGCAAGATGGCGTGCAATTGCTCAGGGAAATTGGCGCCATTCTGAACGAGACGCACAGTGTGCTGCGAACCATGAACGCCTCGCAGGCTGGTTTCTGCTCCGACGCCGAAATTGCTTCATTTCGCAAACTTCTCTTCAGTTCGCAATTCCTGCGGGATGCGGGCCGCATCAGGAATGGAAAAATAGAGTGTTCTGCCGCCTTGGGCAAAGAAAACCTGCCGCAACGGCAATACACCCCATCCGCGACCATGCCGGATGGATCGAGCCTTTACGGAGATATCTCCCCATTTCAGCCCCACCCAATGGGCGCTCTGGGCCAGAGAATCGGCGAATCGTACGTGGTTCTCGATCCCTATGAGTTCAAGCGGTTTGATTCGATTAACGTGAACCGCTCAGCCACGGTAATCGACTCGGTCAACCACCAATTTCGCCACCCAGGACTCTTGCCGCCGGTTGTTGATGGCGTGGTTTACGACCGGAACTGGGGCGGGCGGGTAGGAAGCTTTCTGATGGCGACGCGCTGCGCGCCTCACTATCCAATCTGCATGACGACCTACGCTCCGATTCCACAGGTCATGCAAGCCAGGCGCACGCAACTCATCAGTGTCACCTCACTCGGTGGGCTTTTCGGTGGGCTTTTCGGTTTGGCACTATCGCAGCTTTACAGGCGCAACCGCAGCGTGGTGCAGCAGCTTCGCCGCGCCATTGCGCGCGATATGTTGAGCATGGTTTATCAACCCATTGTGAATCTTGCCAGCCGCCGGATCGTCGGAGCCGAGGCGCTGGTGCGATGGACGGACGAAGAAGGCTTTGCGGTGGGGCCGGATATTTTCGTCAAGCTTGCAGAGGAGCGGGGCTTTGTTGGCGCACTGACCAAGCTGGTGGTGCACCGCGTTTTGCACGACTTTGCGAAGACTCTCCGCGCCCATCCAGATTTTCGCCTGAGCGTGAATGTGGCCGGCGCCGATCTGGCGGATCCGGCGTTTCTACCCATGCTGCAGCGCGAGGTGCACCATGCGGATGTTCCCGCGCAGTGCCTTGCATTAGAGATCACTGAAAGCAGTGCCGTGAAATCAAAGCCGGCGATGGAGACGATCCACCGCCTGCGCCAGCAGGGCCACAGTGTCCACATCGACGACTTTGGGACCGGCTATTCGAGCCTGTCATACCTGAACGATCTTTCAATTGACGCAATCAAGATTGACCGATCGTTTACACAGGCGATTGGCACAGGATCGGTGATTGGGTCGATCCTTCCGCAGATACTTGCCATTGCGGATTCAATGAAACTGGATGTGATCGTGGAAGGCATTGAAACCGAAGAGCAGGCGCGCTATTTTGCCAATGCCGATGAGCGGATCCTGGCCCAGGGTTGGTTGTTCGGGCATCCTGTTCCGGCGGATGAATTTCTTCGCATCGCTGCGGCAGAGGAAGAGAAGCAACTTGTTCCCATGTCCCTGGCCTAAACGGGGTGGGTGGGGAACAAATCCAGATTCGACGACAGCGTCTCTGGAGGAAAGTGCGGTTTTTGAATACTTTGCAGACTTTCTCCCAAGTCTGAACCAATCCACAAAAGGCGTAATTGAGTCCCCCAAAGGCGTCATTGCCTCTCGAGGTAACGGAGGATTAAGACTTGAGAGGGTCCCCCTTCGTGTATGCAAACTGCGCCTGAGGTGTATCGGCTGAAGCTCAAATACAGCCGTTTCTATGAAGCATACAAATAAACAGCGGGTTTGGATTGGCCGTCTCGCCATCGTGGTGGCTGCGGCTGGCGGTATGGCCGTTGGCCGTTTTCTTGGCTGCGCTCTCGCAATCAGCCTGGCCCAGGGCTGGCTTGGACAATATGCGGCTCGCATCGTCGCGCAGAGCGACGACTCCTCAAAAGAAGCACATAGTGTCCTGGCTACCTTGCAGAACTCCCCTTATCCGTTTTGCTCCGACTCAGAAATCGCCTATTTTCGCGAGTTGGCATTCCGCTCAGAGTACTTGAAAGATGCAGGGCGGATGGCCGGCGGAAGAATTGACTGTTCGGCCACCTCTGGGCACCCGCAGCATTCCGCCGGGCAGTTCAGACCTGAAGCTCCAGCGCAGGATGGCACAATCGCATACCGCAATTTAGTCCCTGTCGGAGACGTGAGGCTGAAGCGGGCCGGGCTACAACTGGGCAATGCTTTTGTTGTCTTCAGTTCGCAGATTCCTGGACGCCTTGGACCGATTCCCATGGACTACAGGGAAACCGAGAAGGAATCAGCAAACTCGCGATCCGGCCATCCGGGGCGTGGGGCTCTGCCGAACGATCCGTCGAACATGAATTCCGACGGGCAGGTGCGCATTGGAGACTCGCTCTATGTGACACGGTGCTCGACGCAGTACTTCAACTGCGTTACGACATTTACAACCGTTCCCGAGGCTTTGCAAGGAGAAGCGCCCTGGGTGAATGGCGCCATGATGCTCGGCGGCGCGATCGGCGGCCTGTTTGGCCTGGCTTTCTCAATGATCTACCGGCGCAGCCTGAACATGGAGCAGCAGCTTCGCCGAGCCATTGCAAACGACAAGCTGGAGTTGGCCTATCAGCCCATTGTGAACCTGTCGACAGGGCGAATTGTTGGGGCAGAAACCCTGGCGCGATGGACCAATGAGGAAGGCGATGAGATCAGCCCAGATGTTTTTGTGAAAGTGGCCGAGGAACACGGATTTGTTGGATCCATCACAAGGCTGGTGATCGGTCGCTCGTTGCAGGCTTTCGGTGAAACGCTTCGTACGCACCCGGGTTTCCGGCTCAGCGTCAACGTGGCCGCGGCGGACCTTGCAGATCCCACTTTTCTTCCCATGCTCGACTCCGCGATCAAACGCGCCAGAGTCCAGCCCAAAAGCCTGGTCATTGAGATCACTGAATCCTCGACTGCCAATCGCGTGGTCGCGATGGAGACCATCCGTGCCCTGCGGCGCAGGGGCCATAGCATCCATATCGACGATTTCGGCACCGGCTACTCGAGCCTGTCGTACTTGTTGTACCTATCGGTGGACACAATCAAAATCGATAAGGCCTTTACCCGGGCGATCGGCACCGAGTCAGTGAGCGTAGCCATCCTGCCGCAGATACTGGCGATGGCTGAGTCGTTGAAGCTCGGAGTAGTTGTGGAAGGTGTTGAGACCGGACAACAGGCGGACTATTTCTCCACTACCGCGCAGCCCATCCACGGTCAGGGCTGGCTCTATGGGCACCCCCTGACAGCCACAGAGTTTCTTGCGCTGCTTGACGAAGACTGGAGCAAGAAGCTGCTTCCAGTGGATGCGGCGGGGCTCCGTACGGTTGCGCCGGGGGGTGTTCGCATCGCCGGCGCGGGTCCCATCCGAATTGATACCGTCCGCACAGCTTGACAGCCGGCGTACCCGGCAATCAGGCTTGTTTCATGCAACGAACTTCCCGATCTGCCTCAATTGCAGCTCTCCTCTTCGTCATCTCCGCTCTGATAGCGCCACTCGCGCATTCCCTTGAAAAGCCGCCGTCTTCGGTTTACCACGCCCGGCGTGTTGCGCTTGCTGCCAAACTCGATGGCGGCGTAGCGGTGCTGTTTGCGGCGGAGGAGCCATTGTTGGATTTCATGCCGTATCGCCAGGATGAGGACTTTTACTACCTGACTGGCTGGAACGAGCCTGGAGCGGCGCTGCTGATTGTTGCTGAGACTGGGCAGGCTCAGAGTGCAGGGGCACCTACGCCGCACAGCTACCGGGAGATCTTGTTTCTGCCCACGCGCGATCTGCGCATGGAGAAATACACCGGCGCCAAGCTCGATGCGGCTTCGCCGAACGTGGTTGAGGCAACGGGAGTCGACAACGCGCAGCAGCTTACAGAGCTTCCAGGAGTGCTGAATCGGCTGATAGACGGCGACCGGCGACTGCTGCGCAATGTGTGGGCGCAACCGGAGTCGGCCCAGGCCAAGGCCCTTGTGGGGTTGACTGCAGCCACGCTCGGCCAGGACACGAATGCAATCACACCGCACGACGTGACCGCGGTGACACAGCAGTTGCGGGTCGTGAAGGACGAGGGTGAAATTGCTCTGCTTAAGAAGGCGGCGAATGCTTCCATCGACGCTCAACGCGTGATGATGCGGGCGACGAAGCCAGGAGTGACCGAGCGAGCGCTGGCCGGCAAGATGACGGCCGCGTGGATGGAGGACGGTTGCGAACGGGCTTCGTATGCGCCCATCGTGGGATCGGGAATCAATTCAACCACATTGCACTACTCAGAGAACACCCGAACCCTTGAGGATGGCGACATCCTGCTGGTCGATGCGGCCTGCGAATATTCAATGTATGCCTCTGACATCACGCGAACGCTGCCGGTGAACGGACATTTCACACCGAGGCAGCGGGAGATCTACAACATTGTTCTGGGTGCGCAGCGGGCGGCGATCGACGCATTTGTGGCAGGCAGGTCGAAGATCAACGATCGTGACCGGCGCGATCCGGACTCACTGGACAATGCGGCCTACAACTACATCAACACCCATGGCAAAGATCTGCACGGGCAGCCGCTGGGTCAGTATTGGCTGCACGGGCTGGGGCACATGGTGGGCATCAACGTTCACGATCCAGCGGAATATCCAGCGCTGCTGAAGCCAGGGATGGTGTTCACCATCGAGCCGGGAGTTTACATTCCCGAGGAGAAGCTTGGTGTGCGCATTGAGTGCGTCTTTCTGGTCGGCGCCGATGGAAAGCTGATCGACCTTGTGGCTGCCCTTCCGCATAGCGCAGAGGATGTTGAAGCAGCTATGCACGGCAAGTAAGGACGCCATGGACGCTCGAAACGAGATGGAGCCTGATCAATTGGAGATGCTTGCCAGTGCGTTTCGCGAGCAGCTCTCGGCGTGTCTGGAAGAGTGCGCACGCGGCCGGCGGGGTCTGTTCTCAGAGTACGAGCACCTGGGCGCCGAGGGTGAGGAACCTGCCTGGCCAGAGGCCGCGCGGCTGCGCGAACTGGCCATCGCATTGCAAGCAGTCTTCGCCCAGCAGGAAAAGCAAGATGCTCTCAGCGACGAGTTCCTTGATCTGTGCTCGATTCATGGTGAGGGCGATCCGGGAGAACGCAAACTCGCGCGAGCATTTCTTGAGCGAATCGAGAAGGGTCTTGTGGGCGCCGGGCCGATTGCGGAGACCAGGCCTTGATAATCCTGCATGCATTCATTTCGCTGCTGGCCGGCTACGCAACCGTGGCCGTGCTTGTAATCGGCATTACGACGCTTCTGACTCGCCTGACGCCGCGGTGGGTTGGAACGGATGGCAAGCCGCAGGCAAGCTATGCGTTTGTGAATATTGGCTACTCGTTTGTTGCTGCCGCGGCGGGTGGATATGTCACCACCTGGCTGGCAATCGGGAACCCGTTGGTGAACTGCCTGGTGCTGGGGATCGTGGTGCTGGCCATGGCCGCGCTCAGCGCTTTGCAATCACGCGGCAAGCAGCCCATCTGGTACGCGTTGGCGATTGTTGCAATCATGCCGCTCGGAGTTGTGGCAGGTGGCATTGTGCGGCTGAGGGCGCAAGGCATTCTCTAGGTCACGATCTCCCGACGATGTGGCTGCAATTGAATTTCAAAAATGCTTGTCACCGGACAAAGGTGCACTGTAGACTCCGCTTGCTGGTTTCCCCCCGAAAAATCTCAATCAAAGAAGGTAAGAGCTAATGAAGTTGCGCGAAGCAGTGACCTTGCTCACGGGAATTACGATTGTGGCACTTGCACTGGCAGCGAGTGGCACACCCTTGACGGGCTTCCCGGCGGGTGAAAATCCCGATGTGATCGAGGTACGCCAGTATGCCCTGACGCTGGTTAAAGCGCAGAAGGCGGCGAAGGCTATGTTCGTCATCAACAGGCTGGTTCAATCGGATCCAAGCCTGAACGCAGCAATGGACGCAGGCTCCTCCACAACGGGAAGGAAGCCGATCACCCTGCAGGCAAAGGACATCGATTCGAATTACCCTCAGATCGCGTCGATCATTCAAGCCAACGGGTTGTCCACGCGGGAATTCATCGTGATCACAGGTGCAATCATCAATGACCTGGGACTTGTGGGAATGAAGAAGCAAGGTCTCATCCAGGCCTACCCGGCTAATTCAATTACACCTGGAAATGCGGCGCTCATTGAGCAGAATTGGGACGCATTCCAGGCGATTGGCGCCGAGATGTCGCCGCCAAGCAGCCGCTAGCGCATCGGATTTCTGATTTCACGATTAAATGACGGGCGGCTCCCTGAAAATCGCGCGGAACCGCCCGCATAATATTAGGCCGCCGCTACCAGCGCAACCCGAGCGTTACCGGAATCAGTTCGGTGGTTCCCAGCCCATTGGCTTCGGTAATGGGCGGGGTGTGGATGTAGACATAGCGAGCCTCGCCGAAGACCTTCATCTTGCCGTCACCGTAGACTCCACCCAGCCGGTGCGTGATTCCCATGCCAAGGTTGGCGCCAAACTGGCTGGACGAGAAGCTGTTCTCTGTGACGTTCACCGGGTATCCGTAGAAGTCGCAGCAAACCGGAACGTTGAAGTTGGTGCTCTTGTAGTAGTAGCCGCCTCCACCGGTCACGTAGAGGCTGTTGACGCGGGTTGGCATGAGATCGATCACGGGATCGGCAGTGATCGAGATGATGTGAGAGTCGCCATTCTGCCCTCCACCGGCCGCAATGAACGCGCCGGGGAGCTTGTTGTCCATGAACTGGAACTCCGCTAACAGTGTGAAACGCTGCGAGAAATGCAGGCCGGCGCCACCGGTGAAGTTGCCGCCCCACGTGATGTACGGGGTGTCATTGCCAACTGGAGCATTAAAGCCCGCACCTGCCTCAGCAGCAAAATGGCTGAGGCTGAAAGTGCCATGCTTCTCGCTGTTCCACTGGCCTGCGCCAGACCCTTCTGAACCAAGGGCGGAGACTGCTGTTCTCAGGCTTTCTGCGCTGTCATCGACCGCCAAAGGAGAGGACGCTGAACTCGATTCGTTTGAGGCGACCAGGCCGTAGCTTGATGAGTTGGATGATGGGGAAGACTGGGAGCTTGCCAAGCTTACCGCCAGCCCGGCAAGACCACAAAAAACAGAGACATGCCGCATCAGCGACATCCATCGGGGAGATGACATGCCATAACCTCATGAATTGAATTAACTTGCATCCGGAAAGTCGTGCAGTGCTTCCCGTACTCAGTTAGACACCGTTTTTCGGGAGAGGTTGCTCTTTGGGCCGGCCGTTTTGCGATGAGGAGAAAAGTACCGAAGTTGCACTGGAAAACATCAAGAACAACGAAAGCCGGAGCATTGCTGCGGCTTTCATTGTTCCATTGCAGGTTACGCGGCTAGCCCTGGATATCGAACTGCTCGGGGTGCAGGGTCGCGTCGCTCTTCACCAGGATGTTTTTGCCCACCAGTTCTTCAAATTCGGTGAGCCAACTGGCGTTGTTCGACTTGAGCACCTTGACCGTTTCGGGATTGACACGAATCAGCACATCCGCGCCTTCAAAGTGCTTCTTCATCTTGCGCAACTCAGTGTAGATCTCGTTGCAGACCGTGGTGGGGCTCTTGACCATGCCGGTGGCCTGGCAGGTTGGGCAAGGGACACTCAGAGTCCGTTCCAGCGATTGCTTGACGCGCTTGCGGGTGATGGCGACCAATCCAAAGTCGTTGAACTGGAGAACCTTTGTCGGGGCACGATCAGCTTTGAGAGCTTCCTCAAGAGCGGCCATCACCCTGAATCGGTTCTTGCGGTCATCCATGTCAATGAAGTCAATGACGATGATGCCGCCCAAATCGCGCAGGCGAATTTGACGAACGATCTCAGGTACTGCGTCGAGATTGGTCTTGACGATTGTGTCTTCAAGACGCGCCGACTTTCCGACATACTTGCCGGTGTTGATGTCGATGGCGACAAGGGCTTCAGTCTGATTGATGACGATGGAGCCGCCGCTCTTGAGCCAGACCTTGGAGCGGAGCGCCTTGGAGATTTCGTCCTGAATGCCGAAGTGCTCAAAGAGCGGCGTCTCCTTGGTGTAGAGCTTGACGCGACGTACCAGGTTCGGCGAAAAGCGGTTAAGGAAGCGAACGATGCGCTCGTAGTCTTCCTGCGAGTCAACCCAGATGGAAGAGAAGTTGGAGCTCACCTGGTCGCGCAAGATGCGCTCAATCAGGGAGAGGTCGTGATAGATGAGCGCCGGCGATTTGGAGTTGTCAGAGCGGGTCTTGATTTCGTCCCAGAGATGAATGAGGAAGCGCAGATCGGAGCGGAGTTCTTCTTCAGAAGCGCCCTCGGCCGCGGTACGCACGATGAATCCACCTGACGCTTCCCCACGCTCATGAGTGAGAATCCGCTTCAGCCGCTGGCGCTCTTCGTCCGAGGCAATCTTGCGGCTTACGCCGACATGCCCGACTGTGGGCATGAAGACGAGAAAGCGGCCGGGTAGCGCGATGTGGCTGGTGATGCGGGCGCCCTTCTTGGCGATGGGCTCCTTGGCGATTTG
>CAZTLV010000056.1:0-25514 GCA_964614635.1 uncultured Occallatibacter sp.
TCAGCTTCCCAAGCTGAATGTCGCCGGTTCGATCCCGGTCTCCCGCTCCAAAAAAATTGAAGCAGCTCATCCTTCAAGCTCCAGATAGTCGATGGCGGCCATGTCCTGCTTCCTGATGGAGCCGCGCATGGCGCCGGCAACAATCTCCTGCGCAAGAAGGCCGTCCCGATGCGTGATGGGAAACGACAGGCCGTCACGGCAACACTCCAGGAAAGTCTTGAGTTCCTTCTTATACGCCTCGCCAAAACGATCGATGAACTCCGGGAGCGGCTGAACATATCGCCGCATCGAGAAAGTCTTGCAGGCGATGGGTTGCTGCGTATCGCGGCTCCCATAGGCTTCCACGATCACTTCAAGAAGTTGCTGGTTGAAGCGGCCGATGTGGATCTGGCCCTTTTCGCCAAAAATGATCGTCTCACCGCGATAGCCGGATACGTGATTGCGGGTCACCTGAAGCTGGCCAATCAATTCATCGCCAAAATCAAGCAGCATCAGCCCATCGTCGAAGTCTTCCTGGCAGGTGGTGTGGCGATGATTGAAGATGCGCGAGCCGATGGCCAGCGCAGACTGAGGCTTGCGGCCTGTGAACCACACGATTTCGTCCACGTTGTGCACTGCCATATCCGCAAGGATGCCGGGGCTGAAGAAACCATCCGGTGCGGGGCTTGAGTCTTCGAGGGCGGAGTAAATCTTGAAGATGCGGCCGATGGCACCCTGATCGATGAGCTGCTTGGCGAAGAGGAGTGGCGCATCGAAACGGCGCTGGAATCCAAGCATCAAGGATTGAGGATATTCACGCTGAAGCAAGGCCGCGAATTCGCGATCGCCTTCCAATGTCCCGGTGAGCGGCTTTTCAAGAAAGATGCGCTTGCCAGCCCGAATCATCAACAGCGCATGCTCGCGATGCAGTGGAGTATTGGTGGCAATGATGGCGACGTCGCTGAGAGCGGAATTGGCGAGGCCTTCTATGTCATCGAAAAAGGGAGTTGAGGTGCCGCTCAGAGAATGAAAAGCGTCCCCCGACTTTTGATCGGTGGCGGAGATGCAAGTTAAGCGGCAGAGGTTCGACTCCTGTTCGAGTTCATGCACATGAAGCGCGTGGATCATTCCCATTCTGCCCAAACCGACAACACCGACGCGAATTGGATGATGCGAGGATTGCGATGCAAACTCCGGCGAACCTATAGGCATTTTCCGAACTCTCTTTCAATGGCAGAAATGATGAACATACGTTAGCAGAGACAGCCGCTTGAATGCGGCGGCCTGACGCTTGGGAATGTCATCTCAATGAATGGGAAATCAAGCAGATCTTCAGAGCGGGGACGACTGCGCAGCCGCTGACCGATTCAAAAGCCAACTGCCCCCTGCGCATGGCGGTTGCACAGGGGGCAGTTGAGGGGCTGAATGCTGAAATTTATTTGTCAGCCGGCCTTCTCGAGCAGGCACAGAGACAAGTCGCGTCGCTCGACCATATCACTGGTAATTTCCAGATCGCGGACGCGCTTGTTGTTGGGCAGGTGATACATGAGGTCGAGCATCAGTTCCTCAAGAATCATGCGCAACCCTCGGGCACCTACCTTGCGCGCCAAAGCTTCACGGGCGACCGCGCAGCATGCTTCCGGCGTAAAGTGCAGGCGGACATTTTCATATTCCAACAGGCGCTGATACTGCTTGAGGATGGCGTTGCGCGGCTTGGTGAGGATCTCAATCAGCGCAGCTTCATCCAGCTCATCGAGAACGCCCATGACCGGCAAACGGCCAACGAACTCGGGAATGAGCCCGTACTTTATGAGGTCCTGCGGCTCAGTCTTACGCAGCAGCTCTGTGTCTCGATGCGAACGAGCCGCCGACTCTGCCTCGGTATCCGTTGCCTTGAAGCCCAACGCCTTTTTGCCTACGCGGCGGCCGACAACACGCTCCAGGCCGACAAACGCGCCCCCGCATATGAACAAGATATTGGTGGTGTCGACGGCGGTGAATTCCTGGTGCGGATGCTTGCGTCCACCTTGCGGCGGGACGTTGGCGACCGTGCCTTCGAGAATCTTGAGGAGGGCCTGCTGCACGCCTTCACCGGAAACGTCGCGAGTGATGGAGGGGTTCTCGTCTTTGCGGCCGATCTTGTCAATTTCGTCAATATAGATGATGCCCTGCTGAGCACGGGTCACATCTCCGTCAGCAGCCTGCAACAGCTTGAGGATGATGTTCTCCACATCCTCGCCCACGTAACCAGCTTCAGTCAGGGTGGTGGCGTCGACAATGGCGAAGGGAACATCGAGCATCTTGGCCAGGGTATGCGCCAGCAAAGTCTTGCCGGATCCGGTGGGGCCGATGAGCAGGATGTTGCTCTTGGCAAGCTCCACTTCGTTGTTCCGCATGCGGTTCATCTGGATGCGCTTGTAGTGGTTGTAGACGGCAACTGCCAGCTTCTTTTTGGTCTGGTCCTGGCCAATCACGAAATCATCGAGGAAGCTTTTGACTTCCTGCGGCTTGGGCAGATGCCCTGCGGTGGTGGCGGGTGTCGCATCTCCGCCGCGGTCGTCTTCAAGGATGGAGTTGCAGACAGCGACACACTCATCGCAGATATAGGCGCGAGGGTAGTCGCTGGGCGACGAGATGAGCTTCGCCACCGCGTCCTGCGACTTGTGGCAGAACGAGCAGCGCAGTGCTTCTTCAGGTCCCGTGCGCGTTTTCATCGGACAATTCCCTCAGGACGACTCTTTCCGTTAAGTTCCGCTAAAAGCGGTGTTTGCCCATTACTTGATGGTAGTAGGAGGCCGGTCAATGATTTCGTCAACGATACCGTATTCCTTGGCTTGCTGTGAGTTCATGATAAAGTCGCGCTCAACGTCGCGTTCAATGCGATCGAGAGGCTGGCCGGTGTGCTTGGCCATCAGATTGTTCGTGATTTCGCGAATGCGAAGAATCTCGCGCGCGTGGATGTCGATATCCGTAGCCTGTCCACTCAAGCCGCCCATCGAAGGCTGATGGATAAGGATTCGCGAGTTGGGCAGCGCGAAACGCTTGCCCTTAGTGCCGGCAAGCAGCAGGAACGCGCCCATGCTGGCCGCCTGCCCGATGCAATAGGTGACCACATTGTTCTTGATGAACTGCATGGTGTCATAGATTGCAAGTCCCGCGGTAATGGAGCCGCCTGGCGAGTTGATGTAAAGCTGCACGTCCTTTTCAGGGTCCTCGCCGGAGAGAAAGAGCATCTGCGCGACGATCAGGTTGGCCACCTGGTCGTCGATCGGCGTGCCGAGAAAGATGATGTTGTCACGAAGCAGACGGGAGTAAATGTCGTAGGCGCGCTCGCCTCGACTCGTCTGCTCGACCACCATGGGAACCAATGCCATTGAATATTCTTCCCGTACTTCAGTTGGGGGCCGCATGCTCCCCGTTAAATTGTGACCGTGCGGCCAGACAGTTGGCCAGGCGCACGCCCCTTGGTTCCGATCGACGGCCTACCGGTTAGGGAGCCGTTCGTACATCAAAGTCGCGGTTTTCTCTCGCCGCAATTGTTCCCGGATTCTAGCCAGTCCGCCGTCCTGCGTCAATCGCGCCTTCAGGGTATCGAAGGGCTCGCGGGATTGAAGCGCGGCCATTTGCAATTCGTGGTCCATTTCCTCATCGCTGACGGTGATGCCTTCTCGGTCGGCAATTCGATCCAACAGGATGGAGGTCTTTACCTCGGCGGCAGCGCCATCGCGCTGTGCGGCACGGAGGCGGGCGAAGTCCAGCTTGCGCATCTGCTCGGTGTCCATGCCCTGGGCGGCCAGGGCGCGGAGGCCGCGCTCAAGTCTGGCGTCAATCTGCTCCTGCACCAGTGACTCCGGAACGGCAAATGGATAGCGCTCAGTGAGAGCGGCGAACAGCCGGTCTTTGGTTTCGCCCTCAATACTGCGGCGCTTGCGGTTGGCCAGGTGCTCGCGGACGCGGGCCTCAAGGTCGGCGTAGCTCTCATAAGCCCCGATTTCCCTGGCGAAATCGTCGTCCAGGTCGGCCAGCGTACGCTTCTTGATGGCTTTTACTTCAACTTCATAGGCCACCGTTTTCCCGGCCAGCTTGGTCTCAGCGTAGTCAGCGGGATAAATGACTTCGGCCTTCAGTTCCTGACCGGGTTTGGCCCCGCGCAGCGCGGTAGAGAAAGCCTCAACTGTGTCTTTTCCGCCAATCTCGACCAGTGTATCTTCACCCGCAACCGGCTCGGCGCCGGAGTCATCATCGATCTCGCCTTTGTAGGTGATTTGCGCCCAATCGCCATCCTCTAGAGCGCGGTCTTCCTCGACCGGCTCGATGGTGGCGCGGGACTCGCGCAGGTGGCCGATCTCGTGCTGGAACTCTTCTTCTGTGATCTCCACGGACGGCTTTTCGACCGTTACACCTTGGTAACCCTCGATGGAGAATTCAGGAACGTACTCGAACACTGCCTTGACGTGCAGGGGCTGTCCGTCTTCGACAGTCAACTCAGTCACCTGCGGCTGGCCAACAGGCTTGACGCCCATATCGAGCACTGTTTTGTTGAAGCGCTCAGGCAAAAGGCCGTCGATCACGTCTTTACGAATCTCTGTGGCGAAGCGACGCTTGATGACCGATTCGGGAACCTTGCCGGCACGGAATCCCGGAATCTTCGCATATTTCCGATAATTGCGAACCACGGTGCCGTAGGCCTTGGAAACTTCGTCGGCGGGGATGTCTAGGACGAGTTCGCGGGTGCACTCAGGATTGAGAACCGGGCCGTGGCTATGGCCCGCGTGATCGTGGTCATGTCCCTGGTGGTCGTGATCGTGACCTTCATGCCCGGGCTCAAGGCTGCTTTCGACTGCAGTCTCGCTCGCCTCAGGTTGGGTGTTGCTTTCGAGAGTGTCGGTGGAACTCAAAGTTAGGTGCCTTCCAGGCTCAGCGCAGCGAGCCGATCAAACTTGCAATCCTGATTTTCTGAACGCAGAATCAGGCCGCAGATACCCCTGCGGCCAAGAACAGCCATCGCAGAAAATATCTGAAGCCTCACCAGCGCAGTCCAGCCGGGGGAATGCCTCTTCTCATGGTATGAGGGTTTGCTGGCAGGGTCAAACCGGGTTGGGAAATACAGGGGAGAAATGGACCGCCAAAGGCACGTTACTGGTGAGTCACGTTACTGCTCTGAGGCCTGCGGTTTGCGGACGTAGGGCAGGAACCTGGGGTGGGCAGCTCCGCAATGGGCATAGTGGGCACGGGCCTCGCTCAGGCTGAGCGCTCCGTTGACGGTGAGGCGGATATCGGCTGCGTCGTCGTCTTCCTGGCCGTCGTCCTCCCACCAGCAAACCGGGCACAGGGCAAGCGCCCCCGCTGTTTCCAGCGTCTTATATCCGCAGCAAGGGCAGCGAAAACGAGCTTCCACCGGAATCTCCACCGTGCATAGACGAGGATTGGGCGCTTTGAGGTTACATGACCACTGACCATCGGACTCATTTCAACCGTAGGTATTGAGCCCTCAATTCTCTGTGTTGATGATGGTCCGCCTGACAAATCAACGCGTCAACCGAGGATTTAGGTTGGGTTCACCGATGACAAAGGCTTCGATAAGGCACGAGGCGTAGAATTCCGGACGAGAGAGGGTTGAAAGATCATGCAACGTTCGACTTACCGAACATCTCGATCCAGCGGTTGGCTGTTGGTTGCGTTGATGTGTATCGTACCCAGCCATCTGTCGGCGCAGCCGCAAACGGCGTCCAAAGCGCCATTGAGGGTGGCAATCGTGGGGCTTGAACACGGGCACGTTGAGGGGTTTTTTGGAGCGCTTTCAAAACACCGCGAGGTGGAGCTGGTTGGCATTGCGGATGCCGATCCGGAGCTGGTGGCGAAGTACCAGAAGAAGTATTCCCTTGCCGAGAGCCTGTTCTTTAAGAGCATGGCCAACATGATTGAAGTGCGCCACCCGCAGGCGGTGCTGGTTTATACGTCGGTTGGCGAACATCGTCATGCAATTGAGATTGCTGCGCAGTATGGCGTGACCGTCATGGTGGAGAAGCCGCTGACGATTTCGCTTGACGATGCTCTGGCGATTCGGAACGTGGCGCGTCACTACCACATTCATGTGCTGGTGAATTATGAGACCACCTGGTACTCCAGCAATCGCGCAGCCTACGACGAGGTGGAGCAGGGCAAGCTTGGCGAGATTCGGCGAGTGGTGATTCACGACGGACACCAGGGGCCGAAGGAGATTGGCGTACCGGCCGAGTTTCTGAGCTGGCTTACCGATCCGGCACAGAATGGCGCTGGTGCCCTTTATGACTTTGGCTGCTACGGAGCAGACCTGATGACCTGGATGATGCATGGCCAGACTCCGTTGACCGTGACCGCCGTGCTCAACCGCGACAAGCCGCAACTGTATTCCAGGGTGGATGACGATGCCACGGTTGTGCTGACCTATCCCCGTGCGCAGGCAGTGATTCAGGCTTCGTGGAATTGGCCATTCGGGCGGAAGGATATGGAGGTATACGGGGCCACGGGTTACGCCATCACGGTGGGATCGGACAAGCTGCGCGTGCGGCACGAGCACGACGCGGATGAGCAGACGAGCACGGCGCCCTCGCTCAATCAGAACGAGCGGGACTCGTTGAGCTATCTGGCTGCTGTTCTGCAAGGCCAGAAAGAGCCGAAGGGCGACTTGACGGCCCTGGATACAAACGTCGTGGTGATGCAGATTCTGGATGCTGCGCGCGAATCTGCGCGCACGGGAAAAACCGTGAAGCTGGCGAAGGTGAGCGACTAGCTCTTCTCAGCCATCTGTGCGTTGGCGGCCGACTTGGGTGCCGGCCGCCAAACAAGGCGAGCTACGGGACAAACACGTGCAGGCGAACATGCCACTTGGTGGATTGACCTGGCTTGAGCGTGACCATGCCGGTATCCATCGATCCCCATTCCTTGCCGAACGGGTCACCGAAGTTATATTGGTGCTCAATCGCGACGAAGTGCGCGGCGGGCGGTGCATACATCTGGATGCTCTTGATCTCAGGTGACAGGCCAATCACCTCGATGCCGTATTGCGCTGCGGGGTCAATCACCTGGACCGTGACCATCTTGTTCTTCCATTCAATGTGGTTCCAGTTGTCGTCGAAGAAGTTGTTGCCAAGCGGAGCGCCGCCGGCAGCGCGCATGTCAAACCTGGTTCCCTGAACGGGCACGATTTTGCCGGTGGGGAAGACGTTGTCGTAGCCGTCGACTTCAGCCGTGGTGGAAGCAGGGATCATGACCCTGGCCTGTGTACGGTCGCCTGAGGGAAGGTTGAAATAGGGATGCCAGGCAACGGCCATGGGTTCAGACTCGGTGCCTACGTTACGAGCGTCAATGGTCGCATCCACGGCTTCGGCAGTAAGGCGGATGGTGACTGCAAATTGGGTCTTGGAGAACCAATGGCCTCCAAAATCGCCGGCATGAATGACACCTGAGACTTCTTGGCCGCCGGGAATGTTTTTCACCTCGATTTCATCCGTCTTGGCCTTGAGGATGAGGCCGTGCATGGCGTGGCGCTCCGCGGTGGGCAGTTTGCCAACATTGTTGGCGGGCAGTGTGATGGAGCGACCGTTCCATTCCGTCGTCAGGGTTTTGCCATCGGCGGAGAGCTTGCCTCGAATGCGGTTTGGATAAGGGGCGAGGAACGCCGCGCCGAGCCGATAACCGAGATCGCCGAAGTCATCATCGCTTTCGTCGAGCATCTTCTTGGCCCCGGCAAGATCAGGAGATGCGAGGACGTTGATATTGCCCTTGCCGGGAAAGTTGGCGGTGATCTGGATGATTTCCATGCCGCGGCCCGGCGCCAGCGTGATGCTGGTGAACTCCGGCTTGGTAGTGCTTGTTGCGGTGCGCGTGAGGGTAACAACCTTCTGCCCACCGATCTCTGTGACATCCTGAGCGTGGCTGAAAGCGACGAGCGGGCCAGCCAATAAAACCGGCAGGACAAGGGCTGGCAGTGCAAAGGGGATCAGCGCAAGGGCGTTCATCATCGTCTTCATATCCATCCATCCCTTAATATTCTGTTGAATTTCGCGGAGCTGGCTCCAGCTCGGGTTGATTTTTGCCGTGACAAGAAAGCGTATTCCGGCGGCGGTGCCATTTTACGCCACGGCACCACCTGCGGTTGGGGCAGGTGGCCTCGCGCCGTATTTGTGCGGGCTGAAGCCCATAACCCTCCACCTTTGAACCCCGGGTTCGCTGCATGGACCTCTATCGGGTCTCCCCGGAGACGGCTAGACTGCGATCATGGCCGGCTCGATTCAATCTCTTGAGGAATTGAACGCTCGAATCATCAGTTGCGAGCGCTGCGAGCGGCTCCGTCCCTATTGTGCCGAGATCGCGCGGGTGAAGCGCAAGGCTTATGCGGATTTTGAGTACTGGGGCCGGCCGGTGCCTTCCTTCGGAGACCCTGAGGCGCGCGTGCTGGTGCTGGGTCTGGCTCCCGGAGCACATGGGTCCAATCGAACAGGCCGCATGTTCACCGGAGATGGATCGGGCGATTTTCTATTTCCGGTGCTGCATGACGCCGGGTTTGCGTTGCAGGCAAGAGCTGTGACCCCGGACGACGGAATGAAGCTGAAGGATGCATGGATCAGCGCCGTGGCGCACTGCGCTCCACCAGCCAACAAGCCGACTCCCGAGGAGTTGAGAAACTGCGCGTCATGGCTGGATGAGGAAATTCGGCTGCTGAAGAAACTGAAGGTTGTTGTTTGCCTGGGCAAGATCGCTTTCGACGGATTTCTAGGACATCAACTTCGGGAGGGCAAGCTGACAACGCGCGCGGGATTCACGTTTGGTCATGGCGCGGAGTATGCGCTCCCCGGCGGGCTTACACTGATTGCGAGTTACCACCCGTCCCTTCAGAACACGAATACGGGTAAGCTGACGCGGGAGATGTTTCTGGCGGTTTTCATGAGGGCAAGGGCCGCAGCCGGGCTGGGTGAGCGATGAACGCAGCCGAAGAGGAAAGCGATGGATAGCGACAGGTTTTCGAGGGAACTTTTGAAGGCGATCAATCCGGATGAACCAGTACCGCAGGTTGGGCGCAGGAAAAACGCGAAGGATGTGTCCGTCGAGTCGGATCATTGGCCGTCCGCCATCTTGCTGGAGCGAGGAGCGTATCTGCGCAAGTTGGCGAAGCATGGCGACGGTTCAGCAAACGAGACGTTGAAGGAGTTTCCGCAGCACTTCACGATGCTGTCGTTTCGAAGCCGCGATGGGGTGGTGGAGCAGCATGAGAATTTTGCGGATTTGTTCGTGGTGCTCGAAGGCCGGGCCACGCTCTTGACAGGCGGCACAATCGTGGGCGCGGAGACGATTGGCCCGGGCGAGGTTCGCGGGGTCTCGATTTCAGGCGGCAAGAGACAGGAATTGAGGACTGGCGATGTGGCGCATGTTCCTGCGGGCCTGCCGCACCAGATGCTGGTGGCCAGCGACAAATCGTTCACAGCATTTGTTTTGAAGATCAGGGAGAAAGGGTAAGGAGAATCAATTGAGGCGAGAGCGTTGCGGCCTCAAACGCCAGAGAGGCAGAGCGAGTCGAGGGGCTCGAGTTCGTTGGCGTCGACCTCTACAGCGATGCTTTGCATGATGGCTTCCATCGTAAGAACGACACGGAAGCTGTTCTTCTTGCGAACGACGATGCCCTCCATGCCGGCCAGAGCGCCGGAGCGAATACGCGCTCTCTGCCCGATTTTCAACAATGGGTGCGGTTCAGCGCGGCGCAGATGCAGACCCGACCTCAATGCCTCAATATCTGATTCCGGTAAAGGCGCCGGAGCACGGCCGGTGCCACCGACAATTGCCACCACTCCGGGCACCTCAAGGACGCGCACGCGCTGGGCACGCTCGATGCGGACAAAGATATAACCCGGGAACAAGGGCAGGTCAAGCGTGACCCTGGACCCGTCACTCCATTTTCGCTGCACCTGGTAGAGGGGCAGATAGTGCTCGATCTCCCTCATGCGAAGGTGCTGGTCGACGCGCTTTTCATGGCGTGGCGTGGTGTAGGCGGCAAACCAATGGAATACAGATAGCGAACCGGCCTCGGACTCCCCGGCTGTGCCATTGGCATTGAAGACGTCGATCTGTGCGGATTGAGACAATGCTTTGATTCCTCGAAATGGGAGCGTCATAACGGCACACCGCACATTCAGACTCCCAACACGATAGCATGTGCGCCCGTCGGTCAGCCGGGGATGTCGGAAGACGACTCCTGCCGTTCTTGATCGCAAGAAAATGCATACGTATGCAAAGCGTTGCGCACCATTCTTGATTGACGCTGCTGGTTGACGAAACGCTTCCTGCTTGGGAGTTGATGGGCAATCGCTGCTTAAACAAGGCCCGGCGTTGCTTTAGTCCGGGTTGGGTGGTTCCCGCGATGTTTATCAAGAAATCAACGGTAACCATCTGACAGGTGGCAGTGAAAAGAGCTCGGAGCGATCATGGTTTTAGTGTCTTGACATTCGCAATCGATCTGCGTACTGTAACCTGCATCCGGAATTCGGTTTGCACATTTCGGACCTTTCCTTTCACGTCTTCACGTTTCCGGTTTTCAATTTTTACGGGGTCAGCGCTGTTGCTGTGAACCTGGCTTTCACCCTGCTTGCCGTTGATGCTTAGCGCCCGGAGAGCACCATTTGGGCGAGTTTCACTCCCCCTGGAGAAGTAGCCGTCGACCCGTTTCCTTGGAGACTGGCCGCGCAGTCCGCCTTTGCGCGTGCTGCTCCTATTCAAAACTTGTGAACCCTCAAGGAGGTCTTGCCATGATTGAATCCACCCCAACTCTGATTTTAAACACGCTGCGTGTCCGCAAAAACAGAATTGCGCAGTGCCTGACCGCGGCGGTACCAGCAGTTTTGTTTCTTGCCTTGTCTTGTTCGGTCCAGGCCCAGATGCTTGCCACTCGCCCGAAGTCTGTGGTCATTCCAGCGTCGAGCCACGAAAGCGCAAACACTGCGGGACTGACCGCTCACACCAACCTGCGCTACATCGAAGAGCCATTCGCGACTCCCAGCGAGCTGCCGCCCTTCGCGGGCTACGCCTATGAAACGCCGGCCTCTCTGGCATGCCTTTATGGAATTGTGAAGCCGATTCCGTATTGCAACCCGAACCAGACCACCAACACGCCCTCAGGGGGCACCCAGACCATTGCCATCGTCGACGCATTCGATGATCCCAATGCGGCCTCTGACCTGGCGGCATTCTCAGCGCAATTCGGCCTTGCCACGCCGAAGTTCAAGGTTGTGTATGCGGGCGGCGCCGAACCTCCCATCGATCCTACCGGCGGCTGGGAGATCGAGGAGTCGCTGGATATTGAGTATGCGCACGCAATGGCTCCGAACGCTACTCTCTACCTGGTGGAAGCAAGTTCCAACTATGACTCCGACCTTTATCCCGCCGTGCTGGTTGCAAGTAATTTGGTGATGTGCGGTCAGACAACGACGTGTCCTGCCCACAGCAAAGGCAGAGGCGAAGTCTCGATGAGCTGGGGCGGGAGTGAGTTTTCAGAGGAGACTGAGTTGGACTCCTTCTTCACTTCACCCGGGGTGGTCTACTTTGCCGCGGCGGGCGACGCGCCTGGTGTGATTTATCCCTGCGCTTCACCGAACGTGGTTTGCGCCGGCGGAACCTCAACGGCGCGAAGTGAGTACACGGGCAACTTTATTGCTGAGATCACCTGGACGGAGGCTGGTGGAGGCATCAGCGCTTACGAGGCAATTCCAAGCTACCAGGCCGGCAACCACATCATCGCGCACCAGACTGGCGGCGCTCGCGGCATACCTGACATTTCGGCAGATTCGAATCCGGATACCGGCGTGTGGGTCCTGGACACATTCGCAGTCCCCGGTCCGGGATGGTACATCGTAGGCGGTACGAGCGTGGCGACGCCGACCATTGCCGGCATTGTGAATGCGTCCGGCGACCTTGAGGCATCGAGTGTTTCAGAACTCACCAAGCTTTACAGCTTCAATGGCTTCGGCACATTCAATGACATCTGGTACGGAGCCTGCGGCTACTATTCAGGAACGTTCGCCGCTCCCGGATGGGATCAGTGCACAGGCTTGGGCAGCCCGAGCAATCTCGCCGGCAGGTAAACCGTCTGCTGCCAACCTATGACCGATTGCCCCGCGATTTGCAATGAATTGCGGGGCAATCGGTTACCTGGGGACCATGACCAACCACACCCCTTTGCCCTCCCTCGACAGCGTTTCGCTGTACAATCCCAACATGAGGCTCGCCACCGGCATGTCAGCCGGAGTTAGACATTTGCATTCAGTTCTCCAGGGGGCCCGATGACCGCATCTCGCGAGAAGACCGAAGCACGCAAGCTGCCCATGATGCCCATTCGGGACATGGTCATTTTTCCGTACATGATGACGCCGTTCGTGGTCGGCCGCGAGTCAAGCGTGCGCGCCCTTGAGGAGGCGCTCAACGGCGACCGCAAGATTTTTTTAGCAACGCAGCATGATGCTTCGATCGACGAGCCCAAAGCCAAGGAAATTTACCAGGTCGGATCGATTTGCAACATTGTGCAAAGCGTGAAGATGCCCGACGGCAATATCAAGGTGCTGGTGGAGGGCGTGGAGCGCGCCAAGTCTTCTGAAGTGAACGACCACGACGGCTTTTTTGTGGCCACGGTGCGGACCGGAAAAACACAGTTTGAGATGACGCCCGCCGTCGAGCAGCTGATGACCCGCGTGACCAGCTTGTTTGAGCAATATGTAAAGCTGCAGCAGTCTCTGAACTACGAAACGATCATCGCCACGGTTCGGATGGATGAGCCGGCCAAGCTAAGCGACACCATCGCCGCAAACCTGCAATTGGGGATTGAGGAAAAGCAGGAGCTGCTGGCCATCTTCGACCCGGCGATTCGACTCGCGCGGCTTGCCGACGTGCTGGATGTGGAGATTGAAAAGCTCGATCTGGATCGTAACATTCAATCGCGCGTAAAGCGGCAGATGGAGCGGGCGCAAAAAGAGTATTACCTGAACGAGAAAATCAAAGCGATTCAAAAGGAGCTGGGTCGCGGCGAGAAGAGCGAATTCGACGAGCTGCGCAAGAAGATTGAAGCAGCAGGGATGCCGAAGGAAGTGCTCGACAAGGCTGTCCAGGAGTTGAAGAAGCTGGAAGCCATGCCGCCGATGTCGGCCGAATCCACGGTAAGTCGGAACTACATTGACTGGCTGCTGGCCGTGCCGTGGAAGAAGCGCTCCAAAGAGACCCGCTCGATTGACTATGCGGAGAAGGTCTTGAACACCGACCACTACGGCCTGGAGAAGATCAAGGAACGGATTCTGGAGTTCCTTGCGGTGCGACAACTGGTGAAGAATCCCAAGGGGTCGATCCTGTGTTTTGCAGGGCCTCCGGGCGTGGGCAAGACGTCGCTGGGCATGTCGATTGCGAAAGCGACTGGCCGCAAATTCGTCAGGCTCTCTCTTGGCGGCGTGCGCGACGAAGCAGAGATTCGCGGACATCGGCGCACCTATATTGGCGCGCTGCCGGGGCAGATTATTCAGCACATGAAGCGCGCCGGGACCAAGAATCCCGTCTTTCTGCTCGACGAAGTGGACAAGATGGCGTCGGATTTCAGAGGCGATCCGGCGTCGGCTCTTTTGGAAGTGCTTGATCCGGAACAGAACACCTCCTTCCAGGATCACTATCTCGACGTGGACTACGACCTGTCGCAGGTGCTGTTTGTGGCCACGGCCAACGTGATGCATACGATTCCGGCCGCATTGCAGGACCGCATGGAGGTGCTGCGGCTGCAAGGTTACACCGAACAGGAGAAGCTTGAGATTGCGCGCCAGTACCTGGTAAAGAAGCAGCGCGCGCAGACCGGACTGAGCGAGAAGAATATCTCCTTTGCCGACGATGCGATTCTGGAGATCATTCGTTACTACACACGCGAAGCGGGAGTCCGTAATCTTGAGCGCGAGATTGGCAACGTGTGCCGCAAGGTAGCGCGCAAGGTAGTGAAGGTGGGCGCCAAGCACAAGGAAGAGCTGACGGCGGCCAACATCAACGAGTTCCTGGGCGTGGCGCGGTACCGCGATTCAGAAGTACATGAGAAGAGCGAAGTGGGCCTGGTTACGGGTCTGGCATGGACCGAGGTCGGTGGCAGCATCCTGACGACAGAAGTGCAGGTGCTCGACGGCAAGGGCAAGCTGACCATCACGGGCCAACTTGGCGACGTGATGCAGGAGTCGGCGCAGGCAGCGTTGAGCTACATCCGCGGCAAAGCTCAGGCGTTGGGGTTGACGCGCGAGTTCTATCGCAACGTGGACGTCCACCTGCACGTGCCTGAGGGAGCCATTCCCAAAGACGGGCCTTCTGCGGGCATCACCATGGCGACGGCATTGGCGAGTGCGCTGGCCAGGATTCCGGTGCGGCGCGACATTGCAATGACCGGAGAGATCACGCTGCGCGGCAAAGTGCTGGCGATTGGCGGATTGAAGGAGAAACTGCTGGCTGCGCTGCGAGCCGGCATTTTTGAAATCATCCTGCCGCGCGCCAATGAGAAAGATATTGCCGAGTTGCCGGACAACGTCAAGAAGGCCATGAAGCTGCACTTTGTTGACCAGATGGATGAGGTGCTTGCGCTGGCGCTGGAAGGCCCGCTGCCCACACCGCTGCCTGCCGAAACCGATGTGCTGGCTTCTGTGCCGGCGGCGGAAATGACAGGCAACCTGCCGGCTCCGCAGTAAGGCGATTCAAGACTGATCGCAGTCAAGCTGGCCGAGAGGTCTGCGCCTGCCCGGAACGCACACCATGTATCGCGCATTGACAGAAGTTACGATCATTGTGCACTTGGCATTCATCGTGTTTGTCGTTGCAGGCGGGATTGTGGCGAGGCGCCGATGGTGGCTGGCGATCGCTCACCTTGCGGCGTTATCGTGGGCGGTTTTCGCTGAGCTCTCTCCGGGAATCGTTTGCCCGCTCACCGCGTTGGAAAACCTCTTTGCCATTCGCGCCGGCATCACCAGTTACAGCGGAGACTTTGTTGCGCATTATCTTGTGCCCGTCATCTATCAGGAAGGGCTGCCGCTCAATTGGCAGTACGCTCTGACGGCCGTGGTGATTGCCTTGAATGTCGCGGTCTACGCTTCGCTGCTTTGGAAGAGGAGGAGCAGCCGAGCCAGCGAGGTTGTGTGAGGACGCAGCCTGGCCGTCCCGCGGGTGATGATTGATTGAGTTTGCAGCGATGCAAAGGCTGCTCCTGTATCCTGACAAGTAGATAGCTCCGCCCGTGTGCCCGCTGATTTGCTGACCTGCCGACTCGCTATCCCTGCTTTCTTATGCGCTATACAACACAATTTCTTTTATCGGCGATGGCGGCAGAGCAGTTCCCTGCACCGGATGTGGCGGAGATTGCTTTTCTGGGACGATCCAACGTGGGCAAATCGAGCCTGTTGAATGCTCTGGTGGGCGAGAAGGCTGCGAAGGTGTCGCAGACGCCGGGACGGACGCGGGCCATCAACTTCTTTGCGCTTCTTGACCCGAGCCAGCGCAAAAGGATGATGTTTGCCGACCTGCCCGGATATGGGTACGCGAAGATTTCAAAGTCGATTTCGGCAGGGTGGCCGGCGTTTATCGAACCCTACCTGGCGATCCGCTCGACGCTCAAGCTGTGCGTGTGCCTGGTGGACTCGAATGTGCCCCCGCAAGAGAGCGACCACCAGTTGATTGACTGGCTGCGAGCTGCAGGGCGTGAGTTTGTCGTCGTGGCCACCAAGGTAGACCGGCTCAGCGGCAACGAACGCACCCGCAACCTGCTGGCACTGAAGAAGGGGTTGGAACTGGATGCGGTGTTGCCAGTCTCAGCCAAGACCGGATATGGCGTCAAGGAACTATGGACTCGGATAGAGGCCGCCGGCACCGCGCAGAGTTGATGTCAGGCGACGCCGTCAGCCGCAGCCGTCGAAATGAATTGCGCGTTAAAACCTTCGCCGTTGTCGCGAAAATCAAATCGAACTTCTACGCCGATCTCGCCGTTCTCGACCGCTCGTTGCGCTCGGGCAACAAACTCCTTCGCTACCCGCGGATCGCAGCGAAGAACCCTGACGCCATGTGCGAGCCGGCCGAGGTAGCGCGGAGACAGGCGTAGCCAGCGTGCTGGAGTCGACCTGTCGAGGCCCGCACCCCTCAAGAGGCAGTCGAGGACGATGGTGTCCAAGGCAGCCATGGACTTTGTCGGCGAGCCGCTCACTTGCCAGATAAGAAGCGCGTGGTCCAGTTCCTCGGAATCAAGTTCAATGGAGCACGCACCTTTTGCAAACCAGAATTGAGACGCTGGAGAGCCGGGAAGCTCGGAAGCAATCAGATCGGGGAGCACGCCGCGATCCCGCATTTCGCGCTCAACGGCTTCGGGTTGACCGGCGATGCAGACGGCAACCGACTCGCGTTTGCGAACCTGGTTCTTGAGGATACGCAGCGCCTCACTGAGCGAAGTGACAAGAAAGTCGATCACGCCGTCTTTAACCGCTTGCTTTTGCCGGGCTTGATCGGCTGAGACGGCAAGGGACGCTGCACCGGCGATATTGGCCGCGACCAGCAGAGCACGGGAGACTGGGTCAAGATCCCCCGCATAGATGAGCTTGCCGCCGAGGCCGTGGTCTGTGCCTACGCCGGGGCCCGGGGCGGCCATGAGATTCGCGTAGAGGCGTTCAACCTGGAGGATGAAGTCGAGAACCGCTGGTTCGATTGGATCAAGCGCCACGGGAGGATCTCTCCGCAATCCAGAATGAGAGTTCAAGTTTCGATGGGAAGGAGATTGCCGTCGGGCCGAAATAGCGATCTGAAAATGCCATTGAAAACCGGGGTAGCTTAGCTTGGCCCTACTCCTGCATCTGCTCTTTCACATTCTGCTTCCTGACAAAAAAAACAAACTCGCCAGGCTGGGCGACGACTTGGAGTTTATCGGGAACCTTTTTCCCCACGCAGGCATTGGGAGCCACGACGCCCAACGAAAGAATGTCCGCGATCTTGTACCAATGATCAAGACCGGCGGCACGTTCAGAGTTCCCGGCGTCCTTGTTCGCATCGCAATTCGCATAGACCATCATGGTAGCGTCATAGGTTGCGTGAATCGACAGAACGTCGGCGCTGGCGGGCACGGTCAGTTTGCCTGTCCCATCTTCATTCTTGACCACCCAGTTTCCGTGAACCGTGTCCTGGTGATCGACGCGAACGAGGAATTGCGATGTTGCGATGAGATTGCCGGATTTGCTATCGAGCATTCTGACGGTAATTGTCTTTTGGGACTGCGCAAACAAAGCACCGCTCAACGCAACCACTGACAACACCAGGTAGAAGCCTCGTTTCATTTTCTTTCTCATGATTGCCTCTGAAGTTGCCGTCGCAGTGTTTACCACGTGGAATAGGGTTGGCCGTCGGATCCAGTTTCCGTTGAGCCGGAGTGGACGTCTTCGATACCGGGGTCGGTCTGGTCCAGCGAATACAGCGAGTCACTTGAATCGGTGACCCAGGTCGTACTGCTGTGCGTCATCGGGTCCTCCGGAATCTTTTTCAAATAGCCCTCCTGGGTGAGGTCTTCGAGGGTCTGCGGAGCCTTCTGCTTGTCCATGGTATAGGAATCAATGGCGCCACGAAGCACAAAGAGGTCTTCCTTGAGGGCCGCTTCGTTGGCGTGCTTGACGGCGGTGACATAACTGGGCACGGCCACCACGGCCAGAACTCCGATGATGGCCATGACGATCATCAGTTCGACCAGCGTAAAGCCCGCGCTTTGTTTGCCTCTGATGCTCACAAGTCCCTCTTGTCGATCATTACCAGGTGGAATACTTGGTGCCGTCCAGGGCGGTTCCCGAGGACTTTGAATAGACATCGAAAACGCTCTGGCCACCGTAGGAGTCCGAGCCTGGTTCGTCCTGCATGGAGTGCAATCCCCATTCGGCTTTGCCGGTCATTGGATCGATTGGAATCTTGCGCAGGAACTTGAGCTTCTTTCCCTGCACATCCACTCCGTTGACCAGTGTTTCCAGGTCGGGTGGATAGTTCTGGCTGTCCACCTTGGTCTGGAAGGCGTGCTGATCGGCGGCGTCTTTGTAGTGATCGATGGCGTCGCGCATCTGCCATAGGTCGCGCCGCAGCTCGCGCTCGTTTTGGCGTTTCACCTGAAAGCGTGCGACGGGCACGGCCGTCGTGGCAAGAATGGACAGAATCGCGACGGTGACGATCAACTCGACCAGGGTGAGGCCCTGTTCGCCACGCCGGCCAATCCGGTGAAGCCGGACGGCCTGAGAGGGAATGGCCTGGACGGTCTTGCGTGACGTTGGACTCATGGCTACCTCACCACAATGCTGATTTGGCCGCCCTCGGCCGGCAACTGCTGCTGGGCGGTGTTGACCGCAGAAGCACGGGTCATGGAGACAACGGTTTCGCCCGGCGTCTTGGCCTGGAAGCTGAGGACGCACACTACGCCCGCGCCAGCCACACCGGGCGCACCCGGCGGGCGCGAAGCCACAATGTTGACGCTGCCGGAACCGTCATCGCGATGGACCAGCGCCACGGCCTGTCCATCGCGACTCAACAGATCACCAGGGCCGACGTTGACCAGGGAAAGTTTGGCGACGTCGTATTGAATCTGCAGCGGCACCGAAGAGACATCGGTCCCGCCTGTCAGCACAACTGGAATCTGGAACGGGGTATCCGTGGGTACGGGACCGGGCAAAGGCGTAAACGACATGCTCAATTTTTGAGCGGGCGGCGGGCCTTGCGGATGGGGAGATACTGCGGCAGCAGCCGATTCGCCGTTTGCATCGCCAGACGCGCTTAGCTGGGCAATAGCCGCGGGCGCAGCGGCCGCAGCGCTCTGGCCGGGAACCACACCAATATTCGGCCGTGCTACGGCGGAGCCGGGCAACAGCTGCGACGCGGGAGGTGTGGCGTTTGAAATGGGATGGGAAGCCGGGAGATCGGCGGAGACACGGCGAATATCAATGGAGGTTGTGCCTACGCCGGTATCGACAGCTCGCAGATTGGCCTGGTCGAGGATCTGGGTGCGGACAATGTGGGGCACAACAAGGAAGACCAGTTCATCGTCACTGATGGTGTGATCTTTTGAGCCAAAGAGGTATTTGAGGATTGGAATTGAGCTCAAACCAGGGATGCCGGTCCAGCTGACCATATCCTGCTTGTCCTGAATGCCGCCGAGGATGCTGGCCTCGCCCTCGCGCAGGCGGATGACCTGGTCAACCACTTTCTGAGCGATGATAGGCTCGGTGACGCCGCTGATGGTGACAGAGCCGTTCTGCGATGAGACTTCAATCTTGATTTTGAGGGTGACATCGTGGTCGTAGTGCACTGTCGGCGTCATTTCAATCTTGACGCCTACTTCCTGGTACTGGAACTGTGTATTCACCAGCGAGCTGACCACCGCGGTGGCAGCGCCGGTTTGATAGGAACCGGTGGCAACGGGAATTTTTTCGCCGATGGTGAGAGTGGCTTTCTGCGAATCGGTGGCCCGGACACGCGGATTCTGCAGAATCTTTGTGGTCGAGTCAGTGAGCAGCAGGTTGGCGGTGGCCGAGCCAACGGTGACAGCGAAATCGGTCGCCTTGAGATGGGCAAGATCGTAGAGAGTCGGTGCCGTCGACGTGCCGGTTGTCCCGGTGGTGGTGGTTGAGGTGGTGCTTGTGGAGGTGGGCGGTTGCAGGGCAATCCCAATGCTGCTGGGCCACTGAATGCCGAGCGTCTTCTCCCAGTTCTTGCTGACTTCAAGTACCGCGATGTCGACCACAACTTCGGCTCGCGCCTTATCAAGATCGTTGATCAGCTTTTGCGCCAGGAGCAGTTCGTCAGGAGTGCCGCGGCAGACGATGGCGTTCTGGCTGGCTACGCCGTAGACCTTGAAATTGCCGGCGAGCACGTTGCGGAGCGCGGTCTGAACGTCGTTCAAATCATTCTGTTGCCAGGCATTGGTAAGGTAGAAGGTTTGCACGGCCTGTTCGTCAAGCTCAGTCCGCTTGGCTCGATTATTGACGGCAACAAAAATGGTATTGGCGGTGACGGGCCGCCAGAACGTGTTCGACAACGTGCCCACAATGCGCAAGGCATCGAGCAAGGACGAATTGTTCAGGTCCACCTGGATTCGTTTGGAGGTGTACTCCGGATCGAAAAGGATGTTGATTCCGGCTGCTTTGCCGATGGCCTGATACACCACCTTTGCATCTTCGGTGTAATGCAGAGTGAGCGGCTCGTTGGAGAGCGGCTTAAGCAGGACTGGCGGCCCCATTGAGTCGATCTCATCCTGTGTTCCAGCCGCTTCAGCGAGACTGGTTTCGGCGGGCTGGGCCGCCTCACCACGCTTTTGCCTGAGCCGGGCAATCTCCTGCTGGGCGGCCTCGTTGCTGGAATCGATTTCAGCGGCATGCAGAAACTCGACCAGCGCACCCTGCTCGTCGCCACCGAGCAGCAGCTTGCGTCCCTTGGTCAGGTGCAGGGCGGATGCCGATATTCGAACCCGGACGAGAGCAGTGCGGTATGCAAGTTCCTTAGGCGCCTTGTCATAGGCTTGTTGGTAATCGGTGAGGGCGGTGTCGTAGTCTTCGTGCGCCTCAGCCACCTCGCCGTGCCTGAAGAGAGAGGCGGCCGACTCGGCGTGTAGTTGAGCGCTGGGCAGAACAAGCATGGCCACTACAGCGAACAGTCCGGTCCAGAGAGCTCGACTGAAGATCACGCATCGCGAAGCCGCCCGAGAAATTGTGCGGTTTTTCATCGAACTCCCAGGCATTGACTTCCAAGGCGTCATAGAGCGGTTCTCCACGTGAGCTGACCTTTCCTGCAATGCGCACGGCGGCTTTGGATGCCGCAAAATCCACTGAGCGATGTTACTTCGGGGTAAAGCAATTGAAGAACCGCTTTAGCCGGCCCGCGCTGAAGAACGGGTGTTCGAGGACCGCCCTGCCTGTCGAAGACGCGAATTATGCCGCAATTTTCGCGGCAAGCCGGATCAAAAATATTTCCCGCCAAACGCTGCCCCATTCTAGCAAAACCCATTGGTAACGTGTTCAAAACAATTGCCAATGCTACGATGAAAGTTCGAGGATTCCAGCGGATGGCCCGCCAAACCAGCCACGTCATCGTTCAACCGACTGCTGCCGGCCCCAACAAGCCGGCGCGGCCCCGCGACCCCGTGGCCTCTGGCGAGCGGGATGCTGCACACAACCGGATTGCCAGCCATAATTACTTCCTGCTGGAGAAGTTTGAAGCCGGCATTTCTCTGCGCGGAACTGAAGTGAAGTCCATCCGCGAGGGCCAGGCGAACCTGAAAGATTCCTACGGCCTCATCAAGGACGGTGAGGCGTTTCTGCTTAACGTGCATATTGGTCCTTACTCGCATGGAAACATAGCCAACCACGACGCGACGCGCACCCGGAAGCTGCTGCTGCACCGCGAAGAAGTACGGAAGCTATTCTCCAAGACGCAGATCAAGGGCCACACGCTCATCCCCACCAGGCTCTATTTCAGGAACGGCCGGGTCAAGTGCGAGCTCGCCGTAGCCAAGGGCAAGCAGGACTGGGACAAGCGCGAGACCGAAAAACGCCGCGAAGCCGACCGCGAGGCCCGCGCCGCCGTGAACGCCAGCAAACACCGAATGGGACGCTGAGGGCGGAAACCCCAAGGATTGTACGGAGGAAACGATGAAGACCCACCTTTCATTTGCAAGTCTTGCAGGAATTGAAACTGAACTGCTTGCGGTGATGGCCGCGGACGCACAGACATCAAAGGCGGCAGACGCTCGGCCAGAGCCCGTACTGTTGACCACCGATGAAACGGTCAAGGCAGCCGCAGCCGCGGTGTTGACGAGTGGTGAATACAAGGCCGGCGCCAACGAAACGGTGCTGGTGCACGCCCCCGCTGGCCTGTCCGCCAAGCGCCTGTTGATTGTCGGTCTGGGCAAACAAGCCAAGGCCACCGTGCATGAGGTACGCAGAGCCGCGGGGACGGCGGTTCGATTCACCAAGCCGCGGGGGATTCGAGAGCTTGTTTTTGTGCTGCCGCAACCTCCGGCGCCGGCGCCAGCACCCGAGCCAACGCCCGCCGCTGCGCCAGCCCCGGCAGAGCCGGAGGCTAAGGTTGCCGAGCCGGCGCCACAGCCGGCAGCGGCATTCGACTTGCCCGAACACTCTCTTGTTTTACCGGAGCCAGAGGCTCCCCAACCCGCGCCTGAGTCGGTGGCAGCAGCACCAGAACCAGAGCCTGTGCCTGCTCCCGCTCCGGAACCGCCCGATCCATTGACGGCTGGACCAAGCGTTCGCGCCGCCGTTGAAGGCGCTTTTGTGGGCGACTTTGACCCTGACACCTACCGCAGCGACCGTAAAGACCTGAGCATTCAATCGTTTACGCTGGTAGCCGGCGCCTACAGTGACCAGGATGCAGCCAAAGCTGCATTTGCTGAAGGGGTGATTATCGGCGAGAGCCAGAACTTTACCCGGGCATTGGTCAACGAGCCGGGCAACAAGTTGACACCGATGATCCTTGGGCGTCGCGCCGCGCAGATGGCTGAAGAAGTGGGCCTGGGATGGTCGCTGTTCTCGACAGAGAAGATTCAGGAACTGAAGATGGGCGCGTTCTGGAGCGTGGCGCAAGGCTCAGAAGAACCGCCCGCGCTGATTGTTCTGCGCTACGAGCCGGCGGGAGTCACCGATGGCCCGGTGGTGGGCCTGGTTGGCAAGGGAATCACATTCGACACCGGCGGCATTTCAATCAAGCCTTCGGACAACATGGAGAAGATGAAGTACGACATGGCGGGTGGCGCGGCCATGCTGGGAGCCATGCGAGCGATTGCGCTGCTGAAACCGAGGGTGCGCGTCATCGGCGTGGTTTGCGCTGCCGAGAACATGCCCGACGGCAAGGCCTACAAGCCTGGCGACGTGGAGACGGCCATGTCTGGCAAGACGATTGAGATTATCAACACCGACGCTGAAGGCCGGCTGGTGCTGGCCGATGGCCTCGCTTATGCGAAGCAGTTGGGTGCGACTCACCTGATTGATGCGGCCACTTTGACCGGCGCATGCGTGGTTGCGCTGGGCATGGCAAACGCGGGCGTGTTCTCAAACGATGACGAGAGCTACTGCAAGTTCGACACGGCGCTTGAAACCTCAGGAGAGAAGTTCTGGCGGTTGCCGCTTGGCGACGAGTATGCCGAACAGATCAAGAGCGACATCGGCGACATCAAGAACACCGGCGGCCGCTATGGCGGTGCGTGTACCGCGGCGGAGTTCCTCAGGGTGTTTGCGGAAGATACGCCGTGGATTCACCTGGACATCGCGGGAACGGCGTGGGTGGAAGATTCGAAGCCGTATATCGCCAAGGGACCAAGCGGGATTGCGGTACGGTCGATCCTGGAGTGGGTGAGGAGCTTTTGAAAGACAGCTTCTAGCCTCTAGCTCCTAGCTCCTGGAACTTGCGGTTAGGGGCTAATAGCTAGAGGCTGCTTTTTCACATCGCCTCCGGGCTTTCGATGCCCAGCCAACTTAATACTTCTACTAATTCACGCAGCGCTACGGCGGCGGTGGCTAGCAAGAAGGTCTTGCGGGCGGGATCTTCTTCGGTGAGGATGTGGTGCTTGTGGTAGAAGTTGTTGAACTCCTGGGCGAGCTGGAAGGCATGCTTTGCCAGATAGGCAGGCTCGGAGGCAGCGATGCACTGCTCGAGCACCAACGCCCGGCGGGCAGCGCGGAGCCACAGGGACCAGATGTCGGCTGCCTCTTCGCCCTCAAGGTAGGCTGCGGCATCGATCGTGGCGAAATCTCGAAGAACCGATTCAGGCGTGACGCCAGCCTTGCGGAAGATGTTCCGGGCGCGGACTACGGCGTATTGAATGTAAGGGCCGGTCTCGCCCTCAAAGCTCAGAGCATCCTTGAAGTCAAAAGCGATGACCGAGTTACGCGTGAACTTGAGCATGAAGTAGCGCAGCGCGCCAATGGCGATTTGCTCGGCGATGCGCTGACGACCTGATTCGGCATCGGCTCCGCCGGTTTGGCGGGCGTCAACTTCGGCGCGGGTGGCGGCGATGAGCTTGTCAATCAGGTCGTCGGCTTTTACTCCGAAACCCTTGCGGCCGCTCACGAGAATGTAAGGACTATCGATGTCTTCTTGCGACACGTCGTAGCCCATTTCAAGAGCGCACCGCGGCGTGAGAGCCACCTTTTCATAGCCGAAGTGGATGCAGTGATCCGCCTGATCGCTGAATCCCATCCCTCGCAGGGCCTGAACCAGATTTGCCTGTGGATCGTTTTGCCGAACATCAATGACGTTGTAAATGGCTTGCGCGCCGCCGAAGTGCGGATGGGGCTCGAAGCCCTGTCCGGCGGATATCCAGCATTCGCGATCGGGGTAAGTGAAGAATGGCTTGTACCCAAAGTCCTTGCCGAGGAGTCCGAACTTCCACAGGTGATAGGCGATGTCTTTGCCCACATAGGTTACTGTGCCGTTGGAACGGACGATGACCTTGGCATCTTCATCAAGATCGCCAGCAGCCACTTCGGAGCCTGGACGGGCCATCACCCAGCAGCTCTTGTTCTTGCCTTCAGTCTCAAAGTAGAGGACGCCGGTTTGCTTGAGTTGCTCGAAGGCGGCGTCCCAGAATTTGAGGTGCAGGATTTCGCTCTCGCGCGGGAGGAAATCGTACTCGATGTCGAGGCGGAGCATGGTCTCGAGATGACGGCGCAGGACTGCTGTGGAGATGAGTTCGGCGATTTCCGCCGTCTCGTTGTTGCCGCTCTCGATTTCGTGGAGGGTTGCGTAGCGCAGCTGCTTGCGGGCAGCATTCTCCGCCTCACTTCCCTGCTCGTACCACTGCGAAGTGCGGGCGTAGAGATCCCAGCAATAGAAATCTATCCGCTCTCCATTTTCCTTTAGATCTTTAAGCAACTGGCGAACCTGAAGAGCCGAGCGCCCTTCTAAATAAAGAAAGCCGACCACGACATCGGCCACCTGAACGCCGGTGTTGTCAATGTAGTTCTGCACGTCGACCTTTTGGCCGGCAGCGCGGAGAAGGCGGACAAAGGTGTCGCCAAGGATGGAATTGCGCAGGTGGCCGATGTGCGCCGCCTTGTTGGGATTGATGCTGGTGTGCTCGACGAGAGCGTGAACAGCAGAAGATGGCTCGCTCAGTAGCTTCCGAGTGAAAGCCGCTGACTCCGTTGCTATGTTGCGCACGCCAGAGGCGCGGTCGAGGCGGGCGTTGATGTAGCCGGCGCCGGCGACTTCAAATCCGGCGAAGCCTTCGAGAGGACCGAGGGCGGCGACGATTTCCTGGGCGATGATTTTGGGGGCTTTGCGGAGCTTGCGGGCGAGTTCAAAGGCGATGGGAGTCGAGAGCTCGCCGAATTGAAGATCGGGCGGAATCTCGATGGGGATGTTGGGGATTTGAAGGCCGTACTTTTCTTCCAATATGCCGCGCAGGCGGGCGCTAAGCCTTTTTTGCATTTCTAAATACACGTCGATTTGCCTCGGAAAACCTTGATTTTCAAGGGTGATTCTACCACCTGCGG
>CAZTLV010000057.1:0-24475 GCA_964614635.1 uncultured Occallatibacter sp.
TGGCGGAAGGATGGGTCAAGGACCAGCAGGCGAACTTCATCCTCGACAACCTGCTTGCCGAGGGAAAGATCAAACCGATGGTCGTCGTCATGCCGCTCGGTTATGGAGACATGGGCTTCGTCGAGCACGGCTTCGATATCTGGCGTGATCCCGCCGCGGTTGAGCACAACACACAGCTCTTCATGAGCTTGTTGACCGATGAGATCATGCCCTTCGCCGAATCCGCCTACAACATCTCCCGCGATCGCGATGGACGGGCTATCACGGGCCTCTCCATGGGCGGGCTTGAGGCGCTTGACACCGGCCTTCACAATACCGACAAATTCGCATGGATCGGCGGTTTCTCTTCGGCGGTCCACAATCTCGATTACGAGCACCAGCTTACCTCGCTTGACCCAAAAACGGCCGACCTGAAGCTGCTCTGGATTGCCTGCGGCACCGATGATGGTCTGATTGAGGCCAACCGCAAGATGGTCGCATTTCTGAAGGCGAAGGGGATGCCGGTCACGCAGGTGGAGACGCCGGGGCTGCACGACTCGCTGGTCTGGCGTGACAACCTCATCAACTTTGCGCCGCTGCTCTTTCAGAAATAAGTGCTCAAGGATGCGCGCAGTGGCATGCTTTTGCGGCCACAATTGGCGGCACGCGCATAACTCCTCATCACCGGCAAACAGGACGAATTCTACGCGGCCTGGCAAGCCGACTCCAATCAGTTGGTTTCCGAGGCACTGGATTGGTACCCCTAAGCCAAGGAGGGTTATATGAATTTGCAGAAAACAATCAACGAGTATATTGCCACTCAACCGGAACCAAAACGTGGCGAAATGCAACAGTTGCATCACATGATTTTGGCGTTGATGCCAACATGTAAATTGTGGTTCTTAGATGGAAAAGACGAGAAAGGAAAAACCGTTTCCAACCCAAACATTGGATATGGATCTCAAACCATTCAATATGCCAATGGAAAAACCAAGGAATTCTATCAAATTGGTATAAGTGCGAATACAACAGGCATATCCGTCTACATTTTGGGAGTAAATGACAAGAATTACCTAAGCCAGACATTTGGACAGGAACTCGGCAAAGCAAGCGTCACGGGGTATTGCATTAAATTCAAAACACTGACAGATATAAAAATCGACGTACTTAAAACCGCAATTCAATATGGAATTGAACAGACAAGCATTCAACATTGATTTCAACTTGAATGAATGAACTGCCACTCCTATCAGTCGATGTACTTCATTCGTTCGCAGTTCGGCCCCGCTATTGCAAATCCGTCAGCGTTCGTTCATCATGCCATGCATCGAAGGCGGATGGTACCGACATGCCCTGATCCGTGAATGCCCGCAGAATTGGTTGCCTGGTGCCCGGAACTCAACCATCGTTTAAGGATGAACAATTCTGCGGCGATGAAGAGCGCCCCCAACAATCGCTTGTTATGCCGGGCAAGCCAAAGAGTCAGGTAAATGTCGAATTTGTCCACGCGTTCGTGCGTGTGGCGAGTTGCGAGGTCCGTTAACGGGCAACGGGCCTTGTTCACTGCGAGAATCGCGCACTCAACCAGGACGAGCCCGGTCAGGATCATCGCCGACAAGGGCCGAGCATTCAACGAGAGGTTGTTATTTACTTCTTACCGGGATGGAGTTTCAGGCTCAGCTGAAGACTATTTGTATCAATCAGTTAGAGTTGGTTTGCAAGGTCAGAATTGAAGGCAGCATCAATCGGCCGGGGGCTTCATTCTTTGCCAGGCTTGTCGATTTATGAATGAAGGCTGTCAAGCCGAATCCTCACTCGTCAGGTTGAGACCAATACAGACCAGTCATTCAATGCGGCAGGGAGCATGGTAACAACTGGAGAGACGGGACATCACGCCCGTCTCAACCTTTTAAACAGTTGAGGAGAAACAATGAAATACGCTAAATTGCTTGCATTCCCAATCATCGCGATCGCTTTTTTGTGCTGGCCACCCAATGCGTCGGCGGCGCAACTTGCGGTTGAAATAGGAGCTCCGCCTGTGTGCCCCTATGGATATTTTGACTATCAGCCCTATGACTGCGCGCCTTATGGCTATTACGGCCCGGATTGGTTTGTGGGCGGCGTGTTCTTTGGTGCCGGTCCCTGGTTTCATGGCCCACATGGCTTTTACGGCCACGTCGATAACCGGTTCGATCCTCAGCATGGCTACAATGGGCCGGTACCGGGGCGCGGAGAACCGCAATTCAATCACTTTCATGGCAACGAGGCCCGCGATGGACAGGGCCATGTAGGTAACGCCGGGCATGATGCGGGAGCAGAGCATGCGCTGCCCGGGTTTCGGGGCGGCGGCCGTAGCACGGGCCACGGACATCGTTAGAGCGCGGTTCGCGTAAGGGCAGAGATCGGGTGCACTGAATCAAGTTGTCAGTGCACCTTTTCTCACCCGTTTCGCAGCAGATGTTGCGAGTCCCTACCACCATTCCGAAGCGCGCCCAGAGACAGTCTTGACTGTCGTGTCTGGCTTGGCGGAGCGAAGCAGCAGGAGCGGGCATTGCGCCAGCTTTACGATCTTTTCGGCGATCGAACCAAAGACCAGAGGATGCCAGCCAGAGATGCCGTGCGTGGAGATGACGACCATGTCTGCGTGCTCACGCTCAATGACCTCCATAATGCTCCCAGCCACATCGTTGCCAACCTCGATGCTGGAGTTTGACTTCACGCCCTTGACAGACAAGGCCGCGCTGCACTTCGCCAAATGACTTTCTGCGAATCCTCTAGCCTCGCGGAGGAATTCACCCTCCGGAATCAGGTCGGGGATGGTCGTCGTCGGGAACATCGGAATCACATTGACCAAGAAAAGCTCAGCTCTGAAATGCTGCGCAAGATCCGCGGCCATCTCCAGGGCGGCCTCGGATGACGGGCTGAAATCAATCGGCAACAGGATCCTGGTTGGGATCGCTGAGAAGGTCTGAGTATCGGACATGACGGTCTCCTAGATGTAATTTGAAAGAGTTCTCATGATCCTCCGATTCAAGAACGGAGGTTGTGCTCATTTGATCAGGTTGCGGAAAAGCCGGATGCTTCCATCGACTAATCCAGTCTTCAATCTAGCGTATGCGGTGCAAAGCGCCGCACCCATCCTATTGGGAGCAAATCTGACCATCCTTTCACCACGCGTTCTGAAACCATCCCAATTGACAAGTTTGAACACCGGGAAACTCGCCTTGCTTGACCGGCCCTGCAAATGACGATGCAAATCGGAGGACAACCCTTGATGCGATCGACGACTGAGCGAGGTTTGCCGATCGAAGTTGTTCCTCAGGAGGCTCGTCAAAGTTGTCGATGTTGCCTATCTCCTTCTGCTCATCGATGGGCACTGCGAGTTGACTTCTGGATTTGGATGCTACTGGCCGCAGCGTCGCTCATGTGCTGGCCAGTGACTGCCAAAGCGCAACAAATTGCGCTCTCGGTTGACTCCGCTGAGACGGTCGCAAGCACCAGGCTACTCCAGGACGAGCCCACATATGTGCGCCCGTCGCAGGCAATCATGCTCAAGAACTACGCATTTGACGCGTTCGGCCCGTATACGATTGCCGGCGCCGGGCTCGCGGCAGGCATCAACCAGGAGTCCAATGCGCCTCCAGAGTGGGGTCAAGGTTTCGACGGTTACGGAAGGCGGTGGGGATCGAACTTTGGAATCGCTGTGGCCGGCACGACTTCGCGGTACGCGCTCGCTGAAGCCTTCGAGGAAGATACGCTGTACTACCGCTGTGAGTGCTCCGGCGTATTTCCGCGTCTCGGTCATGCAGTGTTTTCTGCTGTGACAGGAAGGCGCGGGAATGATGGTCATCGCGTCTTCTCCTTCCCCGCGCTCGTAGCCCCGTACGCGGGGACCATGACCGCCGTCTACGGTTGGTACCCAAGCCGTTTTGGCCCGAAAGATGCCATCCGCATGGGCAACTACAGCCTGCTGGCGTATGCGGGCGAGAACCTCAGCCTGGAGTTTCTCTATAGCGGCCCGCATTCCCTGCTATCGCGCATGCATTTAACCAACGCCCACGCCGCACCCGATCCAGGACCAAATCATTGAGCAACCACGCAAACGCTGCGGTCGCGGTCATTCCCCCGGTGCTTCCGGAAAGCGCGGATGCGCAGCGCCCGCGCTCAGAGACCGGATTGATCATGGGGTTCTTCGAGTGGTTCGGAGGCCTCGGCGTCTTCTCATGGCGGGTGCTTCGTGCTGCAATGACGTCGCCTTTTGAATGGCGTGAGCTTATCCGGCAACTTGACGACGTGGGTTCGCAATCGCTACCCCTCGTTGCTTTGGCCGGAGCCGCCATCGGCGCAGTGCTAGCAATGGAAGTTCGCTCCAGCATGAGTCGATTTGGAGCGACTTCGCTGCTTCCTTCGGCAATTGTCTACTCGGTCATCCAGGAGATGGGCCCCACGATTACCGGCCTGGTGGTGAGTGGGCGAGTAGGCGCGGGAATTGGTGCCGAGCTGGCTTCGATGAAAGTAACCGAGCAGATTGACGCCATCGAAGCTTCGGCGATCAATCCTCTTCGGCTCCTGGCAGTCACGCGAATTCTGGCTTGCATCCTCATGCTTCCGCTTTTAACCGTTGCCGCCGATGCAAGTGGCGTGGTGATGGGCTGGATCGCGCAAACCCTGGTGCAGCCTATTTCGTTCCATCAGTTTATTGATGCCGGCTTTCGCGGGGCCACGCTGAAGGACTTTCTGCCGCCCACCTTCAAGACGGCTGTGTTTGGACTGATCATCGGCCTGATCGCATGTTTCCAGGGAATGCGCACGCGCGGGGGCGCAGAAGGCGTAGGGCGCGCAGCCACCAACTCGGTTGTCCTGGCATCGCTGTTCGTGATTCTGGCAGATGTTGTGCTGGTCAAGTTCATTCTTGTTGTATTCCACTAACCCATCCCGCGATACGAAGTGAAACGACAATGGCAACAGCCTTTGACATCTCGATGAGCGAGCAGGAGCCGGAGGAACAGAGTAAGACTTCCGTCGTCGCCGTCGAGAACCTTTGCAAGTCATTCGATGGGCGTGTTGTGCTGAACGGTATCAACTTACGCGTGAAGCGCGGAGAGACGCTCGCCGTGCTGGGCCGCAGCGGCACAGGTAAAAGTGTGATGCTCAGGCTCATCATCGGACTTGAGACCCCCGACTCCGGATCGATCAGCATCGATGGCAATGAGATCGGTGGACTCACCGTTGACCAGATGGGCGAGATCAGAAAGAATATGGGCTTTCTGTTCCAGCATGCAGCCCTCTATGATTCGCTGACAGTCCGCGAGAACGTGGCATTTCCTCTCCGCCACAATCGCAAGGACATGCCGCAGTCTGAGCTTACCGACCGGGTGAAACAGCTGCTGGCTGAAGTGGGATTGGCGGGCGATCTGAACAAGATGCCGTCCGACATATCCGGGGGAATGCAGAAGCGCGTGGGGTTGGCACGAGCACTTGCGCTGGAGCCCGAGATTCTTCTGCTCGATGAGCCAACAGCAGGTCTGGATCCGATCAGTTCAGGAGAGATCGACGACCTGATTCTGAAGCTGCAGCGAGAGCGGCAGATGGCATCCATAGTTGTAACTCACGATCTGCACAGCGCCAGGACCATCGCCAATCGCTTTGCTCTTCTGGATCAGGGCAGCGTGGCGGCCTCGGGCACGTTTGAAGATCTTCAAAAGAGCAGTATCCCATTTGTACGGGAGTTTCTAAAGCATTCGTAGGAGGCAGCATGTCCAAAGTCGCGCGGTTGGGAGCCTTTATATTTGTCACGCTGGCAATCCTTGCCACCGGGGTTTTCATCATTGGGAGCAAGGAATATCTGTTTCACTCCACATATGTATTGAAGGCGCAATTCGACAATGTCGCCGGCCTCGCCAATGGAGCAGACGTGCAAGTGGGTGGGGTTCACAGCGGAACGGTACAGAGCATTGAATTACCCCACAAGCCCGGCGATAAGGTGACGGTGCTGATGAACCTCGACAGAGGTACACACGAGATCATCAAGCAGGACTCCATTGCCACAATTGAAACCGAGGGAATGCTGGGCAACCAGTTCATCGCCATTTCTTTCGGCTCTGCAGGGCAGGCTGAAGTGATCGATGGCCAAACGATCAAAAGCCAATCGCCACTGTTGATGGCCGATATGTTGAAGAAGGCCAGCGGAATTCTTGACAATAGCCAGCAGGCGCTTCAAGACGCCGCGTTAGCAACGGCGCATCTGAGCTCAGTCAGCGCCAAGATCGATTCCGGCCAGGGAACGATCGGCGCGCTTGTCAACGACAAGCAACTCTACAGCAACCTCGAACAGACCACACTCACTTTGCATGACACGATGACCCAGGCGCAGGCAGGTGTGACGGACTTCCAGGAGAACATGGAAGCCTTGAAACACAACTTTCTCTTGAGCGGATATTTCAAGAAGCGCGGCTACGAGGACTCCGCGGAGCTTGCTGCAAATAGAATTGGCGGGCTTCCGCAGGCAGCACCGGCGAAAGCATTCACCTGGTCGCCCGGGCAGCTTTTTGATAGTCGCGACTCGGCCAAACTCAAGAATCAGAAATCACTTAATTCGGGCGGAGACTACCTCGCCAACAACCCGTTCGGCTTTGCTGTCATCGTGGTCTCAGCAGGAACGGAGGGTGACTCGCAGAAGGACCTCGAGCTTACAGAGGCCAGGGCAATGGTCGTGCGCCAGTACCTGGTTGAGAATTTTGGATTTGACGACAGCCAACTGAAGACGCTAGGAATGGGAAAGCAGGCAGGCTCGGTTGGAGGTACGGAAGAGGGTTCGATTCAATTGCTCATATTTCCGGCAGGGACTTCGGTGCCCGCGGATAAATCTGCGCCGGTGAAAAGCTCTGCTTTGACAGATGCGGGCAGACCGGACCAGGTAACGACCGCGGTAACGCAAAAGCCATAACGCAACCCGAGAACCGAAAGCGGCGGGCCTAATCATGCAGGACCCAGTTGGCTTTGCGACCTCTTGGCGATGGAGAAAGAATGACTGGAAACAAGCACAACTGGGAAGGCAAAAGCAGTGACAACGGCGAGCCGGATCCCGGTCCCTATTGGCGACGCATGCATTATGATTGGCGCTTTTGGGTGGGCGCGACGCTCATGGCCGCGGCGATTGCAATCTATGTGCTCAGTGGAGATCTTGCCTGGATTCCACGAGGACTATCCAGGTGAGAGCGTCGTTTGGCCGCGTGAATCAAGCCACGCAACATAATCTTCTCACTTCCTCGAAGCGCGTCGCGACGGACGGCGGTTAGCTTAACTCTCGCACAGAAGAATATCAATCATGATCCCGAGGTTGGCACTTGCTCCGCTGGTCGCTTTCTGCATCGCGGCCGCGCCGCTCTCTACTGAGCATTGTTGATCAGCAATCCCTGCCCCGCTTTGGAAGAATCGGAATGAAGCAAAAAGAGGTTTGCCCGCTTCCTGATGACCCCATACTAAGGGAACTCATCGGACATGCGTTCTTCTCCACGGTTGGAACGATGCAGGATCAGCGCGCTTTTCCGCTGTCCTGTGAACACTGCGGCTTCCTTGCACCCATGAGCATCTAGCCGGCAGACACCCAAATAGGAAGTACGCCGGTCATTCAACGCGAACTGCTGACACCTGTCTGATTACGCCGGAGTGTCTGCCGGTTCTGAAAGAACCATCGGAGAACATCACATGCCACTCGTCACGCTTGTTATCACACTCGGCGTCGTCGGCGTCTTGCTTTGGCTGGTAAACCGCTTCATTCCCATGCAGGGTCAAATCAAGAGCATCCTGAATGGCGTTGTCGTGATTGCGGTTGTCATCTGGCTTTTGAAGGCATTCGGACTTCTGGACTACATTACCCAGTTTCGCGTGGGCCATTGATCACCCTGCCAACCGAAACCGCATCGGTCGAACCTGCCCCCGCAAGGCAAGCACACCGCAAATGGCAGAATCTTGCCGCTGGAGTTCTCGTGAAACGCATTCTGTTGTTAGCAATCGGCAGCACCCTCGGTTTGAGCACACTGGCTCAAGCCAACGCACAGGAAACAATAGTCGCCGGAGCCCAAGGCCCTGGTTCCACTTTCAACGTGATCGAGATTAGCCGGACGGTCCGGGCGATCAATTACAGAAATCGGAGAGCTGCTACCGATGTGAATCTTTTCGGCACAGCTCTGCTGCCTTCAGCTGACGGCAAAGCAAAGGTTCGCAGCAAGCGGGGAACCATGGAGGTGGAAGCAACCTTTGGCAACTTGCAATCCCCAACGAGCTTTGGCGGCGAGTACCTCACGTACGTCATGTGGGCGATCTCTCCCGAAGGACGAGCTGTGAATCTTGGCGAAGTGCTGGTGGGCGGCAATGACCGCAGCAAGCTAACCGCCACCACAGACCTTCAGGCGTTCGCCTTGATCGTGACAGCTGAGCCCTATTATGCAGTGCGCCAACCAAGCAACGTTGTTGTGCTTGAAAATGTCGTCCGTGAAGACACCGAGGGGACGAGCGAGGTAGTGAATGCAAAATATGAGTTGATGGAGCGCGGGGGCTATCTGCCAACGGGCTACAAGTTCGACCCGGTTGTGTTGAATGCCAACTTGCCCCTGGAGTTCTATGAGGCGCGCAATTCGATGCGCATTGCCGAATCTGAAGGGGCGGAGACATATGCGGCTGAAAGCTACAAGCACGCAGTCAGGTTGATGAAGAGCGCCGACGACTTCGCGATCAGCAGCCATGTGGATAGGAAGCCGCTGATTGCAGCTGCGCGTGAAACGGTGCAGACCGCTGAAGACGCGAGAGAGATCGCAGTAAAGAAGATGGAAGAGGGGCGCACTGCCGCGCAGCGACAGGCGGCGATGGATGCACAAGCAAAGGCGCAAGCTGAAGCCGATGCAGCCAACCTCATGAATGATAGAGCTCAGGCGGATGCGGCGAATGCTGAAGCGGCCTCGGCGAAGGCGCAAGCCGATATGGCCGCAAACCAGGCTGCTTCGTCTGCTGCGCTGACCTCAGCACAGTCTGAAGCAGACCAGTCCCGTTTGGTTGCCGAGCAGGCACAGCAACACGCACATCAGGCCGACAGCGACAAAGCGGCAATGCGTATCCAGTTGTCCATCCAGTTGAACAAGATCCTGGAGACGCGTGACAGCGCCAGGGGACTGATCGTCAGCATGTCCGACGTGTTGTTTGACACCGGGCAATACACGTTGAAGCCTGGAGCGCGCGAGAAGCTGGCCAAGGTTGCCGGAATCCTTCTTGCCTATCCCGGGCTGAACATCGAAGTCGGCGGCTACACAGATAATGTGGGCGGCGATGAGATGAACCAGAAGCTGTCAGAAAATCGAGCAGGATCCGTGCGCAGCTATCTCGTCGAACAGGGCGTATTGACGGGATCGGTTACAGCAAAGGGTTTCGGCAATACTCTGCCGGTAGCCTCAAATGACAACGCAAGTGGCCGCCAGGAAAACCGCAGGGTGGAGCTTGTCGTTTCCGGCGAGGCAATTGGCAGCCCGGTAAACGTAACAACAGGCAGTCTGCGCTAACCGATTCAAAGTGGCAGGGCGGCCTCAACCCAGGCCGCCCGCGTCCATGGCTCCGTCCGGCTGCGCGCTTCCACCCACCAGTACGATGCGAAAGCAGGCACTATGGCTCTCATAGATGCAAACCATGATGCAAAACTATTGGGCGGGCCTCCGCCGGCACTCTTCTCTGCTCCAGGAGCAAAATTCTTCAGCCTCCCGCTGCCCACGCGCATCGCATTTGTAGGAAACTATCTTCCCCGCCAATGCGGTATTGCCACGTTTACGACAGACCTTTGCACTGCGGTGGCTACTGAATTTGGCATTGGCCGCTTATTTGCAATTCCAGTCAACGACCCGGACTCTAAGTACGAGTATCCTGAACAGGTGCGCCTTGAACTCGAACAGGATGACCTGGCATCCTACGAGCGCGCCGCGGAATTCCTCAATTTTAACGGCAATGATCTGGTGTGCCTCCAGCATGAATACGGCATCTATGGCGGAGTTGCCGGCCGTCACATTCTTACATTACTTCGAAAACTGAAGATGCCGGTTGTGACCACGCTTCACACGGTACTTCGCGATCCCGACCCTGAACAGCGCCGTGTGCTTGAAGAGATTGCACGCCTTTCAGATCGCCTGATTGTGATGAGCGAGCAGGCGGCCCAGTTTCTGCGCGAGGTCTACGCGGTCTCAAACGCAAAGATCGACATCATCCCCCATGGCGTCCCCGATTTCCAATTCATGGACCCGAACTATTTCAAGGACCGTTTCGGCGCAGAAGGCAAGTCTGTGTTGCTGACGTTCGGATTGCTTTCTCCCAACAAGGGCATTGAAAACGTGATTCGAGCGCTGCCGGCGATTCTGGCGAAACATCCAAACGTGGTGTATATCGTCTCCGGCGTGACGCACCCCCATATTCGGCGGCGTGAGGGCGAGCGCTACCGCGAAGAGTTGCAGGCGTTGGCGGCACAGCTTGGGGTCTCTGAAAACCTGCACCTTGTCAATCGGTTTGTTAGCGCGGAAGAACTGGTTGAGCACGTTGGTGCAGCGGACATTTACATTACGCCCTATCGCCAGGAGGCGCAGATCGTCTCCGGCACGCTGGCCATTGCGCTAGGCGCAGGCAAAGCTATCATCTCTACGCCGTACTGGCACGCGAGAGAGTTACTGGCGGATAACCGCGGCGTGCTTGTTCCCTTTGAGAGCCCCGGCGCCATCGCAGAAGCGGTGCTTCGACTACTGAATGACGATGGCGAGCGTCACGCCATGCGCAAGCGCGCTTACTTGCACTCGCGCGAAACAATCTGGCCCAAGACGGCAAGAAAATATATGGCGAGCTTTCAGCGCGCGCGATTCGAGCGGACCCTGCAGCCGCAGGCAGCCCAGAAAGACGATGTTCCGGCAACCGCTCCCAGCGAATTGCCGGTGCTGGATGTCGCTCACATGCTGAACATGACAGACGACACTGGAATTCTGCAACACGCCATCTTTTCTTTACCAAATTCGAGTGAAGGATATACGACCGACGACAATGCAAGGGCGCTGATTGTAACCGTGCTTCTGGATGAAGGTCCATTGCATGACTCCAATAAAGGGAATCTGAGTGTCGCAAATCGTTATCTGTCGTTTCTTTGGTTAGCCTTCGATTCCAACAAAGGGAGATTCAGGAATTTCCTCGGCTACGATCGCCGCTGGCTTGAAGACGTCGGTTCTGAAGACAGTCATGGTCGAGCACTCTGGGCTCTTGGCAATGTGTTGGGCCACTCGCAAAATGCGGGGTTGAGGGGAGCGGCAGGGCGGCTCTTTGAAGCCGCAGTTCCTGCTGCCCTTACCTTTACCAGTCCGCGCGCCTGGGCGTTCAGCATCCTGGGCATGCAGGCCTATCTCGATTGGTTTCCTGGCGACAGGGCCGTTCAGGTGGCCCGTAATGCACTTGCGAACAAACTCCTCGATATCTACGAGCGTAGCCATTCCGCAACCTGGCGCTGGTTTGAGAAGAGCCTTTCCTACTCGAATGCCAGGCTTTCGCAGGCTTTGATCCTGGCCGGGTGGCGCAGCAACAATCAGCGTATGATCGAAGCGGGTATGGACTCCCTCAAGTGGCTGGTCGCAGAGCAGCACCGCGGCGATCCTGAGATCTTCGTCCCCATCGGATCAAACGGCTTCTTTGTCGAAGGAAGTGAGAAAGCGCGCTTCGATCAACAGCCGGTGGAAGCATGTGCCACAGTCTCAGCCTGTCTTGAGGTTTACAGGCTGACCGAAGAGACCCAGTGGTATGAGGAAGCCCAGCGCGTCTTTTGCTGGTTTCTTGGCAAGAACGACTTGCAGGTTCCGCTGTACGATGCTACGACCGGCGGCTGCAAGGACGGCCTTCATCCCGACCGGATGAATGAGAACCAAGGAGCGGAGTCGACGCTTTCGTTCCTGATGGCTCTGCTTGAAATGCAGGCAGCCAAAGCGGCAAACGCAGAACAAACGCAGTCTGAAATGAGCGCCACCCCCTGAATTCACCCATTGACCAAGCGGTGCTTCCTGAGTTTGAAAGCACTGTAGTGCCACAGTCGACAGGATGCACCGATCTTCCTCTCTTTACCCGGCATGCCGGCAATCCAATTCTCAGCAGGGAGGATTGGCCCTATCCAATCAACAGCGTCTTCAATGCTGCTGCTGTGAAGCTCCCGGACGGAGAAACATTGTTGCTCTGTCGCGTCGAGGACCGGCGCGGCTTGTCTCATCTTTGTGCCGCACGGTCCACAAACGGAATTGATCATTGGCGCATCGATTCTGAGCCCACAATGCCGGCAAACCCGCGCGACTATCCTGAAGAGCTTTGGGGCATTGAGGATCCTCGTATTACCTACGTACCCGAACTCGGCAAGTATGCGATAGCGTACACATCCTTTGCACGAGGTGGACCCGGCGTATCCCTGGCACTCACCGAGGACTTCAGGAGCTTCGAGCGGTACGGCGTCATCATGCAGCCTGAGGATAAGGATGCCGCGCTCCTACCCCGGAGAATCGGTGGCAATTGGGCACTCATTCATCGGCCAGTGACGACGCTCGGCGCGCACATGTGGATCTCCTACTCACCCGATCTGCGCCATTGGGGAAGCCACAAGGTGATCCTCGAAGCTCGGCGCGGGGGATGGTGGGACGCAAACAAGATCGGCCTTTGCTCTCCGCCGATTGAGACTGCCAAAGGTTGGCTCACAATCTACCACGGAGTTCGTCAGACTGCATCTGGCAGCATTTATCGTCTTGGCCTGGCCCTCTTCGATCTTGAGCACCCGGAGATTTGCCTGCAGCGTGGAGATTCCTGGATCTTTGGCCCGGAGGCTCCCTATGAACGTGGAGGAGATGTGAAGGATGTTGTTTTCCCCTGTGGCCAAACCATCGGAGCAGACGGGGATACCATCAATCTCTATTACGGGGCTGGTGATTCGTGCATTGCGATGGCAACGGGGAGCATACGATCGCTACTGTGCTGGCTCGACAGCAACTCATCGCCCTCTGACGCAATTGGACAATTACGGGACCTGCTTTCCGGCCGCTAGGAGCGCATGCGATGGACTTCTCGAACCGGAACTGGCCCGCCTGGATGCCACGTTTGCTGTGGATCCGTCGCGAATGCCCCAAGTGCAACTCGTTGAAGTTCAAGCCGGCAGAACTTCGGTCGTTTGATGGACTCCTGAGCATGTTCGCGCTGCGGCCGGTTCGCTGCATGTTTTGCTGGCGGCGCTACTACTGGTTTGGATTGCATTCCGCGAATGCGCAATAATTCAACGACTCAGCGCTTCATCCCTGCACCACGAACATCGCAACCCCTGCGGAAAACAGAGCGGGATGATCCTCTAGAGAATCCTATACAGCCAGGCCGACAGTGGCTTCAGAGTGCGCTGCTGCCAAAATATGCTCAGAATTCACGCTTTCACTTTTTGGTCAGACTCTTCGCCGCCGCAGCTTTGACTCTCAAAAGGTGCAGAACCGCGAATCCTCCTAAACTGGTGGCACAATCCCGACCTGGTTTTGCTTTGCAAAATGGGCAAGTCAAAGAAATCGGGCTAACGGATAGAGTGTCTGGAATTGAAGGCGTGTCTGCAGCTGCCATAGGTTGATTCTAAATTTCCTCGTTTTGCACAAATCTCAATCTTCGGAGTGATTGGCTGATCAACGCGATCTACGGCTCTTGGGGCAATTGGCGAAAACGTGGCTTTCCATGACTTGATGTCAAACTTCGTGAGGTCGAAGGGCGGCTCGGTTCACGTCCTCGCGACTGTGTTTCTGTCTCATGTGAAGACCAAATTGAATTGTGAACCACTTGATGCTCTCCGCTGAGGAAGCCCCCTTGGACTCCATAAGCGGCATTTGAGTGCCGCAAGCGGAACACTTCGCGGAGTTGGGATGTGAATCGGCGCGATAGTCAACCTGCAATTCCGGTATCTTTGCCATGCGCAAAGTCTACTCCGCGCTCCAACTTCGCGCCACACCGGTATCAACTGGTTAGCGTACTGCGCGATTTGAAAGCATGATAATTCGCTCGCGCATCAAAACAATACCTTGACTATCTACAATCGATGGTGTAGATAATCATAGTATGGGTAAACCAAGCGATCTGGTTCAGGGAACTCTCGATCTCCTAATTCTCAAGACCCTTTCCATTGAGGACCGGCATGGGTGGGCCATCGCCAAGCGCATCCAGCAAATCTCCAGGGAAGTGTTACAGGTGCAGCAAGGCTCCCTTTATCCGGCATTACACCGGCTCGAGCAGCAGGGGTGGATCAAAGCAAAGTGGGCCGAGAGCGAGACTGGGCGGCAGGCGAAGTTCTATTCGCTCACTGCTGCCGGTCGCAAGCAACTGGACTCTGAAACTGCGCAGTGGGCGCGCCTTTCTGAAGCCATCAACCTTGTTGTGCAGGAGTCCTGAGCCATGCGCTGGATACACAAGCTTTTCATGCGATGCCAATTGCTTATCCGTCGCGACCGCGCCGGCCAGCAGCTACAGGACGAGCTGGAATTCCACCTGGACCAGCAGATCGCGGAAAATGAGTCCGCCGGCATGGCGCCCGGTGAGGCACGCCGTGCGGCCCTGCGCAGTTTCGGCAACCCGACGACGCTTCGCGACCAGACCCGCGATACCTGGAGTTGGAACGCTCTGGAACTGTTTCTCTGTGACGTCCGATTCGGCATCCGTACTCTTGTGCGCACGCCTGGCTTCTCGGTTCTCACGATTCTGGTAATGGGCCTCGGTATCGGAGCAAATGTGGCCCTTTTCACGGTTGTTCATTCCGTGCTTCTGAAGCCGCTGCCGTTCAAAAATCAAAGCCGTCTCGTCAGGCTCTACGAGGCAAACTCAAAAGGCGCCTTTCAGGACAATGTCTTGGCGGGCGGGACTTTTGCTTCCTGGCAGGCGCAGGCGCAGAGCTTTGAAGGAATGGCCATCAAAAAGGGGATCGAATACAACCTCTCCGGCTCAGCCGGCCAGTTGCCCGAACTGGCGCATGCGCAACAGGCATCCTGGAATATTTTTCCACTGCTCGGCGTGGATGCAGCAGTGGGGAGAGTATTTCTTCCGAGTGATGATCGCCGCGATTCCAACCCGACGGTCGTCTTGAATTGGGGCCTGTGGAAGCGGCGTTTTGGAGGCGACCCTGACGTCATCGGAAAAACGATTCTGCTGGACGCCCGGCCATTCACGGTCATCGGAGTGCTCCCAGCATGGTTCAATTACCCGGATCCAAAGGTCCAGTTGTGGACGCCCATTTATCGTGAGCGCTCTCCAGAAGTGATGAGCTTGCACACGGCTCACAATCTGGATGCAGTAGCCCGGCTCAGGCCCGGAGTCACCATCGATCAAGCAACCGCCGAGCTGAACACAATCCAGCGACAAATCAGACGTCAGTTTCCGGATGGTCCGGTCAACGACGCAGCAAATATTCGACCGATTCTCGACGCGGAGGTCTTTCCGCTCAAAACCGGTCTGTATGCAATGTTCGCGGCGACAGGATGTCTGCTCCTCATTGCCTGCCTCAACATCGCCAACCTTCTTGTGGCCCGTGCCGCAACCCGGCGCAAGGAAACCGCGGTTCGAACCGCCCTAGGCGGGAGCCGCGTGCGTCTCATCCGCGGACAGGTGATCGAGAGCGTCCTCCTCTCTGTCGCGGGAGGGGTGATTGGTATTGCACTCGCGGAAACCGCGCTACTCTGGCTCGTTCACGTGCGGAAGGACATTCCGCGAGCGGATTCCATTCACATCGACGGCGTTGTCATCCTGTTCACGATGGGCGTGATGCTAGTCTGCGGTGTCATTGCCGGTTTGATCCCTGCTTTGTCCTCAAACGACAAACAGATTCTCCGGACACTCCACGAGTCGTCCCGCAGCTATAGCGGCAGCCAGGGGGGCGCGCGTTTGCGGCGCGTGCTCCTTGGTTTCCAAGTGGGGCTGACAGTTGTCCTGCTCATTTCTGCCGGACTGTTGCTCAAGACCTATTCCCGACTTCGTTCGGTGGATGTCGGCTGCGCCACCCGTGACGTCCTCACAATGGAAATCAATCTCCCCAAGGGCAGTTACAAAACCCCCGCGCAGATCGTCACTTTTTACGAGCAACTCGTAGACAGAGTCCGGCAGTTGCCTGGCACCCATGCCGTGGCTGTGGGAACAATCCTGCCCGGCGAAGGTCATGTGCGCGACGATATCTTTACCATCTGTGAGCACCCCGCATTGCCGAAGGGACAGGTGCTCGATGCCTCTACTTATTTTGCCGATCCCGGTTACTTCAATGCGATGCAAATACCGCTGTTGCAGGGTCGGCTCTTTCAGGACGATGAGCGACTCGACCGCAGCGGCGAGGTCATCGTCAATGAGGACTTTGTCCGGCAGTTTCTTAAGGGCGAAACCCCGCTCGGGAAGCACATTAAGCCGCAGGGCGTTGAAGTGATGGGAGCGGATACGGGCCTGGAGATTGTGGGGGTGGTAGCCGACACGCTGGAAAATGTCTCCGGCGCGCAGACTCCGATCATCTATTACCCCTTCTATTCTGGTACGCAACGCTCGGGGACCTTGGTGATTCGAACAGAACAGGCGCCATCGGCCTTGACGCTTCCTGCACAGCAGGCCATCGCCAGCCTTGACCCGGGCTTAGCCGTGGCCAACGTTCTCACCATGGATCAAATCCTTGGCAAGTCCACCGTTGCCGCCAGCTTCGATGCAACTCTGATGCTCGCATTCGCCGTCATTTCCCTTGTCCTCGCTGCGGTGGGCTTGTTCGGAGTCCTTTCCTACATCGTTGCCCAACGCACTGCCGAGATTGGCATCCGTATCGCGCTCGGCGCACAGCGCCCGCAGGTGATGCGGCTCATGCTTCGCGACGGTCTGCAGCCTGCCCTTTTGGGACTGGTACTCGGACTCATAGCCAGTACCGGAATGGCCCAACTGATCCGGTCGATGCTTTACGGAACTCGTGCACTGGATCCGGCAGTTTACTTGCTGGTCAGCGCGACACTCCTAATGACAGCAATTCTGGCATGTGCGTTGCCGGCATGGCGCGCCTCACGCCTTGACCCAATGACCGCTCTTCGCACCGAGTAGAGAATGTAATCGACTTTTTCAAGAGGCACTGGGCATTGCGCCATTTGAAGGCAAAACGGCATTAATCCGGTCGGAGTAACTCACATTAACCCCCATCATTCCGGAATTGAACAGTGATTGCGAGGAATGGGTTTTTCAACGTCCGTTCCCACATGGGTCACCGAACTGACTCAGCTTCCCATGGTGAACCGCCGGACGCAGAACGATATTGGAAGCCCAACGATGATCATACGCAAGACGAGCCCTTGAACCAAGTCTCGATACTGGTAGGGCCCGCTTGCGTGGAGCGCGGGAAGCGGAAGAACAGACAGGCGCATCACAAGCTCAACAGCTACGCCGAAGAACAAGCCGCAGATTAAAGGGTACTCTGCTTATCGATGCGAACAGCCCGGCCAGCAGCAAGGCCGCCGCATCCCTTCTTTCAGCTCCGAGCACACCCTTTCGACGTGCTGCCGCCTTGTCTCATCTTTCTTGACGGAGATGGTCCAGCAGATCCACTCGTTGCGCGCGAGCGGCGTTATGTCTTCCCAGGCCGCCAGTGCTTTCGAGTCGGACGCGAGTGCCTTTCGGAGATCAGCCGGAAGGTCATGTACGACTCCTCCGGAGATTTGAACGGTTGCCATAGAGTTATCCCGCAGGCTTGAGTACCAAGGATCATATACGAGGGTACATCTCAGATTCCTGGACTCGCATCTCTGCGGCATTTCCGCCCCCATCTTCACTAAGTCCCGTAGTCCTTCAGTCCCTGTACTTTCACTTTCCGATCAGCACAAACGCGCCCCAATAAAACGGCAGATCCTTCCCATACCGCTTCTTGACTGTCTCGCGCTCTTCCAGTTGCGCCTGCCGAAGCGCCTCTGGCATCTCCATGCCTCCGAGCCACTTCTGGTAGAAGAGCGCCATCAGTTCCTGTGTCTCTTTGTCCGGCACGGACCACATGCTCATCAACAACGAATCGGCGCCCGCCTCCTGCAATCCGCGCCGCAGCCCGAAGACACCGTCAACGTTCAACTCTTTCCCCAACCCCGTTTCGCACGCGCTCAGCACCACCAGTTCCGTTCCTTCCAGATTCAGTTGGCTCGCTTCGTAAGCCGTCAAAACACCATCGTCCACTCCGGCCTCCGATGCATCGCCCTGCCTCACGCGATCTGCCCCGGCAAAAAACAACCCCGACCTCAGCATTGGGTCCTCATTCACATTCGCGGTCTTCCCCTCTGCCTGCGCGTTCGCTTGCAGCTTCTCATCCGACAGAAAGAATCCGTGCGTGGCGATGTGCACTACGCGCGGCCCGTGCGCCTGCGTCACTGTTCCTTTCAATGCGAGGTCGCCCGTGTACTCCGTCGCCTGCCATCCCGCCGTCTTCAAGAGCTTGCCCACGGCGTCCACTTCCACCTGCGTTCCCGGTAGCGGATTCAGATCTCCACCCTTCAAATCGCCGCCCCGCGATGGAAATTGTGCCGCACCCGCATTCGAAGTCTGCACAGCCCCTCCGGCGGGCTGCTTCGGGCCTGCTCCCGTCCTGCCGCCGCGCAACTCAGCAGTCGCCAGCTTCTGCTCCGCCGCCGTCAAATCGAACTTCGGATTTCCAACCAGCAATGCGCTCTTCTTCTGCCCAACATGCGCCGGGAGCAACAGATCCTTCGTGCTGTTCACAATCCGCAACTGGATTTTCTCCATTAAGAGCTTTCCATTGCTGTCCGCCATCAAACCCATCGGAATCGTGTTCAGCACGCCATTCGGCGAAACATACACCCGCTTCACCGCGCCTAATGCTGGCTCCAAAGGCTTCCAGAAAGCCGCATACGCCGCACTTGTATTCGCCATATTTCCCTGCTGTCCCGGCGCACCCGGCGTCTCCTCCAGCTCAAATCCGCGCGTTCGCCCCACATTGTCTCGATACGCCATCATCGGCGCCGCTTCCAGATCCTTCGCCTCTCCCAGCGCCACAAACTGTGGCTGCTTCGAATCCGGCGTCACCACCAACGCTACGTAAATCATGTCAGCCGTCGGTGTGATTCCAGTGTTGAACTGGAACCGCACCACTTCCACCGCCGCCTCGCCCGGCTTCAGGGCCCTTTGCACGTCCTGCCACGTCACCGCGTTCTGCGCTTTTTGCTGGCTCATTGCTGCCGAACGCTTCAGCAGCTCTCCTTCCAGCGTATTCGCTTCCATTGCTACCTGGTTAAGCTGCGCCCGAAAGTTCGCCGGATCGCCCACCGGCGACTCCGTCAGGGCTGCTACCTGCGCCTTATCACTGGCCAGCTTGTCCAGCATCTGCACGGCCTGCGGATCACCGCTTGCCTCCACCGCCGCACGCATCGATGCCGCGCTCGAGGCAATCAGCCCTTTCTCTTCGAGCAGCGCATCGTACATCTTCCCCGTCAGCTCCGGCATCTGGCCGTGAAACTTCAGCACAAAACTGAAGAACAGCGGGAAGGCATTTCGAAACGTCGCAAAGAAGATCAGCCTGTCCCGCTCGCTCATCGTTGCCGCGTTCGCGCGAAACTGATCCATCAGGTTTTTCAGGTACATCTGGAAATACGGCTGCGCCTGCGCCGGCTTTCCCCATGCGTAATACAGAGCTGCCAGATCGGCCTCCGCATCGCCCATGCGCGGATCATTCGGCCCGGAATGCGCCTGCTCAATCTTAAGTTGTCTCTGGTATAGCGGCTCCGCGTTGGAAAAGTTCTGCTCATCCTTGTAGATTCTCGCCAGTCCTTCCAGGCAGTCCGATACGTCCAGACTGTCGGGTCCGTCGAGCTTTTCGTAGATGGCCAGCGCCTGTTTGTGCAGTTTCTCCGCCAAATCGTGACTCCGGCCGCTCTCCGCGATCGCAGCCAGTGAATCCAGGCACCTGGCATAACCCCGGCTCGACTCGCCGTCCACCTTCTGGTAGATCGCCGCCGCCGCGCCAAACCCTTTCCTTGCTTCCTCCGGCTTTTGTTCCGAAAGCAGATTACTCGCGGCGTTGTAGAGCAAGCTCGCCACGCGATCATCGTTCTGCCCTAGCACCTTCGCGTACACAGGAATCGCGTTGTAAAAGAATTGGTCAGCTGTCCCATAATCGCCGTGATTGCCGTGAAGCTCTGCCAGGTTCACCATGGCATGCGCCGTTTCCAGATTCTGCTGTCCCAGGCTCTTCATATCGATCGTCAATGCCTGCTGTAAGGCCCGATCCGCGTCGCTGTAACGCGTCTCAAACGCGTAAAGTTGTCCCAGGTCCTCAAGAATCGACGCCACATCGGGGTGATTCGGCCCCAGCGCCTTCACCCGGTTTGCCAGAGCCTGCATCAGCAGCTCTTCCGCCTGCGGGTACTTTCCCTCGTCGCGAAAGAGCCCTCCCACGTTCTGCTCGATCACCGCGACCGTGGCCAGTTCCGGACTTTGTGCCTTCTCTTCGATGGCCATTGCCTTGCCGTACGTCTGCTCCGCATCGGCAAACTTTCCTTCCAGTTGTTCCGCCAGCGCCAGATGATAAAGATCCAGCCCGATCTTCGGATGCTGCTGCCCCAGCGCCTTCGCATCCAGCATCAGCGCTTGCCCAAACGCCCGCTCCGCATCCGCGTATTTGTGCATGATGCTGTAGAGGCTTCCTAACCCACCTAGATCTGTTGAAAGATTTGCCGCAAGCCCCAGCCGTTGGTCGATAGCGACCGCCCTCTTGTAGAGCAACTCCGCCTCTGCGTACCGATTCTCATCCACGTAAATCAAGGCGAGGTTGCTCGCATCCGTCGATACGTCATCGTTGTTCTCGCCAAGCAATCGCTCATGGATCGCAAGCGCCTGCCGCGTCGCTTTCTCGGCCGCCGGATAATTTGTCGCTTGTCGATACAGATTGCCCAGGTTGTCTTCGACCGTCGCAACATTCTTCCCCTGCGCACCCTCCAATTTCGTAAAAACCGCAAGAGCGCGATTCAGGTTCGTTTCCGCGTCCCTGAACTTCTCGAGTTCCATATTCAGAACCCCAAGCACATTCAGCGACAGCGCTGCATGCTGGTCTTCGGGGCCCCACGTCGCCTCTGCGACTTTCTCTGCCTGCTGCTCCACAGGCAGGGCGGCCGCATCGTTCCCATGGTTCTTCAGTTGCTGGGCCTGCTCGCTCAGGTCATACCAGCGTTGGAACTGCGCATGCGCCTGCCCGATTCCACCCAGCGCTAGACACACAGTTCCGACGCAGAGGATCACTCGTCTCGTATCAGCGCATGACTTCAGTCTCGCCGTCGGAGTTGCGAGTGAAGCGTGGGGCTTTAGCGCTTTTCTATCCAGCGGTTTTCCCATCCTCGGCGCGCCTTTGTTTTTGCGCCAAGGGTGGGGTAACAAAATTCCTGTATTGACAAATGACACGGCGACCCCCTCTCGGCCTCGAGCGACCTCCGCTTTGGGCGCTTTCTGAGGGTTTAGGATAGCGAGTCACACCCGTCCTGTCACTTGAGAATCGCGCTTTAAAATTCACATGAAGCTACGAGGTTCGGCAAGACGTTGAAACTTTGTAGGCAGACAAGCGCGATGCCGGTTTTCCGACATCTGAGGCTGGAAACTAGCCATGAATCATAGACGCAGAATAGCTTGGCAACTAAAACCAGAGACCATTCATGAGGAGTTCCGGCATCAGGTTCTTTGCCAGTGAAACGGGCGCGCAAATGACACTGCTGCCGCACAACAGCTCATGCCTTCAAGAGCGTGCCAGCCCGAATCATCATGGCAATCCCTGTCGCCCTTCGTGCCCACTTCGAAATAGACTTCTTCGACCGGCAAAACAATCGTAGCCACTTGCGATTCAAATACTTAAGCCATATTGCGTCCGACCTTCAAAGGGATGCACAATGAACTATTGCGCCTCGGGAAATAGAATGAATATTCCAACTCGTTCCCGCGCGTAGAAGTCGTCTCCAATGCCAATACTTGATGCGCAGATTCGCTGGAATGTAGAGTCCAGGCGTCGAGATCGTTCCGAGCGGTCGGCGGAAGGCTCACTCAGACACGCCTAAGAGTGCAAGATGGGAATATTGTCACAATCCGAGAAAGACGCGACTTTTGCTGAGCCGGCGCCACATGCAGCGGTCATTCATGAACAGCTGAGACGTCTCGTTGCGCACCCACTGTTCACGAATAGTAAGCGATACCCGGTGTTGCTCACATATATCGTCGAGCAAACTCTGCTTGGGAATGCGAGCGAATTGAAGGAGCGGACAATTGGCGTCGAGGCCTTCGGGCGCGAACCCGACTACGATGTGAATCTCGATCCGGTGGTTCGCACCGCAGCGGCCGAGGTGCGCAAGAGGATCAGTCAGTACTACTACAACCCTGATCACGCGGGAGAATTGGTGATCGAGTTGCCGATTGGCTCCTATGTTCCAACTTTTCGAGAACCTGCCATTCAAATGGCTCTCGCAGCTGAGACTCAACCCGCACCGAAAATTGAGACGGTTCCGACCGACAACGTTGGATTCCAGCGCGCGTCGGCGAATGCCGAAAATGAGCATTCGAAGATCCTGGACCGCCGCTGGATCCTGGTTGCCATCGCATTGTTCATCGCCCTGGGGATTGGATTTGGCATCGGTCGTGCGAAAATTCCGAATACGGCAGCCAGTGTTCATGTGGCCTCAAGCTCTGCGCGTTTCTGGGAGCCGATCACCTCAACCTCAAGTCGGATTACCTATTGTCTCGGCGTACCGACAGACTCTGTCGATCTGCAAAGCAGAACAGTCCCCCCGATTTCTGCCGGAGAGAGTGGCAGTCTGAATGTCTATGACGTCATCACACTTGCACGTTCCATAGCGCCGCTCGTGCCGAAGAATGGGGAATTTCGCGTCATGGCCGCTTCGGATACTGGATTCGCCCAATTGCGAGAGGGCCCCTTCGTTCTGATTGGCGCTTTCGATAACCCCTGGACGATGCGCATTACGCAGGATTTACCGATCGGATTCGAATACGAGGATCACGTTCGCAAGATCGTAGATCGGGCGTCCTCGCCTCAAAGGACCTGGACGCTTCAATGGCAGGTTCCGGGCAAGAGCCTTGCGCGCGACTATGCCGTCGTCGCGAGACTTCACGACAAGGTTACCGGAGAGCCTGTCATCATACTGGCCGGCATTTTGGGGGAAGGAACCGAAGCCGCAAGCGAGGTTGTCGGCAACCAAGCGTACCTGGATGCGGTGCTGCAAAAGGCTCCGAAAAACTGGGACCAACTGAACCTTGAAGCCGTCATTGAGGCGAACGTCATTGAAGGTCATCCCGGCCCACCCACTGTGGTCGCCGTCAAGACCTGGTGATCCTCTTTTTTGGGGCCGAAACTCTGTATGATACATTCCCTCGGGCCGCCTCCGTCATAGAGCCTATCTAGCTATAAATAAACAGCTTTCACATTCTGTATCCTGTCTGATGCACGATGGGTCTTCCAAACTAGGTCCAGACTCGCCTAGCCTGCATGCATCCGGGGAATCAAACACAATCCCGGCGCAGAAGAAGGAGACCACCCATGAGGTACATGCGTGGGCTTGCCTTGTTGGCGATGCTCTCTTCGGGCCCTTTGATGGCGGCGAAGGGCACTCAGACGATTTATCTGGCGACCCCAGTTCGAGCCGGGAACAGAGAACTGCCGCGCGGAATATGCGAGGTGTCGTGGAACACATCGGCGGGATCGCGAGTGCAGTTGACCATCAAGACGGAAGACGACAAAACCTTGACAGTCTCCGCGCGCATGGTCGAAGGAAGACAGGATACGACTGGCGTGGTGACATCGGTCACTAACGGAGTCACGTACCTTCAGGAGCTTCATATCAAGAACGCCAGGTTTGTCATTCAAAACAGAACGGAAGGCTCCAAATGACTCTCGTCGCACTGACAATTACTTCTCGGAAACCCAGGTTCAATCTGGACTCCCGGTTTCGTCGCTTGTGCTTCTTCGCCGCAACCCTTGGGACCCTGTCAGCAACATTCGGCGCGGTTGCGCAAAGTGCTGACCGGCCCTGGATGAACCCTGGCCTCGCACCGGAGGAACGCTCGGAGCTCGTCCTGAAACAGCTGACACTCGATGAAAAACTGGCACTCTTGCACGGCAATGGGATGGCACATGCCGCTCAATGGCAGACGCCGCTTACGCATCTGGCAAACGGCGGAGCGGGATACGTTGAGGGAGTACCGCGCCTTGGAATACCGCCTCTGCTGATTTCGGATGCGGGTTATGGGGTCAGAGACAGTGGAGCGAACGGGAGATATTCCACTGCCATGCCGTCGAGCTTGGGAGCGACATCGAGTTGGGACGTTGACTCGGCATGCGAATTCGGCACAGTGATCGGCCAGGAACTTCGGGCACAAGGTTTCAACATGACCTTGGGTGGCGGGGTGGATTTGGCTCGCGAACCTCGGAACGGCCGCAACT
>CAZTLV010000058.1:0-24472 GCA_964614635.1 uncultured Occallatibacter sp.
TCGTTCGCAACGAGGAGGCCAGCGGTTCGATCCCGCTCAGCTCCACCAATTCTTTCCACCTTCAGCACTGCGCTCACCCTGTCTTCTAACCGCACAGTTCCGGCGCGGCCATGCCTTCTATCTTTACCGCAAGAATGGGATGTATGCCGGCACGCGCCGGCGATAGGCGCGGAACGAATCCTGAAAGCGATCCTCAAGCAGCCGGTCCTCGGCCCGCACCCGAACCTCGGTGCCCGCAAGAAAAGTAACAGCCCCGGCGATCCACATCGGCCACCAGGTCCAGGCGGCTCCAGTCGCCATCAGCATACCCAGCATTGACAGGTAAATCGGATGCCGTACCCAGCGATACGGCCCGGTCTGAATCAGTTCGTGATCCTCGCTGACCGCGGCTACGTAGCGCCATTGCTTGCCAAGGCGCCGTGCTGCGGCCCAGGCCAGCGCGACAGAGAAAGGTCCAAGAACCATGGACGCGATCAGTGACGGCATTGATTTTTGCATGCCGGCCGGCCGGATCCACATCCAAATCAGCGCCAAGCCGACTGTCACCAGAACGATTCCCCACTTCGATGCCGGTGCGGCAGCGGCTTGCTTCTGACCTGCTGCCTCCTTGCGCGGCTTCACAAACGCCATCGTCCACACAACCCAGCACACCAGAACCTCGATGAGCGCAGCAATCTGCAACATGCGGAAGATGGTATCACCGGCCAGTTCCAACCGCCCTACAAACCCCTGTTTCCCTTGTCGCCCATGATCCCTTCGCGGCTTGATTCACTCCGGGTCAACTGTATACTTGAATGACTCCGGAATCTATGGCTGTCAAAGGGCGCAGATTCAACTGCATGGACAGGCCGGTACCCTTGGCTGCGGTTTCTCTTTCATTCCCGCCGGCGAACCTCGACGAGGTAAACGGTTGCCCCAGATCAGTCTCAATCGGCCTCTTCCCGCCACGGATCAGCCTCCAATCTGCGTCGATCTGGACGGCACCCTGGTAAAGTCTGACACCCTGGTTGATTCGCTGCTTGTTCTTCTACGTACCCGTCCGCTGCTCGTCTTCAAATTGCCGGGCCGGCTGCTTCACGGCAAGGCCGCCTTCAAAGCTTTCGTCACGCAATCCATCGCTCTCGATGTTGTCAACCTTCCCTACAACCGCATCCTCCTCAAGTTTCTTCAACGAGAGCGGGGGTTGGGGCGGACAATCTATCTCACCACCGGTGCGAATGAGCAACTGGCTCGCCGCGTTGCCACGCATCTGGGCATCTTCGCCGGAGTCCTCGGCTCCGATGGCGCGACCAACCTGACTGGGAATAGGAAGCTCGAAAGCCTCCGCGAACATCTCGATTCCCTTACGTTTGACTATATCGGCAATGACACACCGGACCTGCCGCTGTTGGCCAACGCCGGCCAGGCAATGGTGGCCAATCCGACCCTTGGCCTGCGCTTGAGGCTCAAGGCCCGCAAGATCAAGCCCGCCCAGGAGTTCATTGAGGGCAAACCGTTTCTGCAATCGCTCGTCCAGGCTGTTCGTCTTCATCAATGGGCAAAGAATCTGCTCATTTTTGTTCCCCTTTTTCTTTCCCATGCACTCAGCGCCGGAAAGCTGCTCACCGCATTGGCGGCCTTCGCCTGCTTCTCGCTGACCGCTTCGGCGGCGTACATCGTCAACGATCTCCTCGACCTTGAAGCCGACCGCCGTCACCCACACAAGCGTCTCCGCCCCTTTGCCTCGGGTGATCTCTCGGCCTTTGCCGGCGCGGGCATTGTAGCGGTCTTCCTCATGCTCGGACTCATTGGCGGCCGCCTGCTTCCTGGCGGCTTCTACGCATGGCTTCTGCTTTACCTTGCCACAACCCTCGCATACTCCTGGTACCTCAAACGCATTCCACTGGTGGATGTGCTGGCGCTCTCAGGCCTATACATCCTTCGCCTGCTGGCCGGCGGTGCGGCTACGCTGACCCCCATTTCCCACTGGTTGGCTGGCTTCTCCATGTTTCTGTTTTTGTCGCTCGCCATCGTCAAGCGATTTGCCGAGTTGGAAAATCTCCGCGCCAGCAACTCCACGCCGAAAAATGGCCGCGGCTACTTGTTGGCCGACCTCGCGCAATTACGCAGCTTCGGTACCTCAAGCGCTTACGCCGCGGTCGTGGTCCTGGCCATCTATATCAGTGGCCCGGACGTGACCAAGCTCTATCGCCAACCGCGCCTGCTCTGGCTGATCACCCCGCTCATGATTCTCTGGCTCAACCGGGTATGGCTGTTGGCTTCCCGCGGAGAACTTGATGAAGATCCGGTCGCATTTGCGCTCACTGACCGCATGAGCCAGCTCATCGGCGTAGCCGTCGTTGTGATCGCCTGGCTCGCCCTTTGAATTCGATCTAGCCCGGCGATCAATCCCGCCACCATTGCAGGCAACTTGCAATCATCTTTCAGCGATTGATCGACAGTTTCAAAAGCACTCAATATGATCGCAGGCATTCATCAGCGGAACCTGCAATGTGGAGTCGTGCTCTCCATCCGTGAAGATGGTGATGGTCGCCGGCTTGTAGTCCTCCGGCTTCGCGATCATGATGTTCGGCACAAACGTCTGTGGATTGCGGTCGTAGAGCGGAAACCATGTGCTCTGAATCTCCACCATCACCGTGTGCCCCGCCTTGAAGACATGATCCACATCGTGCAACGAGAAACGGTATTCGTGAATCGACCCTGATCGCAGCGGCGTCGGCTTCTCAAATGAATCCAGATAACGCCCGCGAAAGATCTCCTCGTTGGTCATCAGCTGATATCCGCGCATTTTCGGGTCCGCGACGGTCGCATCGTCTGGATACTGATCAATCAGCTTGACCACAATGTCATTGTCGGTCCCGGTGGTCGCGGCAAAAATGTCTGCGACAACTTCTCCCGTCATTACCAGGTCTTTCTTCAGAACCGCAAGCTTGAAGACTGCAACGTCTTTGCGGTCGGTAACAAATCGTTGATCTTCAGTCAACCAGTCGTACCATTGCGAGCCCTCGCTATAGGTGGGCTGAATGGGGCGATGGCGGTATGGGACCGGGTTTCCGGGGTCGCTGATGTAAGTAGTTTTCGCCGCCACAGCCGGTTCGCTCCAGCCTAGCTTTCCGTCGCCCTGCAGATGCAGGCTCGTCAACTGAGACTCCTTGGGAGGGAAGTGCGCGTATCGCTTCCATTGGTTCGATCCGGTTTGGAAGCTCGCCGTGTCTTCAAGATCGAAGCCCGATGCGTCAGAGCCCGGTTCGTCTTTCAGATAGTGGGCGAAAAAAGGGTCTTCATATTGTGAGTGATATTCCTTGCCAATCGGCTCGGTATAGTCGATGTTGCCGAGATGACGCTCAGTCAGGACCCATGAGCCATGACGCCATGGGCCAAGCACAAGAAAGTTCTGGTGGTTGGCGTCGTGAGGTTCCAGGCTCGCATATTCCTCTTGCGGACCGTACATATCCTCCTGGTCGTAGTAGCCGCCCACTGTGAGAGTGGGAACAGCTACCGCGTTGAGATTTTTCTCGACCGCTCTCGAGGACCATACCGAGTCATACGAGGAATCCTCCAGAAAAAGCTTCCAGGTGGGCAGCATCTTTGAGCCCGATCTCTTCACGGCTGTGGCGAACGATCCGCGCTCAAGGAAGAAGTCATAGCCGTCAACAGGCTTGCCGTCCTTGTCTTTGCCGTAGCTCACTTCGGTCTCGCCTTTGCTTGATTCCAGGCCCATCACGTAGTCGTAGCCGTAACTTTGCCTGAAGGCTCCGTTATGGAAGAAGTCGTCCCCCATCCACACATCGATCATGGGCGCCTGCGGAGAGATAGCCTTCACCGCCGGGTGCGGATCGATGCCGTCCATCATGGTCAAAAATCCCGGATAGCTGACGCCGGTCACTCCCACGCGCCCGTTGTTGCCCGGAACGTTGGCCACCAGCCAGGCCACTGTATCGAATGCGTCTGTGCTTTCGTCGATCGCATTGGGGTCGTGATGGTCAGCAAGCGGTCTCATCATGACGAACTCGCCCTCGCTCTTGTAGCGGCCGCGAATGTCCTCAAGAACGTAGATATAGCCTGCCCGCGCCATCTCCGGCCGCAAATTGAAGAAGGAGGTGCGATTGATTACATCTGAGCCATAAGGGGTCCTCTGCAGAATGATCGGCAGCGCGCTCGCAATATCGGCGGGCTTCAGGATGACAGCATGAAGCTTGATTCCGTCACGCATTGGAATCATGACCACGGCGCGCTGATAGTCGTGAAACACATGATGAACTGCATCGCCTGTGCGCCGGTAAACGGTGCTGCCCGATCCGCCTGCAACCTCGACCCTGACGCCGTGGCCCGCTTGATCCAGCGAAAAGCGCATCGTTTCCGGTGCGTCAGGATTGCCAAAGCAGAGACCCGAAATCGGATTTAGATCCACCGGCACTTGCCGCTCGCTCTCATACACCAGCTTTCCATCGCTGACATAAAAGCTCAGTGGCGTGTCTGGCTCGAAAGCGTTTGTGTATTCGCCCTGAAGCGCTTCAAGTTGTGCCGCGGATGCAGGAGACTGGCTTTGCGCCTGGGCGCTGGAGGAAACGGTCGCACTGGAGAGTACCGTCAGGCAGACAGCGGCCACCGCAACGCAGGGACGAAGACGAAAACAGATCAAACCAAAGACCTCCTTCAAACGGCTCTTAAACGAGCAGACCTAGTGCGCGTGGCCGTGATGGTGGCCGGGATCGTGAGCGGCTAGCTCTTCTATCGGGACAACGCAGCCTTCCAGTTCATCGCAACCTACATGCTCAAACTGAATCGTAGTGTGGCTGATGTGAAAATGATCCTTCAGAACGTGATTGAGATTGAGCAGAATGCATGCGCTCTCCGACGGCGGAATGTCGGCGATCGTCACGTGGCAGGCCAGGGCTCGAGATTGCGAGCCGAGACTCCACACATGGAGATCGTGAACATTGATCACCCCGTCCACCGCTTCCATTCCAGAGCGAATCGTGGGAAGTGAAACTCCGCGCGGCGTGCCCTCAAGCAGGATGTTCAAGGTCTCACGGACAATCCCGAAACTCGACCACAGAATCAGTGCGGCAATCACCAGCGACAGAACCGGATCAATCCAGTTTTGTCCGGTGAATAGAATCCCCGCGCCCCCCGCAATCACCGCCGCGGTCGAGAGCGTATCTCCGGCCATGTGAAGAAAGGCGCTGCGCATGTTTACGTCGCGGGCCACGCCCCAAAGCAGGGCGGCGATCACGCCGTTCATCACCACTCCGGCAGCAGCCACAATCATCATCAGCCTGGGCTGCACGGCTACGGGTGCACTCAAACGGTGGAAGGCTTCAACCCCGATCCAAAGTGAAATCAAAATTAGCGAGGCCGCGTTGATAAAAGCCGCCAGCACCCCGGCCCGCTGATAGCCAAATGTCTTGGAATCGCTGGCAGGGCGCGTCTGAAAGTAGACAGCGGCAAAGCTCAGCAGCAAGGCCAGAAAGTCGGACGCATTGTGCCCAGCCTCCGACAGAAGGGCCAGTGAGTGCGCGCGCAGACCGGCAACAAACGTGACAGCCACGTAAGCAAGAGTAGCCACCAGCGAGATGCGCAGCACGGATTGAGTTCGCCCGGCGCCTGGGGACGAAGGCGCCGCATGGACATGCATGGCTCAAGTGTAAATGGGGCCAGCTATCCGCTGCCAGCAACGCCGCCTATCCTCGCCCTGGCCGAAGATGGCTCAGGTCGATGGGTTCGGGATCTTCGTAAATGGGCAGCACGGGCAACCCCATGCGCAGCCCCGACCAATCTTCGGCCACAACAATACTGTTTTGCGGGTTGCCAGGCTGCGAGCGCACAGTGCATGGGAACCCGGCCCGCACCTGGGCCGCATCCACCACGCCCTGCATGTCCGTAATGTCTTGCGAGCACTCGTAGTCGACACCGCCAACGCGGTAACTGAACAGCAGCATCGTCAGCGTACGGCCATCTTCCGCCGCGACTTCAAAAATGTCGAGAAGCATGCCGTCTACCAGGCGTCCCGATTGCACCAGAAAGCGCCTTCGCGCGTACTCAAGTTCCGCGGCCGTCGGTCTCTTGCGCAGTACCAGCCACAGCGCAACTGCTCCCGCGCCGGCAATCGCAACCGATCCGGCGACAATCTCCCAGGTATGTGCATTGAGGGAAGTCATAGTGCGAGACGGGACTCCACGTCATTCTCCAACTCGACCGTCCCAACTCAAGGATACGCCAGCCGCTGTTCAGAAAAACGCCAGCTCCAGCGAATGCGCCGCCTCGATTCTCGCTGCGATATACTCATACCTGCATCTTTGAAGCAGTTCCGGCCTGCCGGACGCCAATTTCCGGAGGTTTTCCTTTGATTTCCCGTAAGAGTTCCGCCACGGCACAGGATTCCAGAATCCGCTCAACCACCGTCATTTGCGTTCGCCGCAATGGGGACGTGGTGATGGCTGCCGATGGACAGGTCACCCTCGGCGACCATGTGCTCAAGCATTCCGCAAAAAAGATCCGGCGCCTCTATCAGGACAAGATCCTTGCTGGATTTGCCGGGTCCACTGCCGATGCATTCTCACTTTTTGGGCGCTTTGAGACCAAGCTGGAGCAGTTTGCGGGGAACCTGAATCGCGCTGCTGTCGAGCTCGCCAAGGACTGGCGCACTGACAAGATGTTGCGCAACCTTGAGGCCCTGCTCCTGGTCGCAGACAAGGGCCAGACGTTTCTCATCTCAGGATCGGGTGACGTGATCGACCCAGACGAGCCTCTGGCCGCCATTGGCTCCGGTGGCAGCTATGCAACCGCCGCTGCGCGCGCGCTGCTTGAAAATACCGACCTCAGCGCCAGGGAGATTGCTGAGAAGGCAATGAAAATTGCCGGCGAAATCTGCATTTATACCAACGATCGCATCACCATCGAGGAGTTGAAGGGCTAGCGGCGCATCGCAGCCCATTTATTCATGGCCATTTATCTTCCCGCTTCCGCTGAAGAACAAGATCTCTCGCTTGACGAGCTGACTCCGCGCGAAATCGTCACTGAACTCGACAAGCATGTTGTCGGCCAGCGAGCCGCCAAGCGCGCCGTGGCTATTGCACTCAGGAATCGTCAGCGCCGCCAGAAGCTTCCTCCCGATCTGGCTGACGACATCATGCCCAAGAACATCATCATGATTGGCCCCACAGGCGTGGGCAAAACCGAAATCGCCCGCCGCCTGGCCAAGCTCACCGGGTCACCGTTTCTTAAAGTGGAAGCGTCAAAGTTCACCGAAGTGGGTTACGTTGGCCGCGATGTTGAGTCCATGATTCGCGACCTGGTCGAGATCTCCATCGACATGGTCCGCGAAGAGCGCCTTGAAGAAGTGGAAGACCGCGCCGAGATGAATGCCGAGGAACGGCTGCTCGATGTCCTACTGCCGCCTCCGCCTGCCCCAGCTCAGCCAGCCGCCGAAGGCCAGCTTTCTTTGCCCGGTACCGAGAGCCATCAACGCTCGCGAGAAAAGCTTCGCCAGCAATTCCGCGAAGGAAAGCTCGATGACCGGCAGGTTGAGATCGACGTGCGCGAGCGCAACACCCCGCAATTCGGCATCATCTCCAACCAGAACCTTGAAGACATGGAGATGAACCTCAAAGACATGCTGCCCAACATTTTCGGCGGCAGCGCCAAGAAGCGGAAAATGAAGGTCGCCGACGCATTCGACTACCTGGTGCAGGAAGAAGAGGGCCGCCTCATCGACATGGATTCAGTGAATCGCGCGGCCACCGAGCGCGTCGAATCCAGCGGCATCATCTTCCTTGACGAGATCGACAAGATTGCCGGACGCGAGGGCGGCCACGGGCCTGACGTTTCGCGCGAAGGCGTGCAGCGCGATATTCTGCCCATCGTTGAAGGAACGACGGTCAACACGCGCTACGGCATGGTTCGCACCGACCATATTCTCTTCATCGCCGCCGGCGCGTTCCATGTTTCCAAGCCCAGCGACCTGATTCCGGAGTTGCAGGGCCGCTTTCCCATTCGCGTTGAACTGCAATCGCTCACCGTCGATGACTTCCTGCGCATTCTCACCGAGCCAAAAGCTTCGCTCACCAAGCAGTATTCAGCGCTGCTTGAGACGGAAGGCGTTCGGCTTGAGTTTGCTCCTGAGGCGCTTCGCGAGATGGCCGAATTTGCTTTCAAGGTGAACGAGCAGACTGAAAACATCGGCGCACGCCGTCTGCACACCATCATGGAGCGAGTGCTTGAAGATGTAAGCTTCCTCGCCCCGGACGTAGCCCGCCGCGCGCCTGACGAAGAAGCCGCCGCTGCCCTTTCGCAGACCATCAAGAATGAGTCTTCCACGCCTCTGCCCTATGTTGAGCGCATGACTGCTTCCGGTCCGGAGAAAGTTTTCCTGATCGACGCCGAGTACGTGAAGCAGATGGTCGCATCCATCGTGAAAGATCAGGATCTGAGCCGGTACATCCTGTAGCGCTGCGTCTCTCTGATTCGCGATATTCTTAAGTCGCTTTTGAAAGCGCAAGACTTTAGTCATGCCGACCAACGCGCTCGGGGGAAGGGGTTTTAACCCCTGAGGGACCGCCCCCGGAGCAAATATTCTTGCAGTCCGCGATCTGCGATCAATCAGCGGGCTCTACCTGCACTCTCCGGCTTCTGAGGGAATGCGACTTGAGCCACAATCAAAAGCACGCTGGGAAATGACAGATTGTCACCCGCTCGCACAAGAGCGACATTTTCGCCTTGACCTACAAGTTAGCATGTGCTAACCTCGTCTCAGATCGAGAGAATCATGTTTGAGCCAGCCTACGTCTCGCCCGGAGACGCCCCGGCAAAGAAGAAGATTATGATTTCCGCGCTGAAGCTGTTCGTAAATCGCGGCCTCAGCGCCACAACCGTGCGCGACATCGCCGCCGATGCAGGCTATACCAACCCCGCGTTGTTCAAACATTTTGACAGCAAAGAAGCCCTGGCGCTGCATCTCTTCGAATGCTGTTACCTGTCGCTTTTTCAAACGGCATCGCATGCCATGAGCGCTCATACTGGATTTGAAGAAAGACAGCGCGCGGTCACTGCAGCCTTTATTCACGCGCTCCATCAAGATCGGGCAGCGGTTCTCTTCGCCCAGGATAATCTCCGCCATTTCTGGCCGAGCGTGAATCCGGCAATTCGCAAGCACTCTATTCTTGGCCTCATCCGCAAGATGTTAGAGGACGGGCGTCGCGAGGGAGTCGTCACCCAGGACGTGGAAATTGAGATTCTCACCGTTGCGTGGATCGGTACGCTGCAGCAGTTTGCGCGGGTCTGGTTCTTTGGCGACTTCAAGAAAGATGAAGCCGTGATTGTGGCCCAGTTGCATTCACTGTTACTGCGAGCAACCCGCGTCTAATTCTCTCTCCATCGAGTTAGCAGTTGCTCACTTTTAAACCTTTTCACGCCCCCCCCCAAAGGAGAGGTCATGACAAAGATTCACGCAATATCTACTGGGCTAGTCCAGGTACGCCAGGCTCAGGCTTCTTCAAAAGGGCATGGCGTTGCGCGTGTCCTCAACATGCTCACCGATAAAGATTGGACGGAATGGCTGCCGATCTACGTGTGGGTCATTGAGCAGGGCGTCCGCGTCGTCCTCGTGGACACCGGTGAGACATCGCGCGTACACGAACTTGGCTACCATCCAAGTTGGCACCCCTTCTATCGGCGCGGTGCTCGGTTCAGCGTTGCCCCTGAAGACGAGTTGGGCCCGCAGTTGCGCAACCTGGGAATCAAGCCCGCGGACGTCAGCGATGTGATCCTGACCCATCTGCACACCGACCACGCAGGCGGCCTCAGGCACGTTGTTGGCAGCAGGACATGGGTCAACCCCTCCGAACTCAGCCGTGCTCAGGGCATGATGGGCAGGCTGAACGGCTATCTTCCCCATCGCTGGCCAAAATGGTGGGAGCCAAGGGCTCTCGAATTCAAAGACGCCCCGGTCGGCCCATTTTCTCAGAGTGCTGACTTGACCGGAAACGGCGAGATCCTTGTCATCCCAACGCCGGGACATACGCCAGCACACGTGTCAGTACTGGTGCAAGGGTCAACTTCAGTGTTGCTCGCGGGCGACACCAGCTACACGCAAGCTTTGCTGCAGGCGGGGAAGGTGGACGGCGTCAGTCCGGATGAGGAGGTCTCGCGGAAGACCATGGAGCGCATACTCGAATTAGGTCGCGAACGGCCGCTGGTCTATCTGCCATCGCACGATCCCGAAAGTCTGGCAAGGCTCACCGCGAGCAAAACGCTTTGACCTTTGGTGACAATTTTGGTTTGCATCGATTGAAAGTTTTGGTACCTTGTTTTTGTACCTCGGCAGCCCGCGATCTGCAATCAATCAGCGGGCTCTACCTGCACTCTCCGGCTTCTGAGGGAATGTGGATGGAGGCGTATCGAAGCACCTTGGGAAAGGTGTGTTTGCGCTCCATCTTCACGCACGCCTTTCTTTCCCTCCACGCCTTTCAACACAAAGGAGAGATGCCATGAGCAATCCCGGAAACCACCACAAGATTTCTTATATCGAATTCGCATCGACAGACATCGAGGGCACCAGGACCTTCTACACCGCCGCCTTCGGCTGGACCTTTCAGGACTGGGGCCCGGACTACATCAGCTTCGCAGGTCAGGGTGTTGAGGGCGGTGGCTTCTATAAGGCCGATCCGCACGCCCCACCACCGAAAACTGCACCACTCGTTGTTCTTTACTCCTCAGACCTGGCGGCGACTGAAGCTGCGATCGTGGCCGCTGGCGGTCTCATCGTTGTACCCACCTTCGAGTTTCCCGGCGGCCGGCGATTTCACTTTTCTGACGGCGTGGGCAATGTGCTCGCCGTCTGGTCAGAGTAGGCGGGGAGCCTCACAACTCGCCAATGACAAACACGTTGGGCGCCCCAGGTCTCGATTCCAAGACCTGGGGATTTCGCCGCCTTCACCCGCCTAGTTCACCGTCGGCGGCAGCATCAGCGGCTTCCGCGGTCCCAGTTCTTCGCGAACCAGCGTCAGCCCCAGAATGCAGCGTTCAAAACGGTCGGCCAACCGCGCAAATAGCGGCGCTTCTTGCTCGTACTCGAACAGATTGAATTGGCTCACGATGAAATAGCTCTCCTTGCCGGCCAGGATAAGTTCGCCAAGGCTGGGTTTGCGGCGACGTTGACGGCGATTTGACGCCATGGCCTCGGGATACATTCCGGCCACGAACAGTGCGTAATCCCCAATGTGCTTGCGCACTGCGCGCTCCGCATCGAAAGACGGTGCTGAGCCATGCACCGGGTCTGCAGCAAGCATCATCCCAGACAGTTCTTCGATGGGCCGACCCACCTCGTCACGCACCTTGTATAGTTTGTCAGACTCACTGAATTCGCAAAGCAGACGGGCTACATAGCTGGTCACGTCTGGATCGTTCAATCCCAGCTTGCCCTCGTAACTGTTGCGGACTACCTGGTGAAAAAACGGCTCAAGTGGATGTGGCAAGTCTGATTGAGACGAGGATGGATTGTTCGGGGCCTGCATACACACCTCCCATGGCCGCACACGCAGCCGCTTGCTGTGATGCATTGGCTGGATGCGCGTTCCTGGGAAGCCGGGGATCCCAGCCACTGCTTGTTTACATTGCTGTAACACTGAGCTTATCGGATTTGTTGCGTTTGCCAAGAGGCTGCCGAGTATTTCTTGGCAGTGTGGGACATCGATTGCAAATAGCCTCTCGCTCGCAAATGCAAGGGGCAGCCCAGGCAGGCTGCCCCTCGCAACACAAAATATTGCAATGTTCTAGACCGCGGCGGGCGCGCGCGATTCCAGCTCAGCGAGCCGCTTGGCCAGCAGGCCCTCCAGCTTCACCAGCGCTGCCGAGAAGCCTTCAATGCCTTCTTTCAGCTTGTCATTAGCCATTCGATCCGCCAGGTGCATCGCGTCAAAGGTCGCCTTGTCCACATCAAGCTTCACAATCACCTGCGCCTTGGCTACTTCAGGATCGAGCTTGCGCGGCAACTCCCCTTCTGTGGACTCAAGCTCGGCCAACAGTTGCGGCGAGATGGTCAGCAGATCGCAACCCGCCAGTTCCTTGATCTCGCCAATGTTGCGGAAGCTGGCACCCATCACCTGCGTCTTGTAGCCAAAATTCTTGTAATAGTTGTAGACCGAGGTCACTGAAATGACCCCCGGGTCTTCAGCTCCCTGGTAGTCCTTTCCTGTGTCCTTCTTGTACCAGTCCAGAATGCGGCCCACGAAAGGCGACACAAGCGTAACCCCAGCTTCAGCTGCGGCGATGGCCTGGTGCAGCCCAAACAGCAATGTCAGGTTGCAATGGATTCCTTCCTTCTCAAGCACTTCAGCGGCGCGAATGCCTTCCCACGTCGAAGCAATCTTGATGAGGATGCGATCACGCCCAATTCCTGCGTGGTCATACTGAGCAATAATGGCGCGGCCCTGCGCGATAGTCGCATCGGTGTCGTACGACAGCCGCGCATCCACTTCCGTTGAAACACGGCCGGGCACGATGTTCAGAATCTTTTTGCCGAAGGCGATCGCCAACCCCTTGAATGCCAGGTTGGCAACGGCTTCGTCGCTGGCTCCCTCGCCTAACTCCTTGCGTGCGTCCATCAGTACGCCGTCGACAATGGGCTGATACTGCGGCATCTGCGCCGCGGTTGTAATCAGCGAAGGATTGGTGGTTGCGTCTTGAGGGCGAAACTTTTCCATCGCCTCAATGTCGCCCGTGTCGGCCACGACCACGGTGTAGTTGCGCAACTGTTCAAGCAGATTCTGTGACATCATTCCTCCTTGGGGAAGGGCGCTCGTCGAAAGCGCATTCGGCAACAGTGTACAGCTATTTTAGATGCCCGACATCAACGCCAGTTGCATTCGCTGCCCGGTGCCGCGTCAATCCGCGTCGGCGGCCACGGTATTGGCCAGCACTCCCAGGCCCGGAATCGTCACTTCCACCCGATCGCCGGCAGCCAAAGGCCCCACACCCGCTGGGGTACCGGTCAGCACCAGGTCGCCCGGTTCCAGCGTGATAGCCGCACTGATGTACACCAGCAGCGCTGGAATCGAGAAAATGAAGTCCACCGTCGAACCGCTCTGGCGCATTTCGCCATTCACGCGGGTCTCAATGGTCACTCCAGCTTCCGGGTCAATTTCGTCGCTAACTACCGGCCCGACCGGGCAAAAAGTGTCGAATCCCTTTGCCCGCGTCCACTGCCCGTCCTTCTTCTGCAAATCCCGCGCCGTAATATCATTCGCCAGCGTATAGCCGCGCACCACTTCGCGCCAGTCGGCGTTCGGCTTGAGCTTATACGTGCGCTTCCCAATCACCAGCGCCAGTTCGCCCTCGAAGTCCACGCGCGCCGATGCTGCCGGCATCCGCACAACGCCTCTCGGCTTCAGCAGCGACGACGGCGGTTTGTAAAACAGCAGCGGCTCTGCCGGCAGTTCATTGCCAAGTTCTTTCACGTGATCACGGTAGTTGCGCCCCACGCAGACAATCTTCGAAGGAGTCACCGGAGCCAGCAGTTCTGCCGCGCTCAGAGGCATTGGTTCGAAACTGAAACTCCAGGAAGTTGCCTTCCCGTGAGCCAGGCGAAAGGCCAAGTCATCTTCGGGAGCGTCTCTAAGGTCCACAATCCAAGGCTCGCCGCCGCGATCTTCAACCGTGCCGTAAACAACCTTTTCTTCAAACAGGAATCTGCAATACTGCATCGTCATCCTCCGGCCGCATCACTGCGCGCCTCATGGATTCGGTACGGTCTCTTCAGTTTCGACTGAGCGCGCGCTCGCATGTCCGCCCTCGTCGATAGCCGTGACCGCATACCTGTATGAATGGCCCACCTGAACATTCTGGTCGTGAAATGCGGGCCCGACAACCGCGAACGAGGGCGATATCCGCTGCCATTTTCCCTCACCCTCGCGCCGGTAGACCGCATACCCGGCCAAATCGGCGTCGGCCACCGGCTGCCAGCTCAAATCGATCGACGGTCCCGATGCGGCATCTCCCGCAGAGGGCACCGCGGCCAGGCCCGTTGGGATCTCGGGCGGAAAGACGTCAAGGGTCTCAACGCGCACAGGCTCTGAAAACGGTCCCGCAATTTCCAACGTCTTTCCGTCAACTACAATTCGCGCCACCCGTTGCGCGCGATACTCATAAACCTGGCCGAACCGAACGCTGCCATCGAGCGCCCGCCCCAAACCTTCCTTCGCTCCGTCGGAGCCGTCGTTCGGTTCAATCAGAAAGCTCTGCCCCACCGGCTCTGGCGGCTGCGCGGGCAGACCTGCCTGCGTTTTGGACTTTACTTCCATTTGAGGGGTCAGCAACTTCCTGCGCAAACGAATGAAAGTCGCAGCGGCTCTTTGATCCTCCGACCCATCCGGCCTCCAGCGCAGGGCGATTCCAGCCTTTCGAACCTCCGCTGTCAGCCCGACAACCGGCGCTGGAGCCTCGCCTGCAAGCACCTGCGCGGGGTTCGAATGCCCGGCCGAGCGCCCCTTGGGATTGTTCAATTCCACAAAGTAGGAGAGTGACCGCGGCGCCCCCAAGGTCTCGGCCGCCGGCAGCGTATCGATGAACGTCCCCGCAGCACCGGGCGCCAGCATCAGGTTGCTCGGTGCAACTTCGCAGGGTGACCCAGCTTCCTTGCGGCAAATGCGCACGGGATAGCTGTTCTTCAAGAGCATCTTTTCCGTATTCCGTTTGGGCATGGTCCAGGTGAGAGCAATCTGGTTGCCGGTGCGGACGGCAGTAAGATCGTTCACCGGATCGGGCAGATTCAGCGATGGCGGCAGTGGCGCTCCAGGTGTTCCGCAACCGGTAACGAGCAGCGCCAAACCCAGCACCGCAGGCGCCCCGCCCCATTTCAGTCTCAACACCGCTTTCATCGCCTTATTAGTCTACTGGAGCCAGGGTCCAGAACCGGCTTCGAGCTGAAAAATCAATGTCCGCATCACGCCGTCCCACTTTCCTTGACAGTGCGATTCTCTTCAACAAAAGCTTCGAGCATTGCTGATGGCAATGCCGGACTGAACAGGAACCCTTGATAGGAGTGGCACCCCAGGTGCCCGAGAAACTCTCGTTGCGCCTCCGTCTCCACTCCCTCTGCGATCACTGACAGATTCAGGCTCCGCCCAAGGGCAATGATTGTGCGCACAATCGACGCGTCTCTTTCTCCGTTCAATACATCGCGGACAAAGCTTTGATCGATCTTGAGCTGATCCAGTGGCAGTTGCTTCAATTGCGAAAGCGATGAATATCCCGTACCAAAATCGTCCAGTGAAAAACCTACTCCATGCGCCTTCAACGCGGTCATCTTGGCAACCGTGTCGTAGGCCTTATCCATCATGAAGCTCTCTGTAATCTCCAGTTTCAGCCTCCGAGGATTCGCTCCCGATTCTCGAAGGACCTTTTCGGCCAATTGCACAAATCGGGAATCAAGGAACTGGCGAATGCTCACGTTCACCGCGACATTGATCCCTTCCATCTCCGGGCTTCGGCTCCACTCCGCAATCTGATAGCATGCCGTTTCGAGTACCCAGTAGCCAAGATCGACAATCAGTCCGGCAGCTTCGGCCAAGGGAATGAACTCGTCCGGCGGCACCATGCCGCGCTCCCGATGCCTCCACCTCAATAGTGCTTCGGCTCCCGTCACGCATCCATCGCAGTCATGCTGAGGCTGGTAGTGCAGCTCGAATTCCCGGTTCTGCCATGCCCGCTTCAAATCCGCAAGCAGCGTTGCTCTAGCAGAGGCCGACGTCTCCATCGAGGGATCAAAGAAACAAAGATTATTTCTTCCCTGTGCTTTCGCGCGATACATTGCCAGGTCGGCACGCTTCAACAATTCATCCACCGTGTCCAATGTCCCGTGGAACAGCGTTGCTCCAATACTGGTTGTGCCGTCATATTCGTAGCTGTCCAGGGAATAGGGTTGCCGGCATGCTTGCAGTATCTTGTCCCCAACAGCCATTGCTTCTTCAACGGCTTTGTCAGAGTCTGCACTCAGCCCCTCAAGCATCACCACAAACTCGTCTCCCCCGAAACGCGCCACGGCGTCGACTTTGCGCACGCACGCTGTGATCCGCCTTCCAACCGCCTGCAGCAGAAGATCGCCGATGTCATGACCTGATGTGTCGTTCAGTGTCTTGAAGTCGTCCAGGTCAATCATCAGAAGCGCGCCCACATCCTTCCAGTCGAGACCTTTTTTCAGCGCAACCTCAAGCCGCTCTCGCAAAAGCACGCGGTTCGGAAGCCCGGTGAGAACGTCATAGAACGCAAGGTTGTGGATTCTGCTGTCCGCCGCTTTCCTGTCTGTAATGTCGGTATTGATGGCAAGAATCGCACTCGGATTACCTTCCGGATCCCGCACCAGCGTGCAGCGGCTTTCCACCACGAGCATTCTGCCGTGCTTATCCCGCTTCGGAAGTTCACCCTTCCATTCACCCTGCTCTACGGTCAATGAGAACGCTTGTCGAACTTCGTCAATAGTCTGATAAAAGACATCTCCTACTTGCCTTCCCATCACCTCTGCTGACGTCCAGCCAAAAAGCCGTTCCGCGCCTTTGTTCCAGTAGAGGACGCGGCTGTCCATATCCTGAACGAAAATCGCATCCTGCGCCTTGTCCAGCAGCTCAGACTGCTCCCGGACGCGGTTATGCGCCGCCTCAAGCTTGCGCCGCGACAGCATTGACTCCGTGATATTCCTGAAGAAGATTGACATGTTTCCCGCACGGGGAAAGCAGCGCATCTCATACCACATGCCCTGCTCTTTGTTTTCCGCCTCGAACACGCTCGGAGTGTCTTTGCAACACGCCGTCCGCAATTCACATTGCATTGACGACGAAAAGAATTCCGGAACCGCTTCACACACATTTTGATTCAGAGCTGCGCTCCGCTCAATCTCGAACTCGGCGCAAGCCGCGTCATTGATATAGATCAGCCTGTGTTCCGAATCAAATGAGATGAAGCAGTCTGAGATGCTCTCCAGCACTTCCGATTCGATCCTGAGAGATTCCGCCCGCTCCCGCTCCACAATGTACGCTTCCCGGTAGCGCGTGACCGCATTCAGCATAAAGGCAAAGCATACGTACCCGATGCAAGCCGCCACCGTAACAATCAGCACGGCCATCGAAAATGTCTTGTAGGCCCCCGAAAGAACCATGCCGGAAAGAATGACCAATGGGGCAACTGCGATGAGTCTCGCAAGCACTCGTCCAACAGCCGGCGAGTTCACCAGCTTGTTGAAGACCAGCAGAGGAAAAAACCAGACGAGATAAACAAAAAGACTATGGTGATCCGCCTCAGTACAGATCGCGATCACCATTCCCGCGCAGAGGTACGAACTGTAAAACACCGTCGACGCAGTGGCCACGGTCTGCATAGCAACCCCGCGGCAGAAAAGCTGGACGGCCACAACTGCCGATCCAAATACGCCGCCCGAAACTACCAGTACGATTTGGACGCCAGAGATGACACCCTGCAGGATTGCGAACATCCCTACCGCCGACCCCGTCAAGGCAAGGATTGCCGTCATAAGGATCGCGCTCCGGGCCAGGGCTTTCGCGCTTCTGTCCACGTTTACGTTTTCGCTCATGCCTGTCTCCAGGATGATTGGCGATTGCGGCCCCTCGATTGCATGCCCATGGATCGGAACCCAGCGGATCATCTCAAACCCGAAGCCGGGTCCAGGCAGAGACTCAACAGGCCCCGGAGGGTGCAATGAGTTCAGAGACAAAAACGGCGGTCCGCGGTGTACGAATGATTCTGTAGTTCGTTATCGGACAAAAGGTCCGACTTGGTTAGCCGAAATCGCCCTTCCGACGCCGAATCCTTGGTATTCCCTGATTTCAGAGCAATTTGCGACTCCAAATCAGCTTTTGCCCAGAATCGGCCGGCATTTCCCGGTGGAAAAGCCCCCAAACCGCTGCCGTCCCTGATTTGCCCCAAGGCCCCGGATCCCGGTCTCAAAGCCGCATTGATCTGCTCATAGTGCTGGGCGCTACAATTGTCCGTCGACCGGGCTGCTCCAACTGGCCATGATCAAGAGCCGACTCGAGCTTCATCGCAGCGCGATTCCATCTCGATCCCAAATCGCAATTCGGTCATTGAAAGGAATTCAGGCGCATGTTGATCTTTGCAGCCAGCCTCGCCATCTTTGTCTATGGAATGATTGCCGCCATGCTGGGCACCATCCTGCCCGACCTATCCGACCGCTTTCACCTTGCACCGGCGCAGAATGGCACCATCGCATTCGCCCAGGCCGTTGGGCTCATGATCGCCTCGCTCGCCGTTGGTCCGTTGCTTGATACCCAGGGAGACAAGGCCGGCCTGGTCCTTGGCCTGGCCTTCATCGCGGTGGCGCTTTTCTCCCTTCCCAGGTCAAAGGGATTCCTCAGCATCGTGTTCCTCTTGTTTCTGCTCGGAGTCGGCGGCGGCATCGTCGTCACCGGCGCCAACGCGCTTGCCAACAGCGTCAGCGGAGCCCACAGCGCCATCGCGCTCAACCTCGTCAATCTATTCTTCGGTCTTGGCGGCCTTGCCACTCCATTCATTTCCGCCAATCTGTTCAACCGGAATTGGGTGCGCCTCTGTTATACAGTCGCCGGGCTCACCATCGTTGCCCTGATCGTTCAGGGCGTGACCAGCATGCCCGCCCCATCCGGCGCAGCAAGCTTTATCCTCGCCGACGCAGGCTCGGTGCTCGGACGCCCCTTGCTCTTCATGCTCGGCTTCTTCCTCTTTCTCTACGTCTCATGCGAGGTCGGCGTGTGGAACTGGCTCCCCCGCCATCTCATCGCCCAGGGCATTCCAGAGTCGCGCGCACTGAACATCCTCTCTCTCGGATTTGCTCTCGGCTTGCTCATCGGTCGCGTCGTCGTCTCTCCCATTCTCATTCGTGTGCCCGCTGTCGATGTCACCCTCGCCGCATCAATTGCCATGGCCGTCACCACATTTCTCATGCTCCGCACCTGCAAAACCACAGTTGCGTTTGTCCTCGTCTTCATCGCTGGCCTCACCATGGCGCCCGTCTTCCCAACTACGCTGGCCATCGTTGGCAATGCATTTCCGCGCATGTCCGGCACCGCCATCGGCTTTGCCATCACCTGCGGTTGGGCTGGCCTCGCCGTCAGTTCCCGCATCATCGGTGCAATCGCCGGCGGAGATCCATTGCGGCTCAAAAAAGCTCTCCTCCTCATTCCCGCATCCGCAGTCTTGATGGTTGGGGTCGATCTGGCCATCTGGGCCAAACTCCGCTAGATCTGGACCCGTCCCATCGAGTGAGCAGGATCACCTTCAAAGACTGGTCTTGGCGCCACACAAGCCTCTGCCCCAAATCCACCTCTGGCGCTATCCTTGTTTACACAGGGCTCGCCCATTCCTGAAGCTTTTCTTGTGGCACAATATCTTAACTTTCATTTTCAATTCATAGGTAATCGGAAGGACATCTGCCGCATGGGAAATCTCTCGATTGTCGAGGCAGTTCGAGCGCTGGCCACGAGCCCTCAAGTCCATTCAAATATGCAGGCCGCACAGCTGATTGAGACCGCACTGTTGCGCGGAGAAGGCCGCATGGCTGCAAACGGCGCCTTCGTAGCCACCACCGGCGCACGAACCGGCCGCAGTCCCAGGGACAAATTCATCGTTGATGATGAAGTAACTCACAACACCATCAGCTGGGGCCGTGTGAACCAGCCCTTTTCATCCCAGCGCTTCGATGCTCTTCTCGAACGTGTCCTCGAGCACATGGCAGAGCGCGACCTGTTTGTCCAGGATCTGTACGCTGGTGCCGACCCAACTTATCGGCTTCCCATCCGCATCATCGCCGACTATGCCTGGCACGCCCTCTTTGTGCGCCAACTCTTCATCCGGCCGGAGCCCTCCGAACTGACAACACATGTTCCTGAATTCACCGTCATCGCCGCGCCCGAGTTCGAGGCCACTCCTGAACGCGACGGTACCCGCACCGGCGCCTTCATCCTTACTGATTTCACTCGTCGCATCGTCCTCATTGGCGGCACAAAATATGCCGGCGAAATGAAGAAGTCCATCTTCGGAATCATGAACTTCCTTCTTCCCGGCCGCGACGTGCTTCCCATGCACTGCTCAGCTAACGTTGGTGCGAATGGTGTGACCGCACTGTTCTTCGGACTCTCAGGAACCGGCAAGACCACTCTTTCCGCCGATCCCGAGCGCCGCCTCATTGGCGACGACGAACACGGATGGAGCCCCGCCGGAATCTTCAACTTTGAGGGCGGCTGCTACGCCAAGTGCGTCGACCTCAGCGAAGACAAAGAGCCGCAAATCTTTCATGCCGTCCGCTTCGGCTCCGTGCTTGAAAACGTAGTCCTCGACGCCACCACCGGTCAGCCAAATTACTCTGACATTTCGCTGACTGAAAACACCCGGGCCGCTTATCCGGTCGACTTCATCGAAAATGCCATGGTCCCCGGCATTGGTGGGCATCCCCCGAACGTGTTCTTCCTGGCCGCCGATGCCTTCGGCGTCCTGCCCCCCATCGCCCGCCTCACGCCGGAGCAGGCAATGTATCACTTCCTCTCCGGATACACAGCCAAGCTGGCCGGAACCGAAGCTGGCTTGGGCTCCGAGCCAGTCCCCGAATTCTCAGCCTGTTTCGGATCGCCGTTCCTGCCCCTGGCACCCGGAACTTACGCGGAGTTGCTTGGCCTCCGCCTCAAACAGCACCGTGCCGCTTGCTGGCTCATCAACACCGGTTGGTCCGGCGGTAAATTCGGCGTAGGCAAGCGAATGAGTATCAAGTACTCCAGGGCTATGGTCAGCGCCGCTCTCAATGGCCAGTTGACGAACATCGAGTTCGTCACGGAGCCGGCTTTCGGCTTGCACATCCCCGTCAGTTGTCCCGGGGTCCCGCCGGAGGTCCTGAACCCGCGAAACGCCTGGACTGACAAGCAAGCCTACGACACCCAGGCAGCGGATCTTGCCGGCCGATTCCAAGCCAACTTCCGCCAATTTGACGCCCCGGAAACCGTTCGCGCCGCCGGCCCAGGAAAGTCGTTCTAGGCGAAAATGGATCTCAAATAATCCCACGGCAACCACACGAAGCATCGAGCTTGCCACGCTTGCCGCTTCTTTGGTTTCAGCGATTTACCAAAGCACCTTCGACATCCTGATCGCCCATCAATACAATTGCGCATCTGGGCGTGATGTGAGGCAACCGGCGAGTCTCGGCTTCCAGCCCCATCCAAAGCCGGCCCGGATCAGGTTCATTTTCCTGTCATACTGTGATAAGTAAACGTATAGGACGCTGTGTGAACGAAGGCAGAGGCGGCCAACGAACCGCTGTACCCCACCTGTTGGACTGGCCCACGACCTTGGAGAAATGGAGCGTGCGCAGTGGCTATCTCCCCGTTGCCCCAGCCCGTACCTCTCGAATCCCCGCTAGGGGTGATCGCCGGGCGGCCCGCTCTGAGGAAAAAGATCGACAACACCTTTCTCATCGGCATCCCCTTCGCCGGGTCCGTGGCCTGCATATTCTGGTTCCGCTCACATCCCATCCACGCCGTCGAAGTCATCACTCTCATCGTCGGCTACTTCATCATCGGCATGGGCACTGGCGTCGGCTTCCACCGCTATTTTTCACACAAGAGCTTTCAGACCTACCCCTGGGTCGCTTATCTACTGGGCGCTGCGGGCTCCATGTCCTTCCAGAGCTCGCTCCTCACCTGGGTCACAGACCACCGGCGCCACCACGCACAAACTGACCACTGCGGCGACGCCCACAGCCCCATCGTCGATGGCCACTGTCTCAACACTGACTCGCTCAAAGGCCTCTTCCACGCCCACATCGGCTGGATGTTCGATGACACCGTCACTGACCGAAACATCTACGGCCGCGACCTGGTGCGCGACCCCATGATCCGCTTCTTCGACCGCACGCACTACGTCTGGCCAGTACTCTCTCTCGCCATCCCGGCGCTGATAGGGTATGCATTTGGCGGCCTCGCCGACGCCTGGGGATGCGTGCTGGCCGCCTGCCTCCGCACCATGCTCTTCCAGCACTCTGTCTGGGCTGTCAACTCCTTCGGGCACACCTTCGGCTACCAGAACTACGACATGGGAGACAAGAGTCAGAACAATTACATTCTTGCCGCGCTCACCTTCGGGGACGGCTTCCACAACAACCATCATCGCTATCCGCGCTCCGCTTTCCACGGACTGCGCAAACGCGAAGTGGACTTGAACGGCATCATCATCACGCTGCTTGGCAAGTTTGGCCTCGCCCGCAACATCATCTTTGCCGACCACTACCTCGGCGAAAAGCGCCCCACCCAATCGCACTGACAGCAGATTTAGAACCCGACCAAATCCGACCGTTCTCAAGCTCTTTGGATGCCCCATCTTTGACGCAGCTTCACCGCGGCATAACTGGGAGACCGTTCCGCTCCTTCCACGAGCCGAAGGCGTCTGCCCCACCGCAGGTGGCTGCGCCGCCGGAATTTACTACAACGGAGACCTGGCACATGAACCCGGATGAACCCAGCCGCACCGCCCTGATGATCGCGCGGCAGCGAGCCGCACATCAGGTGCTCGATCATGGCTCAATCCTCAATGACCCACTTGCCATGAAGATTCTGCATGAAGACGAAAAGGAAGCGCTTCAATTTGCGAACCAGCACCCCTTGGCCACCATCGGACGTCTGTTCACCAGCGCGCGAAGCCGGATTGCGGAGGATGCGTTGTCAATAGCTGTCGAAGGAGGGGTTCGGCAGATTGTCATCCTTGGCGCCGGACTCGATACGTTCGCTCTCCGGAATCCCCACAGCGCACGACAGATCCGCATCTACGAGGTGGACCACCCCGCAACGCAGGCAGGTAAACGCCAGCGCCTGGCCGAAGCTCAAATCCCGCTTCCGCCCTGGCTTGTTCTTGTGCCGATTGATTTCGAGCGGGACGATCTGAAAGAGAATCTTGTCGCGGCAGGCATTCAGCCGAACTCACCCGCGTTTTTCACTTGGCTCGGGGTTGTGCCCTATTTGACTCAGAACGCGATCGACTGCACTCTGCAATACATTGCTTCAATCCGGAACTCAGAGCTGGTGTTCGACTACATGGAGCCGCCCGAAGCATTCTCCAACGAGCTAAGGCAATTGGAAAAGGAGCGGACCGAACAGCTTAAGAAAATTGGTGAACGTTCGGTTAGCCGTTTCCAGCCGGCTGGCATTGCAGCAATTCTTCGTTCGCACGGATTTTGTGAGATCGAAGACATCGACTTCCATGAAATCGCGTCCAGGTTCGGCGCTTGCATTCAAGCGCTCGCCCCAGGACACGCTGGCCTTCATGTTGTCCATGCTAAGCATTAATTGAACGAAGATCATTGGCAGCAAACATGTGAGTCCATCCGGCTCGTTCAACAAGCCGAAAGTGCCTGCCCGCCGCAGGCGGTCATTGAGAAACAAAGGATCACCAAGCTGTCTCAAGGTAGATTGCGAGCCGGGACCTAAAGATGCTTGAGAGCAAGCCGGACCAGCGACTCCTCCGACGAACGCTGCTGATCGGAGCTCTTTGCGCCGTAGACCGTCAAGACGACGACGTTGTTACCCTGCTTCACTGACAACGTCCAGATATTTTGCATGCCCGAGAATTGCGCCGCATCACCGATTCCGCTCACGTCCGTTTTGGCGATGCCAGGGCCGGGCGCTATGGTTCGAGCCCAGGCCGACGCATCGCGCAGCGTGATACTCACATACTGCGGATTGCCCTTCCACATGCAGCCAGCAGTACCAAGCGGCGTGGGTGAAACCGAGTTACCAAGAACCTGGGCGATATCCTGCACAGTCAACAGTTTGCACGGTTCGGCTGCGCTCACAGTTCGGGGGAGCGTTAACAATAACACGACCGCCACAAGCGATCCCCATCGACGCGTTGATGCTTCCATGGCGAACCTCCCTCGCGATGCAAGATTTTAGCATTGGCCGGCAAACTTGTGGATAGACAATGAAACCTATGGGAACTGCCGCGTCGGCGTGTTGACGTGGTCGGGGCGGGTTATCAGCATCACAAAAGATTCAGATAGATCACGGCCAAAAACAAAAAAGCCATGCCTTCACGGCATGGCTTTTTGCTAGATATTATTGCCGGCGATCACCTAATCTCCCACACAGTCACCCGTGCAGTACCATCGGCCCAGCGAGGCTTAACTTCCGTGTTCGGGATGGGAACGGGTGATCCCTCGCAGTATGGTCACCGGCAAACTTGAAGGCGCTTGGCGGGTGGTTGCCCGCAGCCGGCCGCGGCGTCTACTCGTATCCGGATGGTTACTCCCGGACTTAGCAGGAACGCGGCTGCAATCTGGCGCCAAAAACTTTGCACTTCAAAGCATGTAGAGCTTTCGACTTACAAAACTTTTGCAACGAAATTGATTGGTATTACAAGGCTTGTTAGAAGAGCATCCGCCGTACTGCGCGGAGTTAATTCTATGGACAAGCCGAACGGGCGATTAGTACTGGTA
>CAZTLV010000059.1:0-23913 GCA_964614635.1 uncultured Occallatibacter sp.
CTCGCGTTGAGGATGCTCTCCACGCAACCCGCGCGGCAGTCGAGGAAGGCATCGTTCCTGGTGGCGGCGTGGCTCTGGTTCGTGCCATTCCCTCCGTTGACGCCCTGATCAAGACGCTCGAAGGCGATGAGAAGATCGGTGCGCAGATTGTTCGCCGTTCGCTCGAAGAGCCCCTGCGCCAGATCGTAGCCAACGCCGGCGAAGAGGGCGCGGTCGTGGTTGCCAAGGTTCTTGAGTCCAAGGACCAGCACTACGGCTACAACGCCGCAACCGGCAACTTCGAAGACCTGGTCAAGGCCGGCGTCATCGACCCCACCAAGGTGACTCGCACGGCGTTGCAAAACGCAGCTTCGATCGCCGGTCTGCTGCTCACCACTGAAGCATTGGTTGTCGAAATTCCGGAGCCGAAGGCTGCTCCGGCCGGCGGCGGCCACGGCGGCGGCATGGACGGCATGTACTAGGATTTGCCATCCCGGCAGATGCGCCTTCAGCGCAAAACCAAGAAGAAAAGGCCTCCAGCTTCGGCTGGAGGCCTTTTTATTGCGCTCACGATTCTGTGACGATGCCTGGCACTTCCGCACGTCAATCAACAACATCTAAACGCTTCCAGTTCATCGCCATCACCTCAAGCAGCAGTCGGCGATTCAGCTGGCTTCAAAAGCTGGTCACGACACCAGAGCGATCGCATCTGGAGGCGCGGATTCAGTCCGGTTCGGCACAACCTGAGGGCGGAGCGGGCGCAGCCATCCTGCGGAAAGCCAGGAGCGCGGGATCGAGAACTCCGACCAACCGCAATCCAGGCATACCCGGATATCGGGGGAGGGCGTCAAGGGTGGATGGCTAAGAGTCCGTGGGCTGTTGCGGTAAAGACGGATTTCCGCCGGAACAATCGATAGTGAAGCGGATTCGCACTTCGGGCAAACCATGAGTACACCTCGGGGCAAGCATCTCTGGAGACACGAGAGCAAAGCTAAACAGTTGAATCAGTCCACCCTATACGGATTCATGCAGAGTTTTCAACAGGAATTACCAATTTTAGGTACCATCGTAATCGGTTTTTTGAAACTCGTAATCCCTGTTTTGCGATTTAACCTTGATTTCGGCTGGAAAGAAGTGATGAAAATCACTGGACAATCGACTTCAAATTGGTCTTTCTAATCCAGCTAGAAGATAGGGGAAAACCCTTGAATCCAGCCTTGCAAAAGCGCCGGGAAGCACCCTAGAACCACGACAGCCGCAGCAATTCCCAACAGCACCGCCATGGTCACTGGGTTCGCTTTGATGCGGGATTCATGCAACGCGGGCAAAACGTAGGCTCGCTTCAGTACCTGCAGATAGTAGTAGAGGGAGACCGCACTCAGCGCCACAGCCAGGGCAACCAGAGCGAACGGAACCTCTCCCGCCGATACTCCGAGCACCGCCGCAAACAGGTTGAATTTCGCCCAGAAGCCGACGAGCGGCGGAATGCCGGCCAAAGACAAGAACAACACCAGGAGCACGGCAGCCAGCAATGGATTGCGTCTGTTCAAGCCAAGAAATGAATCCAACTTGTCGCTCCCGGTTGCCCTCTCAACCACAGAAACCGCGCCAAATGCGCCGACAGTCGTCAGGCCGTAAACCAGGACGTAATAAAGGACCGCTCCAGCGCTCCGGGGTGAATCAGAGAAGAAGGCAAGCGCCAGCAGGATGTAACCGGCATGAGCTATCGCGGAATAGGCGAGCAGCCTGCGCACACTGGTTTGAGCCAGGGCCGCCAGATTTCCCAACACCATCGATCCGGCTGCGAAGATGGTCAGAATCAGGGACCAGGGTCCGCCGAAACCCGTATCTGCTGGTGGGTGGAGGTGGAGCGCCAATGCAGCGGTTCCAAACACGAGAAGTTGCCTGGAACTCGCAAAATGCATGGGCGCCGAGCTGATGGCGATGAGAAGCGCAAAGCTCGCCACCTTGGAAACGGAGGCTATGAAAGCCGCGGCTGGTGCAGGCGCGCCCTCATAGGTATCCGGCGCCCACAAATGAAATGGAACCGCTGCTACCTTGAAGCCCAATCCAGCAGCAATCAGGACCGCCGCAACATAAAGCAACGGGGCCGTCCTGTCGGTCCCTCCTCCATAGACGCTATTCAGAATCTGGTGAAGGTTGGTGGTTCCCGTCATCCCGTAGAGGTAGCTGAACCCGAACAGGAGAAAAGCGGCCGACATGCCACCAAACAGGTAGTATTTCAGCGCAGCTTCGGCACTCTTGCCTGAGGATTTTGCGAAAGCCGTCAGAATATAAAGGCCTAGGCTCAGCAACTCCAGCCCAATAAAGATCACCAGCAGATCCTGGGCCGCCGAAATCAGTAATCCGCCCGTTGCAGCCATCAGAACCACAGCCACATATTCGCCCACATGGCGGGTAAACTCGGATCCGATAACCAGGAGAAGTGTGAGTGCGGTCAGCACCAGAATTCCGATTTGTGCGACACCGGTAAAGCCACCGGTGGCCAGCAGCAGTTCGTGGCTGCTTTCGAAACTCAGACCATCGGTTCCCTGCAACATGACCGTCCAGGTTGCCGCCCAGCAACCGGCTACGCCAAGCAGTGAGGCTATTGCGACCCTCAGTTTGGGCGTAGATTTTCGCAGCAGGCCAAGGTCCACGGCAAGCACAACCAGTGCCGCACATTCGAGGATAGTTTCCGGGAGAGTCGCGCGGAAGAGATCTGCGTAGTTCATTGTCCTCCTCCCGCAAGCAGTGCTCTCACCGCCGGTTCAATCGCATCCAGCAATATTCTCGGGTAAAGCCCAACGGCCAGGCTCACGCCTGCCAGCAGTGCCACCCCGGTAACCTCAGGCCAGGTGATCGCCGCAAAGGCATGAGCATGTTCCTGCTCGAGGGCGTGTGCAGTTGGCAATGTATCGCTGAAGAATGCTTTCTGCAGTGCTCGCCAGGTATAGGCCACGCCGACCACGATGCCGACGCCGGCTGCAGCGGTCCACCAGGGCTTCACCGTCCATGCGCCCACCAGCACTTGCAACTCAGCCACAAATCCGGAGAAGCCCGGGAGTCCCATGGAAGCCATTCCCGCGATCACAAACGCCCATGCGGCAAAAGGCATGCGCTTGGAAAGGTGCATGGCCTCGAGATCCGCAAGTTGCCGCGTGTGGGTGCGTTCGTACACAATTCGCCCGACAATGGCGAACAGCAGCCCAGCCAGAATGCCGTGCGAAAACATTTGCAGCACCGCGCCAGTCATCCCGATCTGATTCAGGGTCATCAGGCCCAGAAGCACGAATCCCATGTGGCTGACGCTGGAGTAGCCGATGACAAATTTGAAGTCAGTCTGCACCAGTGCCACCAACGCGCCATAAACAATCCCGATGACCGCCAGCAGCGCAAACACGTCCCTCCACGAGCCAATTCCAAGTAAAGAGAATCCCCACGGATCAAGCCCATGCGGAAACAGCGCGATGCCCACGCGCAGGCAGCCGTAAGCGCCCAGCTTCATCACCACGCCAGCCAGCAACATGGAGGCAGCGGTCGGCGCCGCTACGTGGCCGGTGGGCGCCCAGGTGTGGAACGGCCACATGCCGGCTAGAATCGCGAACCCGACAAAGACCAGCGGGAAGCACCACATCTGGAAACTCACCGGCAGATTCGCATGGCCAAGCGCGATGAGACTTGTGGAGTGACTCCCCGCCGTCGCGTAGGCCGCGAGCAAACCAATGAGCACCATTGCCGACCCTGCGAACGAATAGAGCGCCAGCTTCATTGCCGCATATTCACGGCGAGTCGAACCCCAGATCGCGATCAGGAAGTACTTTGGGACAATGGCAATTTCGTAAAAGACAAACAGGAGAAAAAGATCGAAGCTGAGAAATACCCCGTAGACGCCGCCGATGAGCGCCAGGAAGAACGCAAAGAACTCGTTGGTGCGGAACTCGATGTTCCAACTGAAGAGCACGCCGGCCACGGCGGCCAGCCCGGTGAGGAGCAGCAGCACACGACTGATTCCATCGGCTGCAAGCAGGTAGTGAATCCCCATGAAAGGGACCCAGGGCAAGTCGACAATAACGACTCTTCCCTGCCCCATTCCAGCCACAAACCCATGCATCCCAACTGCCAGTCCAGCCAAGGCGATTGCCAGCGCCAGCCAGCGCGCCATCGCGGCACGCCCCTTCGGCAGCAATACCTCGGCCAACGCTCCGGCAAACGAGAGATAGATCGTCCAAGCCAACATCTAAAATCTCCAGTGAGCCAGCAGGTTCACAACAGTTGGGTTCACGGTATCCACAATCAACTGCGGCAACAAACCAACAAGCAGCATGAGGCCAATGACCGGCGCAAGCGCGATCCGCTCGCCCATATGGAGGTCAGGAAACCCAATGCAATGCTCGGGAACTGGGCCGCTAAAGACCCTTTGAATCACGGTGAGGATCACCGCTGCGGTAACCAGCAATCCTAAGATCGACACGGTTGCCGAAACCCACGCCAGTGGAAAGACACCTCGGAAAATGAGGAACTCGCCCACGAATCCGTTCAATCCCGGCAACCCCAGGGACGAAAAAAGCGCTATGCCCATCAGTCCCGCAAGCACCGGCGCTGGTTTGCGAAGCCCGCCAAATTGGTCGATACCGCGATGCCCGCCGGTTCGCTGCTGAAGAATCGCCACAAACCAGAACAGCGCCGCCGCGGTGATTCCATGGTTGAACATCTGAAGAATCACGCCATTCAATGCCGCAGCCTGGCTTGCCTGGGCCGCCGGCCCAGCAGCGGGTACCGCCAACGCGAAGATGCCCAGCAGACAGTAGCCGAGGTGGTTCACCGACGAGTATGCGAAGACGCGTTTCAAATCCTTCTGCGCAACGGCCGCCCACGCGCCCATCACCACTGTCGCCACAGCCAGGATCAGCAGCGGTGTGCGAATCTGCGCGATCTGCACCCCAAAGATAGGGATCGCAATCCGCAGCAAACCATAAACACCCATCTTTGACATTGCACCCGTCAGCAGCATGGTTACAGGCGAAGGCGCCTCGGCATACGCCGCGGGCAGCCAGGTGTGAAACGGAATCATCGGGACCTTCACGGCAAACCCGGCCAGCACACCGATGGCCAGCCACATCATCACCGGGCCCAGGTGTGCCGTGACCATTTTGTCCAGCTGGCCGGTCGAAGCAACCCAGGTCAGATGCTCGAAATCCATGCTTCCGGTGGCTAGAAAGATCGCTAAAAATGAAATCAGCAACGCCACTGACCCAGCCATGGTGTAGACGAAGAACTGCGTCGCTGCCGGTCCCCGCCGCGTCCCGCCCCAAAGCTTGATCAGGAAGAATGCAGGAATCAAGCTCAGCTCCCAGAATAGGAACCAATGAAAGAAGTTCAGTGCGGTGAACGATCCAAACAGGCCCGCCTCAAGCAGCATCACCAAACCAAAATAGAGCCCCGGTTGATGATGCACCCGATGCGCCGCATCGACCGACATCAACGTCACAATGGCCGAAAGCACCACCATCAGCGCGCCCAGCCCATCCACGCCGAGGTGATATTCAATGCCCAGCGATGGCGCCCACGCAGCCCGTTCGACCAGGCCCATGGTTCCATTCGCAGGCACCTGGATCCACACATAAACCGCCAGCGCGAGCGCGATACCGGTCGTGATCATTGCCACTGCCCGCGCGTGCTTGCCAGACACCAGGGCTATGGCAGCTCCCACCAATGGCAGCACGGTCAAGACCGTTAACATGGGAATTCCGTTCATGGCAGGCTGCTCCAGATCAGGATCGCCACCAGAACGACGACAGAAAGCGCCAGGATTCGCAGGTAGCTTTGCACCCTCCCATTCTGAGCACGCGACAGCAGCCCGCCGCCGCTGGCCAGTTCCTCACAGCCCTTGTCGAAGCTGCCGTCCACCCAGTTCATGTCGAGGAAGCGGTTGAAGTGCGCCCATCCGCGGAAAATCCAGCTAACGCCGGCAACAGCACCGCCCCAAACCCGGCGGTCGAGCCAATCAGCAACCCTGGCCCACCAGCCGTAGAACGCAACCACCGTTACCGCATAAATCTCATCCACATATAGCCGGTCGCGGAACCACGCCCAAGGTACGGGTACCGCTCTTTCCAAAATGTCGGGCTGTTCCGGGCTCGGCGCCTGACCTCCATAGAGCCACAAGCCCAGGCCCAGGCCAACAAAAACCACGACCGTTGAAGTCCCCATCAGTGCCAGCAGACCCGGCTCGAGAAATCCATGCCATTCGAACGGCACTGGCCGGCTCTCAATGAAGCCACGAAACCATGGCCACGCAGGCGTTCCGATCAACCCAAGCGTCATCGCAAAGAAGGCAAGAACGGCCAGCGGGACCGTCATCACAGCCGGGCTCTCGTGCGCCGGTTTGTGTCCCCTCCACGTGCCGAGAAAAACGTAGCCGACCTGGCGGGTCATATAAAACGCGGTGAGGAATGCACCGAAGACCAACATGTAAAGCGGACCTCTGGCCACGCTCCAATGCTGCGCAGACTCGAGGATTCCATCCTTCGACCAGAAGCCGGAAAAAAGAAGCGGAAACCCGCACAGCGCCAACATTCCGATCGCATAGGTAAGAAAGGTGGCAGGCATGTCGGATCGCAAGCCACCCATGCGGCGAATGTCCTGCTCTTCATGGCAGCCGTGAATCACCGACCCAGCGCCCATGAATAACAGGGCCTTGAAAAATGCGTGCGTAATCAGGTGGAACATGCCCACGGCGACGCCGCCCATACCCAAGCCAGCCATCATGTAACCGAGTTGCGAAACCGTTGAATACGCCAGAATGCGCTTGATGTCATTCTGGGCAACCGCGATGAGCGCGGCGAACACCGCGGTAAACGCCCCAACCCATGTCACCACGCTCAGCGCTGTCGTTGAACCACCTGCAAGGGCGCCGGCCTGCATCAGCGGATACACCCTGGCGATGAGATAAACACCAGCCGCAACCATTGTCGCCGCATGAATCAGCGCCGAGACTGGAGTTGGGCCTTCCATCGCATCCGGCAACCACACGTGCAGAGGAAACTGTCCGCTCTTGCCAGCCGCTCCGGCAAAGATCAGCAATCCAATCGCTCCTGCAGCCGTCAGACCCATTTGGGCTGGCTGCGCCAGCAATCCAGCCAGCGCGCCAGGTTCCATTGAGCCGTTTCCGTTGTTGTAAAGGAGCAGAGTGCCGGTCTGCGCAAACAGCCAGACAATACCGAGCAGGAAGAAAACATCGCCGATGCGCGTAGTGAGGAACGCTTTCTTGGCTGCTGCGGCGGCTGATGGCTTTTGATACCAGAACCCAATCAATAGATAAGAAGTCAGTCCGACGATCTCCCAGCTCATGAACAAAAGCAACAGGCTGTTGGCGATCACCACCCCCAGCATTCCCCCTGCAAACAACGATAGAAAGCAGAAGAAGCGCGTGAAGTTTTCGTCGTGAGCCATATAGCCGGTTGAATATATAAAGATCAGCAGGCCGACAAAGGTGACCATCACCAGCATCACCGAAGAGAGCGGATCGAGAACCCAGCCAAGGTCAACGTGCGTTGCTGCAAACCGAAACCAGGTGAAGTTGACAGTCTCGCGCGTTTGATCGCCGTGAGCCCATAGCGTCACCACATGCGCAAACGCAACCAACGCCAACAATGATGAAAGGGCAAGCGATCCAATCGCGAGAGAGGATGCCGTCCTGCGCCTTGGCTGCTTGAGCAGTGCAATCACACCTGATGCAACGACGGGCAAAGCTGGAATCAGCCAGAGCATCTGTGCTACGGGCGAGGCAACGCTTTGGGGGGGCTGGATGGAGAGTTGAGTCAGGCTTTCTTGAATCACAGGCTCACCCTTTCATCCTGTTCATGGCATCCAGATCGGTAGTCTTTGCGTGCCTGTGAATTGAGATCACCAGGCCTAATCCAACCGCTGCCTCGGCCGCCGCAACGGCAATTGAGAAGATGGCAAACATCATTCCTGTCAGCGCTTCAGGGTGCGGGCCATAGCGCCAGAAGGCGATCAGGTTCAAGTTGGCTGCGTTCAGCATCAGTTCAATCCCGATGAGCACAAGAATTGCATTCCGCCTTGTGAGAGCACCGGCCAGCCCAATCGCGAACAGAAGCGCGGCCACCAGAAGATAGGCTGTGAGCGGGTTCATTTGGCCGCCTCTTTCTCATGCATGGCCACAATGACGGCACCAATAAGGGCCGCTGTCAGCAACAAAGCCACAATCTCCAGAGGAAGCACATAGCGCCCGATCAGCGCGTTGCCGATGTCCAGAACCATCACCGTGGGAGTGGCCGTTTCATGCGGCAAAACCCGAGTGCTGTGAACCACGGCCCAACCGAGCACCGCAAAAACACCTGCGGCAATTACCAGGCCGGCAAACCAGTTCCTGCTATAGATTCCGTCTTTCGGTGTTTCAGCGTTGCGCGTAAGCAGAATCGCGAATACTACCAAAATTGCGACCGCGCCAATGTACACCAGGATCTGCGCGAACCCCGCAAACTGCGCATCAAGTTCCAGGAACATCACCGCCAGGCCCGCAAAGGCAACGGTCAATGCCAGTGCACAGTGCACGGTGTTTTTGAGCAGAATCGCCGCCAACCCACCGACCAGCGTCAGTGCCGCAATCAGAAAGAAGACAAAGCTCATCGCCAGTCCCTCCTCTCTGGGGATGGGCGCCGGTCATCGAGTTGCAAGCTGCCCGCGCAGGAATCATTCAGCATAGCGATATTTCCTCAGCCCGAAATGCTTCCGCGACATGCCCACCCCGCCCATCAACGCATATGCCAGCAGCAGAATCGCCGAGCAGACCACCCAGCGCGCCCAGCCGTCATTCATGAATCTCCACAACGCAGCGACCATCAGGTCGAGCAAGGTGAAGGGCAAGACGAATTTCCATGCGAAGTTCATCAACTGGTCTTGCCTGAGGCGCGGCAAGGTCCCTCGAATCCATATAAACACCGCGATCGACATCAACACCTTTGCGAAGAACCAGAACCAGGACGGAACCCAGCCGAAGACTGCAAAAGGCGCTGACCAACCACCGAGAAACAGGGTTGTTCCCAATCCTGAAATCGAAAGCATCCCTACGTACTCACCTAGAAAAAACAGCGCAAACTTGAAGCCCGAGTACTCAGTAAAGTAGCCAGCGACAAGCTCCGACTCGCCCTCCGGAAGATCGAACGGAGACCGATTCGTCTCAGCGGTTGCAGCGGTGGCGTACATCAGAAATGCCGCCAGGCCCCATGGCGTAAAGATGTACCAGTGCGGCAAGCCCCAGGTGTACTGGTTCTGCGCCGCAACAATCTTATCCAGCGAAAGCGAGCCAGTGATCATGACCACGGCGACGCTGGACATCAACAGCGGAACCTCATAGCTGATCATCTGCGCTACTCCGCGCATGGCACCCAGCAAAGAATACTTGTTGCGGCTCGACCAACCTGCCATGAACACCGACAACTCAGTCGACGCGCCCATGGCGAAGAAAAACAACAGCCCGGAATCCATGTGCACAAGTGTCATGTTTCGTCCCATGGGCAGAACCGCAATTCCCATGAAAACCACAACCACCAGCACGACTGGCGCCAGAAAATGAACCACCGCATCGGCCCGCAGCGGCACAATATCTTCCTTGGTCAGCGATTTGATTCCGTCAGCGATCGGTTGCAAAAGCCCAAGCGGGCCAGCTCGATTGGGGCCAATCCGATTTTGCATTCGCGCCAGGCCCTTTCGTTCCATCCAGACGGCAAACGCGAACAGCGTGGGAAAGACCGCGATAATGGCGATCACGCTGATGAGAACGCCGGCAACGCCCTCGAACCCAGCAGGCAGAAACGCCACGATCCAGTGCTTGAGAAGCACAAATATCTGATCCGCGTTCTCGATCACGACTGTGCCCCCCCTTCTTCCTGCTTGACGGCCGGGGAGCCAACCGGCTTGCCTGCGGTCGCGGCTTTGGCGGCGGCTGCGGCAGCAGTCGCGGTCGCCTTGGCATCCGCTTTTGCCTTCTCCTCGGCAAGCCTGGCGTCTACTCCGGAGGCTTCTGTGGGATGAATCCTGTGATAATGCTCATTCGACTTGGCCAGTTTCCGGCGGTCGAAGAGCAACCCGCCAAAGCGATCAGTCGTGCTCAGTTCGAACTCGTTATCCATCTTGATGGCTTCAAACGGACAAACCTCAACGCAGATCTGGCAACTCATGCAGACTGAGATATCGATGTCGAACCGGGCTGGATAAAACTGCGGCTTACCTAAAGCATCCGGCTTCTTGTCTGCGCTCTTGACGATGTAAATGCACTTGGGCGGGCATTCCTTCTCGCAAATCTGGCAGGCCACGCAGCGCATTCCAGCTTCCCAGTCGGCACCGTCGTACACCAGGAATGGAAAGTCGCGCGTCGCTTCGATCGGGGCGATTCGCTCTTCTGGATACTGGACGGTCGTCAGCCGCTCCGCGGACACAAAGCTGCCCACAAAGTTCTTTGCCGTCTCCGCCAGCCCTCTCAGAATTCCTTCGCCCAGCAATTACGCCTCCCCAAGAACAACTTCCAGCTGCTAGTTTCGAGCCCCCAGCCCCTTCTCCGGCCAATCAAAGATCTGTCGCGAAACCGAAACCTTCAACACGAGCGAGGTCAGCTAAAAGCTGGCAACCGAAGTCAAAAAGCTGCTTCACCTATCCACTTCCCCCAGCACAATATCCACGCTTCCAAAGATCAAAACGACATCAGCCACGTTCTGACCGATGGCCATATCCTCAAGCACCGTCAGATTGATCAAGCTGGGCGGCCGAATTCTATAACGATACGGATTCGGCCCTCCGTCGCTGATCAAATAGAAGCCCAGCTCACCTTTTGGCGCTTCAATGCGCCCGTAGGCCTCGCCTGGCTTAGGGCGGAAGCCTCGTATCTTCGCCTTTGGATCCATCACCGGGCCGCCCGGAATGTCCTTCAGCGCCTGCTCCAGAATCTTGATTGACTCACGGATCTCCAGCAGCCGGATCATGAAGCGGTCGTATACGTCCCAATGATCTCCCACAGGCACGCGGAAGTTGAAACGGTTGTATATCCCGTAGCCATCCACTTTGCGGATGTCGTAGTCGACGCCGGAAGCCCGCAGCATGGGCCCGGTGACGCCAGCGTTTATCGCCAGCTCCGGCCTCAAAATGCCAACTCCCTGCGTGCGCGCCATCAGGATTTCGTTCGAGCAAAGGAGACGTTCCATCTCCTCGCTGAACCCAGGCAGCCCTTCCACAACCTTCCGGGTGGCATCGAGCCAGGCCGGGCTTGCATCCACTCTGCAGCCGCCAAAGCGCATGTAGTTGACCATCATGCGCGCGCCGGTTAGCGCTTCGAAGAGGTCAAGTATCTTTTCGCGCTCACGAAAGGCATACATCAGCGGAGTGCCGCTGGCTCCCATCTCCTGAATCAGAAATCCGATCGATGAAGCGTGATTCTGAACCCGGGTCAACTCGCCGAGGATCACGCGCAGATACTCAGCGCGTTCTGGAACTGCCTGTCCGGTCAGCTTTTCAACCGCTAGCGCGTACGCCCAGTTATTCGTCAGTGGGCAAATGTAGTCCAGCCGGTCTGTGAATGGCATTGACGCCAGATAGCTCATTCCCTCAGCCAGTTTCTCGTGGTTTCTGTGCAGATAGCCGAAGACCGGCTTCAGCCGGATGACACGCTCGCCGTCGAGAGCCACATCCATACGGAAAACGCCGTGCGTCGAAGGATGATGGGGGCCCATCGCAACTTCAAGCAGGTCCGCATCGCCTTCCGGCACGATGACCTGGGGCCGGTTCCAGCCGTCCGGCTTGTTCTTGCTGCTTGCGTTGAGCGTGGGAGTTACGGTCATTGGCTATGGCCCGTGCCTTCCTGGCCTGCGGCTGCTTCACTTATCTGGTGCGCCACTGCACGAGTCAACACCTCATCGTGCGCAGTCGGTTCATACTCAAAGTCGTCCGGCTCCACGTAATCCCGGCGCATTGGATGGTCCTTGAACTCATCCCACATCAGGATTCGGCGCAGATCCGGATGGCCCTTGAAGACGATTCCGAATAGGTCGAAGACTTCGCGCTCCTGAAACTCCGCCGAACGCCAGATCGGTGTCAACGAGGGAAGCTCCACCTGGTCGGTCCGATTGCCCGTGCGCATCCGTAACACAATGGGGCCTTCTCGCAGTTCAACTGAGTACAGGTGATACACAGCTTCCAGGCACCCCGGCACCTGGCGCTTTCTGGTCTCGTCCACTTTTTCTTCTACTGTTGAATCGACCCCGTCGACAGTCTTCGTCACTGTTCGCGTCAGCGTGACCTTCTCAGACACTTCTTTGTCAGGCCAATCGACGCCGGTCACGTTTGACAGGAAACTGAAGCCAAGGTCATCGCGCAGAAACCTGGCTACAGCCACAGCGGAATTCGGCGCCAATCGGAGGGAGTGCTGCTCTGAGACGCTCGGATTGGTCACAAACCCCACCCCCGCGCCGGGCATCGCCGCTTCGATTGCCGCCTTGATCTGTTCAGCTGTTCGCATCAGCGAATCACCACCGGAACAGTCCAGACTCCAGGATTCGACGTCGGTTCCAAATCGTGTTCCCCCTGCACCGGTACCGGGAATTCTCCCTGCGCTTCCGCATTCAGGTGCCGCGGACGTCCCTCGCCGGTCAAATGCTGACCTTCAATCTTCTTTTGCAGGGTCATGAAGGCCTGAATCAAAGCTTCAGGCCGCGGGGGGCAGCCAGGAATATGAACATCGACCGGGATATAGCGATCAATGCCCTTCAGAACGTTGTATCCCTGCTTGAATGGTCCGCCGGAGATGGCGCAGGCGCCCATAGCGATCACGTACTTTGGTTCCGCCATCTGGTTGTAAAGCCGCACCACCTGGGGAGCCATTTTCTTGGTCACTGTACCGGAAATGAACATCAGATCGGCCTGTCGAGGCGACGGCCTGAAAATCTCGGCCCCAAACCGGGCAAGATCGTAGCGCGCCATCGTCGTGGCAATCATTTCGATTGCGCAACAGGCCAGGCCAAACTGCATAGGGAAGATAGAGCTCTTCCGTCCCCAGTTGTAGAGCTCCTCGATGGTCGTAACGAAGACGCCCTGCTTGCCAAGTTCGATCTTCAATCCGTCCTCTACTGCCATCGTTTGCTCCTGATCCAACAAGGTTCTAGCTGGTAACTTCCAGCCTCTAGCCCCTCGTGTTCCTTCCAAGCCCCGGTTGGCTCATGCGCTCAAATCGCGAAAGCTAGCAGCGAGCTGCCAGAAGCTGTTCTTCACGCCCATGTCAGGACTCCCTTGGCCCAGGCCCAGGCCAGCCCTTCGATCAGCATCAGCACAAAAACGAGCATGGCCAGGCACGCAGCCACGCCGAGCCCCGTAAAAGCAACTGCAAAGGGGAGCAAAAATACAGCTTCCACGTCAAATATCAGAAAGATAATGGCGTACAGATAATAGGCCGAGCGGAACTGCATCCAGGCGTCGCCCTTCGATTCCAGGCCACACTCATAGATTGCATTCTTGATTGCGTTTGGCTTGGCAGGGGAAAACACCCTTCCCCACAGCCATGCCAACCCCAAAGGGGTCAGCCCAAAGCCCAATGCTGCGAGGAAAAGAACTGCCAGAGAAAAATAAGGACTTGAAGCCATCTTTGAAATTGAGATCCTTCTGATTCAACGTACCAGTTCAGGGGGTCGTTTGGCTAAGAAGTAATGGCGCCTCCAGACCCGTTCAGTCCCCTTTTTTCTCCACTCATACCACCCTGTGAACCGCTGGCTAATTTTCCAGCCCTGCGACGTGTTGCCCGGTCCCCACCTTTCGATGGACGACAACCCTACCCTCCTCCCTGTTAAATTCATTTTGTTCTTGCGGACTTCCCGATGTTTCGCCTGCTAAGAACGACCGCAACTGAGGAGATCAGCGCACCATGTTCAAGTCTGCGTCCAAGAAACTACGATCCAGATGCCTCTTGACCGCCGCTCTTCTCTTGCTTTCCATAGCCGTTGCCTGGCCAGCACTCACAGGAACTGTCCGCGCTGCCACCGGTCCTGAAACATCCTCCTCAACGACAAATCCATCTCCGGCTTCCACCACCACCCCGGCATACGGTTCGCCCGGCGAGATCACTGGGCCAACCACCGCCTTCCACGATTCGGTTGCCTCGCACTACAACTATGCCTTCGGAAAAGACACCCCGTTTCTTCCCTCGAATGCACGGATCAGCAACGGACAGTTTGCCAACCCGAAGAGTTTCCCTACTGCCCAGTACTGCGGTCACTGCCATCAGGAGGCTTACCACCAGTGGCGTCAGTCGGTGCACTCCAACAGCTTCCGCGCTCCCTGGTATCTCAAAAACGTAAATATGCTGATTGATGAAAAGGGCGTGCAGTACTCCCGCCATTGCGAGGGCTGCCACAACCCGGTCGCACTGTTTAGCGGTGATTTGTCGCAGGGAATGCCGAAGAAGCGGCCGTTTGAGGATGAGGGCGTCTCCTGCTCAGTCTGCCATTCAATTCAGTCCACTGACACCACCGGCACGGGAAGTTATGTGATGGGAGTTCCTGCCGTCCTTGTGGACGAGAGCGGAGTTCCCATCACGCGCCCGGTTTCTGATGCTGAAATCCTGGCCCACCTTGACCGCCATTCAAAAGCGGTCATGCGTCCGCTTTACCAAACCGCCGAGTTTTGCGCAGCGTGCCACAAAGCTGCCATTCCCCGCACACTTGACGACTACAAGTGGCTCCGCGCCATCTCTCTTTACGATGAGTGGCAGGCGGCGAGCTTCACGAAGCAATCGCCTCTTCCCTTCTATCGCAAGGATTCCGTTTCCACTTGCCAAACCTGCCACATGGTTCGTGAACTGGTTCCCGATGGAGCTACCGAACCCGGCGCCAAGGATGGGAAGTTCCTATCCCACCGCTGGGTCGGCGGCAATACCTTGATGCCGCAGTACTACAAATTCGATGAACAGGCGGAAAAGGTCGCCAGCTTCCTCAAGAATGCTTCCGACGGCAAAGGTGTCTTCAATGTCGACATCTTCGCTCTCGAAAAGGAAGCTGCCGCAGCCACCGCCTCCGATCAGGTCCTGGTTGCTCCTCTTGGCCTGACCAGCTTCTCGCTCGCCGGCGGCGAAACCCTGGTCGCCGACGTCGTCATCCAGAACAAGGGCATTGGCCACTCCTTCATTCCAGAGCAGCGAGACTTCTATGAGGCTTGGGTAGACTTCACGGTAAAGGATGGCTCCGGCAAGATGCTGGCGGAGAGCGGCTTCCTGCAGCCCGACGGAAACCTCGATCCGGGAGCTCACTCTTTTACGAATCGGCTGATCAACAATAAGGGCGAGCTGAACGACCTTCATCAGATCTGGCACAACCGGGTCCTGGCCTACAACAACACCATTCAGTCAGGCCGCTCCCAACTGGTGCGCTACCGTTTCCGACTGCCCAAAGACATTGCTGGCCAGGTCGTGTTGACCGCAACCGTGAAGTACCGCCGCTTCAATCAGCACTTTATTGACTACGCAATGGCGCAGAAGCAATACCCCCTCCCCGTCATTGATATGGCGACGGAGATCAAGACAATCAAGATCGGGGAAAATAACCCCGTTCAGCCCGATCCATCCGAGAACAAGGAGTGGATGCGGTGGAACAACTACGGAATCTCCCTGCTCGATGCGCAACAGTATCAGGCATCTGTTCAGGCATTCGAGCGTGTCGCGGCCCTGCGTCCCGACTACGCCGATGCGTTTACGAACATGGCAATCGTAGAAATCTCATGGGAAAGATACGACGACGCCAGGCAAAACCTTGCCAAGGCTCTCAACCTGCTCCCCGGCGACCCTCGCGCGCTCTACTATCGGGCACTTGTCGAGCGCAACGCCGGACAGATCAAGGAAGCAATCTCAGACCTTGAAGCCATGCTGGCCAAATATCCCCGCTCCCGCGATGGTCTGCGCGAACTCGGCTTCAGTTATTTCCAGCAGCATGACTATCTGAAATCACGGGACATGTACGAGCGCCTCCAAGTGGTAGATCCTGACGATCTTGCCGCCCATTACCAGCTCGCCATCCTTTACCGGCGCCTCGGTGACAAACAGAAGGCAGCCGTCGAGTCAGCTAAATTCTCCGATCAGAAAGACGACCCCACCGCCAGCACTTTTGCCCTGGAGTTTCTCCGCAAACATCCTGAGGTCGCCGGAGAATCCGTCGTGTGGCACATGCATGACCTGACCGGAGACGCAAAGCAGCCCGTCAAGATCGAATACAAGTACATCCCAGGGGCTGGCTTCTAGGTGTCAACGTAATACCCACATCAAACGTTTCCTTCGCTCCCTGAATCATCCCTCGACCGGCGAAGCCGTCTTTCCCGGCTCGACAATGCCGTACTTCAAATCCAGAAATCCCTGCAATTCGAAAGGAAGCAACGGAGCGAGTTCCTGCCATGTGAGCACCTTACATCGAGTCCGCATCTCAGCGTGTTTGACTGCGGCCATTACCTGAAACCACTTCTCACGTAAATCGGGCCTGCGCGCATCGTGGAGAACGCAAAAGCTGCATCCCTCGGCATATGCGGCCAGCACGTTGCGAATCAGTTGATAGCCCTCATAACCCGCCTCCGCTTTTTCGGCTTGCCTTCGCTTCGCCACGATTCCAGCTTGAAAGTTCCGAGCCGCCTCCTCATCGCCTGAAACTTCCTCCCACTCTTGTGAAAACTCTTCAGCAAATTCGGCTGCCGCACGTCTTCTCGATTTTCTCAATTGCACCCGCGGCAACAATTCCCGATCAAATACAGCATCGAAATCGCGGTAGCCCTCGACAACCGTCGATGCACGCGTCTGAAAATCCCCTTCTGTCAGCTTTGCCTCCACCAGCAGAGATCCCCATCTCATATCCACTTCGGTTCTGTCGAAGCGCCCCGAATCAAGGGGCACATGCGCTCTCCACCCAAACACAGGCGCAACCTCTTCCTCTACACCGAGTGCTCCTCGAGCCGGGGTTGAGGCGGCGACCCCCGGGCTGCAGAAAACATTCATGAGCAACGCATCGGAGCTCATCGACGAGTCAATTTCGCGCCACCTTCTCCCCGACTCTGCTCTCGGCAGCGACTTTCCCTGCGCATGAATCTTGTCAAAACGGCGCATCCAATCCGCTTGTTCAATAATGGCCGCATAGGCAGGATCGAAAAAGTTTCCATGACGCGTAAGCGGAACTATCGAGGCGAGAGACACATCCTCGTTTGCCGGGTGTTCAGGCGCGTAGACGATGACCGGAGGGTTGCCATAACTTTCAACGTGCTCTCTCAGACGTGCCCAATGCCGGTTTCGCAGGCCTAGTTCATGACGCAACTCGATTGCGTACCTGCCTGCTTCTGAATCCATTGCGAACTCCTTTTACCTATTTTGTGTTTTGCACGCCTGTAACCTTGACGAAACATTGCAGTGATCTGGTTGTAATGTTTGGTTGTTAATTTGTGTTGAGTTTCTCAAAAAACCATTCGCTTTCACATAAGCCCCAGAAACAATCCAGCAACTCTCAATCGGAGGTTTGTTTTGACACATTCGCATTCGAGCGCCCGGAGAGGCCCGCTCACAATGGCTTTGGCCGCTCTATTCCTGTTTCTTGGCGTAGTACTCAACGCGCAAACGCCAGGTTCACCGTTGGAAGGCACTGTTGTTGATACGCAAGGCAGGGCCGTTGTCAACGCTGCGGTGACCGCCAAGAATGAAGCCACCGGCGCCATAAGTACCGCCAAAACGAACAACATCGGGGTCTACTCGTTCCCCAGCCTGCCGCCAGGTGCCTACAGGATTGAAGCAACCGCGACCGGCCTGGCTGCCTCAACAAAGACTGTCACGATCACCGCCTCCTCGGAGCCGCAACATCTTGGAATCACGCTGACCATCAATTCGGTTGCAGAACAGATTACGGTCAATGCCGGCATCGATTCCATTGCCGCAGAAACTGCTCCGAGCGGCGGATTTGTTGAAGAACGCTCTGCGCAATCGCTCATCTCGAACACCTACATCGAAAACTTTACCTCTCCAGTTGCCGACTACGGCGAGATCGTGCAGATCGTTCCCGGCGCTTTCACAACCAGCAGCGACGGCGTTGGGCTAGGTCAGAGCAAGACCTACTTTCGCGGCTTCCCGGACGGGGATTACGACATAGACTTCGATGGTATTCCGTTCTATGACACCAACTCGCCTACGCACCATTCCTGGGCCTTCTTTCCCTCTCAGTGGGTTGGCGGAGTGGACTTCGACCGCAGCCCAGGTTCGGCGTCGACGATCGGACCGACTCCATTCGGCGGGTCGATCCACCTTCTTTCCAAGCCGCTCTCCAGCGAGCAAGACCTGCGCGGCACTTTCACATACGGGACCTGGAACACCAAACTCTATGATGGATCGTTCAACTCCGGCGCATTCGGACTGTTTGGAAGTCCCAAGAAGTCTAACCTTTTTGTCGACTGGCACCGCATGACATCCGACGGCTACCAGTCCTTCAACTTCAACCAGCGCAACGCCGGATCACTGCTTTATCAGTACCAGTTTTCTCCCAAGACTGTGCTCACAGGTTTCAGCGGCGTCATACAGCTCACAGCCAATACTTACGGCTTGAACCCCACACGTTGCCAGACTCTTGGACAGCCTACCGGCGCTTCCTATTCCTGCGCAGCCACTACCACGATCAACAGCATCGTTTACAACACCGCGCCCAACGGAGTTCTTCCCTACACCGGGTACGGCTACAACTTCATGATGGTCAACAACTCTGACCCGACAAACTGGCTCGACTACCAGTACAACCACTACCAGGTCCCCACCGACTTTGAATACGTCGGCCTCAAAACTGAATACAGAGGCGGCTGGTACCTCGATGTGAAGGGCTACACCTATAACTACGACAACGGCGAATTGTACACAAACGCGGTGCCGGTCACCGAGGTGACACAGGCTGCGGCCGTTGCCAATCCTTCTCTGGTTCCAGGCGCAATCCTGGCCGGGACCGGAACCAAGACGGTTGCATATTACAACGGCGCGACCATCGCACCCTGCGACGTGATCGTCGCCGGCAAGGTGAGCAAGACCACCGGCCTCACGACTTATGCAGAGCCTTGCGCCGTGGACAAATACAACAGCTATCGCAAGTACGGAGAAACCGCGGTTCTTTCCCAGACTTCAAAGATCGGCGTTTTGCGCACTGGTATGTGGTACGAGTGGGCCCGCACAGATCGCCACCAGTATCCCTCCGATCCGCTCAACGGTTTTACCGATCAACCGCTGCCAAACTTCGCTGAGCAGTTCTGGACGAACTCGTACCAGCCGTATGTCGAATATGAGTTTCATGCAACACCGAAGCTCAACATTACCGCCGGGACAAAGTTCGCTTATTACACCTTTGACGTGCTCCACCACGCGGACAACGGTAAGACCGTTGGTCCCCTCACCTGCGCCAGCACTACTGCCGCTTGCAGCGCTACGGCTGAAGACACGGGCAGCTTCTACGCCACACTCCCCTCGCTCGATTTCAACTATCGTCTCCGTTCTGACTGGTCGATCTACGCCCAGGCTTCAACCGGAAGCATCGTGCCGCCCAGCAGCGTTTATGACTTCTCCCACACTCCCACATCGGTCGATCCTACCCCGGGCCTCCTCACACCGCCAAAGCAGCAAAAGTCGACGACCTACCAGGCAGGCACCGTGCTGAAGTTTCAGCGCTTCACTCTGGATGCCGATGGCTATCGCACGCGCTTCCAGAACAGCTACTCAAGCCTCATTGACCCAACCACTTCGGAAACGGTCAACTTCCTCCAACCAAGTTCCGTCACGCAAGGCGTCGAATTCGAGACCACTGCGGTGCTCGCGCATGGCCTCAATCTCTACCTGAACGCGACGGGCGCGAATGCCTACTACTCAGGATCGCTGAACGCCGGCACGCCGGCGGCGCCTTACTACCAGCACGCGCCTGGCGGTCTGTGGGTACAGCAGACTCCGTCAGACACTGAAATGCAGGGTCTCACGTACCAGGCACATGGTCTGGACCTGGGTTTCTTCAACAAGCGTATTGGGGAACAGCGTGTGGATAACGGCGCTTATCACAACCAGGCCATTATCCCGGCCTTCAGTACCGCCAACGCATACATCAACTACACCATTCGGAATCGCTCGGTCTTTGATGGGACCAAGCTCAGGTTGAGCGGCAACAATATGCTCAACCAGCACAACTTGACTGCCCTTACGCTGTCCGGATCCCCGGGCACCCAAACCATCCCTGGGACCGCGCTTACCGATCTCTTCAACACCACCGGTCCAACGCCGATCAGCGGAGCTGACCAACCAACTTTCATGTCAGCGCGCAGCTTCACCGTATCAGTCACCTTTGGCTTTGCTCCCCGCGAGGCCAAATAGAACGAACCAGCGCCTGACTCCAGGATTGCAGCACCCGGCCGCTACTGTGGAATCCACCCCGCAGTTGCGGCCGCGGTTCAATTCGGATTGAAAAAGATCTCAACGTCCCGGCAGCACAACCGAAAGGTGGAGGCGAATTAGCCGCTGGAAGTGCGAAAATGCCTGTTGTGATATTCCGCTTAAAGTGCTTCCCCATTCTTGCGGCCATCCTCCTGTTCACAGCCCTCCCATCCCGCCCGCTCATCGGAGCCACTCCCAAAGGCGGCGCCAAAGCGGCAGAACAAGCAGGTGCATTGCTGTTTCGCGACAAAGGTTGTTCGCACTGTCATGGTGATGGCGGAGTCGGTACCAAAAAAGCCCCCCCCCTGGTCGATTTGCGGAAGAACAAGCTTTGGACCCCGGCCAAGATCACCGGCCAGATTCTCAATGGCGGCCCCAAAATGCCTCCCTTCAGCGATTCCGTGACGGACGAGCAGATCGCTCAACTGGTCGCCTATCTCCGTGCGAAGCACCGGCCTGCCCCGCCTCCGCCACTGCCGGCGAGCTAAGCAGCGAATCGGGGCGTCCATGCCGAAATAATGCACCCAGTTAGCCATTTGCCCCGGCTGGGACGGAATCCGCGCTTGTGCCAGGGCCTCGATCCTTTCCGGCGGGTTGAATTAGCGGTGTATTCGAGGGGCCAAGAACCCATCGGAGATCTGAGTGAGTGTTGCTCAGCGCGCGACTTGCCGGTAAACTGATCCTGGCAGGCCCGAGGTCTCAAAAAACCTCGTGTCTGGTCGATCCCAAAGCGGGTATTGGTGGTCGAAAGGCATTTGCCTTCATCGAGCTGTCTTGCCATGAGCATTCCGGCGGCAAGGCGTTAGAACGCGGAGAGGTGGCAGAGCCCGGTTGAATGCACCTGACTCGAAATCAGACATAGTCGCAAGGCTATCGGGGGTTCGAATCCCTCCCTCTCCGCCATTGATAATAAAAGACTTACAGTAGATTTTGCCGGGGCCCTGGATTCGATTTCCGGGCGTCCTCGATGGCCCGAACCGGCGCGGGATTTCGGGAGAAGCTTGATGGTCACGCTGGCGGGGAGCCCATGTTGCTGACCATTCGCAGGCTCGTAGCCCACTAGGTCGCTGACGCCAGTGATTTCGATGCGAAGATCGCCCCGCTGCGAATCCTCAGGAGAGACAAGTAGCCATGCCTGACCGGCGCGATTGGTGGCATCGCGTGCATCGACGACTTTCTCAGAGCCAGCAACAAAACTCAATGAGACGCGTGCACCCTGAACAGGCTGCGATGGGTCAGAGCGAGCGTTGAGGACGAAGATGGTAAGCTCGCGCTGAGGCGGTACCTTCTGGGTTGCCACCCAGGCCGCCGAAGCACGTTCACGATCTGCTCAGGTGTATGCCGCTTTCCTCGTGCCATTCAAGGCTCCTTCCATACCAGTTTGTCTCATTCACACTGGTACAGAATTTGCCGGGCACTCCAGATCCCTATGATCGGGATTTAGGCAGCTGGCTTGTCCGGATCCTGCATCGTCCCAATCCCCGCGTAGATTGCCAGAGCGTTGCAACTCGGGATTATGAAAATCGAGCCGCGCAATTGGAGCAGTCCCTGATTCTTGAAGTCCTGCAGTGAGCGGGTAACTGTTTCCCGGGATATGCCGATACAATCACCAATCTCTCCATGTGAGAGGGTACATTGAATTCGCTTGCCCCGAACCGTACACTCGCCTTCTGAGCACCAATCAAGCAAAAGGTGTGCGAGTTTTGCGGCCGCGGTTAAATTAAGGCCCAGGATTCGCAATCGCTCATTCGAGCGCTTGTATTCGAGGCTCAATTGAATTGCCACGTTTTGACAAGCAACCGGATAGCGTATCAGGAAGCCGAGAAAGGTTGGCCGCGGGATAGACAGGACATCGCAAGGAATCTGCGTCTCCGCCGTCATGTCATAAGGGTTGTTGGAAACTGCTGAAGTGAGTCCGAGAACCTCTCCCGGGCTGGCTACTCCAAGTATGAGGCGCCTTCCGTTTGCTGAGGTGATTGAAAGTCTTACTCTCCCGTTCAGCAACAACAGGATGCTATGAGGTTCTTGGTCCTCGACGATCAGGACTTTTTCGTTGGGAAAGTGGAATGGCTCTGCAACCGATTTAAGTTCGCTTATCGCATCGATTGATAAACCCTTAAAAAGCCCCTTAGATCTTGGCGACAAGCTTGTGGTGCCTGATCCGGCTCCCGGGAAGGTTCGCAATGGGAATTGGCACACGATTCCTTCTTTGCCGTTTTGGGATGCCTCATTGAAACGGAAACAATCACGTCGACCGGTTTCATATCTGCCCCCACTCCGGGGGCGGATCAGTGACAGGGGCCGCATTCCGTCTCCTTTCGCCGCGCTGATTCGATTCCGAAATTCCTGAGGGGATCTGCGACGTTGGCAGTTTTCAGCGTGTTCGGTGCTCCAACCTATTGCACATTTGCAAAATTGATGGTTGTTTTGCAATGATTTTTCGGCGCGGCAGCCAACAGTTCTCCGATCTTTGCGAGCAACTCATCTGGTTCGCTCTTGATTGTTGCGTCCGCCACAGAATCACTATTACTGCAGGAGTCCGTCGTGAACACTACGGGAACTTGTGACCCAGTTGCTCGAATCAAGAAGACGAGTCGTTCCCTGCTTTCGGGCGGAAGGGAATGGCCCAGTATGACGAGGTCAAAATCTCCGACCTTGAATCGGTCGATGGCCTCGTGTATCGACCATACCGAGGTGACGATGTATCCGGCCGATTTCCAAACTGCATTTTGCATCGGCGGCAGCGAAGACTCTAGTCCGATTGCGAGAACAACAGTCAGGGGCATAATCAGCTCCAATGTATTGTTCAGATAGCCCAGCGCTCAGCGGGCGGAACCGGTTATTCTTGATCGTTTCGCCGCAATTCTAAATGTGATTCAAATCTCAATGTGTGCAATACTGACCAGTTTCCCCCTTTTCTGTCCAGAGTTCGCGATCCGGAGTACGCGGTGTCCTTTCTTTATGCAGGTGCATGTCGAGCCTCTGCGGCTTGATTGGGAGTTGGCGGCGAGCCGGACATTGGGCGGGCAAATGTTGAAGTCCTGGCTTTGCGTCTGTTGAGGAAATAACAGGATCCTTACTCAGCCTTTTTGAATGTACTGTGAAAGTCGCATGCAAAGAAAACAACATAGGGACGCCACTCCAGATTCGAGAGCGGCCGGTCCAATTTGTGGTATTCATTGAAAGACTGGACCGGCCGAAAATACTCAGGAGATGGGAAATGCCATGCCGTATAACACCGTTGGGCGTTGCTTCCGTCATTGTTTTCGTCTACCTCGCATTACCAGATACCTCTCGCGCGCAGACTACGGCATCGCATAGCCCCGCCGACGACTTTCGCACCGCCGAGCGCTGCGCCAACTGCCACAACAAGCTCAAAACCCCAAAAGGGGAGGACGTGTCCATCGGCCTCCAGTGGAGCGCGAGCATCATGGCCAACTCCGCCCGCGATCCCTATTGGCAGGGCA
>CAZTLV010000060.1:0-23513 GCA_964614635.1 uncultured Occallatibacter sp.
AATTATTTTGAATTCAGATCATAGTGAAGGATTCTGACTAACCCATGTCGATTTATTTAATCGGATAGCATTAATGGCCTCTCGTGATGTTAAGTAAACCGTTCTTAACAATAATGCTTGCGCGTATGAAACAAATCAATCAAGGCGGTAAGAAGTTGCTTTTGGGGCGACTTGGGCCGCTCGGTTACATTCGACGGGATGATCGAACCACTTTGCACAACCGACCCGGCAGAAGAGCAGAGGTCAGAGTCCTATGTTCTGGTTCTGACTCCTCATTCAGGACGTGCGCGCAAAGCCTGCATGTTTATGGCCGAGCACGGGTATTGGGACGACGATTCGAAGAGGTTTGTCCATAAAATCTCTTCAATTTGCACTGACGCTATGACATATCAAGATGCCGCCGCCATGCACAGCCGAACCAAACAGGATCTTGCGCAAAGGGGATTTATTTACTCATTTGCTCCTGATGGTGTTCGTAGGCACCGGAAGCATATCGTTCGTTCAGACAGGAGGCGATCAGAGCCTGAGAGAGTAAGCAACATAGGGTCACTCATTCGCTCGTGGCGTGATGCAGGTTACATCTAAATCAACCGGAGGCCGCTCAATGAGCCTCGACACCCGATTTGCTCGCAACAGATTCATGATCTTTTCAATCGCTCACTAAGTTCATGCGCCGCGCGCTAGGCCTGAACTGAACCAAAAACTGTTTGTTCATCCTTGCCCATCGATCAGGATTCAAATGTAAGTCTTGTTTCGCATCCGGTGTGCTGGGCTGCTCGTCGCTCGCGCTTCCGTGGATTTCTGCGCGATCGGGCACTGAGTCTGAACAGACTCAATCACTATCCAATGCCGACTTCCAGTCCCCTTGCTGCCGTCATGAAGGCAATATCTTGAAACAATAGGCGTGGTGGCAGGGCGGATCTTGCGGAACAAAGATCCTGAGTCCATCTGGCTCCCTCGCCCATCTGACATCACCCTTGGCGCCCAGCAGTTCCACTTTGCGAATCTGTCGTTCGTAGTGCGGTGAGGTGCTCGCGAGCGACTTGATCAACACCTGGTTGTCCGATGGCCAGCCCAGGGCGATGGCGTAGAGAATATCCCCTTTGGTCGTGAAGCGCACGTCGGTGTGATCGAACGATATCCTCGATAGCTGATAAGAAGGGATCTCTGCAGCTGCAGTCGACGGGCCTTCTCCAAAAATACCCCAAGGCCGGGTGCCCTTGATTGCTTCGGAATTCACTTGCTGCCAGTCGGCAAGCTCGGCCAGAAAGGCAATCTCGTCACTGTCCGGCTCTCCGTGTCCGGGCAGGGGGATGCTGAGAAGGAGATTGCCGTTCTTGCTGACAATATCGACAAGGAAAGGGATGATGAACGAGGCCTTCTGGTAGGTATGATTCTCAAAGACGGCCCGGTCGTAGTGCCAATGCCCGATGCACGCCTCGGTTTGCCAAGGCTGTTCCTGAAGCTTGTCGGCAAGCGACATTTCGAAGTCGCGGGTAAGTGTGCCCCATACCGGCTCAGGAACCACTTTCAGATCAACAACTCCTTCCAGGTGACCGCCGTGCGCCTGCGCATTCCTATTGTAGTAATAAGCCATGATTTGAGGAGCCAGATCTGGAATTCCCAGCCACACCTTCAAGTCAAGTTTGGACCCACCGGCATCGAAATCGAATTGCGCACCGTCATCGAAATTAAGGATGTCAGGACTGTAGCTATCGATCACATCCTGCACACGCCGAAGAAACTGCTGGACGAACTCCGGACAGGGAGTGTTCTTCAGGTGGGGCCTTCCATTAATCATTTGAGGGTCCATGCCCTCCCACCATTTTCCCTTGCCGTCTGCCATCGTCTGCATGCCGTCGTAAGAGACACCCGCGAGCGGGCCTGTGGTGTCGCTTTTATAGCGAACTGGAAGGAACTCGTCCCAGACCCGATGCGGCGTCCCGTGATAGCTCACACCGAATCGCAGCCCATTTGACCGGGCAATCTTCTCCCACGTTCCGACAATATCCCGCTTCGGTCCGATGTTGACGCAATTCCAGGGCTGGTATTTCGAATTCCAACAGTCGAAGTTATCGTGATGAGTAGCCAGAGAAACGAGATACTCCGCACCCGCCCGCTTGTAAAGCCTGACAAGCGCATCGGGGTCCCATCGCTCCGCTTTCCATAGAGGGCAAATGTCCTTATACCCGAACTGCGACGGGTGCCCGTATTGCCTGACGTGATACTCATATTGAGGTGTACCTTGCCTGTACATATTTCGCGCGTACCAGTCGCCCTGTTCGGGAACACACTGCGGACTCCAATGAGCCCAGATCCCGAACTTCGCATCCCGAAACCAATCCGGACAATGATAGGCCTTTAGAGACTCCCAAAATGGCAGGAAGGGGCCCTGCGGAACTTCTCCCTGAAAGAACTGCGAGTCTCCTACCGCATGCGCGATGCGAGCCAGAGCGAATGTGGAGAGTCCACCCGTGAAGAATGACCTGCGATTCATAGTTGAGTTTCTCCCTTTCGGTAATTCATTGACTTTCACTTGGATCATCATCCAGTCGCATCTGCCCCAACCTTTGAACGATGCCCATACGTTGCTGGATGGTATCTGTATTGGTCAGATCCCTCCACATCCATGAGACGCGCGTACCAATCTCCAAACTCGATCGCAGACTGAGGCCCCCAATGAGACCATATTCCAAACTTCGCATCTCGAAACCATTCTGGCACTTTAAAGGAGCGCAACGATGCGCGCGTCGGCTTAAAGGGGTCGGCTGCGGCAACTTCATGCGCTCGAGAAGGCTTTGGATCGCGAGAGCGCAACAGGTTCCACCCTCCCATCGAAGCAAGTCACGCCGGCTTATTGACATTGCAATATCGCTCCCGTGAATTTTGATAATTCCGTTAATTCACGTGCTCATGACGCGAATGCTTATCCAGTTGCTCAAGAACGCCGCAAACGCATTTCAGCGCCGTCATTCCAATACCCGCACTCTAGTTCCAGAAAGATCGAGCTGTACGGTATAGCGAGCCCTGACTTGAGGATGAGAATGCGGAACAGTGTTCCGCTCTCGTCGAGTTTTGACATGATCTGTTCATGATCGAGTTCGCGGGTGCTCAGATCACCGAGCAACCGGTTGAGTTCACGTCGGTAAGCGTTCACACCCGGTGCATCCTCTTCGGGAAGGAACTTCAGTTCCGCGTCAATCAATACGTTGGCTCGAATGTGAATGCAGCCGGCGATCGCATTCAGGGTTTTCTCCAGAACCTCGATGTGATCTCTTCCGGTTGCTATTGTTTCGATTCCGGCGTTGGATTGGGCAGGATAGGCAGAATCAGCTATAACAATCCAGTTGCGATGGCCAAAGAAGGGAAGGTGCCGGGCAAGAGCCGCTTCCCACGCGGAGGTGGCGCGTGGCTTCAGCTTGCTGCCCCAGAAGGCATAGCAGCCGACGGCAAGATAGCAAACCAGTGGCACGATCATCGCCATCGCCATGCTCTTGGTGGCCTGGTTGACGAAAGCAATCAGGGGTGTAAAGACCGCTCCGCCAATAATCCCCATGACGATGAGGGAAGCGCCAGACTTCGTGTTCGGACCCAAGCCGCGAATGCCCAGGGCAAAGATCGTCGGGAACATCAGCGACATGAAGAAACTGGTTAAAAAGATCGACCAGAGTCCGACCCAGCCGGGAGAGGCAATGCCTATCGCAACCAGCCCTACATTGATAACGGCAAAGATACCCATCAGGGTGCCGGCATGCACCCGCTTCATCAAGGCGCTGGCGACGAAGCGGCCCACGCCGAAGCCGGCCAGGGTTCCGGTGAGAAGGTATCCGGCTGACTTTTCCGGCAGGTGGGTGTAGTCCTGCACATACTGGATGAAGTAGCTCCAGGTTCCGACTTGGGCGCCCACATAGCAGAACTGCGCCAACACGGCGAGTAGGAAGTGCGGGTAGCGCAGCAATGCGCGGTAACTCCCTCTTGGTCCATCGTCGTGTTTAGAACGTGCGCCAGCAATCGCCGGGAACGGAGTGCGAGCGATCAGCAATGCCCAAAGCAGCACCAGAAAGCCGAGAATCAGATAAGGTGGAACGACGCGCATCGTCTCCTGGTGCAGATAGGCGTTGTAAGTTCCAGCCAGCTTTAGCTCGGCCACTTCGGCAGGCTTCAGTTCTACCCCGGAGAAAATGAACAAGGTTCCGACCAATACACCTGAGATTGCGCCGATCGGGTTGAAGGCCTGCGAGAAGTTGAGCCGCCGGACGGCGCTCTCGGGGTCGCCAAGTTGAGCGACCAAAGGATTGGCTCCAGTCTCCAGAAAAGCAAGCCCGCTGGCGATGACAAAGAGCGCCAGCAAGAACAGGTAGTAGCTTCCGACATAAGCGGCGGGCCAGAATAGGAAAGTTCCCGTGCCGTAAAGCAACAGTCCAGCCACAAGGCCGAACTTATAGCCCCGGCGCTCCATCAGCATCGCCGCTGGAACGGAGAAAGAAAAGTATCCGATATAGAATGCCGACTGCACAAGACCGGCCTGCAGACGTTGCAGCTCGAAGGACTTCATGAACTGCCGGATGAGCACATCGTTCAGGTTGTTTGCGATTCCCCACAGCAGGAACAGTGCGGTGACCAGAAAGAAGGCGATCGCACAATTGGTGGGAAAAAGCGGCTTGCCGGTATCTTGCTCATTTGCGGCCGGGAGTGTCGCCAAAGCCATCGTGTTATTCCTTCCTCGGGCAAACAGCAACCTTGCCACAGCGGCCCGAAGCCATCAGGGCATATGCTTCGGCGGCAGTTTCCAGTGAAAAGCGATGGGTGATAATTTCTTCGGGGTGCAGATTCCAGCGGACAAGCCGCTCCACCAACTCCTCCATCAGCCAGGTGGAAGTAACCCACGACCCGTAAATTGCTTTTTGATCGTGAATGACATCTGGTGACGGATTGAAGGTGACACTGCCTCCTTCGCCAACCATGACCATTCTTCCCCATTTGCGGGTTGCTCGAATCGCAGCCGCTCGCGCCTCAGCATTTCCGGAACAGTCCACTGCACGCTCCACACCGTGTCCGCCGGTCAGTTCCCGAACTTGCTCCAGATTGTCGGGCCCGGCCGCCAGCACCGAATCGCAGAGACCAAGGCGCAACGCAATGTCGCGGCGCTCGCTCGAGATGTCTATCCCAATGATTTTCTCGGCTCCCAGCTTGCGGCAAAGCGCACCGGCTGCCAGTCCGACCGGACCAAGCCCGGTGATCAGAACTGCATGGTTTCCTGAAATTCCAATCTTCTCCAGAGCTTCATAGACTGTTCCGAATCCGCAGGCAACCTGCGCCCCGTCTGCGAACGTTAGTTCGCCCGGCAACAAAATTAGGCCTTTCTCGTCGGCAACCATGTATTCGGCCATTCCGCCGTCTCGCTGCCAGCCGTAGGCCCGCCGAAACTCAGGGCTCGTACAAGAGATCATGTAGCCGCGCCGGCAGTCGTTGCACAGCCCGCAGCCGGAGATGTGATAAACAACAACGCGGTCGCCGGTCTTGAATCTGCGGCAGCCGGGACCGGCTTCCACGATCAGTCCCGAGGGCTCATGGCCGGCAATGACACCTTGATATCTCTCCGGTCCCTTTCCCTGGTGTTCGTGATAGATGGCGCGAATATCGGAACCGCATATTGTCGATACCTTTACCTCGATCAGGACTTCACCGTGGCCCGGTTTGGGTACCGGTACACTTTTCAGTTCAACGGTACTGTTTCCTGGAAGGAACGCCGCCGTCATTGTAGTTTGCATTCTGGCTTAATCCTCGTTACTCTTATGCCCTTTGCGGCCCAGAATGAGGCTTCTTCATTTTGAAAGTGACCTCTTCGCTTGGAAATCGTAAAACTGCTACTTGGCCCAGCTTTCCGTGCTACGGGGTCGTGATCACACCGTTGGCATCCCAAAGATCTTCCCATGGTTGGTTGTCCTTCCAAAGGAAGACCTGTCCCTTGATCAAGCGGCAGTTGCGATCCAGCTTCTTGACGGTGTCCATGTCGTTTTGGGTCAAGGGTTCACCGATTACTCCCAACAGGTTACTCAGAATATTGCGCGGATCTGCCGAAAATGGAATCGGAACTTGTCCACGCTGGACAGCCCACTGGATGCAGACCACGGCTGGGTGCACGTTAAGCCTTCGCGCGATTTCAATAATTCCGGAATCTTCAACGGGTGAGGTATCTTCCGGTGTACGATCGCGTGGCGGGCGTCCCGGTGATCCGATCGGCGAGAATCCAATCGGGTGAACCCCTCTTTCCATCAAATAATTGAAGAACTCAGGTTGTTGAAAATGCGGGTGCAACTCCATCTCGTTTGCAACGGGCTTGATTCGTGCGTCACGGAGAAGTAAATCCATCTTCGGGATCGTGATGTTCGACGTTCCTATGTGACGGACAAGCCCCCGATCGACAAGGTCCTCCATCTTTCGCCATGTGCGCATGTAGTTCTCGTGGATGTAAGGTACGGCATGTGGATTGCGCGCGTTGACGTCGCATCCCGGGGGATGATGATTGGGAAACGGCCAATGGATCAGATAGAGGTCGAGGTAATCGATCTGGAGATCGGCCAGGGATTTCTCGCAAGAGGCGAAGACATCGTCTTCATCGTGTTTGTCGTTCCAGAGCTTCGACGTGATCCAAACTTCTTCACGACGGAGGTTCCTTTGAAAGATACCTTCGAACACCTTGCCGATTTCGAATTCATTTCCGTAAACGGATGCGCAATCAAAGTGGCGATAACCGATTGATGCGGCATACTCCACCGCCTCGGCGACCGCGCAATGGGAGACGTGGTCAGAGCCAAAAGTCCCAAGACCAATTGCAGGCATTTTGGCCCCCGAGCTCAGTGTTACGCGGGGAACAAGCGACGTATCGACGTTCTTAATCAACTGACGGATCGATACAGGCGAATGGTGCATTCGGTAGCTCCCAGGGAACTTCGTTGTGACATTTACCCCGGCAACACGATGTTGCCTTTAACCTCGATGCTGCGAGCGACCGATGGTGTGCCAGAATCCTGCTGACCGCCGCATCGCGATTGTGCCGATAGAATGATCGGTCGTCAGCTTGCTCTGCCCATGTTGATCCTTATTTGATGCCCTGAGTAGGTTACCGTGCGATTGGCCTCTGAACCGGAACCAATTCCTACTCCTTTCCCGGGTTTGACCAGAACAATCCGGAAGGTTCGTTTCATTCTTATCCCCGGAAATGTTCCCATCCGATCTCCAATCAACAGCGCATTTCTATGTTCATCCCAGTGAAGATGAATCGTTGCCCTCGCGCTTTGCTCGTACGCGTAGCCGTCTCCACCGTCTTCGTACAACTGAAAGTCGGCATCCTTACCAGCGTAGATGCGAATTTCCAGTGGGTCTTCCGGTTCTGATGCGGACTGCACGATCGGGCCCATGGGCACGATGCTGCCTTCTTTTACGAAGATTGGCATTCGGTCTATTGGGGCATCTGCCGTGATAGTCTGCCCACCTCGGTTTGATTGCCCGGTCCAGAAATCCACCCAATTAGTACCCGTCGGCAACGCAACACTTCGGCTCGTTACACCCTTTTGCGTGACCGGATTCACCAAGAGAGAATCCCCGAACAGGAATTGATCGTCGATGTCGCGCAAAACTGGATCATTCGGATACTCAAACGGCAGTGCTTTCATCAGGGTCTCGCCGCGGTTCGTAACGCCCCAGGCGGCGGAGTAAATATAAGGAAGAAGCCTATAGCGAAGCTGATCATATTGCGTCAGGATCCTCTTGACCTCGGGGCCGTACTTCCACATCTCCGTTTCGGAGCGATATCCGTGAATGCGAAAGATCGGACAAAATGCGCCGAACTGGAACCATCGGATGAGCAGTTCGTGATAATCCGCAGATGCGTATTGATCGATTGGGCGAAAGAAACCGCCGATATCGGTTGTCCAATAGGGGAACCCAGACATACCGAAACTGAGTCCCGCGGGAATCTGTCGACGCAATGTCTCCCAATTGCCTGAGATGTCGCCCGACCAGGAGATGGACCCATTGCGCTGCTGCCCGGTATATGCCGAGCGCGACAGGATCACGACACGCTTCTCCGGATTCGTGGCCCGTTGCCCGTCATATACTGCTGAAGTTTCAAACAGCGGGAAGGCGTTACGGACGGTCTTTCCCGACCCCAAGTAGGTTTCATCGCTTTTAAGCGGATCGCCTTCAGGTTCTGAGGCATCGAGCCACCAGCCATCTAGCCCGGAAGCAAACAAATTCCGGTTTATATCTGTCCAAAAAAGCTTTTGGGCGGCTGGATTGAACAGATCGGCCCAGTTCTCAGTTTCCTTTGTCTCACCGGATTCTCCGGCGGCTGCATCGCTCGTAAGAACCAAGTGGGCATCTTTCATTTCGCGATCTACGGCTGTTTCGGCTCCGAACTTCGGCCAGACCGAGATAATCAAATGGAAATCCTTGCGATGCAGCGCGGACATCATTTCCGTAGGATCTGGATACTGGCCTTCGTCGAACCGCATCGCGTTCCAGCCATACTTTCCCCAGTACTGCCAATCCTGTACTAGGGCATCTACCGGGATGTTCCGCGTGCGAAACTCGGCGGCCGTGTCAAGAATCTGCTGTTGGCTCGAATAGCGCTCCCGGCATTGCCAGAACCCATACGCCCAGCGTGGTAGCAGCGGGGCGGCCCCGGTGAAATCCCGGTACTGAGCGATGACCTTGGCCGGTTCCGGTCCATAGATGAAGTAGTAGTCAACCCCTTCACCCGTTTCTGAATGGAAGGCCATCGTGTCGGAAGGAGGGCGCATCGAGAGCTTCGGGGCCCCTCCCGTTTCGGCTGTTATCTTGTACCTTGAATTTGCGGCCAGGTGCATTTTGGCGCCGGCCGACCCTGCTACCCACATGTTCTCAATATTGATAATCTGCTGGCCACCGACAGACAAGCGAAGCTTACTTCGAAAATTCCCGCTCAACAGGAACCCGTATTGTCCTTCCGGCCCTGTCTGAAAGGTTCCCCGACCTGTCTCATCCAGTGGGATGGCTTGCGTCGCCGGATTGAAATCCGTCAACGCTGCATTGTTCCAAAGCAGCCCGTATCCCTTTGCCGAGACGAGAAACGGAATCGCGATGTTTGTGTTTGCCTGCAACAGTTGGACCGGTATGTCGCGTAAATTGAAAAAACCCTCTTGATGCTGTCCCAATCCGTAGAGTGCTTCTTCAGGGGACAACAAAAACTCCTGCCCCACTCCGTTCTTTGATCCGTCAGTCTCTGCCGGCGGGATGATCCTTCCATGATCCGGTCGCTCGCTGAGGATTGTCTGTCCGTCGGATGCCAGGAAACGGACTGACCCCGTTCCCTTGGAAATCTCGATCCTCAGCTTCCGAGTCTGGATCTGAAATGTTGAGTCATCCGACGAAGTCGTGAAGTGCGCGCCGTCACATGAGCGAATCACCGTCGGCACAAGAGACTTGATCGGCGTAGCGGACGCACTGGCGAAAACATGAATCACGCTTTCGGAACAAACCTCAACATGAACAATACCCGCTTCGGAGCGCACAATCGCGCCATTTGCCAGTTTCTCGATGGTCTGAGAGCCACCGCGACCAGCTGCGAATGCTAGCAGTACGACGAAGACAGAGGTGGCATGAAGAAGCCTTCCAGATGAGATGGACCACATGAATTATGGCTCCTGATAAAAATGTGGAAGCAGAATTGGTCAACTGCTTCGCAAGTTGGCGCCAGACGCCGGTTGTGCACGCAAACACGCTGGGTTTCTCGATCGCAGCCCGATTCCTCAATTCAATCGGCCGCAGAAGTATGCTATTGATGGCTCAAGTCAGTTGAATTCTGTTCGAGCGCAATGTGCGCACGGTCATCCCAATTTTGTCTGAGGCGTTGTGACTCTCTAAAGGTCTCGTCGGCCGCGATCTTGTCGCCGGACTTCTGATACAGGCGGGCTAGCTGGAAGTGGATGCTGCCATCCACATCGCTTGAGAGTCCAGATTTGTACTCCGAAATTGCCGCTGGAATCCGGTTGGTCGATGCGTAAACCTGTCCAAGAAGAGCATGCAAGCGTGGCAGGAATTCGGGCTTGAGATTTCGGCACTTGGACAGATACGGCTCAGCTTGCACGTAGAGGTTTTGCTGGACAAGAACTTCGCCCGCAAGGAGATTTGCTTCAGGGTCGTCAGGATCTTCCACCAAGATGCTGCGGTCGATATCCAGCGTCTCATCAGTCTTCAATTCGGAAAACAGAACAATGGCCAAGCTCAACCGAGCGGCGCGGCTCTTAGGATCAAGAGCTACGGCTTTTCTGTACTCCGATTCGGCCTCGTCCCACCGCCGCTTTTGCCGGAAGATGTCCCCGAGCAAGAGGTGCATACGCGGAGAGTCTGCATCAATTTCGCCGGCATGAGTCAGCGTGGCAACCGCCAGTTGTTGATCGGCCTTGGTTTCCCAGTACAACCCCCGCGCAATCGTCGCCGGATTTGCTTTTTGGCGCTCGGCAACCATGGAAGTCGTGAGGAAATCACCCGTGTAAAACGAGCAGGAAGCAAGGAGTTGCTCCTCTGCACTGTCCAGCTTTTCCAGCGCCCCCTTCAGGATCTGATCGCAGGCGCCATATTTCCCTTTCACAAAAAGCGCCTCGGCATCGGTCGGTGACGGTGCGGTCGTCGTTTCAGGTGTACCACTCTCATCGATTCCTGCAGACGGAAACATGTTGGAAAGAAGCGCTTGATCAACGACGGAGCCAAGATCGATCGAGAGGTCTACTCCACTCTGGTCTTTTCGTGCCAGATCGGCCAACGATCTAGCTTGGTCTGCAGCTAAAGCGTCGTGGAAGAGATGAAGCTCGGACTGAATGAATCCAGAATCGTCCGCCGCAATCGAGGTAATCGCTTTAAGTGCCACGTCAGGATGCCCTTCCGCGGCATCCGCGACAGCAATACCAAGGAATGATAATCCGCAATGTGATCCGCTCCGAGTTTCTGTTTCGAACTGCTCACGCGCTTCAGCGATTTTCTTTTCACGAAGCAACGTAATCCCGAACTCGGCATGAGCACACGGTACCGGTGAAGCATATCCAATTGCGACGGTGTAGGCGTTCTCCGCATCGCCAAGCTTGCCCTCATCGGCAAAGCTTTCCGCGGTCCTCAGGCTGACGTACGGCGAATGGTTGTAGGTCGAGGTCATGAGGCGCGCATCGTTTTCCACTTGCTGCAGATAGGCCATCCCAAGACTGAGCCAGGCATTCCCGTTATTCGGCGCCAGCCGGGCTGCAATGGAGAAGACATCGACGGCGCGATCGGCATGGTTTGACAAGGAGTACGCCTTTCCGAGGTTAAGTGCGGCTTGCAGGTCATTGGGATTGAGCTTTTCAGCCTTCTCAAGAAATGGAATGGCAGCCCCGGGGTTCTTCGATGCAAGGTATTCGATACCCAGGAACAATTGAGGGACAAACAAGGAGGGATTGAGCCGAATCGCCTCCTTGAAGCTTCGGATTGCCTCAGCCGGCTTCCCGGACTCGTGATACATCAGCCCTAGATTGGCCCATAGCTCCGGAATTGAGGGATCGATTTCGACGGCCCTACGGTAAAATCTCGCAGCGGCATTGAAGTCCCTCCTGGACTGAGCATCGTGTGCCTCGGCCAGGAGGGATTGAAGGGTTTGCGCGGGCTCTTCCGCATAGACGATCGCGCTCAAGTTTGGATGTATGAACGCGATCGTCAGGCAGAGTACAAGTACGATCCTCTGCATAAAGGAAGCTCTAATAAGTCAGCTTCAGCACAGCCTGCATTTGTCTTGCTCCCTGGGTGCTCGAGGACTGGCCCATGGTGGGGTCCCCGATGCCGGAATCGGGGACACCGAAATTGGCGTGGTTGAAGGCGTTGAACATCTGGACAGCGAACTGCAAGCGGAACTTCTCCCCGAACTTGAACCACTTTTGGATGCCCAGGTCCTCGTCGACATACCCCGGAGCCCTCAGATTGGATAAGTAGCGAGGAGCAGTGCCGAAGGTGTAGTTGGCCGGCGAAGAAAAGGCCGCCGGGTTGAAGAAGCAGTATTTCGATCCTACGGGGATGCCCGTGTTGCAGGTACCGGAACGGAAGGGTTTCCCGGTTAAATCGGCATGCTGATTCCCGCCATAAACGGTCGCGCTATCTCCGTTGGCGCCGATCGACATCGGGAAACCGCTCTGGACGGTGGTAATACCCGTCACCTGCCAGCCGCCCGCGACTGCATCCGCAGCCCAGTTCATGCCGCCGCCGAATTTCTTTCCCTGGCCAACCGGCAGTTCATAAACATAGTTCAAAACCAGAGAATGCGGAATGTCTTCGCCGTCCACCGACCAATCTTGTTTCAGGTCATAGAAGTTTCGGATGGAGGCGCCTCCGCTATTGATATTTGCCCAACTTTCAGGACCGTCCACATCGGAGAGGAACTTCGAGAAGGTGTAGGAGGCGGTGAAGATCAGGCCCTGGCCGAAACGGTGCTTGAAGCTTGCCTGCAGTGCGTTGTAGTTGTTGATCCCGACCGGCTCATCCTCGGCTGAGACCGCTCCGCAGAATTCCGGATATGGCGATAAGGACTGCGCCACAGTCCACGAGCAACCCATGGGGGTAAGCCCAAGGCTTTTCAACGGAACTGTAAACGGATTGGTCCCCGCGCTGGCTCCCAGCGCCGCGCCCTGGGAAAGATAGCCTGGATTCAGCTCGTTGTAGTTCATGCCGCCAAGGGTAATGTGCCTTCCGCGGCTTCCCACGTAGTTGACATCCAGCACGTCGTTGGGCGTGAAGGCGTATTGGAATCCAAAGCTGAACTGCTGGGTTGTAGGATCGGCGCGGTGCGGATTGACAACGCTCCCGCCGTCGGCGTTCTGACCGACGGTCGTCAGGCCTGCGAGCGAGTTTCCGGTCACCGGCACAAGCGGCGAAACGCCGCCAACGGGTTGGAATGCCGATGCCATGGGCGTAGTCACATTGATCCCGTCGGGCGATGAAGTCCAAGCGGTCGATGTCGAATACCCTGGGTCCGGTCCATTGCCGCCATAAAAGTTCCTCGCGTAATACACTCCATAGCCGCCGCGGACAACGAGCTTCGGCAGGAAGTTGTACGCAAAACCGATGCGGGGCGCTATGTCGTCCATGTTCTTCTGATACAGAAAACGGTTCCCCGAGCTGTTGTAGACGGTTTCCCCATAAACCGGCATTCCTGCCGCCACGCTGATGGGATTGAGGGCGTTGAGATCGAAATACGCCTGCTCATTATGCCGCGCTGTGGGTGGCATCTGGATTTCATAGCGGAAGCCCAGGTTCAGGGTGAGCTTGCTACTCACCTTCAAATCATCCTGAACGTACAGACCGTGCATGTAGTACGTCGGCGCCGGATATGCGTTATACCCCGTACTGCCGGCCCCGCCGACTCCAGAGGTGCCGGCGCCCGACATAAAGGAAGCGAAGGCATCACCGGCCTGTTCGTTAGCCGACGTGCCACCTACAACAGGACCTGCCGTCATGGGATTGGTGAAGTTGTATATGGTCGGGATGAGCCTGCCGCCGTCGTCTGTTTGCCAAACTCCCAGATAACCGAACGACAGGGATTGCGTTTTCAGGGCTTTGTTCACGTCGATAGTCAGGCTGCCGTTATTCTGCGGGAAGTTGGCTTCGCCGGAGTTTTGCGTTGCTCCCAGGGGAGCATAGTAACTCGGGTTAAAGGTGTTGCCAAACTGAACCTGCGGAAACTGCGGCGACCAAGTATCGAGAATGGCCGGGAGCCCGAGGGAGGAAGGCTTGAACGGGTAGCCCTGTACAACGTTGCCACCGGGGTTGCGAATGAAGAATAGCTCGCTGGTCAGGACAAGAGTCGGCGTGAAAACGTGAGAATAGCCCAAGACGCCAAACATGCGGTTGTTCGGGTCGAATACATAGGGCCCCGCGATATCGTTTCCGTAGAAGGCCGACGTTTGGACCTTTCCCTCATGTTTATTCGAGAATTGGCCGTAGATTCGATTATTCGCGTTGAAGTTGTGGTCGATGCGAATTCCCCACTCGTTGGAACTCGTCTGTGCGCTCGCCGCGGCGTTGAAATTGTACCCGCCGCCTGGATTCACAGGCCCCGGCCAATAGCCGCCCTTTACAAATTCTTCCGCCAGAGAGTCGATTGCCCCAACCCCGGTTGTCGGGATTTTGTTTCCCGGATAACCCAGGCGAATGAAATTTGCCCCGCAATTGCCTCCAGGCTGGTATGCGGTGTAGGGATTGAAGATCTCGCCGGCATAGATCGTGTGGCCCGCGCAATCTATGCCATTGGCGGCGCCGAGCTCCGCCGAGAAGTCGCCAGCTAACTGAGCAGTGGTGGGCACCTGCAAATGTACAGTGCCGGAGCCGTTGAGCCGCAATCCTTCATAGTTGGCGAAAAAGAACGTTTTGTCCCGCTGCTTATAGATGCCCGGGATATACAAGGGTCCGCCGCCGGCGAATCCGAACTGGTTGCGATGATCGCCCTGCCTGGGGATGCCGTCCAGATTGTTGAAGTAGAGGTTGGCGTCCAAGTCAGGGTTGCGCATGTATTCGTCCGCGACGAAATGCCAATCGTGAGTGCCGGATTTGGTGGTAATGCTGATCGCATTGCCGGTGCTGAACCCGTATTGGGCTGAAAACGAGTAGCTAATCAGCTTGACTTGTTCTGTGTCCTCCGGGGCAGGCAGATACAAGACTCCGCCCCAGCCCTGGGCCACATCGTAGCCGCCCTCGAGAAGGAACAGGTTGGTCCCGAAGTAGCCGCCTCCAAAATTAAGGAAAGAGTAATCCTGGTCGGCTGTATCCTCACTTCCTCCCCCCCCTAACAACTGCCGGAAGCCCTGCGTGTTCACGGCGGAATCCAGCGTCACAAAGTTAAGATCGTTCCTGAAGTTGAGCGGAAGCTCCTCAATTTGCTTGGTCGTGAGCTCGGTACTGATGTCCGCATCCTGTGTTTGAAGCAGCGGCCCGCTCACGTTAACCGAGACCTGTTCGGTCGCGCCGATCGTCAAACCCACATTTTCCGCGACTGTATCTCCCGGCGTGAGGGCGATTCCAGTTTGCCGCGTTGTCTTGAATCCCTGGGCGCTGGCCTCGAGGGTATAGGTCCCCTCCGGGAGGAAGGCGAATGCGAATTCCCCGGACGCGCTCGTGGTCGCCGTTCGGATGATCGCAAGTTCTGCATTGGTGAGCTTCACCGTCGCTTTCGGGACTCTGGCCCCGGACGGGTCGGTAACTGTTCCCGAAAGTGAGGCAGTCGTGCTTTTCGACTGAGCTTGAAGCGCCGGGGAGAATAGCAGTCCAACAACAATGACGGCCATCAAGACTGCAAGAAGTGCGACGTGTAGTCTGGTCATGCTGCCTCCTGAGAGTTCCTCTGGATCGTGGATTTTCAACGTGGATGTCGTCGTTGCATGAGGGAATCGGGTAATCTCAGCGTCAAAATGGCCGGTAGGATGTATCCCTCTTTCACGCATCCGACAGACTTGCCTTGATTACGCGGACCAGAAGATGCTCTCTCCGCACATGTTGGCAAGGTGCTGTCTGGTACAGTTCCAGACCGATCTGGTGGTGAATGGCGCAATTAACCCAGGGAAACCATTCATTTAACAAGACATCCCGTCGTCGGCGGAAATCATTCGATTTTGTGCGATTCGGCTCATCAAATTACTTCATGTCGCTGATTTTTCTGCTTTTGGCAACGTTTACAGAAATTCTCGGTTATGACTTGCCAACAGCCCTCAAAGGGGGGTACAGTACGTTGCAATCGGGAATTCTGAGGCATCTGACTCGATGGAACACACCATTTTCGAAGTCATAGATTCTCATGACCGACAAGCAGTCTCGGACACGGTGCCGGCGGCCGAGATCCAGAAGACGCTGTCTGCGATCCTGCTGAGCACGCCTTTTCGCACTAGCAAACAGTCTCAGTTGTTGTTGAAGTACATCGTCAATCAGACTCTCAGCGGCCACGTTGAGATGCTCAAGGAACGGATCATCGGAGCGAATCTTTTTAACAGGCGCCCGGATTACGACACAAACAGTGATCCGATCGTTCGCGCACGCGCGGCAGAGGTCAGGAAGCGCCTCGCGCTCTACTATCAAGGGGCGCATGAAGAAGCCACCCTGATTAGCGTGCCTTCAGGTTCGTTCAAGGCTACCTTCGAATGGACAAACAGGAATTTGGTGGAAGCCCCGCCGATTCCCCATCCCGGGCCGGAATCCAGCCAGCGGCCAGTCGACCTTGAAACACCGCCGATTCCCCACGAGGTTAGCAGGCAAGAACTTCCGGCATTTTCTTCAAGAATCCGGAGGCGCATTTGGTGGATTGCGATTGCCGGTCCGGTTCTACTCATGGCTTGGGCAATACCGCACTACCTTGCATCTTCTGAGGAACGTGCCTTCAATCAATTCTGGTCGCCCGTTTTGGATAGCCCTCATACAACCTTGATCTATGTCGGCGGGAATGCTGTCTATCAGCTGTCCACCGCCTACGTAGACGCGTACTACCAGCAACACCCCCGCAGCCAAGCTGAGGAAATGGGATTCGAATCGTATATCCCATTGCCCCCGGGCACCAAGATTGACGTTCAAGATCTTTATCCCGCAAAAGATACCTTCGTCACAATTGGCGACGTCGCGGCGACAACAAAGATCGTGTCCTTGTTGGTGCATCGCAATAAGCAATTCGACGTTCGATTTGGAAACGATGTAGCGTTTGGCGATCTACGCGAGCATCCCACGATCCTGATTGGCGCGCATAACAACTCCTGGACTCTGACCATGACTGAGAATCTGCGCTATGTCTTCAATGGGTCCGATGCCATCTTGGACCGCTCAGACCCTCACAAACACTGGTCTACCAATTCTCACGAATTTGCAGATGACTACGCGATCGTATCCCGTGTGTTGAACTCCAAGACGGGGACAACAGTCATTACAGCCGCGGGAATCGGACATGCGGGAACGCGTGCCGCAGCCGAATTCCTGACGAATCCCCAAGCCATCTCCGCGCTGGTGAAATCCCTTCCTCAAGACTGGGAAAAGAAGAATATCCAGATTGTATTGCACACCACAGTCACTAACCAGCTTCCAGGGGCTCCTGACGTTCTTGCAACGTACTGCTGGTAGGCGGCTTAGTTTTTCCGATTTTTTCTTCCATCGATCAGGTCACAAAGACTTTGTCAATGGCCCAAGATCCTAGCTGACTCCAATTTATGAAATTAGAATTCAAAGCTACTCAGTCTACTGGCAGATAGAGAGCTCCCAAAGGCAGAGCTGGGGTGCGTAGTTGGCGTGGTTGCGGCCAGAACTTTTAGATTTCAGGAACAAGCCCGCAACTTGGGTCAGCTGTCCAATTAATGCGCCAGTTGCGTCTTCGCCGCTGCCCCATCACCCCTTCGGCGTGGCGGCCTCTGCGACATTTCGTTCTCGTTCCTTTTCCACCAGGCTCTCGTCCAACTCCGCGTTGAAAATCTGGAAGCAGTCGCGTCCGAGGTGCTTGGCCCGGTAGAGCGCGGCGTCAGCATGCCTGAGGAGAGTTTCGCCATCCATTTCTTCGGCGAATGCTGTTCCGATTCCAACGCTGATCGAGATCGGCATCTCAACACCGGCAAATCGGATCGGGAGCGAAAGCGAGGAGACCATAGTGGCAGCCACCATTTCTGCGGAATGAGAATCGCGAATATCCGGCAGAACGACGACAAACTCATCCCCTCCCAAGCGGACGACGGTGTCGCTGGTCCTAACGGCTTCAAGGAGCCTCTGCGCGGTCACACGGAGCACTTCGTCGCCTGCCTGATGCCCGAAGGTGTCGTTGATCTCCTTGAATTTGTCGAGGTCGAGCATCAGGAGCGCGAGTCCGGTCTGATGACGGCGTGCGCTTTCGATTGCATCATTTAGCCGGTCTTTGAGAACCAGGCGGGAGGCGAGACCCGTCAGTGAATCGTGCTGCGCTAGGTGACGGAACCTCTGTTCGCTATCGCGGAGTTGGTTGGCCTGCAACTCGACCCGCTTTCTGAGGATCACGACCCAACCCAATACGCAGAGCGTGGTGGTGAGCGCCAGGCCGAGCAGGATGAGCGCATGAGCCGGAGTCCACCAAGAAGGCTGCTCCAGAAGAACTATGTCAGAGGGAGAGCGCATCAGAATACGGAAGGACTTGGTCACGGCCACGCCTGCGCGAACATTGTTCTGGACTTCCATGTGGTCCGAACAGATGCCGGTGACCCGCAACCGGCTTCCAATCCTCCAGGCGCGAAGTTCGGCCCCAGCCAGGCTCTTTGGCAGAATCGCCGGGAAAAGAGTGTCGCCCGACGACAGCTGAAGGGTAGCGTCGGAAGAGGCCAGATCGTAGCCTATCAAAACGCCGTCAACTTGGATGAGTTCGGAGCTGAATCTCCCACCCAGAATCTTGTCGGGGGTCACCAGCTTTGGCGCAATTGGGCGGCCATTCCCGGCGGTTCGAAATACCGCATCCATGATGACAGGGGCGCTATTGTCGGTCTCTACGAATCCGGCTACGTCGACCAGGTCACCTGCCACGACGGGAGTATCCTGACTCGTCTGCGCGCAGATTCCGCGCGTCGTGTCCCAAATGCATAGCAAGGAACCGGGCCATTGCAGCGTAACCCTTCCCCGCAGGTGGACGCGATGGAAGGGAGTGGAGAAATACTTCCGGGACAATAACTTGTCAATGGGGATGGGCGGGAGTGCAAACGGATCCTTCGCAGCAGGTTCGACAATCTGTAGAGCGGAGAGATTCGGCGCCTGAAGGTGTACGCCGATCATTTGGTTGTCGGCATTCGTCGTGGGCGCGGCGTTAGCGCGAATTTTGACTTGGGCGTCGACCAAGTCGGAGTACGTAGCGCCTGGGGTCTTGATCATTGTTACGTCGATGGGGCCATCCGACATTTCCAACCGGAGCGTTACGCTGTTGGCATATTCGATAACGTGACGGACTGCGCCCTCTACCTCTACCCACTGCGCGTCTTCATCGCCATTTTTGAGTTTGGCAAAGTTTACAAGTGGCGGGTTCGTGGGAAGCGGAGCACGGCCTAAAATGCGGATTTGGTGGTTGCTGACCACGGGACCGAAGCCTCCAGGGGCGCTTTCCCCCCAAACGTCCACCAACGCTCCTACGAAGAGCGGGTCGGCCTCCTTGCAGGTCAGCTTGCAAATCATCTGGATAAAGACGCTGCCGGTAGCATCGTGAATGAAGATGGCAGGCTGTCCGGTACCGAAATCCGGATCGAAGTAGGTGATCACCCCCTGCAGGTGAACGGGATAAGCACGTCTGGCTTCTTCGTCGGTCAGGCTGTGCGCTTCGTACGCCGTGGTGAGTGTGGGGAGTTTGCGATCCGGGGGCGGTGGGTTAACCGATTGCCCTTGGCTTGCAAATGATAGGCAAATGAACGGCAGAACCAAATTGAGGGTAGCCCAATGAAGAAGATGCGCACGCTCCGTCCTTGGCAGTTCGCAGACCGAAACCTCCTCGAGCCCCGTGCGCAATGGTGTGTTCAAGCACCAGCGACGCGGACTAACGCAGTCTCGATCAACATTTGAAATCTCGCATGCCAACGTGAGCAGTCTTTCTCTTTGCGAACACCCACCTCATGAAATGTGTTCACATGAGTCTTATCGGCATCCACAGAGGAGAAGTTTATGCTCCGCGCGGTGCATATGCCAAACCACGAAACCGCCGAGGGTCAGAAAACTCGTGTTGGAAAAACGGTTGCGGGGGAGCAGGTGAGCCACATTCTCGAAAAGAACGAGCGAATGCGATACCCCACGGCGCATCGGCAAACCCTACTGGCAGATGAAATTATGAGCGTCGTTTACGTCTCCCTGACCCGTGTATTGGGCGTGTTTGGGATACGCACAGAGTGGCCGGCTTCGGCCGGGAAATGCCTTTCCGGTCGCGAGGACGGACTCTGGGGCAGCTCCTTTCTCGACCCACTTCACGACTGCGCCGAGCATGTCGAACTGGTCGAGCGCCGGTCCCCCGCCGCAGTGCCGCATCCCCGGCACAAGGAACATTTTGCTCCACTGAATAACCTTCTCTGCGCCGCCGTTGGTTTCGGCAAGGGATTGATAGTAGCCGAGCGTATCCAGTGGTGAGAACCATGGATCGCTGTCTCCATGGAAAAAGATGAGCTTGCCACCGCTTGCAGAAAAAGTGGACAGATTGGTCGATGCCGGCTCGACCAAAGGGTCGGAGGCATGCAGAGCTTCTTTGTCGACATCGATCTCCGTCGCGGCCGGATACGGACCGAAGAGGCCTCGGGTGCCAAGAGCGAGCAGCCCCGGCACTGCGCCGATGTCCGCAATGCCAGCGTCATAGAGGAACCCTGGGTACACCTGAGTTCCATACAAGTTTTTGGGCCCTGCAAATGCCTTCTTTATTGCGGCGACCTTCTCCGGCGCAATGCAGCCATCTCTCTGGCCGCTCTTGCATGCCAGCACCCCGGGATCGAAATCGCAGCCCATTGGATCGGAGATCATCCCGTCGGCCACACCGTCCCTTGCGTCGCAACGATTCAACAGCGCATTCGTGAAGAGCTTGCGTTCGCCGTCAGTTAGAAACTTGTCAATCAGCGGCCTCCCCGTTGCATCTTTTGGCGCGGCCAGATTGTAGGCCACCGGAATCCATTGGCTGATAGCCAGATTCGACAGGCCCGTCCGCATCGCCGGATCGCCGGATACGATGCCATTGAAAACCGTGGGATAGCGTTGCGAAAGAATCATACCTTCGCGTCCGCCCGTCGAACAGCCAACAAAGTAGGAGTACGCCGCGGGCTTTGCGTAGTACCGATTGATGATCTTCTTGGCAACCCCAGCAACCTCGGCATTGGCCTGATATGCAAAATCGAGGTAAGCCTGCTGATCGCGCATAAACGAGAAATCAAACGGGCCTGCCTTGGCAGTGTGTCCCGTGTCGGTGCTGGCCACTGCAAACCCGCGGACGAGGGCGGGCTTGTCGCCGGCAAATGACGCCCCCAGCGGATAGGAGACAACGCCGTTGCCGCCGCCGCCGCCCTGCATCATGAAGTCGCCATTCCATACTGCCTTTTCCGGCATGGCCAACGCGAAACCAATACCAAATTCTTCGCCGTCCGCGCCTTTGCGCCGGTTGATCACGCCATCGACGCGGCAGTGCGCTGGCAATGGGCCCATAGACTGTGCGCCGGGAAATGCAGGCGGAATCGTCGTGCCAGCCGGAATCATGGCCGTCTTTGTAATCTCGACACCCTCAATCCTCATGAGGCCAATATCCACGCACGAATTCGACGGCTGAGCCCCGGAAACACCGCGGGAAGCACACAGGACTGCAATGATCAAAAGCAAATGCCTAAACCGAATTATCAAAAACCGTGAATGGCCAGCCCCTAAACGGCGAAAGAAGGGATCTGTGGGCGCCGGCGCGGCATTCGTGATCGGGTTGGCAAACTTCCTGTCGGTCAGCATCCGAGCCCACATTTGGGTGGTCGCAGGGTCCATGTATCCTCCTTAGATTCGAGGAGTGATCGGCTGGCCGTTCTCGGACGCAACGATTTCAACCTGCCTGACTCCTCCCTGACCGGCTAACGCCGGTATCCCTTGCTGTAGCACTGCAGCGCCTGCGACCGAAGCCGCCAGAGACTCCCGCCGATTCATGGCCGTATCGCATCTCATTCTGTCTCGAGCATCGCGTGTTCACGAGGCGATCAACTTGGGCAAGAACATTTTCAATAAGGACACTACCACAGGATCCAGACAAGATCTCCGAGGCGGATTGAACGGCGCGGGCGCGGCTGCCTGAACAACGCCCGATAAAGCGGTGGAATGGGGCTGCATTCAGTTTCGAAGATTGCAGGCTCGATTGCCGGGCTCTGAGATTGGTTCCCGCCTTGACACGGGGCCCGACGAGCGAATACCTTTCTCCCCGGTAATCGTTTACCGAAAATCTCGATTTCCACTTGCGTTGGTCGTAAAACGGCAGAGCTCATTTGTCAGCCTGCCATTGCGCGGCGCCCAACTGAGCCGAATAGGAACCGCCAGGGAGTGTTCATGTCCATAACGGATTCTTGCACTAACGTACGAATGAACCGCCGCGATCTTCTGCGGCTTTCAGCGACGGCCGGCCTTGGCCTTGCAGTAAACAAGCCCGGCGTTGCGCTCGATAGCACCAAAACCACGGCGCATCGGGAATCCGGAAACTGCACCACGCCGCGGAGTGCAATCGCCAACACGCAATACGGCAAGGTCCGCGGCTATCTTGATGGCAGCGTCTTCACCTTCAAGGGAATCCCCTATGGGCAAACCACGGCCAAGGAAAACCGCTGGCTGCCGGCAAAGCCCCCTACCCCCTGGAAGGACGAATATCCCGCCTTGGTCTATGGCGGCAACTGCCCGCAGACGCTGCATCCCTGGACAGCCTCCGAGCAAACCTTCTTGCAGGAGTGGGACGATGGTTGGCAAAGCGAAGAGATGCTGAAGCTCAACATTTGGACGCCGAGCCTGACCGGTAAGCGCGCAGTAATGTTTTATATCCACGGCGGCGGATACAGCTTTGGCTCCTCTTACGAGTTGGCCGCGCACGAGGGCGCGCAGATGGCCCGGCATCACGATGTGGTGCAGGTCTCTGTGAATCACCGGCTCAACATTCTCGGCTTCCTTGATCTCGCCGAGATCGGAGGCGCGGCCTACGAAAACTCGGCCAACGTCGGGATGACGGACCTTGTCGCTGCTTTGAAGTGGGTCCGGGAGAATATCGCCAACTTCGGCGGGGATCCCGATCGTGTGATGATCTACGGCCAGTCGGGCGGCGGATCAAAAGTTACCACACTGATGGGTATGCCTGAAGCAACGGGCCTCTTCCATTGCGCCTCAGTGCAGTCGGGCGGCGGCGGCAACATTCCCTCAAGGGAACAGCAACGTGAAGTTGCGCGGGTCATGCTGAAGGACCTGAGCCTGGCGCCGAACGATCTTGCCTCGCTCCAGAAGATGGAGTGGCCAGCCCTCATCGCCGCAGGCAATGCGGCCGTTGCAAAAATCAATCCTCCAATGCGCGGACTCTTCGGACCCTTTGCCCCGGGACCGCCAAGAGTCGGTTGGGCGCCGTGCGTTGATGGAGGGAATATCACTTTGCGATCGTTCTTCGACACTGCCCCCGAGATCTCTAAGAACGTGCCCATGCTGATTGGCTCAGTGAGTGAAGAGGGCAACCAGATGTCGTCGCGGCCCACCGAAGAAGAGTGGCGCGCGAATTTGACCAAGGCCTACGGGGCGCAGAAGGCATCCGCTCTGATCGCCGGACTGAAAAAGTCTTATCCAAAAAAGGCCATCCGCACGCTCTCGTACATGTGCAGCGGTGCTTCGGGCCTGAACAGCCTGCTGGTGCGCAACAACGTGGTGAAGATGGCCAGGCTCAAGGACGAATTGAAGGCCGCGCCAGCGTATGCCTACTACTTCACCTGGCAGACGCCGATGCTCGACGGAATTCCGGGGGCATGGCA
>CAZTLV010000061.1:0-23457 GCA_964614635.1 uncultured Occallatibacter sp.
TGCGCTTGCGGTCGATGCGCACATAGAGCGTGTTCTTCTGGTCGTACTCGAACTCTACCCACGAGCCGCGGTAGGGAATGATCTTGCCCAGGAAGTAGGTGCGATTGTTCGCCGTCTCAAAGAAGACGCCAGGCGAGCGATGCAACTGCGAAACGATCACGCGCTCTGTCCCGTTGACGATGAAGGTGCCATTCGGCGTCATCAGCGGAATGTCGCCGAAAAACACCTCTTGCTCCTTGATGTCCTTGATGGACTTGTTGCCGGTCTCCGGGTCCTTCTCATAAATGGTCAGGCGCACCGTCACCTTCAGCGGCGCAGAGAAGGTCATACCGCGCTCTTCGCACTCCTGCTGGTCATACTTGAGCTGCAGGCTGACAGGGTCGCCGCACTTGTTGCAGAAGTCGGGCGTGTTCTTGTTATAGGTTCCGCACTTCTGGCAGAGCACATCGCCGGGAAGGAACGGATCGGTAATTACCATCGCACCGCAATGGACGCAAGCCGTGCGCAGGTGATGGAGCCCCTTCAAGTGACCGCACTTGCACTCCCAGTTCCCAATCGAGAAGTCGACAAAATCAAGCTGCGAAATGCCGCGGAAATCCGTAATCGGGAAAACCGACACAAACACCGACTGCAGCCCCGAGTCGTCGCGCTCGTTGGGCAGCTTGTCCATTTGCAGGAAGCGCTCATAAGAGCGCCTTTGTACTTCGATCAGGTTGGGAATCTGTGTTGCGGTGGGAATCTTTGAAAAATCGAGCCGGCTGCGAATCGCGCGCTTCTCGTTGGGCATGTTCACTCCTGAGGCTCGTCATTCCGATTCCGGGGCCACCCGCTTGGGGCCGGATTCGGGCCAGCACCCGAGTCCCGGGGCGCCAGCTGATTGCGGTAAGAATTTCGAAAATCCAAAAGAGGTAGCTGAACTGGAAAACTGCTCCACGATCCAGCACCCACCCATACGCGTCCGGTTACTCCCTCGGCGATTCCTGAATCAGCCCGAGATCCGGTACGGTTCCAATACCAAGCATGTTTGGTGAGAGTTTCGTCAAAATCGCGTTATGGGCATTGCTCGGTATCCGGCTTGTGCGCTAGACTGCGCACAACTGAGAGAAGCAAGCGCAACGGGAAAACCCGTCAAAGATACTTGTGTGCGCTGAGAAGAAAGCTCTCCAAAAAATTTGGCGCACTACGCCCAGTGAGACACAATTAGCCCACGAAGGCGCAATGCCTCGTGAGCGCGGCTTCTAGCCTATGCTCCCATCCGATTTCTCTTGCATTACTCTCGCCGATCCCAAAGCTCGCTTCTGCCGCGATTCGCCAACCACTCGCCACCCGTCAAAGGATTTATCACCTGACCCAAGGTATACCTTTGACCCTAAGGCACTTAACCATAGCATCGCGACCCTTGCCAGAGCGCTTGGCCCTACTCAGGCAAACGGACGCTTGCGTGCCAATCCACTATCCCAAAGACGCGCCGTCAGCCCTGCTCCATTTCCCCAAAGACGGGGATGGGCCGAAAAGGACGCGCAACAAGTATCGTAGCGCGTCCCGGCTGTGCGTGCAAGTCCTCGACCTCAAGACCCGGCTTACTTGATCTCGATTGTCGCGATTCCGTCGAACTTCTTCTTGATTGCTTCCGCCTCGTCCTTGGTCGCGCTCTCCTTGAGTGCCTTTGGTGCGCCATCGACCAGGTCCTTGGCTTCCTTCAGACCCAGCGAGGTAACTTCGCGTACGGCCTTGATGGTGTTGATCTTGTTCGCGCCAAAGTCCTTAAGGATGACCTGGAACTCAGTCTGCTCCTCAGCCGCCGGCGCTGCTGCTCCGCCGCCTGCCGCCACTGCTACTGGAGCCGCCGCTGCCGCCGAAACGCCAAGCCGCTCTTCCAGTACCTTCACCAAAGCCGCCGCTTCCAACAGGCTCAGGCTTACAATCTGCTCAACCAACTGCGCTTGATCCGCCATTTTCTTCTCCATTCAAAATCGTTTGACTTGCTTGTTGCTCTCAAATTACCCGGCCGTCAGCCCCGATCAGCAAGTTTCCGATGCGCCAGACCCGCGCACTTCCTGCCCGTTCTACGACCAAATCCCTTTAACAGAAGCTATGAGCCCTCAGCTTTTAGCTCTTCCGTTGTTAATCCTTTGCCCTCGACTCAGGCAGCAAGAGGCAGAAAGCCGAAGGCTAGAAAGCTTTCTACGCTGCCCCTGCAAATTTGCCTTTTTCCACGCCCTGACCGATCACCACCGCAAGGTCGCGGCCAGTCGCATTGAGCACTGTCACCAGACGCTGGGCCGGCGCGTTGATCAGGAATAGAAGCTTTGCGTACAGCTCTTCCTTGGCCGGCATCGTCGCCAGCGCCTTCACTTCGTCCACGCTCAACAACTTGCCGTCAACGATGCCCAGCTTGAAATGAAACTCCGTCGCATTCTCCCCGGCCCACTTGGCAAACACCTTGGCCAAAGCCACCGGATCGCCTGCGGTAAACGCCACAGAGTTCACGCCCTTCAGCCCCTTCAATGCAGCTTCAACCTGCGTGCCTGTGCCAGAGATAGCTGCCAGCTTGTTCTTGACCACGCGATACTTGCCACCAGCCTCGCGGATCACCTTGCGCAACTCAAAATCCTTGGCCACTGTCAGCTTCGAGAATGTGCCGATAATCGCCGTCGTCGAGGTCTCCAGCTCTGATGCCAGCAACTGGACCTTCTCCGCCTTCTTACCTCTTGAAATTGCCATCGCCCTGCTCCCTCAAACGATCATTCCCGTGCGCATTAACCTGCACCGGCTGTTCCACGTTTCCCTGATCCCTTGTTCTTAGTGCTTGCCGGCCGCATCTGCGACAGCAGAATCCAACGGTACGCCGGGGCCCATCGTCGAGCTCAGCGTGACGCTCTTGATGTATTTGCCCTTTGCCGCTGAAGGCTTGCTGCGCACAATCGCCCCGATCACCGTGGTGGCGTTGTCAATCAGCTTCTGAGGATCGAAGCTCAGCTTGCCAACCGGCACATGCACCAGGCTGGTTTTGTCGGCGCGAAATTCCACCTTGCCGGCCTTGATCTCTTTCACTGCCGCTGCCACGTCCAGCGTGACGGTCCCCGTCTTGGGATTCGGCATCAGACCCTTCGGGCCGAGCACTTTTCCCAGACGTCCAACCACCTTCATCATGTCCGGTGTCGCGATCAGCGCGTCGAAGGCGGTCCAGTTTTCTTTCTGGATCTTCTCCACCATCTCCTCGCCCCCAACAAAGTCGGCGCCCGCCGCGGTGGCTTCCTTCTGGCGATCACCCGTAGCAATGACGGCGACAATCTTGGTCTTACCCAACCCGTGCGGCAAAACAACCGTCCCGCGCACCATCTGGTCCGCGTGGCGCGTATCGACGCCCAGGCGCATGGTCAGATCGACTGTCTCGTCGAACTTGGCATACTTCACCTGCTGCAGAAGCCCGACGGCCTCACCAAGTGCATACGCCGGCTTGGACACAGCCGCGCGCGCCTTCACAATATTCTTGCTTGCTTTTCTTGCCACTTTGTTCCTCGTCTCCCACCGCTCTTGCCAGCCCCGCCTTGCAGGGAGCCCGGAAGTGCTGGCCGCAATTGCGACGCTCAACGCGTCCGCCGGCAGTTCACTCGAACAGGCTCAAGAACCGTGGTGCTTATGACAGCCCAGGGAATCCCCCCGGGCACATCTTTGAATCATAGCCAATCGTCGATGGAATTGCAAACCTTGGCGGGCAGTCAACATCCCCGACCCGCCATCCGGCGCAACATCTCTCTGCGCCCAGCCTCACGATGCCGCTGCAAACTCTGCCACCGGCTGCAGGCGCATTGTGCCCTTGCGCGGCCCACGTTTGCGGGCGCTCATCACCTTGATCCGTTCCAGCAACTCCTGCGCCGAGCAGTTCTTCTTGGCCAGCAGCGCATCGGCAGCGTAGATCTCCCCACCCATTTTCTGCGGATCCCCCAATAAAATCATGGGGATATGCGAAGCCATCTGTTTTAAGCGTCCCACCAGTTGGTCTCCATTCATCTGCGGCATGGCAAAGTCTGCAAGCACCAGGTCCACTTGCATTGCAGCGAAAATTCCAATCGCTTCCTGCCCCGTGCAGGCAGAAACTACCCGATACCCGTTAGTTACCAGCATGAACTTGAGTACGGAAAGCTCCTGTTCATTGTCGTCTACGCAGAGAATCACTTTCTTTGGCCGCATGATTTGGGAAAACACTCCTTGCTTCAATTTTTTGTCCGAGCGGCAACACTTCACCTGTGCCCGCACATCTGGCGGGCTTGAGGGCTCGGTTGCCGGGGTCCGGTAATCGGAGACGAGGCTACCCTATCCTGGTTGATCTCAATGTCGGTGTGGACGTACGCCGTTCGCTCGCAGCCCAAGAGGGAGGGGGCGCAGCGCAGGCGCAGACCACAATCCGTCAAACGATAGCCCAGGAGGCTCACCTTTGCTCACGATCGATATGCGTGAAATGCCTGGGGGCCAGACCGGCGTGGTTCCGGTTAAATTGCTTCAATGAAGACCAACATTACGGTGCATTCATCTTTGTTGTGAAGAGAGAAAGGGAGGCGAAATCCACCCTGAAAATTCCTATGAAACAAATTGGAATTTGCTAACGATTAACACTACCGTAATTTGCAGCCATTAATGCCTGTTGAAAGCATGTGTATCACGGCAGGAAAAGGCGCCCTTTTGCAACAAGAACAGTGCTGCCCGCAACACGAACATCCACGACCTTCGGCCATCCCGATTCCGCGAGTCCTGGTTGAATTCTGGCGGAGAGATAAATGTTGCTCGGTCTTCCGATCTCCACTCCTTGCCGCAGGTGGATCCGCTCCCCTGAAGCAACCGCACCACCTGCAACCAGATAGCTGATGGCGCACCCGGCGGCCGACCCAGTTGCCGGATCCTCACCGCCGTCGAATTGCATGCGTGCGCGCCAGGCGGGTTGATCGCCGTCCCGAGGCGCGAACGTTGGCCCCAGCACATAGAACCAGCGCGATCCGCGCTCGCGGAGCCATTTTCCTGCCTCCTCCTCGTTTACTTTGAGCCCTGCCAACGCCTCGGCTGATTGCAGCGGAACAATAGCGAATGCCGTCCCGGTCGAGACAATCCGCGGAGGCAATCTCGGATCCAGCTCAACTTCGGCAATTCCGGTAAGACCGGCCACGATCGCTCGGTCGAGTTCCTTGCCAAACTCCGGCTCTCTCTGCGTCATCTCACCGAACAATCCTTCCGGAGCAAACTTTACGGGTATCGGGCCAACATTCAGCGCCAGCGTCACCGTGTCCCCGGCTCCTGCTTCGGGCGATTGGAGCTTGAGCACGCTCGCGGTTCCCAGCGTGGGATGGCCGGCAAATGCCAGTTCTTCTTGCGTGGTGAAGATGCGCACCCGCACGCCCTCCGCCTGCTCCAGTACTGCGGGTCTGCGCTCGACGAAGGTCGTTTCAGAAAGGTTGAATTCACGCGCGATTGCCTGCATCTGCCCGGTGCTGAGGTTGCAGGTGTTCATCACCACGGCAAGTGGGTTGCCCTCGAGCGCTGTGTCGGTGAACGCATCCACCACCACGTAGTCCAATTCCACTCGTCTCTCCTCATCCATGCTTGACACTCCTCCGCACTGCCTCTAGTCTACGGATATCGGTTGAGCTGCAATGCTGTGATTGCAGGCAGCCGACCAGGAAAACCATGACAGGTTTCTACACTCCCGCGATGTTTTTCACGGCTTGCTCTCGCTGCTGTCAGAGTTGCCGTATGCGGGTGTGTTCGATGGGTTAGATTTGAAATCGTAAATCTCCCCCGACCCACCCGCCTCAAGGCGTGGTGGGTTTTTAGTTGAAGCGAAGAGTTTCTCATGCACCGGTGGTGAAGCGGCTAACACGCAGGTCTGCAAAACCTGTATTCGCGGGTTCAAATCCCGCCCGGTGCTCCACTTTGCGAGGTATCAGGAGGTGTCAGACTGACACCTCTGGGCACCAAGAAATACAAAGGGCCGCGCCTCAGAGAGTGAGGCTGCGGCCCTTTTGGTTTCTCAAAATCGGCTTCGTCGGTGAGCCGCCGATTCAATCGGCAACGCCCAGGCCTTAGAGAGCGGTAGTCGGCTGGGGTACGCGGGTTTTTGAACGGTCAAGAAAGAGCCTCATGCGCAAAGCTTCTGCCCGCTCCATGGCCACCAGCCGCATCTGGCGGCGAATATGGTCGGCATTTTCAAGGAAGGCCACCTGGGCCTCGTCCTGCTGTGCATCTCTCTCCAAACGGGCGATGCGATCCTCAACTGTACGACGGAACCGAGGGCTAATTTCAAATCCTTCATTGGCAGCGGTATTGGTAATCATGGAAGGCTCCTGATCAGCTGGAATTCTTGAGGCCGAAATATTTTTCGTTGGGAGCCTGAAGTTTTTTCCGCTGGTGCCGATATTAGATAAGGCTAACCATGCGCGCTAGATTACTGTGGAGCGACACATTCGTAACCACGTTGTCATGAAACTGGACACCATTTCCCTCTCCAAAGTTCTATTTACAACCCTTGAGAATTAAGGCTTATCCGCTTCAAGCTAGTTCTGCGGTGGTGTCGCGTAATACCCCTTCCGCACCTGAACCTTCATGCCATCGCCTTTGCACTCCACACCCAGGTGCCTGAAACTTCCATCCAGCTTGGTATTGGTGGGCGTATAGCTGGCCACATACTCGGTCCGTAGTTCGTCCTCAATCTGCTGGAAGGCCGCTTCCAGCTTCTTTCCGTTGTTGCCCACGTCGATCAGCCGCCCTCCGGTCTCTTCGGTGAGCTTTTTCATCGCGGAGAAGCCACTGTACCCGAAACCTCCGTAGAAGCCCCTGTCGGCGATCAGGATCACGTACACCAGAACGTTCGTCTTCTGCGCAGCCGCAATCGCATCTTGTATCTTGTGGTCGCTGCCTTCGTCTTCGCCGTCGGTCAACAGGATCATCGCCTTGCGGCCCGTCTCCTGGTTCAGCTTTTCATTCGACGCCAGGTAGACCGCATCGTAGAGAACGGTTCCCTTGGGAGTGCCAACTGTGGGAACCGTGCCGCCGCCCGCGCCGGGAATGCCCGCCGCTCCGTTGCCACCCGCGGTGTTGATCTGTGCCTTGTTCATGGCCCGGGTCAGCAGCCGGGGACTGTTGGTGTAGTCCTGCATCAGGTCAACATCCACATCGAATGACAGAAGAAATGCTTCGTCCTTCTGTCTCAGCACCCTCTGCAGAAACTGCCCGCCCACATCCTGCTCCAAAGGCAGCACATTCTGCTGGCTGCCCGAGGTATCAAGCAGGATGCCCAGCGTGATCGGTTGTTGAGTCTCTGCCACAAAGCTCTTCAGCTTCTGCGGCACTTTGTCCTCTGAGATTGTGCAGTCGTCCTTGGTCAGATGCGGAACCAGGGTCCCGTCCTTGGCCTTGACGGTAAAAAACACGTCGACAAGGTTCACTTGAAGTTTGAACGTCGCAACCGACTCCTCTTCCGGAGCCGGCGGCGGAGCGTTACTGACCGGGGGCGCATCCGGAGACGGAGCCAGCTGACCTCGTCCCGCCGTAGGAAACGCCGACAGGCCAAAAATCAATGCGGAAACGCTCAGAAAGACGTTCAATCGAGGAAGCATACTTCTCATTTAGACGGAATCGAGACCTCGAAGAAAGCATACCCGATCTCTTCCGGCTCTGGCAGGCAACCAGAGCGATACTGATGCGTCCTATACATGGCAGGGCTGGCCCGTCTGATAATCTGACGATTGCAGCCCCGCTGTCCGGTATTCGTAAATCTGCCATATTCCGTAGTCCGTTGCTGGTCTTCGTGCACCACGGAATCTGGCCACTGGAAGCGGTGCATTCATTGGCGATCGCTATTCACTGACCGCCGGAAACTGACAACTGTACCCCAGGGAGAGTATCTGTGAAGCTTGGTTGGACGGCATGGTCGCTGGCGGCAATTCTGAACGTGAGCCTGATTGGGTATCCCGCGGCAATGGCCCAGGAGCAGCAAACTCCGGTGCCGGACGCCCCGACGCCCCAGGCTTTGCCACCCTTTGCAGGTTCCAACGGGGCCGCGATCACTCCCGGTAAGGGGGCGACCGATGAGCCGGGCACTGGACCGAGTTCCTCATCAACCGTCCCCGGACAAGATCAGGCTCCGTCCAACAGCCTCCCGCCCTCAAACCAGGTCAAAGATACCTTCCAAACCAAGCCGCCCGAGATGCCGGCTCCGGGTGAGGGATTTGAGCGGAGTTCGACGATCCTCCACGTCAACGTCAATTATGTTGAAGTCCCGGTTACGGTGAAAGACAACAAAGGGAAGCTCGTCGCCGGCCTCACCTGGCGCGACTTCAAGATCTTTGAGAACGACTCGCGCGAGCCTCTCGGCTATTTCACCGTGGACCCATTCCCTCTCTCCATTGCATTTGTCGTGGATCAGAGCCTGACGACCGACGTGATGGAGAAGGTGAACAACTCCCTTTCAGCGATCCAGGGTGCATTGACCCCTTCTGACGAAATTGCGGTTTTCACTTACAGTCACTTTACGCAGAATCAGTCCCATGGCTTTACCGGCGCCCAAAGTGCGCGCGTGCCGTTCGTTCTCGCCATGACCAAGGCGTCCGGTACTGAGGAGATTCTGCCAGTCAATAGTGGGCCCCTTGCAGGATGCAATATCCGGCAGAACGGCAATTGCGTCGACCCCAACATCCAACCAGGCGGCTCTGCTGGGGGCGGGTCGTTTATCACCATCCCCAAGGAGATCCATACTCTCAACGACGCTATCCTGGCCGCTGCCAAAGAATTGTCTACAAGGCCTCAGGGCCGTCGCCGCATCATCTATGTCATCTCCGACGGTAAAGAAGCTGGCAGCAAGGCTACTTACAAAGAAGTCCTCCGCTATCTTGAAACCAACAAGATCGCCGTCTATGGCACAGCGGTTGGAAGCTCCGCTGTTTGGGGAGAAGGCTATATCAGCCGCTTCCACTTGCCCTTCCAGATGTACGACAACCGGTTGTACAGTTACACCGTGGCCACCGGTGGCACACTCGATTCCGAACAGAACCTCAATGGCATTGAGAAGAGCTATCAGAAGATCGCTGAAGAGGCCCGCAATCAGTACACGCTGGGCTACTACAGCCACCAGCCGTTCATCGATGGAAAATATCGCAAGATCGAGGTGCGCGTTGACCGGCCCGGGCTTGAAGTCTTCAACAAGAATGGCTACTGGCCCAATGCGCAGGACGCTCACTAGCCTGTGAACGCCTCGGGCGGGGCTGCGGGATTTGGACTGATGTCGGCGGCCACCTGGGGTGGTTCTGACTTCGTTGGTGGCCTCGGCGCACGCCGCGCTCCTGCAATGCTTGTGGTGGCCTCGGGCCACATGATTACCCTCATCATCTTGTTTGCCCTGTGCATGGGAATTCATCTGGCCCTGCCTGGCTCCCACTATTTGCTCTTTGCAGCGTTGGGTGGTTTTGAAGGCTCCCTGGCGCTGGCGATTTTTTATCGCGCGCTGGCCCTGGGCGCGATGGGCCTTACCGCAGCCCTCACAGGCCTGCTCACAGCCCTCGTTCCAGTGCTCTTTTCACTCTTCAATGAAGGCCTTCCCGCACCATTGACTGCAGTGGGATTGGGGATGGGGTTGATCGCCATCTGGCTCATCACCCATACGCCCGCGGTGGATTTAAATGGGAAAAGGCGGCCGTCAACGCCACCGCGCGCGCTGCTGCTGGGTGCGCTTGCCGGTGTTGGATTCGGCACACAATTGATTCTCTTCAAAATGGCCAGCCCAGGCGGAATGATGTGGGTGATGACGTCTGCCCGCGCCGCAGGTGTTGTGGCCATGCTGCTGGTGCTTGTGTCCATGCCGCCGAAGACGCCCTGGCGCGGCTTCTGGCTCGCAGGAATCGCAGCCGGCGCGCTGGACACAATCGGCAATCTGTTCTACCTCCAGGCCACACGCTTTGGACGGCTCGACGTTGCTGCCCTGGTTTGTTCGCTGTATCCAGCAGGCACCATCCTGCTCGCAGCACTGGTGCTGCGCGAGTGGCCCAGTCACCGGCAATTGGCAGGGATCGGGCTTGCCCTCGCTGCCGTCGTGCTTCTCAGCATCTAGAGGCCCCTTGAGCGAGCACTGTCAACGACACCATCGCGTGGCAGAGATTCAGCCTGAGACTCATTGCGGGGGACGCCAGAGTAATCGTTTCATTCAACTGTGCTGCGGTAGTGGGAACAGACACCGCTGATCCGTGATTCTTTAATTCCCCGATGATTGTTCTACATTGTTCGATTCCACTTGATAACTTCCATAATCAATGGTCAGCACCGCGGTGCCGCCGATGCGCACCTTTGTCTCGCTGCGAATTCCCTTTGGCAGCCAGAACCCATGTGCCAGCACGCTCGTGTAGTGAATCAGTGTCCGCGAGATGAAGAAGGACGGGTTCTTCGCGGGCTCCGACTCCATCTTGACCACTTCAAAGTCCTCAGCGTCCACCCAGACCTTGCCGCGATATAAAAACTTGCTGTCCGTCAGCGGTTCCACCGCAAGCACGTATGCTGGCCGTCCGGCTATGGTCTCATTCCCCACCAGCTGAAACCGGTAATTGGCCGGCGTCAAAGCGGACGAGTTCCTGTCTTGTGAAGCTTCCTTTTCGCTGTCTACCGCCCGCTTGAGAACCTTGTCGCACAAAAACTTTGAACCACTCTGCGACACAATCTGGAAGCTCATCCCCTTCGACGAGTCGTAGTCCGTGAGCACATCCATCTTGGCATTGATTGTTGCCGCATACCCGCGATACTCAACTTGATAATGCCGCAATGCTTTGTAGTGCCTCAGATCCTGGACTTGCGCTTCGGCGTGGTGCTGCATCTGCTCCACCACCTGCACTGAGCTCAACCCTGTAAGCGAACCCCCGTCCCCGCCTGAGTTCTCAGCCTGCACCGCCAACGCCGTGCCGGCCAGCAATGCCGCCAGGCAAAGGTATCTGAATTGTCGCAAGGACATGGGCAATAGAATACACGGGCAACGGGTGCCCTGATGGCATGATTTTGATCACTTGGTTACCAATTGATTTCCCGGCCACTCCGGATGCCCCATTTGGGGACAGTCGATTCCCTGGAACCCGCTGCGCTAAATTGGTTTCATGCCCAATGTTGCCTATGATCTGCACGGCGAGCACATCTACGAATACGCGGCTGAAGGCCCGGTTCTGAGGACCTCTCAAGACTCCGTGGACTTGATAGGCGAGGCAAGATCGCACCTCGCCACCATGGCCATTCTGCCCATCGGCCGGCTTGATCCCACTTTTTTTCAACCGCGCACTGGCCTCGCTGGTGAAGTCCTGCAGAAGTTCGTGAACTACGAACTCAGACTTGTGATCCTCGGCGACTACTCCCTGTTCGCTGCAAACAGTGCTCCGCTGCGCGAGTTGATTTATGAGTCGAATCGAGGCAAGGCTGCGTGGTTCCTTGTCGATCGCAAGGAGCTTGATGATCGGCTCGCCCCCAAAGCTTAGCCATTCAAAACTGGAAGTAGGCACCCAGCATCGGCTCAGCCGTGTGCGTAAACGCACCGGTAGAACCAAACGCGGTCGTCAGATCGGGAGCCTTGTACAAGTTCCCTCTATACTGCCCGCGGATGCCCAGGTGTGGCAGCAGACCCCAATCGAGGCCCGCCCCGTAAACAAACAGCGGCTTGGTATCGATCGTGGTCCCCGTCTGTCCACTGACTGGCACATCAAACAGGAACCCCACCCCCACCAGCGCAAATGGGCGCAGATTCGCAACTTTCAACGACGCCACCCAATCCCCCGTCACCTCATGTGCATTGGCCAGCACCGGAACCTGCTCGCAAAGCGGGTTGAAAGGGCTGGGGCAACCTGTGTAGGTCTGATTGCCGCGATTGAATGAGTAGGTGCCTTCATACCCGAAGATTGGATTGACAATGTGGCGCAATTCAATCATTCCCCCGGCGGAGTTTGACGGGCTCTCAACAACGTTATTACCACTGGTTGCACCGCTGAAGGCCCCGTATATGCTCACCCCGATGTCCGTGCGCGATAGGCTCCTTGCAACATCCGCTTGTGCCCTCGCTGCTGTGCCGGCAAATGCGGCAAGTACGATCCATCCGAGCCATATGAAAGCCGTACGCATTCGTTTGGTTTGCATGATGCTCTCCAATGTTGAATTGGGTTCTGCGCCCATCGAGCTGTGGACAATCGATTGGATGCCACTTCCTTGAACACCGGTATTCGCGTTTTGTTGTTTGCCGACGGCCCCAAGTCTGCCTCGGAAGGTCAATCCTCGGCGCATTCCGGGTTATCCTGTCACCACACCATGAGCCGACGGTCCCACTTCCCCGTCCTTGCGGCCCTTGCCGGCGCAACCCTTTTAATCTGTCATTCGATGACTGCCCAGGAGGCCTTGAAGAAAGTGATTCCATATTTGGACGAGCAACCTGTTCGTGCACGGCACGGCATGGTCGTGAGCGTCCACCATCTTGCCTCCGACGCTGGACTTGAGCTCCTTCGCGCCGGAGGCAACGCCGTCGACGCCGCAGTCGCAACAGGGTTTGTACTGGCTGTTGTGCATCCGTCCGCTGGCAATCTCGGCGGAGGCGGCTTTCTGCTGCTCCGCACCCGCGATGGCCACTCCACCTTCATCGACTTCCGCGAGAAGGCTCCCCTCGCGGCCACTGAGACCATGTACCAGGATGCAGATGGCAACGTCATCCCCGAAGAGAGTCTCGACTCATCGGTTCTTGGTTATCGCTCCATTGCCACGCCCGGTTCCGTCGCGGGACTTGTCTATACCGAGCGAAAATTTGGCAAGCTTGGACTGAAACGCGTCATGGCGCCCGCAATCCACTTCGCTACCCAGGGCTTTGTTCTCAGCGCGGAGGAGGCCAGAGAACTCACCGATCCCGATCTCGCCCGCTTTCCTGAATCCAAGCGAATCTTCCAGCGCGACGGCCAGCACTACAAGGCGGGAGAAACCTTCCGCCAGCCCGAGTTGGCTCGAACTCTTCAGCGCATTGCTGCCGATCCAGACGATTTCTACCACGGCAAAATTGCTCACGAGCTTATCGAAGAACTGCGCAAGGGCGGAGCGCTGCTCACCCTCGACGATCTTGCCCAATATACTGTCGTCGAGCGCGCTCCCGTCACTGGCACATTTCACGACTACACCATCATCAGCGCCCCTCCGCCGTCTTCCGGAGGTATCGTTTTCCTGAGCGCCCTCAACATCCTTGAAGCTGATGACCTGGCGAAGCTGGGCGACCGCACCGCGCCTTCCATGCACCGCATCGTCGAGGCCTATCGCCGCGCCTACATGGACCGCGCCGACTACCTCGGCGATCCCGACTACAACTCCATGCCTGTCTCCGAGCTCACCGCAAAACCCTACGCGGCCGCCTGGCGCGCCACCATCGACGCAGCAGCAGCCAGCCCCAGCGCGAGCCTGCATCGCCCCATTGGATTCCTGCCCGCCGTACCCCAATCCGCCGGGCAGCGCCGCCCTGAATCAAACAACACCACCCATTACTCTGTGATTGATGCCGATGGAAACGCGGTCGCCGTCACGACAACCCTCAACGACAACTTCGGCTCTCGCGTCACTGCCGGTCACCTCGGCTTCCTGCTCAACGACGAGATGGACGACTTCGCCGTCAAACTTGGCGTCCCCAACATCTACGGCCTTATTCAGGGACCGGCAAACGCCATTGCTCCAGGGAAGCGACCACTCAGTTCCATGACGCCCACCATCATTCTGCAAAATAACAAGCTCCGCTTTGTTCTTGGCTCTCCAGGCGGCGCCCGCATCATTACCACCGTGGCCAACATCTTTCTGTCTGCCGCTGAAGGCGGTCTCAACATTCAGCAAGCCGTCGATGCCCCACGGTTCCACCACCAGTTTCTGCCTGACAAGCTCTACCTCGAGCCGGGTTTTAGCCCAGAGACCCTTCAACAACTGCGTGCGCTCGGCTACGACATCGAAATCAAGGATGGCCACTGGTCGAACGGAGAGTGCATCGCCGTTGACCCAGGGACCGGCGAATTGCTTGGCGGACAGGACCACCGCAGTCTTTACGGGAAAGCTGCCGGTTACTAGACTCCGCAATCGAACAGGACGGAAAATCCACTGAACCGCCAGGATTTCCATAAAGATTTCCTTAAATCTGGACAATCTCGACCAGCGCAGGTCTTTATTCGGTCGTAATCATTAAATGGTGCAGCCGCTAGCGTATTCAAAGTTCGAGTTCTCGGCGGTTTGGCTGAACGGAAATCCTTCCGCTCGCACATCGGGCCTTAAATTTCACTTAACTGATCGGGACCGTCGCGCTCTATGCGCCGAAAACCCGGGAGTCTTGCTCAACCCATCCACATTTCCCAGTCGTGCGTCATCGGGATGCAAGCCGGCGAACCCCAAAATGTTCAGATCCGCTGGCTTGCATGCCGATTTCAATTGAACTGCCCTTCCTTGCTCCCACCTCATGTTCTGTGTCTGAAATGAGACAATCGAACCAGCGACCGGATCCGCGTTGACGTATTTCCGGCGCGGGGGACCTGTTTGTCCATGTTGCCTGTCCTGTCCACACACCTGTTCCTCAACCAGCGCCTGCATCCGGGCCTGCTGGAACTTGCTGCCCGGTCCGGAGCCCAGGCGGTGGAGATCTTTGCCGCGCGGCAGCACTTTGACTACACCAGTCGCGAGCATGTGACCGAGCTGGCCAATTGGTTTGGAGCCAATCAGCTCAAGCCCTACTCCCTGCACGCACCTCTATTTCCTGACCGGGAAATGGGCCGCGCGGGGGCGCCTGCATGCAACCTGATCCATCCTGAAAAGTCTCGACGCATCGACGCCATGGACGAAATCAAGCGCGCCCTGGAATCGGCGGAGAAAATTCAGTTTCGCAACCTCATTCTGCACCTGGGCGAGCGCGCTGACAGTTGGTCGCAGCGCAGCATCGAGCACGCAATCGCCTCTCTTGAACACCTCGGCGCATTCGCACATCCGCTCGGCGTGCGTCTGCTGGTCGAGAACCTGCTCAGCGAGGTCACCACGCCCACGCACCTGCTGATCATCCTCGAAATGGGTCACCAGGAGAACGTTGGCCTTTGCCTGGACCTTGGCCATGCGCACGCGACCGTCGGTGTCGGTGTGGCGATCCAGACCCTCGGCGATCACATTGCCGCTGTCCACGTCCACGACAACAAGGGCCTCAAAGATGATCACCTCTGGCCCGGCGACGGGACCATCGACTGGCAGGCCACGGCCGCAGCACTCAAGGCACTTCGCACGCCACCAGCCATCATCCTCGAAGTCAGTCAGACTTTTGGTGATGCGGTTGCCGAGCTTCCCCCGCACATTCAGAATTCGTTTGCTCTCTTTGCCTGATCGATTCGCGTAGCTTTTTCATTTGCCGGTTTATTCAATAAGAGTTCGCGCAGCAGACTCTTAATTGCCGAATTTCGGCGACCATTCGATTCAATGGCTCTTTGAATTTCCCCGTTGTCATTGGATAAAACGCAGCCATGCGTTGCGTGCGCGCGAGTCTCGATGCTGTGACTCGCGCGCACTCAAGCTGCCGCCCCGCTTTAGTTGAATACTCCCAGCAGATAACACACCAGCAGGATCACCAGGACGGTTCCAAGCCCAATGCCTGCGCCACCGCCTCGGCCCCAGCGGCTGTAGCCGTAATATCCGCCACCGCCACCAAAGACCAACACCAGAACGACGATAAGAATGATCAACATCATTTCACTTCTCCTTCATTCCGAGTTACGCCCCATGACACCTCTCGGGCGCACATCGAGCACTCTCATTGGGAGTTTCCCACGTACGAATTGCGGAAGATGTTCAATCGGGCACACGGCGTATCAAGCGGAACGAGGGTCCGCCCGATCTGACACGTCGGTCACTGTTCTTTCGGCGCAACGGACTCGACCCGGCTCGGTTTGGCGCCCTGCCGGATGAATGAATCGCTCGCCAACCACGGTGGGGCAGTGTTTCACCATGGCAGCTTCCAAGGGTGGCCCGAGATCGATCCGTCGGCGGAACGATTGCTCTGGCATTGAAAGCACACCAACAGGAGGTTCGGCTGGTCAGCGAACTTAAGTTAGTCTATTTATCAAATACATCTTGCAAGAGAATGAATCACAACTTCGCCCTCGCCTTATCTTCTGCTACCGGCACAAGGGATCCAAATACCAACGGCATTCTAGGGCTCCAAGGCTGTAGTTCTACAAAAGCGCAGCCATGAGGCGGGCCGCCCGGGCCTCGAATCAAAGACCCGCGCGCCCGCTCATGAAGCCGCCCCGCTCTAGTGGAAGACTCCCAGCAGATAGCACACTAGCAGGATCAGCAGAATGGTGCCAAGCCCAATGCCTGCGCCACCGCCTGCGCCCCAACGGCTATAGCCGTAGTACCCCCCGCCGCCGCCAAACAGCAGCACCAGAACAACGAGAAGAATGATCAGCATCATCGCACTTCTCCTTCAAGTTGCTTAGATGCTGGATTGGGCGCGAAGGAAATCCAATGCGAACGCGATCACCCCAAATTTGCTGCGCACCCGGCGCCGAGTGTAGGACTGGGGTCAGTCTCTTGCTGATCGGTTATCGGTTGAGAATGAGCAGGATTTCACTGGAACTCGTTCGCTCATGCTTGGTTCGGAGCAATCGACTCGACCGAGCATTGTTTTCATCCGGCAAACTGAGATTCCTTTATTTGTCTAATCTTTCTTGCAGGACCACTGTCACAACGTCACCTTCACTTTTGCCGATCGCTTTTTGGATATCTGATTTAACTGGTAGCTTGTGAGTCCCGTCGCCAAGCGCCATGAATGCACTCTGAAATGGGCGGCCGTCAATGGTTCCGCGGACTTTAACGAGACCCCTGGTCTTGAAGAACTCCGCCGAGTCATGCATGACGACGTATGTCCATCCGCCTTTGGCGCGAGACTTCTGGAGGGCGGCTGTGAATTTCTTCTTCATGATTCCTCCGCGATGGATGTAAGTCGGTACCCAGAAAGTTATACTCTCGTCCGAGACAGCGAAGTAAGTTTACCGAATCGGAGAGACTGAGGTTCTTCCCCAAGCACGTTGAAAACGGTTCCAACTTCGAGTCAAGATATCTCAGCGACGAAGAACTGGGCCGTCAGCAAATCCGCGGCAACTGCTCACCAATTTGCTGGGCGATCACGCGGTTGGCTCCCATCGCGGTTCGCGCCACCAGCAGCCGTGGATGCTCCGCCGTTACCCGGCCGATGCGAGCCGCATCGCGTCCCAGCGGATGCCCACGCAACACCGCCAACACACTGTCTGAGGCTTCGGGCGCAACAAAAAGTACAACCTTGCCCTCGTTGGCCACGTACACCGGGTCAAGCCCCAGCAGTTCGCATGCTGACTGCACTTCAGTCCGAACAGGCAAGCTGGCCTCGTCGATGGCAATACCCACGCCTGAGGATTGAGCGATCTCATTCAGAGTCGATGCCAGTCCTCCCCGCGTTGGATCGCGCATAGCGTGAACATCCAGACCCGCTGTGTCGAGCACGTTGGCAATCATTCCGTTCAGCGCCGCGCAATCCGATTTGATCTGACTCTCGAACTCCAGGCCTTCGCGCACGCTCATGATGGCCATGCCGTGGTCACCAATGGTCCCCGAAACCAGAATCGCGTCGCCAGGCCGGGCCCGATGAGGACCCACCTGAATCCCTTCGCGCAGAACGCCGATTCCCGCCGTGTTGATGTAGCACCCGTCGCCATGCCCGCGTTCAACCACCTTGGTGTCGCCGGTAACAATCTGCACGCCCGCCACTGCGGCGGCATGCGCCATCGACTCCACAATCGCCGCCAACTGCGCCAGCGGAAATCCCTCTTCGAGAATGAAGCTCGCGCTAAGATACTTCGGATCGGCGCCGGAGACGGCAAGATCGTTGACCGTTCCGTTCACCGCCAGTTCCCCAATCGATCCACCGGGAAAAAACAGCGGCTGCACAACAAATGAATCGGTGCTCATGGCCACCCTGCCCGTTGTCAGGTTCAAAACAGCCGCATCGCCCAAATTCTCCAAAGCCGCATTCCGAAATGCCGGCAGAAACAGATGCTCCACCAGTTCGTTGCCAAGCTTGCCGCCACCGCCGTGGCCCATCACGATCGTCGGGTATCCAACCAGCGGCAATGGGCAAGACCAACTCGAAAAATCCGTCGGTCCCGAGTTTTCAGACACCGTCGGTCCTTTATTCAAAGCCTAGTCCTCGCACCAATCAAGCTGAAAGCTAAGAGCTAAAAGCTGGAAGCAGCGTTCCCAGCCCCGGCCAGTTCCTCTGCCGATATGAATCGCCCATAGTTGAAGTACGCCGCGCAGGCACCTTCGCTTGAAACCATCGTGGCTCCCAGCGGATGCCGCGGCGTGCACTCCTTGCCAAAGGCCGCGCACTCCGCCGGCTTGATGGCCCCGCGCAGCACGTCTCCAGCCCTGCACAGCGCCGACTCCTCGGTGTGAATCCCCGAAATTTGGAAGCGCTCTTCCGCGTCGAATTCGCGATACGCCGCGCTCAAACGCCACCCGCTCCTGGGAATCACGCCGATCCCGCGCCATGCCCGATCAGTCACCTCAAAGACCTCGGCCAGCATTTTTTGCGCCGCCGTGTTCCCCTCAAACGTGACGATCCGCTCGTATGCGTTCTCAACCTCGTGCTTGCCGGCCTCAAGCTGAATCACCGCGCGGCGAATTCCATCCAGCAGATCCAACGGTTCAAAGCCCGTGACCACCAGCGGAATTCCAAACTTCTCTGCGACCGGCGGATACTCCCAATACCCCATCACGCTGCAAACGTGCCCTGCCAGCAAGAAGCCCTGCACTTTGTTTCCAGGCGAACTCATGATGGCGGCAATCGCCGGCGGCACCAGCACATGCGAGACAAGCAAAGAAAAATTCTTCAAGCCGCGCCGCTTGGCTACATGCACGCTCATCGCATTGGCCGGCGCCGTGGTCTCGAACCCCACACCAAAAAACACGACCTGCTTTTCGGGGTTCTTGACCGCCAATTCGACTGCATCCAGGGGCGAGTAGACCACCCGCACATCGCCGCCCGCGCCCTTGATCTGAAAAAGATCCGCATCGGTGCCAGGCACCCGAAGCATGTCTCCAAATGAACAGAAAATCACCCCGGGCACAGCCGCAATCGCCAACGCTTTATCGATCAGTTCAAGTGGAGTGACGCAGACCGGGCATCCCGGCCCGTGAATCATCTCGATGCCCTCCGGAAGCATCTGGTCGATGCCGTTTTTAATGATGGAGTGCGTCTGTCCCCCGCAAACCTCCATGATCTTCCATGGCCGCGTGGTGATGGCGTGAATCTCCCGCGCCATGCGCCGCGCAATCTCCCCGTTCCGGAACTCGGTGAGGTACTTCATTTATCGGAACAGCTCCCATCGGGGCAGGCCATCTGCGGCGCCTCGGCCGCCCTTGCAAATGCCTCTTCCTCGGTACCTAGCTCCTCATCCAGCACGCCCATCTCGCGGAAATCCTTCAGCGTCTGCAGCGCTGTCTCCTCATCAATCTTCGAAAGCGCAAACCCCACATGAACAATCGTGTAATCACCAACTTCAACCTCTGGAACGTAGTCAAGGCAGACGTTTTTGACCACCCCGCCAAAATTGACGCGTCCCATCCGGATCAACCCGTCGGTCGATATCTCTTCCACTTTTCCTGGAATCGCAAGGCACATAATGCTCTCCTTATACGCCGCTCGATTACCACTAAATGTGATCTAGATCACTCAAAAGCCCCAGCTCAGCCCGCTGCTTTTGCCTTGTTCCGTGCCACCCGCATCTTCACGATCTTCGTAACCAGCGCTTTGGGCAGCGGCTTGTCCACCGGAAATTGAATCGTTCCCTTCGATGTCTTGTACTTTTGCTGCAATTCACCAAATTCCTCTACTAGAGAGCTATCAAATGGATAAATGCTGCAATGGTTCTTGAAGGCCGCATACCAAACTAGCGCCCCCTTGTACTGGAACGACGGGATCTTGTAGCTGATCGCCTCAGTCGCTCCTTTCGGAGCAGCGGCCCTGATCATGGTCCGAATCTTTTCCAAGGTCGTCCGCGCCGGCTCCGGCACTTGTGCCAGGTAGGCCTCCACCTCTGCTTTGCCACTGTCAGCGCTCGGCCTCTTCGCAGCCATTGCAATCGCTCCTGGCGGCTAGTTTCCGCGCTTTCCCTGCTCTTCAGTTAAATACTTCAGCCACTCTTGCATCCCGGCGCCGGTCTTGGCTGAGGTCTCAAAGATCTTGATCCCCGGCCGAATCTCGTTGATGTTCTTGAGCGCAAGGTCGCGGTTGAACCCGCACGGTTCCGCGATATCCATCTTTGTAATCACCGCCGCATCCGCGGAGTTGAACAGCGTGGGATACTTCAACGGCTTGTCTTCGCCTTCCGTCACGCTCAGCAGCGCCACACGAATCTTCTCTCCCAAGTCATAGCTCGATGGGCAAACCAGGTTGCCCACATTCTCTATGAATAAATAATCCAGATCGGCAAGCTCCCACCCATCAAGATGCTTCGTGATCATATCCGCATCAAGGTGGCAAATGCCGTGCGTATTGATCTGCCGGACTGGAGCTCCGCTCGCCGCCAGCCTCCTCGCATCGTTGTCAGTTTCCAGATCGCCCACCAGCGCCGCCACCCGAGCCCCGCCCGCCTTCAACTCCCGCAGCGTCCGCTCAAGGAATGCTGTCTTCCCTGTCCCTGGACTCGAAACCAGGTTCAGCACCAGCACGCCCGCACCGGTGTACCGATCGCGCAGCCCCGCAGCCAGTTCGTCATTCTTCTTGAGTATTCCCCGTCGCAGCTCCACAATCCTGGTCGTCATGCCGCCTCCTCGCCGTCTTCGATCTCGATCGACTCAATCTCCAGCTCGCGTCCTTGGCGCAGGTCGCTGCAAGGCTCCCCGCATTTCGGACAGCGAAAGCTCTGCACTCCGTCCAGTTCCACGTCCCCACAGGACGCGCAGCGCATCACCACAGGCAGCGTCTTGACCACCAGCCTGGATCCCTCTAACGATGTTCCTTCCGTCGCAATTCCCCAGCAGAACTCCAGCGACTCGACAACCACGCTGGCCAAAGCCCCCACGCGCAGGCGTACCTCCTGTACCCGGGCGCCAGGGTAGGCGGCCACTGACTCGGTTACCGTGTCCACAATGCTGGCGACGATGGAAAGCTCATGCATAAAAACCCGATTCTACGCCGACGACGGCAACCATTGCTGACCTGCCCGACTCCACCGCCCAACGTATAAGATGACAGCACAAGGATTCTTCCCCATGCCGACCAGCCCTGCCACTGCCGCCTCGCGCCTGGCCCTGAGCCAACTGGCGCCAGCCGTCATCCAATCGGAAATCCGCGCCATGACGACCGAATGCGATCGTATCGGCGGCATCAACCTGGCCCAGGGCGTATGCGACACACCCGTCCCGGCTCCCGTTCAGGAGGCCGCGATTCAGGCCATCCACGAAGGCCACAACATCTACACCCGGCTTGACGGCATCGCCCGCCTGAGGAATGCCATTGCTGCCAAACAAATGCGCGACTACGGCCTGACCTACGATCCCGAGACAGAAGTCCTGGTCGCTTCCGGTGCCACTGGTGGGCTCCACGCCGCTGCCATGGCACTGCTAAACCCCGGCGATGAGGTGCTGCTGTTTGAGCCCTTCTACGGGTACCACGTCTCCACCCTCCAATCCCTGCGCATCAAGCCGATTCTTGTCGCGCTTGCGGAGCCTGATTACGCTCTCGACGTTGCCGCGCTGCAATTCGCTATCACACCCAACACTCGAGCCGTTCTGCTGAACACCCCCGCCAACCCCAGCGGGAAAGTGTTCACCCTCGCCGAGCTTGAATCGATTGCCGCCATCGTTCAGGAACACGACCTCTTCCTCATCACCGATGAAATCTACGAGTATTTCGTGTACGACGGCGCACAACACATTTGTCCGGCTACGCTGCCCGGAATGCGCGACCGCACCATCGTCCTCTCCGGTTTCAGCAAAACGTTCAGCGTAACAGGCTGGCGATTGGGCTATGCAACGGCCGACACCAGGTGGATGGGAGCAATGTCTTACTTCCACGACCTGACCTACGTTTGCGCCCCTTCGGCGCTCCAGCACGGTGCAGCAGCAGGACTCGAGCAGCTTCCGCCATCCTTCTACACGCAACTCGCCGCCGACCATCTGTCGAAGCGGACACGCATCCTCTCCGCGTTGACTGATGCGGGAATGACTCCCACCACACCGGCTGGCGCCTATTACGTTTTAGCCGACGCCACTCGCCTCCAGGGCAAGACCGCAGCCGAGAAAGCCCGCCACCTGCTGGCAGTTACTGGAGTGGCCGCCGTGGCAGGCTCTGCATTTTTCCGCCCCGGCCACGGAGAAAACCTGCTGCGCTTCTGTTTCGCGAAAATGGACCACGACCTCGACGACGCCTGCGCCCGGTTACGCAAGCTCTGAGAGGCTGTTTTGAGCCTCGTAGAAAATACAGGCAGCGGAGTAAAACACAATAAAACCTGGATGCCGGGTTTGATTTTGGATGATAAGATTCCTGCACAGTCGCCACCTGGCGAGAATTGCAGATTGCGGATTTGCTGCCGAGGTCTTCCCTGTGCCCTTCGATGTCTTCATCAGCCATGCCTCAAAAGACAAGACCATTGCCAACGCGGTATGTGCCCGCCTTGAAGCGGCCGGCATTCGCTGCTGGATCGCCCCGCGCGACATCGTAGCCGGAACCCCCTACGGCGAGGCCATCATTGATGCCATCCAAGCAGCCAAGGTGATGGTGCTTGTCTTTTCTTCAAGCGCCAATGCATCGGCGCAGATTCCCAAAGAGATTGAGCGCGCGGTCAGCAACGGCGTCGCCATCCTTCCTTTCCGCATTGAAGACGTGGCGCCAGGCAAGTCGCTCGATTACTTCATTGGGTCCGTTCATTGGCTCGACGCGATGACTCCGCCAATGGAGCAGCATCTCGATAATCTTGCGGCCACGGTGCACAAGCTGCTTCCAGGGCTTGCCGACCGCAAAGGTCATCCGGTACCTCCTGTTCCCGTGCCGGTCCCCACCCCGGTTTCGACGCCCGTCTCTCAGCTTCCGCCGCCTCCTCCCTCGAAGACACTGTTGCTTGTTGTGGCAGGAGCGATCGTTCTGGCGGCACTTGTGTTGATCGTAGTGTTTCTTCGCCATCCCGAAACAAATTCGGAGACCCAAACCAATCCGGTCACGACAGAGACGTCCGCTGCTTCGAGCAATTCGAACCCGGGGAGCAATCCCGTTCAGGCAGGTAACCAGAGCAGGCCGGCTTCGCGGACAGTGCCGCCCACAACCTCGGACGCGAGTAGAGCCGCTTCGGATCCCATTGTGGGCTGCTATCAGTGGTTCAACAATCAACCCGTCTTCATTCGCTCGGACCACACTATGATGGGCGGCCCGAT
>CAZTLV010000062.1:0-22673 GCA_964614635.1 uncultured Occallatibacter sp.
ACTGCAATCTTTTCCCGGCTGCTTGGCGTGAGCGAGGTTGGCGCTACCGACGATTTCTTCGATTTGGGCGGGCACTCGCTCAAGGCAGCTCGCGCTATCGCTCTCTTAAATGAAGAGTTCGGGACAGCAATTCCCGTCCGAGTGCTATTTCAAGCTCACACTGCACGGCAGCTGGCTGCGGTTATAGATCGAACAGATAAGAGCGATGAGGAGCCTTGGCCAGTTCTCATCCCCATTCAGCCTCTTGGCACGCGTCCCCCGCTGTTCTGCGTAGCGAGACCGAGTGTGAATGCACTGGGCTACCTTATGCTCTCCCGTGCAATGGGCAGCGAGCAGCCTTTCTTCGGACTGCAGATCAAGCTTGGCGACGACCCGGATATGGACTTTGCCAAAGAGCAGTTCATTTCGTGGTGATAGAGTGTGTGAATCGCCCACCAGCCCGAGTTTCTATTCTCGGTGGGGAGCGTGACCTCTTCTGCATGCGGCATCTTGCTTCGCCTCTTGCTAGGGATTTAATTCCAAACACCTGGTCAACGGAGTTTGCACCACCCAGCGGGCGAAGTATGAGTAGTAATCCTCTGTTGGCGTTCTAGCCGCCCTGCTGAATCTGAATCTGAAATCAGAACCCATGTTACACCAGCCTTGCGAACGATGTTTAGAAATCCACCTGAAATTTAGATACTTCTCTGTGTTTCGCTATTGGTTTTCAAGCTTCTCCAATAATTTAAAGTACGTCGTAAATTTGATCTTTATGTAATGCTAATCACTTAGATCCGGCAGTAAGTGCTGTATTTCGGCTATCGGCACTTTCTTTGGGCGCTGGGTGACCCCATACATTTCTAGGCGGGGATCTGAGTTAATATCCGTGAAGTTTCCTCACTAACAGCTTTTACTTCACACCGCAAGAACTGCTAGCGTAGAACGCTAATGGGTTCTCCCACAGCCGCCTCGTTCGGTGAACTCGGGCTGCACCTCCCCATCCGCGAGCTCGCCGGTAGGACTTGGGACGTGATCGTCGTCGGTGCCGGGCACAATGGCCTCGCCTGCGCGGCCTACCTCGCCCGCGTCGGCCTGCGCGTCCTCGTGATTGAAAGCCGAGCCCGCATCGGCGGCGCATGCACCATCGAGGAGCCGTTCCCTGGCGTGCGCATGTCCCCCTGCGCCTACCTCGCCGGACTATTACATCCCCTGGTCATCGAAGAACTCGATCTCCCCAGACGCGGATATTCCTGGACCCCGGCCGTGAACGGCCTCTTTGTTCCCTTCCTCGACGGCTCAAGCCTTCAGCTTTGGGATGACACCGAAAAATGTGAAGCTGAAGTGCGCTCTCTCGCCCCCGCTGATCTCGAGGGCTGGCGCGCCATGAACGACGTGATTCGCCGCCTCCGCGACGTCCTCCGCCCGCCTGGTGCCGACGACCTTTGGATCGGCGAGCCGCCCACTCGCTCGCAAATTGAAGACCGGCTGGGCAACGACCGTGAAACCCAGGCGCTGCTCTTCGATTGGTCGATGGCCGAATTTGTCGAGCGCTACCTTAACGATGAGCGATTGCAGATCGCCTATCTCGGCCAGGGCGTCATCGGAACCAACGCCAGCCCCTTTGATCCAGGCACCGCCTCGATCCGCTTCCACCACGCTTCGGGCCGTCTCGGCGGAAAGCCCGGAATGTGGGGATACGTTCGCGGCGGCATGGGCATGGTCTCGTTCTACTTCTACGATGCGGCTGAGGAAGCCGGAGCGACCGTAGTATCAGGCGTGCCCGTGGCCAGGATCATGCCCGGCGAAGGCGTTGAACTCGAAGGCGGCGAACGGATCTCCGCGCGCACCGTCGTGTCGAATGCCGATCCGCGCCAGACCTTGAAATTACTTGGCACAGCCGCCGACCCCGCATGGCGCGCACGGGTTGAACGCATTCCCATCGAAGGCTGCACCGTAAAGTTGAACGTCCGCCTGCGCGAGTTGCCCGACTTCACTGCGCGTCCAGGCACCAATCAACCGCACCACTACGGCCAGATCAACACCCCCTTAACCCGGGAAGAATGGAAGGAAGGTTTTGCTGCATCACGGCGAGGGGATTTGCCGGAACACTTGTGGTGCGAGATCTACTTTCAAAGCGTCCATGACCGGACCGTCGCTCCCGAAGGCGAACACACCATGAGCATCTTCGCCCAGTACGTGCCTTATACGTTCTCCGAAGGCACCTGGGACTCCCGGCGCCTTGAAGTGCGCCAGCTGGCACTGAACTCGATCGGCCGTTTCTGCTCAAACATTGAAGACGCCGTGATCGGCGCCCAGGTGCTCGGCCCTCCGGACATTGAACTGAAAGTCGGCCTGACCGGTGGCCATATCTTCCAGGGAGAATGCCTGCCACCCTATATGTGGTCGAATCGGCTCTCCGCACGAACACCGATGCCGGGCCTCTATCTCTGCGGGGCCTGCACGCATCCAGGCGGGAGCGTGATCGGAATTAACGGCCGCAATGCGGCCATGGCGGTGCTCAAGGATCTCGGAAAACTCTAGCTGCGGGGTACTGTGTTCCTCCGCATCGCTGCGCAAGTCCAACCCGTGCGCACCAGAAGATCAGTGGCTTGCCGGAGGCGGATTCTGAAGCACCAGCTCGTAATGATGAACGAGTGGATGTGCGTCAGCATGCTGGCGTTCCACAGCGGTCTTGTATGCGCTTGCCAGAGCGCTCGCCGTGATTGACTGCTCCGCGGTCACTGAAGTGTTGATGATCGAAAACCGCGCAGATTCAAGATTGTTGACCTTTTCCGTATCCCAGGCAACCAGCCGCGCCTGTTCGAGCATGGGCGTGTCTGAAGTAGCCAGATTGATCCCACTGACGAGATCATCAGAATTGACGCTCGCTATCTTGCGCCCGTCGATGAGCAGATCGTAGATTCCGTTCGACAACCCGTGAACCTGCAGAGTTTCCTGGTCAAGCGCGGTAATAATGTCGGAATACTTGAGCACAAGACCGACTACCGGATCGAGCTCTGAAGGCGGAAATGGAAGTGGCAGCGCCCTATCCATTTCGGTCCAGCTGATCCTGCTCGCGATCTTGCCCTTCGGACGAACAAGGTCGGTAACATCGGTATTCGCCGTTTGAGCGGCCGGCGAAGTTCCGGCATCGATGGTGACCGAAGTGACCAGGGACGGTGCCTGCCAGCTCTTCAGCAGGCTCTCAGCCATGATCCAGTGCCCACCCTGCTGCGGATGGACACGATCGGGAAGGATCTGCTGCGCGAGTTGCGGAGACTCAGCATTGATTTTCTTGAGGGCCGCAACCACCGGCGCATTGAAATCCGCAATCTTCGTATGGCGTTCCTCCGCCAGTTGAGCGAGAAAGGCACTGTACTTCAGAAGAACCCCGTTCCCACCGCCGGGAAAAGTCGGCTCGCGGGTCACATCGTCATAGGGTGAAGGCTGAATGAGGGTGATGCGCACACTTGGATTGTTATGTTGTATCGACGCAACCAGTCGTGTGTAACCTTCCGTGAACGTCGAATAAATGCCGGCCTCATCGGGCCGGTAGTAGAAGTCGTTCATGCCGAGCATGATGGTGATCACATCCGGATGCCACGCGAAGACATCGCGATCGAGACGCAGGTTGATCGGGCCGGCCCACCCGCCGCTCACCTTGTCGCCGCCTACTCCGGCGTTGTGAAAGTGCACCTGCCATCCCGGATACCGTGTCAAAACGTACTCTTCGACGTCCTCCGTATACTCGCGCTGTTCCGTGATGCTGTCCCCATAAAACGTCACGCGGTCACCATCGTGCAGGGCGAAGTTGGACGGTGCGCCTTGAGAATGCCCTATGCCAGCCAGGTTGCAAGTCAGAAACAATAACGCCGCGGAAGCGGCATAGGGTCTTGAATTCACCAGAAATCTCCTTGACTCGGAATGCATCGAATTGTATCGCACATTGGTTGGTGATTCCGGCAGGTTGATGGGTGAACGGCAATCCAAAAGTAAGGTGGCACCGCGTTCACGTGAGATCAGCTTTGGCTGGAAGCGAATCCGACTTGATCGGCGGATGGCAGTTTCATCTTGCCGGCCGGAGATAGAGCTGTTCGCCACCGGCCGCCGTCCGAACAACCCTGTCACACAATCCTGCCGTCCCGCATGTGAATTGAGCGCCGGGCATAAGAGGCAGCTTCCTGGTCGTGCGTGATCATCAAAATGGTCTGCCCCAGCCTTTCGTTCAAATCTCGCAGCAAACCGAGCACCGCGGCCGAATTCTTGCTGTCGAGATTCCCCGTGGGCTCGTCGGCCAGCAGAATGCGCGGCCCATTCACCAGCGCCCGCGCAATCGCGACCCTCTGCTGCTGGCCTCCGGACAATGCACGAGGCTTGTGCTTCATTCGGTCCTGAATCCCCAGAATTTCCAGAATTCCCTCAAACTCCGCCGTAAACGTCAGGGCACGGTTCGCGATATATTGAACAATCCTGATGTTATCTTCTGCACTCAATGTCGGCAGCAGATTGTACTTCTGAAACACAAAACCCACCGTGTTCTTGCGGAACTCCGCGCGCTCGGAATCTGAAAGATCCTTCAGATCCTTTCCGTCGATCCTGACGCTTCCGGAAGTCGGCGTCGTCAGCGTTCCGAGGATGTTGAACAGGGTTGACTTCCCGGACCCGGAAGCGCCAACAACGGAAACAAACTCGCCTCGCGCAACCTGGAGATTGGCGCCATCGAGTGCGTGTACATCCACATCGCCGGCGCGATAGGTTTTTGACAGCTCCCGCGTCTCGATCATTGGCTGCTCATTCATAGCTGAGTGCCTCCGTTGCATCCTGTTTGACCGCCTTGATCCCGGGCACGATCACGCCCAGCAGCGCTCCGAGGATGGCAATTCCGCCGGCGATCGGCCACCACCAATACACTGTCTCCTGGACCAGGCTCGCCGGAACTGCGTTCTGCATCAGCCATTGAGTCCCGTAGGTCAAAGCAATGCCGACCACGGTGCCCAGGATCGAGAGCAATAGCGTCTCTCTCAAGAGCAATTTCAGAATGAAATAGGACGAAGCACCCACCGCCTTCAGGATGCCGATCTCTCGCGTTCGCTCGAGAACTGCCGTGTACATAGCCATGAACACGACAATGAATCCCACAATAACGGCGACACCGATCACGACCCCAATGAAATCCTTCAACATTCCCACGCTGCTGATCGAAAGCAGCGAAGTAAACTCTTCCATCGTGTAGATCGGGTAGCCCGGCATCTTCGCGCGCAACTCGCTCAGGATCCCCTGTATCTGGTCCGGACTGTCGGCTTTGACGTAGATCTGGCTGAGGTGATGATCGTTCGTCATCAACTGCTGAAGAACGGGGAGCCGGACGCAAATCCTGGCCAGCTTGCCGGATTCATAAACTCCAGCAACTCGCCACTCATGATTGATCAACTGGATCTTGTCCCCGACATGAAGCTTCTTTTCCTTGGCATAGAATTCGTCGACAAGTACATCTTGATCCGTCTTGAATGGCCCGCCTTCGATGAAATGGAATCCCCCGCTCATCTTCGAAAACTCGTCGAGATCAAGTCCCGTAATCGAATCGAATCCTGACAAGGGTTGAACCGCGGTGCCGGTGACCAGGGCGACATGCGGCTGCTGCCTTACAAAGTCGATCAGTTTATCGGACATCGGCGCGGTGCTCAGCGCAAGAATGGAGGTTCCCGGCGGCCGGATCATGAGATCGGCGCCGACTCCGCGGGCACGTCGAGCCGTGGCGTCAAGCGTGCCGTAGCTCACTCCTACAAGTGTCAGAATCATGGTGACCTCGACTGCAATTGCGAGCACGCTTAACACCGTGCGCACAGGTCGATGGCCGAGATTCGATAATACGAGCTTATTGATCATCAGATCCTTTGAACGAAACTTGAGCTGTCTTGAGGAGAAACTCCCACAGCCTGGCAGAACGACCCTGGCGTTTCGGTCTTTGCTTCCTTGATCCGCGCCGCAAACGCCCAGTTGTTCCCCAGAAAGAAGTTCAACACTGAGCAGCAGAGAATGGCGATGCCGTTTGAAACGATGATGGGCAAGTGCATCCCATCGACCAGAACTCGCATGAGCGCCAGATTTCCGACCATGGAAACCAGGCCATTCGAAAGATGAAAGCGGAGCAGTTGAGCGGCCTGTGCAGACTCACCTCGGCGGTCGCGCCAGGTGTAGCGCAGGTGCCACAGAAAGTTGTGCAGCAAGGTCAATTCTAAGGCAGCGGCCGATGCAACCATGTAGTGCCCTGGAATCGACCGATTGAACAGGGCAAGCGCGCCAAGCTGGACGACCATGCCGATGGTCCCGACCAGGTTGAATTTCCCCCAGCGGATCAACATGTTCATTTGAGCGGCTCCCTGCGATAAAGCTCCGCTGTATGCCGCATGGTCACGAAGATGGCCGTTAGAAGCATGCCCGCCGCCCCGATCGCGCCCCCCAGGTCAAACAACAGCATTTTGTAACCGAATAGCGTTGAATAAGGGCTGCGGAGCAGCGCCAGGTTGCCGGCGATCAGCAGGATGCGAAGCTCCGTCGGACCGAAGATGCCCCGGGAGATTTCAAAGCACGATAGCGTATAGGTTGCCAGGTAGCTCTCGCTTGAAAGCAGAAGAAACCCAACCATCATTGCGATCGCTGTTGGCCAATGCAGGAATCCAGAAAAGCCAAGCCCGCACATCAGCACCACGGTTCCAAAGAGGTCCACCATGTGATCGACGTAGAAACCATACCGGGGACGCTGTTGCCGGCGAACCCTTGCAAGGGTTCCATCCATGCTGTCTCCAAGCCAGTTGAGGGCGAGGCACAGGATAACCAGAAGGAGCGCATAGCGGTTGTACCGCGATAGCGCATAAAACACTCCGGCACCAACCTGCCCGCTGAGGCCAAGCAGTGTGAGCTGGTCGCTTGTCAGCCATTTTGGCGCACGCCCGGCCATCCACTCCAAGGCGCGCTTCTCCATTCGAGCCGTAAGTGCATCGTTGACCCGGGGCGCAGGGCGAAATGCCGCGTGATCCGTCGTTGTTGCTGAAATTGTACTCATCCCGAACTCCCTTCTGGTGTCGTGTTTTCCCGGCTGCCCTGCCCCGCTCTGTTCAATTGCGCAACGCGGCCGATGCCGAGCGCAGCGTAAACTCGAGTGACTCCCGCGGAACGCTCTCGACGAATGGCCCGATCAGCCAGGCAAATCCCCGCGGAATCGACCGGGTGAGCGAGACCGATTCGATCTGGATGTAAAGCCCGCCGTCCCGCTCCTCCCAACTCCAGTAGGTATTGAGCCGCCAAAGGAAGCCGTGCTCCTCTTTGGCGTTGAGCGCGTGCTCCTCTCTGGTACCGGGAGCGTCGATCTCTGAAACCTGCGTGCTGCGCGAGAGGCTGTACCCGTGCTGCGGATCTGATTGCCCGAACGTGACGTCGTATGTGGTGTCCATGACCACCGTGATCAGATGCTTCTGGCGAATGCGCATGGATGCCTGGACCCGATGAAGCCCGCCTGCATCGACATGGCTGAGTTCCTGCGCTCGAACAATCTGGGGTGAGAATTTCTCTGGATACGAGTTGAAATCGATCAGCAGCCGTTCAAGATCCTGCGCTTTGCCCCGAGGGACAAACAGAGTGCCGCGCCAATCGTGCAGCATCGCGCCCGGCAGGTCTTCTTCTGGCGTGAGCCGCTCGACAATCAGCGCCCCGCTCTTCAGCCGAGCGTCGCTTTGCTGAACCGCGGTCAAAGAGGCAAGGAAACCACCCGGCGTCCGGTGCTGCTCGGCGAGGCGCGCCTCGACCACTCCAACATAGGAATTGAAAGCCGGAATGGCTGAAGGCGGGGCTTCCGCCATAGCCGATCTGGAAACGGCAACCAGCGCCAGCAGGAAAAGCGCCGCGCATCCCGCTATCCCCGCTCGACAATTTGAGAACCGATGCTTCATTTCGGGGTCGATCTTGCGCCCTTGCGCAATTCAAAGCAATGCATGGAACCTCACATCGTGACGATTGTTTCTCACCGTGCAAGTGCTTGCGCCACTTCGACTTCAAGGGAGTTGTACATTGCCCCATGCGTTGGAATCGAAATCGCAATCGGTTACACTGGGCATTTGACATGACAGATCGCCTCCCAGGACCGCTCTATCGCTTCGGTTCATTTGAAGCAGACCGAACGACGGGAGAGCTTCGCAGGAACGGCGTACGTATCAAGCTGAACTCGCAACCGTTCCAGGTCCTGGTCATGCTCCTTGAGCGTCCCGGCGAATTGCTCACCCGGGAGGAGATCTCCCGCGAGCTTTGGCCGGACGGTACCTTCGTCGATTACGAGCACGGCGTGAACTCCGCGGTAAATCGTCTCCGCGAAGCCCTCAGAGATACAGCAAGCAGCCCCCGGTTTGTTGAGACTCTTGCGCGCCGAGGCTACCGCTTTGTTGCGCCCGTTGAGCGGATCGAATTGAACAACACGCCTTCGGCGCTCGAGCCCCCCTCGCCGTTATCAGTATCGAACGGTCAAACCACGTATCTGCCGCAGGGAACCTCAGTTCCGGCCGAAGCCCAAACCGCGATCTACAGCCGGATCCTGTCGACGCCGGATGAACTTCCGAAGGCATCGTTTCCGGTCGTACAGACTCTGTTTGTTCTTTTGCAGCTCATGTATGTGGGCTTCTATGTTGGAGCGCTAGCAAATCTCTCCGAGATTGAGGATTTGTTCTCTCCCCTGCCCAAGGCACCGCATTTCCTGAATATCCTGATCGTCACCGCCGCCATCCTGATTCCCGTCCGCGCTTTTGTCTTGGCCAATGTGGTCTTTCATGCGCCCAGGGCGCGCGAAAATTTCCTGAAAATTTGGCCGTTTATTTTCACCCTGGACGAACTGTGGTCGCTCTCGCCGTTTCTGCTTCTGCACCACATCAACTTCGGCCTTGCCCTGGCTTGCACGACCCTTCTCGTCTATTCGCCCTTTGCGCAACGCTCTCTGATTCTCATGGGTGCCGGCGGGATTGACCAGCAAGTCCCTGCAACTCCCCGCGAACTTTGATCCTCAAGGTCGCGGAACTCTCCGCTCCGGATTCGGTGGCGCTGGGCTGAAGCAATCGAGCCGTGTATTGAGGGTCTTCCCTTTGAGTTGCCTCACCTGTTCCTCAACAAGGCTCCGCACCCGGGCCGGGCTGCCTTTTGCGCGAAGATTCACAAGCAACTCGTGCCGGCTTGCTGGAGAAGCGTCGAGCGCGCCCTCGACGATCGGGTCCTGACCGTTGGCGCACGCTGCCGCTTTTAACCAGCCCGCGGGTGAGACATCAAACATTTTCAAGTGCACAATGGAGATTCCTGACGAAGTGAGCGAATCATCGAGAGAGTCCATCAAGCTTCCAACCACCACGGCGGGAGACGAAGGCAACGTTGGTTCGAAAACAAGGCTCAGGTTCAGCCACGCAAGCGATGCCTCAGCCTGCGCATAGCGAGCGTAATCGATATCCAGGGTGGTCTCTCCCGCTTCACGGCTTCCGAACAGGATCTCGCCCAGCCATTCCTTCACGCCCTGCCCGGTCATTGCGCTGATTCGCCTCGTCTCGAAGTTGGCAATATCCGCAGCATCAGGATAAAGATCAGCCTTCGTCATGCACACCAGGTCGGCCTCCTCCAACTGGTTCCTGAACAGGAAAGCCATGTCGGCATCCGCATCGTCGCCGAGCAGTTCGCTGGTGCGTGATGGATCGACGAGCACGGTAAATGGCGCCACTCTATATCGACCGAATTCCTCTCTTAGCGGACCGAGCACCGTGGCCGAAATATCCGTGCAGCTTCCGACGGGCTCGGCGAAGATCACATCAGGTGAAGTTGCCCGCAACTCGTCGACCAGCGTCATCAGCGCAGTGAATTTGCAGCAAAAGCAACCGCCGGTCACTTCGCGCGCCAGCATGCCTTGAGCGGTTGCATGGCGCGTGTCAACCAGGTCATCGCTCTGGTCGTTCAACACAACGGCGCAGCGCAGGCCGCGCCCTTCGAGCTCCCGGGCCGCCGCTAGAATCAAGCTCGTCTTCCCTGCTCCAAGAAAGCCGCCGACGAGGATGATCCATGGCCTGTGCGGCTTCGAATCCAAGCTCATCCGTTTACCGTGATGCGAACCTCATCGCCCGCTGTCAGTTGAAGTCTTTCATCAAGCGTCACAACTGCTCGTTCTTCCCGCCGGGTCACCTGGCTCTTCATCGGCCTTCCCTTGAACTCAGCCGAAGCGGTCGTGCCTGTCGCGCGAATCTCGCAGGAACGGCAACCAAGAGTTCCCGCCAGCACCTTCATTGCAAAATGCGTGATCTCTCTCTCCCTGACCAGCGAGAAAGTGCCCCACCCCGTTCCCGTAGCCCAGAAACATTTGAAGTTGTTTTCGGAGATTCTGGGTGAAGCCACCACAGCTGCATTGGGGCCATCAAAGAGAAAGCCGCTCAGCGCGCCGATCGTGGACCACGATGACATGGCTCGCGCGTAATGGTGGCCGCACTCCGGTTCGTCCCAGGGATTCCGCCTCTCTCCGTCATAGCGGAACCGGACATTCTCGACGCACTCCACACCTTCTGTCACCATGCCCCAATTCATCATCAGCGCGGCTACCAGGTACTCCTGGCCGGTCCATGCTTCCGCATAATAGGGAAACGGGATCTGCGGGCGCTCAGCCTTTCCGTAATCGCAGACGACGACCGCCGCTTCATCGTTGAGCGCATAGGTCCGCTCTACGTTGTCGTGATCCTTGAGCGTTGGCTTGTGATTGTACCTATATATCGAGCGCAGAGTCCTGCGAATGTTTTCGGGTGCCACCAAAGCTCCCATGCCTCCAACCTCTGCCAGGTACTGGCCGATCAGCTGATCTGCCAGGCACCCCCCGCCAACCTGGTACTCCGGGTTCTCTGTATTCTCTGCGCCCATGTCGCTGCGCAGGTTGCCGGCAATCTCGTCCTTCCTGAAGCCGCGAACCTTTTGGACGTAGTACTCGCCGTTGAAAAGATTCGCATCGATCCACCGGCTTCCCTGCTCGAAAAGCCGCTCGTATTCCCTGGCGGATTCCATCTCCCCAACGGCGCGCGCCATCTCCTCGCCCGCCCGCAAGGCGCCCAGGTAGTAAATTCCGCACATCGGGTTGGGGCCGTAAAACTCGACGTCGTAGGTGTTGTGCTGGACGCCCTCCATCACTCCGTCACGATTGGCATCCCATCCGCCCGGAACCCACGCAAACTCGAGCGCCTTCTTTGCGCGCGGCCATGTGACCCGCAGCAATGCATCGTTTCCCGATATCTTCCAGTCCAGCCACGCGTGGATAATCTGCCCCATCTGTCCATCGGCAGCCGCAAATCCTGAGCGCGCCTTGCCTTCGGGCAGCATCTGTCTGAAGTGGATTGCGCCTGCATCGTCCATCGAATAGCCAAATGCGCTGCGGCGCAATGACTGCGCAAACGACGGGAATAGGTGAGTTGTTGCCGTCTCGTAGTTCCAGACGTGGGTACAGTTTCCAAAGCAGCATCCCAGGGTGTCGTCGCTGCCCTCGAATGCATGAAACTCGCCATCTGCTGTGCGAAAGCAGGTTGAGCTCGCCAATGTGGAGAGGTTTGCGCTGGCCGCCTCTTTCACTGCCGCGGGAATCGTGCTTTCGCGCAAAGCATTCGTGAACATGCGGGTTCGCGTTTCGAGGTCCTTCAAATGTGCCGCAGTGTAGCTCACAGCCGCCCATGCGTCCTTGAAACGGGCTGCATAGGAGTTACCAATCACGGTCTTGCCTTCGCCTTCGGGCGCCGCCCACCCGATCCAGTCCGGCGTGCGGTTGGGAAACCGCCAGCCCAGCAGAAACTCAAAGCTCGCCGAATGCCCTGCGGCAATGGTCCTCTTGAGGCAGAGCACGCCGACGGAATTGTGGGTCTCGGGCGGCGGGCCCAGCTCGCCAGTTTTTGAAAACTGATCCCAGAAATGCAAAGGGGCATTCCACCAACGGCCCGCCGGCCATCCTTCCCAGTGCGAAACCTCTGCGCCGCCGTCAATGCTTGCCGCCAGCACAACTTCACCCGCCATCGGATCGTCGCTTGCGAGAGCAGGATTGCTCATGACGAGTCCCGCAATTTCGTTCACGCTGCGATATTCGTTCCGCCTTCCCTCACTTGATTTCTGTCGCGCAGCCCCTCCGTTGTCGGCTTTCGTGTTTACAGGATTCTCGATTGAAAATGCAATCCCAACCTTAGCCTCGCTCAAGCCGGGATTGGTGACCCGATAGCGAAGAATCGCGACTGGTAATCCCGAGTCGTCGGGCTCATGCGGAATGAAGGGCGAGAATGCATCGAGTTCGACCTTTACCGGAAGCACCGAGTCCTCAAAATCAATGTGTGCAAGCGGGTACTCACCCGTGAACGTAGCCGCTTCAAGCCGGCTCAGCCCAGGTACGTTGTTCGAGCCCAATCCATCCTGTCCCTCAAAGGGAGCAACGATGCGAGACTCAAGAACGCGCGCCACCGGTTTTCCGCTGCCCGACTGCGCCCAGATGCTCCCAAATGCATAGGCAGGTCTGAATCCTTTGTTGGGCCTGTTGAAGATTTCCCAGTCGACAAGCTGTCCGCGTCCGCCGAGGCCGATACTCCCCGCGGCCACGCCGCCGAGGGGAAACGAGATCATGCGAAGTTGGCGCCCCTCAAATCGCCGCGGATAATTCCGGCCTCCGCTGCTTTGAATTCGCTGTTTTTGCGCATCCGATTCCCGGCCTGGCGCCTGCGCCGACACATGTTCGGAGAGCGTTGCCGCGCCCATTGCTCCTGCAGCCTGCTTAAGGAAATTCCGGCGATCAAGCCTTACCTTCACTGTCATTGCGAATCCTGATTCGCTCGAATTGTACAGTGAGCACACCTCAACTGCTCGATAGCCAACTGCTCCCGCAGTTCGCTAAGAGGCTTCGGGGCCCAACATCGGTTCAGTTCACCTGGCGGCTACTGTCCTTTTTCAAGTCTTGGGTCGAAGCCGGCCTTGGCGGCTGGGATTGTGTCGGACTCGCCTTGATAGCCCTGCTTCGAGAACTCGAGGTGGATGTGGTCGGGGACCGGCGGGGGCAGGTTCTCTAAGGTGTATTTGCCCTGGTTGTCCGAGACGGCGGTGTAGGTCTTGCCGTTTCCCAAAGTGAGTTTTACCCCAACACCGGCCAGAGGCAACCGGCTTTGAAGATCGGTGACCTCACCTTGATACTGCCACGGCGGTGGCGGCGGCGGGTTCAGCTTGCGCCAGGTTGGAATGCCCAGGGCCACAAGGATCAAAACGGCTGCAATGGCCTGCAGAACGCGTCTTTGGGTCAGCGTCAAGCCGAGCGAGCGGCGAAGCAAGGCGGCAACCTTTGCGCCGTCCGGTTCGGGAATGCCCTGAATTTCAAGCATTGCCGGCAATGGCGTCTTGTCAAGAAGCCACGGGAAAACCCGCTTGTGCAGCGCCTGGGCGCGCGAGTATTCAAAGGTGATGTAGTCAGAACCGTGAGCGTTGGCTGACCAGCACAGGATCAGGGTGCGGGAGCCGCGGATTGAGCCATCGAGCCGCTTCTTCCATTCCTGGCCCGGGTCGATCGATTGCACGTCGAAGAAAACTTTGTACCCCAGCCGGCGCAATTCGTCCACCAGAGGCCGGATGCGCGCGGTGTCGGCTCGCGAATAACTGAGAAAGACATCGTAGCTTGGCAGGAACATGGCCTTAGTTTCGCATAACTTCCTCAAGCTGGTGCAAGGAGTTTGCCGCTATAGCGCCATCTCCCTTTTCAAGGCTTTGAAACAGGGAGACCCATGATGTGCGGCCTGCAACGAAGGCTTGGGAAGAGCCGAGGAAGTGTTCGGTACCGGTAAACTCCCAACCTATATTCTGCAGCTGGGCTGATTTTGATAAGAGCGCCTGCGCGGTTTGCTGCGCGTCAGCTTTTTGTCCGGCGCCCCATTGGCAACTCATTCTGATGGTGTCGCGAATCATGGTCATGCTGCCGGGAGCATTGGGAAAAGACGTATCGCCGATCGCAGCAGCTTGCTTTTCGCATTCCTCAAATCGTCCAGTCACAAGATCGTTCTCTTCCACACTGAGGCGGGCTACCGGGGAATCATCCAGTTTCAGCCAGCGCTCAGCCAACTCATAGGACCGGTCGTACCGGAACAGGTTGTCGTGATAAATGGAGACGGCGGTCTGTAAGTATCCAACATCGTTGGGAAAGACCTCGAGGACCGCTTCGATGGCCTTGGCCGCGGCTGGAAAATCCCCTTCGTCGACAAGGGCGTTGCTCAGATTGTTCTCGGTCGCCGCCCAGTCGAATGGTGTGTGCACCGTGGAATAAACCTCCAGTGCCGACTGGTAGGCCCGGATTGCCTGGGTAAACAGTTCCTTAGCCTGTGCCCCGCTGCTCCTCTCACCCAAATCTCGAAGCGCCAAACCAAGATTGTTCTGGGTCATTGCCCAGTCGTGAGGCAGGTCTGCCTTTGTATAGACCTCAAGCGCCGCACGATAGGCATCGACAGCGTGGCCAATCAGGTCTGTTGCCTGTTTCCCGCGACTCATCTCCCCCTGATCTACAAGTGCGAGACCGAGATTGTTCTGGGTCATCGCCCAGTCCTGGGGCAGGAACTGTTTGGTATAAACCTCCAAATCCGCACGGTAAGCATCGACCGCCTGGGCAAGCAGATCGGTCGCCTGCGCGCCGCTGCTGCGCAGGCCCTGGTCGACCAATGCGTCTCCCAGGTTGTTCTCGGTTTCGGCCCAGTCCTGGGGAAGGGCGGTCTTGGTCCGAACCTCGAGAGCTGCCCGATATGCTTCGACGGCCTGCGCCAATAAATCCATCGCCTGCGCACCATTGCTGCGTACTCCTTGCTCCATCAGGGCGCCGCCGAGGTTATTCTCCGTGCCGGCCCAGTCCTGGGGAAGGTTTGCTTTGGTGCGCACCTCGAGCGATGCCCGGTATGCTTGCGCAGCCTGCGCGAGCAAATCCATCGCCTGGGCGCCATTGGCACGCTCGCCCTGGATCTCGAGAGCGATGCCAAGATTGTTCTCGACCCGTGCCCAATCCTGCGGCTGGCCGGTCTTGGTTTCTGCCTCGAGCGCAGCCCTGTAGGCTGCGATTGCCTGTACCATCAAATCCGCTGACTGGGCGCCGCTGCTGCGTTGTGCCTGGCCGCTCAGGGCTCGCCCGAGATTGTTCTGTGTATTTGCCCACTCGAGAGGCAGATCTACCCTGGTTCTCACTTCGAGGGCTGCGCGGTACGCGACTACGGCCTGGGCGAGCAATTCATTCGCCTTCGCTCCATTGCTTCGTTCGCCCTGGTCCAGCAAAGCATTCCCCACATTCATCTCTGCCCTGGCCCATTCCTTGGGCTGGCCGGCCTTTGTATAAACCTGCAGGGCAGAACGGTAGGCGCTCACCGCCTGACCCAACAAATCGGCACCCTGGGCGCCACTGCTTCTGAGCGCCTGGCCATCCAGGGCAATCCCCAGATTGAGCTGGGCCATTGCCCAGTCCTGTTTCTCGTCCGGGGCGGCCCTTTGAGGAAGCAAAGTCTGATAGTCCTTGATTGATTCAGCCAGGAGCGTCGCACTGTCGCCTGCAGCTCCAAAATCGCCCTCATCGCGCCGCGCGTTCGCCAAACGAAGAACCGCGTCAAGCCAGATACTGCGCAGTGCGGCGTCGTCCGGGTATTGTGTATGCTCCGCCGCCGCCCGATCCCGCGCCTGGGTCAGAGTGACCGTCGCCTGGTGAAACTGAAGATTCAGCTGGTAGGCATTTGCGCTCTGGAACTTCTTGTCAACCAGTGCCCGCAACATTTTCCGGTCTTGTTCAAGAAATCTTTGCTTCGATTCCTCCATCGCCTTGTCGTCGTCGTCGGCAGCCTGATCGAAAAGCTGAGCGGCGGCCCCGTAGTGTTTCAGCGCCAACTCCGCAAGAGCCTTCTCGTTCGCAGTTGCCTGATCCTTGCGGTTTTGGATATCTGTTGCCCATTGCTGAACCTGCTTGTCGACGTCGGCGACGTCCAGGCCGTTGTTTTTGGCCCACTCAGTCATGGCCGCTGTAAGATCGTCCGGTTTTTGGCTCTGAGCACCCGCAAGTTCTGCCTTCAGCTCGCGGATCTCCTGGTTCTTTGCGCGGTTTTGAATGGACATCCGCTGCAGCATGGCCTCAATCTGGGGCGGCCCAAGCAGCAATACTGATCCTTTTGGCAACAGCCTTACAGTTACTGAAGCTGGAAGTCCTGACAGCTGACCATCGGCAGGCTGAAAAACAACGAGATCGCTTGTGCCGGAAATCTCCACACGAAGATCGTCCCGCTGCGCCGCCTCCGGCGAAACGAGAAGAACTGCCTGGCCGGATCGATTGGTGGCGTCGCGGGAATCAACGACCTTTTCTGAGCCGGCAACAAAGCTCAGCGACACGCGCACTCCCTGCACCGGCTGCGAAGGATCGGCGTGAGCATTGACCACAACGACGGTCAGTTCCTTTTGCGGGGAGTTTTGTGCAAACGCCGGCAAGGCCGTCGAACCGGCGAGACATAATGCAACTCCCAGAGATTTGAGTTTGGGCAAACCGCGCCTCTTTCAGCGCCGGACGAGCCGGTACGCTTCTTTAGACATTAAAACCCATTTCGCGGCTTATGTTGCATGCGAGATCTTCGTGCGCCAGGAGAGGCAAACCGGCTGAAATCCTCGGCTCAGTGTTATTCGCGTCAATTCCCAACAGTCTTGAGGGCAAATTCGGTCCCTGCAAAACCGGTTCAATGAGTGGCCCAACCGGACACCGGGTAGAGGAACCGAGCCAGCCACCAAGCAGACCTTCACCCTACATGCCGAAGGCCTTTGCTGGCCCCAGCGGACTCCGGGTAACGACAGGACAAGTGAACTTCATTGAAAACCCCAGTCTGCCTCTTCCACAGTGGTTGACAGGAATTTTGATGCTGCGGAGGCAGGCCCGATCTATCTTTCTTGCTTTCTCCCAGTTGCCGAAGTATCATCTGCTTCATTCCTCGTAATTTGAAAATCGCTTCTCCGTGAGGTTCAGATGAATTCACGATTGACAGTGGGCTCAGGGCTCCGGGCAGACAAGCATTTCCCAAAATATCTGCTTCTGATTCTTTGCGGTCTCCTGCCGCTCGGTTTATCTGGCTGCGCGACGAAGCGCCTGAAGGTCGACTTCACCGGATTTGAGAAAGCCTACGCGCAGACCTCAAATCAAGAGATGCTGTTGAATCTCGCCCGCCTCCAGAACCGGGATCCAACCTACTTCTTCAAGATCGGCCAGATCACAAGCGCCTATAAGATGGCAGTCTCGCTAACCGGCACTGCCGGCTATACGCTCCAGTCGACCAACGTGGCTGTCGGCTCGCCTGCCGGAAGCGGAACGCCGGGAGCGACCTACGAGAACGACCCAATATTTACGTTCATCCCGGTCAACGATGAAACCAACGCGCAGCTTCTGCTGAAACCGGTCCCTGCCGAGTCGTTCTACTTCCTCTACGAGCAGGGATGGCGTGTCGACCAACTCGTCCGCCTGATGGTCGACCGGCTGGAGTTAACCAGGTATTCCGCTGAGAGTCACACCTGCACAGTAGAGACCATTCGCAATTCCCCCCCGGCTGACTATTCGCGCGATCCAGCAGAAGTTTCAAGTTATGCAACCTTTCTCAGGATCAATGCCGTCATCTACTGGCTGCAAAAGCACGGATATCTGCTGCTCCGCGGCAGCAACACATTTGTACCGTATTCAATGGACAACGATTCTGGAATTGCCGACTCGAACGCTCAGAACACTCCGAAGGGTTCCGATTTTGTCAGCGCCGCCCAGAAGAATGCGGTTTGGCAGTTGGACCCGACAACGAAAAAATGGATATTGGGAGAGAAGGTCTTCAGTCCCAATTTCAGCCTCTATCCCCTGACTGGTACCGGCTCAAAGATGGGGCCCGATATCAAGACAATTGAAAGTCAGATCCTCGCTGATCCAGAGATGGCGGAACTCCGCCAGGGTCCCGCACTCCATCAGGTCCTGCTGGCCCTCTCCGCCGGTTTTACCATCGAGGGAACTGCAAACCAGCTAGACGCATGCAACTCAGTTGCCGGGACTTCAGGAATCTCGACTCATCTTGTGATGCGCTCTTTGATTGGTTTAATGGCGGCTGCAGCCCAGGAACAGGCCCCGTTCGATGCGCTGGCACAGGCCAACCCCGTCATTCCCAACAGCCCCTACCTTACGCCGGAGCAAATAGCTGCAATTGGCGCTCCGCCGCGGTTCCTGGAGGCCGTCCCATCGATCGAACGGCTCCCCTTGCTGCGCATGACGGGGGGCGGGGCAGATGAACAATCGTCACCGGTCATCCAGCTGAACTACCGGGGGACGAACTACAGAATTGCCGACTACAAGACCGAAGCCGGCACCCCGAACCAATACTGGAACCGCGATGTGTTCCGACTCATCAATCAACTCACTTCGCAGGTCACTGTGGATATCAGCAAGTTCCCGCTGACAGAGATCCTGCAATAGTGAATGCCGCAGATCGGAAGTGTCGCTTACGACGATGCCTTCACACCGGAATGAGATCAAGTCGGCCATTCGACTGCCATTGGTCCTTGCAATTGGATTTACGGGACACCGAGACCTGCCGGATGAGGCGAAGTGCCGTAAGCTGATCTGCGACTTTCTGCAAGGACAAAAAGCAACGTCTCCGGGAAGAGTCTATGGCGTCTCCTCCGCGGCCTCCGGGGCCGACCTGATTTTTGCCGAGAGCTGCTCCCAGTTGGGAATTCCGCTCAGAGTGTTGTTGCCGCTCTCGCGAGAGGACTTCCGCAAGGACTTCGACGAAGCCACATGGCTGCGAGTTGAAAAGGTCCTCAGTACGGCCATATCAGTTGAAGTGACCGGGGCCCGGGAAGTTCGTGCCGAGCGGTACTACGAGTGCGGCATCGAAACAGTTCAGCAGAGTCAACTGATGATTGCGCTCTGGAATGGCAAGCCGTCGAAGGGTCTGGGTGGAACCGAGGAAATTGTGGCCTTTGCAAGGAAGATGGGCAAGCCGGTCGTCTGGTTTCATACTGAAACGGGCGTGATGGAGGTCTTCAATCAACCGGCTTTACGAAAGCTCGAGACCTTCCGTGATCCGGAACTCGATTTTCTAAATGGCCTGCCGGACGTCGCTGGGCATCTCTCATCCGATTCTCCTGGCGATCTGGCGAACGCCTGGTTTGACAAGGTAAACAAAAACGCCAGTCTGTTCGCGCCCCAGGTCCGTCGCCTCTCCTCCATCCCGATTGTCTTCACGGCCGCGGCAGCCTTTTTCAGTGGTGCGGGGATGAAGATGCCGCACTCCGCCACATGGCTTGCTGTCGGCACCGGGCTTGGAGCCACTGCAGCCGTCCTTCCCATCGCACTGCGCCTCCAGCCACGCCAGGTTCTCTGGGCGCGAACTCGCACCGCTGCTGAGGTCTGCCGATCCCGGCTCGCACTATGGGGTGCGCCCACAACCGAAGAGGTGATTGGGCCAGAAATCGTTCCTGAGCTTTCCGGGATGCTGATGTCTCTCAAACTGCTCAAGGCTATGGATGTTTCCAGAAACTCCTTGTCGATTGAGGAATTCAAAGAGAATTATCGGAATGACCGGGTCGCTGGCCAGTTGAAGTATTTTTCCGCAAACGCCAGAAAGTCGGCCGATCAGGCAAAAAGATATCGCATCACCAGCTGGGTCTGTATCGGGTTGGCAATTCTCATCGCTGCATCGCTGTGGGGGATGGGGATGGAATACAAGAATGGTCAAATGTTCACCGGCCAGAGGTGGCTATCCGTCTCCGTTTCTGCTCTGTTTCAGATAGCTACCATCTCGGGCGCGTTGCTGATTGTGCATGATTGCGAGAGGCGTCAGCGGCGCTACCGGGAGCTGCATGACTGGCTGAGTGAGTGGGATGCGGAACTCGATGCCCTGCGAACCTGGCCGACCGTACTCAAAGTAGCCAGCAGAATCGAGCGCGCCCTGCTGGTTGAATTGCTGGAATGGAAGTCGCTGGTCCGGAACGTGAAACTGCCGAGGAATTGAACCCATGAAACGGATTCTTTCAATGGATGGCGGCGGGATACGTGGGGTCTTCAGCCTTGAAATCCTCTTGCGGATGCAGGAATTACTTCGTGCCGAATACGGCTCGCCCGACCTTGTGCTTCGAGACCACTTCGACTTGTTTGCCGGCACCAGCACCGGTGCCATCATTGCCACCTGCCTGTGCTGGGGAATGACCGTCGAGGAGATTCTGAATTTTTATGTCGAGTACGGGAAGACCATGTTCAGTCCTGTCCCCTGGTATCGCCCCGTCAAAAAGCTCTTCGTTTCACGGTTTCAGGCCAAACCGCTTTCTGACCTGCTCCAAAAAACATTCTCTGAGGACGGCGATGGCAAGGTGCCGGCCATGCTCGACAGCCCCAATTTGAAGAAGCTCCTCCTGGTAGTCGTCCGCAATCACACCACGGGGTCGCAATGGCCGCTCACCAACAATTTGAAGGCCAAATACAACGATCCGGCTCTGCCGGATTGCAACCTCAAGATTCCCCTTTGGAAGGTAGTCAGAGCCAGCGCAGCCGCGCCTGTATATTTCGACCCTGAAGTGATCGAATTGGGAGGAAAGCCTTCTGTCTTTGTCGATGGCGCGGTGACTCCGTACAATAATCCCGCGCTGATCGCTGCACTTACTTCTGTGTTGCCTTGCTACCACGTCGACTGGACGCCTGGCGCTGAAAACATTCGGCTCATCTCGCTCGGAACCATGAGATTCTCTTCCGCGCTCACCGCGAAGATGAAGAACCTTTGGATTGGAAACAACGTTTCCCTGATTCCGTCTGCCTTGATTCAGGGAATCGCCTGGCAGCAGGACTACCTCTGCCGCTGTCTTGGCCAATGCATCTTTGGTGAAAAGCTCGATTCCGAGATCGGCGACCTGGTCGGCACCGAGCTTCCCGGGACGCGCTGGTTCAGCTATGTCCGGTACAACAAGTCCTATGATTCAGCCGGCCTCGTCAAGCTGCTGGAGATCGATTCGAAGCTCTCGGACCTGGCTTCAGTCCGCTCAATTCCCGCCTTGAGCCAGATCGGCAAGGAATATGCAAAAGAGAGCGTCAAGATTGAGCATTTGATCTAGCAGTGAGAGTGAATTCCCCACCTTCGCGCCACACTGCAATCGCCCTTGAGATCATCCGCGCTAAAGTGCCAACAGGCTGAAGGGCTCCTAAAACCGAAACAGATACGACGCCTTGATGAAGATCTGGCGTCCGTCATTCAGCAACGGCCCAGCCCTGGGCACCGTGGTGTTATTGGGGTCGCAGCTTCCGTTGGGCAGCCGGTTGCAAAGGCTGCGATTTAAATTCTGCAAATCGTCGTTGTAACCGATATATACCGCGGTGCCGGGGTGTGGCAGCCATGTGAGTAACGCCTGCGTGGCAACCTGTCTCGTCCGCAGCAGAGACGTGTTGGCCGGGTTGGCAAGCGTCGAATCGTATTCTGCGATCACGCGTGCTGAGATGGAGCGCGTGAATTGATAGTTGAACTTGCTGCGCATGGTCTGCGATTCATAGACGAACGCGCCGCCGTTCACTGCATGATCGCGGTCGAGCAGGTAGGTGTTATCGATCGTGAGCTGATGGACCGGCTGCACGGTGAAAAGCAGGTTGACCGTATCCTGATTCAACAGAAATGGCGGCTCACCGGCAAGAGGGTTGTAATTCACATTGCCGCTCCTGAGAGCCACCAGGTTGAAGTTGAACAGGCTCCATGGCGCGCCGCGAAAGACGATGCCTCCATAGTTCTCAGTAAAGTTTTTGAAATCGGAGAGGCCGGGGTAGTTTGCAGGATTCACGGTGTCGGAGTTTTGGCCGCCTATCGGAGCAATGACGATGTTCCTCGGCAAAAGCAGAAATGGATCAAACGTCATGTACCGGTAGACCCGGTCGCCCTGATGGTCAAAGGCGAGATTCTGGTTGGTCTCCAGGCCCCAGCTCTGCACTTTGCTGTGCTTTGGGTACCACTGGTAGGTTGAGTGAAGGTGATCAGAGCGGATGTTTGAAGACTGCAGAAAGCCAAGGTAGGTTTGAAACCCGGTGCTGACATCCTGATATTCGTTGTACAGGTTGAAGGAATGACCGCTGCGCGTGACCTGTAAGTCGCTGGCCGGCCCCCCCGAGTAAGGCGAGGGCGAACCGCTGTCCTGGTCGCCCATCGTGGAGCTCTCTACCATCTGGCCGTGCGCCGTCCAGTTTTTGTTGAATCGTCCCGTAAAATCGACGCCGCCGATGCGATTCCAGCCCCCGCCAAATTCTTCATCTGTGTAGATTGCTCCCAGGCTGGAACCTTCTCCAATGTCTCTTGACAGGCGGCCGACGGCTACCGCGGCACGCTTTCCGTAAAGCGGATCGGAAGGTGCGACCTCCTCGCCAGGCAGCCGGTCGTCGACAGTGAAGACACCGAGATTGGTGCGCCCGAGCTTGCCCGTCACGCGCACGCCATACTCTGGGTGCGCGATGTTGCGCGTGTACACAAGCGTAATCGGAGTGTTGAAGTAGCTTGCATTCTCAAGGAAAAACGGGCGCAGCTCCGGGAAGTACACGGGAAACCTTTGATCCACGGTGAACTGCGGCTGATCCGACTCAATATCGCTGAAATCGGGATTGATGGTGCCATCCACCACGATGCTGTCTT
>CAZTLV010000063.1:0-22590 GCA_964614635.1 uncultured Occallatibacter sp.
CCTTACTGGATGTCTTCGGATGTCTCTAAATCTAATCTTGGTAGGCACGACTGGACTCGAACCAGCGACCTCTTCCGTGTCAAGGAAGCGCTCTAACCAACTGAGCTACGCGCCTGCAATTTGATACTCAGGTAGTCTATCAGGATCGTGGGAAGCGGGAAAGATCGCCCTATCCCGCCGGTTGGCCATGCTGTACCATCATTGTCGAACGAAGAACCGCCCTCCACTTGCTGGTTGGGTACCCGGGCGCATGAGCGAGCAGCGTCTTGGGATTCAACAGCTTGAGGGCCGGTCTTCAGTCAGTAACCTGCACGAACCTGCCATGGCCGACGTTGCGCAACCGCGATTGAATCCATTCCGCGCCGCTCCAAACCTGCTCACTTTGTTGCGCATTTGCTTGGCGCCCTTCCTGGTGGCATCAATCCTTGATGGCCACTACGAGACCAGCTTCATTCTGTTTATCCTGGCTGGGCTGACCGACGCGCTGGACGGCACGCTGGCCCGGGTATTGAAGCAGCGCACCATGCTGGGCCAATATCTGGATCCTGTTGCCGACAAGGTTTTGCTGAGCACGATGTTCCTGGTGCTGATGCACCAGGGGCTGATTCCCATGCGCGTGACGGTGATGGTTTTCGGCAGGGATGTGGGCATCCTGCTGGTTGCAGCCATTCTGTACGCAGCCGTGGGTCGACGGGAGTTCATACCCACACTTTTCGGCAAAGCGAACACGGCAGCTCAAGTGGCGGCAATCGCCGCAGTGCTTCTTCATCAGCTGCCGCAGGCTCAATGGCAGTGGGTATCGCAATTCCGGGCGGGGGCGCTGGGCGCCACCATGGTGCTCACGGTTGTCTCGGGTCTGCAATACGCATGGCTGGCGTCGAGACGAGTGAATACGCCGGTCTCAAACGGGGCGGGCCCAAAGTAGATTCGCGATTGAATGCAGGCCTAGATTTCGTCCTGAACGTCCTCTGTTTCGGCGGTTTCTTCAATCTCCATGTCACGGAACTCTTCGGAGTCAAAAACTTCGCCACACTCCAGGCACTCGACATACTCGGTGTCTTCGTGCCGGGAAACGATTCGTACCCTTGGGTGCTTGCAGAGGTTAGCCATCGCTCCAATATCGCTTGAGATAAATGCACTTCCCGCCAGATTCCAGATTGTAGCGGGGTTTGGGATATTTTTGAACGGATATTTGGTGAATCTTTGCACGGATAGGTAGATTTTTATTCTTCCGGACCGCGACACTGCCAAACTGGACTTGAAATGCCGACAGAAACGGTCGTATACTGAAATCGGACCGAAGAAGTCGGATATTCAACATGCTCAAGCTGACCAAGAAGGCTGACTACGGGTTGATGGCGCTCAAGTACCTTGCCGAGCACCCTGAAACGGTTGCCCTGAGCGCCAAGGATGTGGCCGACGCTTATGGCATTCCAGCCCAACTGCTGGCCAAGATTCTGCAGTTGATGACCAAGCATGGCCTTCTTCGATCGCACGCCGGGATGAACGGCGGATATTCTCTGGCACGGGATGCGCGCCAGATCTCGGCCTACGAGGTGATTCTCGCCATCGACGGGCCATTCTTTATTACCTCCTGTACCAAGGGAGCCAAGAGTTGTGAGCTTACCCCGAGCTGCACCATCAAGGAGCCGTTGGCGCGGGTCAACGACACCATCGCCGGGGTGCTGAAGAGCATCAGCATTCAGGATCTTGCCGAGCATGAGCAGCCCGCGACACGATCGCATGGGCTGGTTGCGTTGACGCTTTAGCCGGAGTTTCCTTCCGCCCCAAGAGCTGACAGGGGCGGCGAACAGCATTACCGAGGATGGAGATCAGAATGAGTACCGTTACCAGCAATGTTGCCGTTCCAGCAGGCGTGAACTTGCCGATTTATATGGATAACCACGCCACTAGCCCGCTTGATCCGCGGGTTCTTGAGGCGATGCTGCCCTACTTCACCGCGAAGTTTGGGAATGCGGCCAGCCGCAACCACTCTTTTGGCTGGGAGGCGGAGCAGGCAGTCGAAACAGCGCGCGAGCAGATTGCAAAGCTCATTGGCGCCACCGCGAAAGAGATCATCTTCACCTCGGGCGCGACCGAGAGCAACAACCTGGCCATCAAGGGCATCGCGGAGATGTATCGCGAGCGCGGCAACCACATCATCACCCAGGTGACAGAGCACAAAGCGGTGCTGGACACGTGCAAGCGGCTTGAGAAGTATGGGTATCGCGTGACTTATCTTCCGGTAAAGGCCGATGGGCTGATCGACATGGAAGACCTGAAGAGGGCGATGGACGACAAGACGATTCTTGTATCCATCATGGCGGCCAACAATGAAATCGGTGTGCTGCAGCCCATCCGCGAGATCGGGAAACTCTGTCACGAGAAGGGCGTCATCTTCCACACCGATGCTGTGCAGGCAGTGGGCAAGGTTCCAGTGAGCGTGATTGCCGACAACATTGATGTACTTTCGCTGTCGGGGCACAAGATTTACGGGCCCAAGGGAGTGGGTGCCCTGTATGTTCGCCGGCGCAACCCGCGTGTGCAGATCGCAGCGCAGATTGATGGCGGCGGCCACGAGCGGGGCATGCGGTCTGGCACATTGAATGTTCCTGGCATAGTTGGCCTGGGCAAGGCGTGCGAGATTGCTTATCTCGAGATGGACACCGAGGCGGCATACCTGCGCGGATTGCGCGACCGGCTGAAGGCGAAGCTGGAGTCGGAGCTGGACTACATCCACGTGAACGGATCGTGGGAACATCGTCTGCCGGGCAACCTGAACGTGAGCTTTGTGTATGTCGAAGGCGAGTCGCTGCTGATGGGCATCAACGACGTCGCGGTCTCCAGCGGTTCGGCCTGCACCTCGGCGACGCTTGAGCCATCGTATGTGTTGAAGGCGCTGGGCCTCGGCGACGATGTGGCCCACAGTTCCATAAGATTCGGCCTGGGCCGCTTCAACACGCAGGCTGAAGTGGACTACGTGGCGGACAAGGTGATCGACATTGTGAAGAAACTTCGCCAGCTATCGCCACTGTACGAGATGGTGCTGGAAGGCATTGACCTGACCAAGATTCAATGGGCGGCACATTGAAGCAGTCAGCAAGTCAGCAGTTTAACGAGTCGGCAGGCGAGCCTGCTGAATCTAACAGGAGTTAAGCGGCTTCCCCCGCAGAGGAGACAGACCATGGCATATAGCGATCAAGTAATCGACCACTACAACAATCCCCGCAATGTGGGCACGCTTGACAAGGCATCGACAGAAGTCGGAACGGGCCTGGTGGGCGCGCCGGAGTGCGGCGACGTGATGCGGCTGCAGATCCGCGTGAACCCTGAGACGCAGGTGATTGAAGAGGCCAAGTTCAAGACCTTCGGCTGCGGCTCGGCGATTGCCAGTTCTTCGCTGGCCACAGAGTGGATTAAGGGCCGCACCGTGGACGACGCGATGGCCATCAAGAACACTGACATTGTGAAGGAACTGTCGCTGCCGCCGGTGAAGATTCACTGTTCGGTTCTGGCTGAAGATGCAATTCGCGCGGCCATCGGCGACTGGAAGAAGAAGAATAGCGTCGCTGAAACGGCAGACACCGCCGCTGCAGCGGCGCACTGAGTCGCTTCCTCATTCCTGAGAGTGGCGCGGCCTCGGTCGCGCCACCGCAAGAATTGGGAACGAGGAAAGAAAGAACAAACATGTCGAACATGGTGACAATCGAGTCGAAGCCAGCTGAAGGGGCTTCTGCTGCTCTTCCGCACCCCCCCGCGCAACGGGCGGCAGGCGGAGCTGGCCCCACCGCAGGTGGCCTGCAGGTCACGGAGCGCGCCATCAAGCGTATTCGCGTGGCCATGGCCAAGGAAGGCGTGTCGCCTGAAGAAGGCGGATTGCGCCTGGGCGTAATGGGGGGTGGATGCTCCGGGCTTTCCTATTCGATCAAATTCGATTCGCAGCCCCGTGAGCGCGACCGCATCTATGACTTTGACGGCGTCCGCGTCTTTGTCGATCCCAAGTCGTTTCTCTATCTCCATGGCATGACGCTGGACTTCGAGGAAACGCTGATGCGCCAGGGATTCAACTTCATTAATCCGAACTCCTCGCGCTCCTGCGGCTGTGGTTCGTCGTTCTCATAACGCCGCGCAGGATTCAGCTTCGCAAGAGTTCAAAAATTATGCTCAAAGTCCTCGATACCGCGGTTCCGATTGCTTGTTGGTCCTGCTCGATAGGGCACAACGACTCCACACTTTTCTGTCCGCATTGCAGCAAGATTCAGCCTCCACCGGGAGGCGATTTTTTTCGGGTCTTCGGCTTGGGGCGCGCATTTCAAATCGATCTGCCCGCGCTGGAGCTGGAGTTTCATCGCCTCAGCCGCAAGGTGCATCCTGACCGCTTTGCCCGCGCAGGCGAGAACGAGCGCGAGTGGAGCCTCGCCGACACAGCGCTGCTGAACGATGCTTATCGCACCCTGAAAGAGCCTTTGAACCGCACTGAATACTTGCTCAAGCTTGAAGGCGCGGAGCTTGGCGAGGAGTTCAGCGGCAAAGATCGCAAGGATCCCTCAAGGGTTCCCGACGACCTGCTTGAAGAGGTCTTCGACTTGAATATGCAGCTGGAAGAGATGCGCATGGCGCATAAAGCGGGGCAGGAGGATGCAGACCTTCAATCGAGCCTGACCGCCGCGAAGAAGAAGTTTGAAGGTCTGCTCGAAGCCGTGGACACCGACCTGCGAGCACAGTGGAAGATGTGGGATGCGGGCGACAAGGCGGCGCGCCAGTCCGCTCAAAATACGATGGTGGCCCTGCTTGACCGGCGACGCTACCTGCGCAATCTGGTTCGTGACGTAACTGAGACCCTGGGAGCTTAGAAGAAGAGCATGGCGGAATCGACCTCGAATGGCCGCGTAGTTGGAATCGATTTAGGAACCACTAATTCGCTGGTTGCTTATATGCAGGGCGATGCGCCGGTGGTGATTCCCGGCGTGGATGGATTGAATCTCGTGCCCTCAGTGGTGGCGCTTGATCCTGTGGCAGCAGATGGCGGACGCCCGACCGTGACCGTGGGAAACACTGCGCGCAAGGCGTTGATCGAGACGCCGGAACGGGTGATCTATTCTGTAAAACGGCTGATGGGTCGCGGACTTGAAGAGATTCAGAGCGAACTGAAACTGTTTCCTTTTCGCCTGGCCGATGACGTTGAGGTCGGAGAGGTCCCGCGCATCACGCTGGGCGAGCTGAAGTTTACGCCGCCGGAGATTTCGGCATACATCTTGCGCCAGCTCAAGCGCAACGCTGAACGATTCTTTGGCGCGCCGGTGACGCAGGCTGTGATTACTGTGCCGGCGTACTTCAACGATGCGCAACGGCAAGCGACAAAGGACGCAGGACGCATGGCCAGCCTTGAGGTGTTGCGCCTGGTGAACGAGCCCACGGCTGCAGCACTTGCGTATGGGCTTGATCGCGCCAAAGAGGGCACGATTGCGGTGTACGATTTCGGCGGCGGTACCTTCGACATCTCCATCCTCAAGCTGCGAGACGGAATCTTTGAGGTGCAGTCCACCAACGGTGACACGCATCTGGGCGGCGACGACATCGACAATTTGTTGCTGGCTATCGCTCTGGATGAGATTCACGCCGAGCATGGAGTCGATCTTCGCGGTCATCCAGGCGCAGTGCAAGCATTGCGCAAGGCTGCCATCGATGCAAAGATCAAGCTGTCATCGGAGCCGGTTGCGCAGTTCGACATTGAACTGCCTAATGGCGACCGCTATCAGCGCGAGATTTCCCGTGCCGGCTATGAGATATTGATCGAGCCGGTGCTGGAGCGCACGGCCGGTCCATGCAAGCAGGCTCTTGCCGACGCGGGCGTCACGCCGGAACAGATTGATGAAGTGGTGCTGGTGGGCGGGTCCACACGCATTCCTGCGGTACGCCAACTGGTCGACGATCTTTTCCACTTGAAGGCTCGGGGCAAGAAGCCTCATACCGAGCTCAATCCTGATGAAGTGGTTGCGCTGGGCGCGGCGGTGCAAGCGGACATTCTTGCCGGCGCTTCAAAATCAACTGAAGAGCTGCTGTTGCTGGATGTCACGCCGCTTTCGCTGGGCATTGAGGCCCTGGGCGGTACTGTAGCGCGCATCATTCAACGCAACTCCACCATTCCCGCATCGGCCACGGAGCACTTTACCACCGGCGTGGAAGGGCAGACCAATGTCGCCATCCACGTGGTCCAGGGCGAGCGTGAGCTTGCCGCGGACTGCCGTTCCTTGGCGCGTTTTGATTTGCGCGGCATACCGCCGATGAGCGCAGGGCTGCCGCGCATTGAAGTCAAGTTCCTGATCGACGCAGATGGAATTCTGAAGGTGACCGCACGAGAGCAGCGCAGCGGCCAGGCGGCAAAGATTGAAGTAAAGCCGACGTATGGTTTGACCGATGAGCAGGTCGAGAGCATGATTCTCGACTCCTTCGATCACGCAGAAGAGGATTTTGCGGCGCGCCTGCTGATTGAAGCGCGCAACGAGGCAGAGACGATTCTTTCGTTGGTCGATCGAGCTCCTGAGAGCCCGGCATGGCAGCAATTGACCGCTGAGGAGCACGGTGCGATTGCGGCGGCGCGCGAACGATTGGCAGCTGTCAAAGTGGGCGACAATCCGGCAGCCATTCGCGATGCAACGGTTGCACTGGACAAGACCACGCGGCGGTTCGCCGAGTTAATGATGGATGCCGCGGTGACTACCGCGATGAGTGGCAAGACCATGGATGCAGCCGGCGAAGATCTGAGCGAGGAAATTACTGCGCCTCATCCAATGGCCACTGCAGAGTTCAAGTGAGGCGGAGATAACCGGGTGCCCCATCCAATCCGCGTTTTATGCGGAATGGGTGGGAGGCCAAGCTGAATGTGAAAGAGAAGGATCGTATGAGCGCAGCAAATCAAGAGAACATTCCCGCAGACAAGCTGGTGCGGGTTACATTTCAGCCAGAAGGCAAGACTGTGGAATTCGAATACGGCACCCTGCCCTATGAGCATCACGGCAAGCCGATGTCGTTTCTGGATGTTGCGGAGAACTTCAACATATTTCTCGATCATGCATGTGGGGGCGTTTGCGCCTGCACGACGTGCCATTTGTGGATCAAGAATCAGGATGGCATCAGCGAAGCTGACGACGACGAACTGGACCGGATGGACATGGCTGCCGATCAGCAACTCGATTCGCGCCTGGGCTGCCAGGCCGTGATTACCCGTCCCGGCGATTACGTCGTCGAGATTCCCAAGTGGAATCGCAACTACGTCTCTGAAGGCAAGCCGCTGACCCTGGCCGAAGGAAAATAAGGTGCCAGGCGCCCCATGTTCGCCGCGTTTTTCTGCGGGGAGGATGGGAGTTCATCACATTCAACCTGCGCCGATGAGTAGGAGAGACCTGGATGCCCCGCGAAATTCACTGGACCGACGCCGAGGAGATCGGCATTCAATTGCAAGAGAAGTTTCCTGACCTGGACCCACTGACGGTGCGCTTCACTGACCTGCATCGCTATGTCATCGATTTGGAAGGATTCGCTGACGACCCTGCAAAATCGAACGAGCCGCGGCTTGAAGCGATTCAAATGGCCTGGCACGAGGAGTTCCAGGACGCGCATGGCTCCTAGCAGGGCAGTCGCGAAATTCTTGTTGCCTGCATGACTCAGTCTTCCCATCACCACAACGTAGCCCTTGCGCCGCGGGTAGAAGTAGGCCGCATCCTCACCCTCAATACCGGTGGCCAGATGCGCGGGCAGAGTTGCCGAGGCGCCACGGCGCTTGGCTGCCCAGTGCAAGCCGGTCAGGCTGCGTTCAAGCAAATTGATTCGTGTCTGCTCTACCCATCCCATCGCACACCATTCTCGGCTCGGTCAGTCAAACGCGCAAATCGCGCACAGTGCAATCGAGCCGCTGCGAATGGGGCGGGCGTTCTTGCGTCGACTCAGGCTGTTACAACAGCCGGCTCCGTTGCCTGCGCGTGTTCATGCTCAACCTGTGCCACGGCACCCTCAAGGATGTCGAGCGCGACGGTTGCTTCATGCTCGTTGACGATCAGAGGAGGGCAGAGACGGATTGAAGTCTCGCCACAGCCCAGGATCATGAGGCCGCGCTCAAAGGCAAGCGTCTCAACGCGGTTGCGCAGAGCCGCAGCAGGCTCGCGGGTCGTCTTGTCCTTGACCAGCTCGATGCCGATCATCAGGCCCCGGCCGCGCACGTCGCCAACCAGTGGATGAGAATACGTCCAGCCGCGCAGGCGGTCAAGCATCAGCTCGCCAACGCGAGTAGCGTTGCTTAACCCTTCGCGCTCGATAATGTCCATGGTGGCCAGGGCCGCCGCGATCGACACCGGGTTTCCGCCAAACGTTGAAGCATGCGAGCCGGGAACCCAGTCCATGATCTCCGCGCGCGTCATACAGATGCCCAGAGGCATGCCGCTGGCGATGCCTTTGGCGATGCAAACCATATCCGGCTCCACGCCGGAGTGTTCGACAGCCCACCACTTGCCAGTGCGACCGGAGCCGCACTGCACTTCGTCCACCACCAGCAGAATGCCGTGGCGCGTGCAGATGGCGCGCAGTTCGCGCATGAAGTTGTCTGGCGCCAACACGTATCCGCCTTCGCCCTGGATGGGTTCAATAAAGATGGCAGCCACTTCCTCAGGCGCGACGGTGGTCTTGAAGAGCTTCTCCTCTATAAAGCGCGCGCAGCCCATGTTGAATGCCTCTTGTGCTTGCGCGTCGCCGGTGCAGCCGCGATAGGTGTAAGGAAACGGAATGTGGGTTACGCCCGGCACCAGCGGGGAGAAGCGGCGCCTTTGTTGAGGCTTGGAGCCGGTAAGCGAAAGAGCGCCCATGGTGCGCCCGTGAAAGGCGCCAAAGAACGAGATCACCTGTTGGCGCTTGGTGTGATAGCGCGCCAGCTTGAGAGCGCACTCAATGGCTTCAGCGCCTGAGTTGCCATAGAAGAACTTGTGCGGTCCGGGCATGGGCGCAACCGCTGAGAGCCGATCGGCCAGGTCGGTGAGTGGCTCGTTGTAGAAATCAGTGCCTGAGATGTGGATCAGTTCTGCAGCTTGCTTCTGAATCGCCGCGACGACTTCAGGGTGACAGTGGCCGGTAGAAACCACGGCGATGCCTGTGGCGAAGTCGAGAAACTCATTGCCATCGACATCTTCAATGCGAGTTCCGCGGCCACGCCTGGCCACCAGCGGATAGGAGCGCGTATAGCTGGGTGAAATCAGGCGTGAGTCCGCCGCCACGGCTGCCTGTGCTTTTGGCCCTGGCAGCGGGCATACGAGTTTGGGTCCGTATTGTGCGTGCAGTTCTTCGTTGGTCATCATCATTCTCCTGATCAATGGATGTTGTCCTCAATCGGCTGCGCGATTTGAATGCCTCGGCTTTCGGCGAGGGCAGATTCACGGCGCTGGCGGGGGACAACTCAAGTTGATGGAAGCTTCCTGTTCCGCTCAGTCCGACGGCGGGAGAAGACACAGGTTTTACACGGCAACGTTGACGGCCTGGGGCCGCAACTAATCGCTTGCGAAGAGGCTAGGTCGAGTACGCATGGGCAGCACGCGCAGATGCTTCCGGGGGCAGATGCTGCGAGCGCGCGACCGCGACCAGCGCCGGGTGGCTGCCGCTACCAACAGTCCGTGAGTGCCGCGCATTTGCATGGGAATCCTGCTGCACCGAGCATAGCATGCACTGCGAATGCCATTCCATGCACTCGATCCGGCGACTGCGCGTCAGCTTATGTCTTGATGTATCAGCAGCGGCGAAGCTGAAGCCTCGATTTCACCTGACTCCGCGCACACAACCTCGCCTGTCCTTCATTGAAAAATAATGCCGAATTTGCCGATGACCGTTGAGCGATGGCCAAGCCAACGATCGAATGCGAAGCCCCGGCGCGATCTGGCAGTGGCCAACTCCGCTCCCCGACCGTCCAGGTACGCGCGCCGGCAAGCGCACCCCTGAATAACAGTGATAGACTCCCCAGAAGAGTTCCATTTCAGGGAGATCGTGCTGCTTGGCGTGCTGGCCAACAGATGATAAGTGCATTAAAGTGGCGGGTTTGGATCACAGCGACGGCCTTTGTGCTGGCGACCGGGATTGGCGCGCTCGCTGGCTACCTGGTGGCCCGGGAGAGTATCCGCCAGATTACCGTAGACCAGCTCACCCATGATGCAACCAGGATTGAGGGGATGGTCGACGCGGTGCTCGACGAGTCGCATGCCCTGCTTGCCGCGCAAAACGCATCGCCTTATCCGTTCTGCTCAGACGCCGAAATCACCTATTTCCGCACCCTGATCTACCACTCCAGAAACCTGAGAGATGCGGGACGCATGCGCGACGGGCGGTTGGAATGCTCAGCCCTGTTTGGCAAAGCTGATCTACCGGGCACTGACTTCAAACCCAAAGTGACCCGTCAAGACGGGATGAAGTTCTACCGCGACCTGCCGCCGTATATGGCGGCCAATCTGTCGATCTTCATCATGCAGCAAGGCAATTCCTACGTGGTAGAGGATCCGAGCTTTCAGGAAAGGCTTGAACGGATCAATTGGAATAGCGAAACCACGATGATCGACGTTGCGAGCCAAAGGCGGGGCCGTGCGAGCGGTCTGCCCCTCTCCATTCCAGGCGCAATCCTCGACAGAGATGTGCAGGAACGCGTGGGCGATGTCTTATATGTCACGCATTGCTCGCAGCACACTGCTGTTTGTACAACGGTCTATGCGTCCTATACGGCAGCTCTCAAGGCTGATCGCAATCGCTCATTCCGTGATGCAGCAGAGGGCGCGCTGTGCGGCGCGTTTCTGGTGCTGGCGCTTGCCTTGCTGCGGCAGCGTAACCAGAGCACTGCGAAACAGCTTCAACGGGCAATTCGGAAGGAAAAACTGCAACTTGTCTACCAGCCAATTGTTGAGCCAGCGAATGGGAGATACGTTGGCGCCGAGGCGCTGGCGCGTTGGACCGATGAGGAAGGCTTCGCCATACCTCCAGACGTATTTGTGCAAATAGCCGAGGATCGCGGCTTTGTCAATGAATTGACTGCCCTGGTGGTGAAGCGGGCACTCTTTGAATTCGCTGAGACGCTGCGCAGCCGTCCGGAGTTCCAACTGAGTGTGAATGTGACCGCCTCTGACCTGGCCGATCCGGAATTTCTGCCCATGCTTGAGCGCGCGCTGAATGGCGCTCGAGTGGCAACGCACAGCCTCACAATCGAAGTTACAGAAAGTTCGACGGCCCGAAAGCAGTTGGCAAAGGAGACGATTCGGAAGCTTCGGCTCCGTGGGCACTGTGTGCAGATTGACGATTTTGGGACCGGCTACTCCAGCCTCTCGTACCTTCACGATCTGTCAGTTGACGGAATCAAGATTGATAAAGCGTTTACGCAAGCCATTGGAACCAAGGCCGTGATTGGCGAAATTCTTCCCCAGATTCTGGCCATGGCCGAGACTCTTGATTTGATGGTGACCGTGGAAGGAATTGAAACAACCGAGCAGGCCGACTATTTTGCAGGCTTGCCGCGGCCGGTCCTGGGCCAGGGTTGGCTGTTCGGTCACCCGGTTTCCGCAGATGACTTCCTTCGCAACCTGGCCGCACGCCCGTTGAAGTAAAGCCATTCACTCTCAATGCTGATCCGATTCACTGAAACTGCCACGGTCATTTCGCCTGGAAGCCAAAGCGGCGAAGCAGCAGCTTTCCCCTCTTGAATTCTCCCGCTCTGCGGCGACGGCAAAATTGCTCGTCACAATGCTGCAAGAAGCGAGAAGCGGCTTTGGGCGGCACAGGCTACGATTGAATCATCACCATGGCGAACGTAAACACCCCGACGGCGCACAGTGAACGCAACGCTGCAACCACCGCATCCATTGTTCTGGCATTTGCAAGCGTTTACTTTTTCTGGGGTTCCACTTACACGGCCATTCGGATTGGAGCTGCAGAAATGCCGGCCCTGCTGCTGGCGGGGACGCGCTATGTGATCGCGGGCGCTGTGCTGCTGGCCTGGTGCCGCTGGCGTGGTCTTCGGCTGACGGGATCGACGCGATCGATGCTCACGCTCAGTCTCATTGGGCTGCTGTTGCTGGGTGGCGGAAACGTAAGCCTTGTTTATGCCGAGAAGACGCTTCCCAGCGGTCTGTCGTCATTGCTGTTTGCCGCCACCCCGCTTTACGTGGCTCTTATCGAAATGATGCTGCCGCGAGGCGAACAGCTTTCAGCGCGCGGCTGGCTTGGACTCTTCCTGGGTTTTGCCGGGCTCGCAGCGCTCACGGTTCCCTCGGTTGACAGCGGTCTCCACGGGGATCGCACGGTTATCTGGGCCGTTGCCGTTCTGTTGTTCGGCGCACTTTCATGGGCTGTGGGCAGCGTGGTTTCGCGACGCGCGCGTTTGCCATTGAACAGCCTCGCGGCCTCCGCGTGGCAAATGCTGGTGGCGGGAGTCTTCTGCACAGCGCTGGGCACTGCCCTGAGCCAATGGACCCAGTTTCACCTGAACGCAAAGTCGATTGGGTCTCTTGCTTATCTCGTGACTGGCGGTTCGCTGCTGGGCTACACCTGCTTTATATATTTGTTGGAACACGTGCCCGTGGCCAAGGTGTCGTCGAACGCCTATGTCAACCCGCTGGTCGCGGTGTTGATCGGCATTCTCTTTTTGCACGAGCGCCCGCGGGCGGCGGAGTTCGCCGGCATGGCCGCCATTGTGTTTGCTGTTTTTTTGCTGACCACGGCGAGCGTGAAAGCCAAGAGCAACGCAGCGCCAATCAAGCAGTACGAGCAGGTTCCTGCGGAGTAGGCCAGTGACCGACCGGGTCGCTACTTCAGAAGCAAAACCGAAACCGCAGATGTCACCCCGGCAACTGAAAACACAAGCCCCAGGTACCAATAGATACGGCTGCGCGTGAGCAGCGTGACTGATGAGATGACGAGGCCAATCTCCAGCAACGCTTCAGAAAGATCGAAGCGGTTGGCGCGCGCTTCAGCTTGTTCCACTTTGACTTCAAGGGCCTCCGCCTTGTCCTTGTCGTCTTTCAGCTCTTCAACCCACTTGGCCTGATGGTCGGCATAACTCTTCGCGATCTTGAAGGCGGCATCCTTGTCGGCGATGGTCATAACGCTCAACAAGTCGGAGGCAAGCGCGGTGTCATTGGAGCGGATTTTGTGGGCCTGGTATTCGTTCCACTGATCGGTGGCCTTGTTCTGGTCGAGCACAGCCTCTGTGTGCGTGCGGTGCCCCAACACAGTGGCAATAGCCACCAGAACTGCGACAACACTCATGGTGAATGCGACCGGACGGAGCGACCGCTGATGTTCAATGTTCTCGGCTTGTTCCTGCAACTCTTGCGATTCGTTGGCTTCCATGGGCGACCTCAATGATCCTTGGTTTACCGCGGGGGTGAAGGACTATTCTTACGCAAAAAATTACGACTGGCTACCTGCGCTTCCAGCGCACGCCGTCTTTTGAGTCTTCGATGACGATTCCCTTTTCAGCCAGCTCATTGCGAATCTGGTCAGCGCGGGCAAAGTTGCGTTGTTTCTTGGCCAGGGTACGCTCGGCAACGAGCGCATCGATCGCTTCATCAGTCAGCGCCTGGCTGGCCAGCAACTCCGGGGCCACGTCGGCCATACGGCCTTCCTTTTGCGCCCATGCAAGCGCGGCGCGGCGCGGCGCGGCATCGCGATCCTCCAGGACGCCGAAGACGGCATCGAAGCTATCGAGAACGACGAGGATCGCGTCACGATCGCCGGCAAAAAACTGGCCCTGGTCCAGTGCCGTGTTCGCCGCGCGGACCAGTTCGAAGATGGGCGCACGGGCTTCGGCAGTGTTCAGGTCGTTCGACAGAGATTCGAGGTAGTCGTCCTGCGCTTTGCTTGCGGCGGCCTGGAGGGCGGGATTCGACCCTTCGACAAATGGATTCTGCGGTGCCGTCAGCCGTCTGCGGAATGTTCTGAGCCGGTCAATCGCATTGGTGGCTTCAATCAGCCCATCGAAGGTGAAGTTCAACTGGTGGCGATAAGGCACGGAGATCAGCGCCAGCCGGATCGCGGATGCTTTGTAGCCCTTCAAAAGCAGGTCGCGGAGGGTGAAAAAGTTGCCCTCGCTTTTCGACATCTTGCGTCCGTCCACCAACAGGAATCGCACGTGCATCCAATGGCGGGCAAACTGCCTATGGGTCACGCTCTGACTTTGGGCGATCTCATTTTCGTGGTGCGGAAACATCAGGTCTTCGCCGCCTGCATGCAGATCGAAGCTCTCGCCCAGATAATCCAAGGCCATGGCAGAACATTCGATGTGCCAACCGGGCCGGCCGCGACCGATCGCGGTGTCCCACGAGGTCTCGCCGGGCTTGGCAGCCTTCCACAAAGCAAAGTCGCGGGCGGAATCTTTCTCGTACTCGTCAAGATCCACGCGGGCGCCATCTTCCATCCCGCTCAAATCTTTTTTGCTCAGCTTGCCATACTCGGGGAAGGATGCGAGGCGGAAGTACCAACTGCCGTCTTCAGTTTGGTAGGCAGCTCCTGCGGCGGCAAGCTTCTGAATCAGCTCCACCATGCGCGGAATGTGCTCGGTGGCGCGGGCAAGAATCTCAGGGGATTCCACGCCAAGCACTTCAAGATCTTCAAGAAATGCCTTCTCGAAGGGTGCCGTGTATTGGGCGATGGGGATGCCGGCTGCGGCGGCATTGCGGATGATCTTGTCGTCGACGTCGGTGATGTTCATGACGTGGCAAACGGGGATGGAAAGCAGCGCAAGCGTTCGTCGCAGCACGTCAATTTGCAGGAAGGTGCGAAAGTTGCCGATGTGGCCATAGTCGTACACCGTTGGACCGCAGGCATACATGCGCAGGGCTTTGCCGTCCATGGGCGAAAGCTCGTCGACCTGTCCCGAGAGAGTGTTGAATAGGCGGAGAGGCATTGGTTTCTGGTCTAACTTCTTTGTTTGAAACGGGATCAAATCGGCGGATTCCAACCTTTTCGATTGTAGCAAGACGTGGCCGCACCCCAGCGGAGGGGAGTAGTCATCAATTCCCGGCCACCGCGCCGCTGGTTGTCGAAGCGGTCGCGTTGGGTCTGGCTGTGCACCAAATGGCCGGATTCGATCACCAGGCTGTGAGCCGTGCGATTGAAATCCCAGAGGGCTATGCGCTTGGCTCGGTGATCGCCGTTGCCTACCAAGACGAGCCGGCGACCCATCCCAACGAGCATCTGCTTACCCAGGAAGTTGCGCCTCGCCAGCGTAAGCCTTTGAAAGATTTTGTCTTCTCGGCGTGGGGCTCCCCTCTTCACCTTGAATGACGGGCTGAACCCCCTCCTGTTGACGCGCTAGACTTGAGCCAGGAGGGAGCACCTTTTGAAGCCCAGACAGCCTCGCAGACGCCCGCAAAAACGCAAGCCCATTCATTGGAGAATCCGGCTTGCGGTCGGAACGGCCGCACTGCTTGTGAGCTTGCTTGCATGGGCCGTGATCGCGCGCCAGCTTGCGCCTGTCTCGAATTCCGCTCTCACCCGGTTCGATGCTGTTGTCGTGCTGGGCACTCCTGCCGACAGTGACGGCAATCCAACCCCCGACCAGTTGGCGCGTGTGACAGAAGCAGTCCACGAATACGAGCGTGGCGTGGCGCCGCGGCTCATTTTCAGTGGAGGGGCAGCACATAACCAATTTGTCGAAGCCAAGGTGATGGCTCGCACCGCTGAAGCCCAGGGCATTCCCGCGTCGGCAGTTTTTGTGGAAGGGGAGGCAATGGATACGATTCAAAACGCCTGCTATTCCGCCCGCATTATGCAGGCGCACGGCTGGCATTCTGCTGAAGTGGTTTCCAGCGCGGTTCATCTGCCTCGCGTTGGGTTGATTTTCAGCCGCCTGCCATTGGAGTGGACTACCCACGCCGCGCCGCCCATCGCACCGGCGTCTGCCGCGCACACCACTTCAGCCGAGATCCTGGAAACCTTGAAGACTGCTCGTTACCTGGTTTGGACCCGTCAAACCGAGCACTGCCAGCCGTGAGACCACCAATCCGATAGCTGGGTAGGATTGTCCCCCATCGGCACGGTCCTGTAAGCTGTGAAGTGATGCGTCTCCCAGTCAGTTTTCCTATTTCTCTCGCGGCCGCTGTCGGCCTTGCTCTCTGCTCGCAAGCCGGCGCCCTGGCTCAGGTCACCGCCTCCCCGACAAACGGCAATGGCACTTACAGCGCCAGCGATCCGCTGGCCAATGTGCGCTATGACAACCGCTTTGATGTTTCGTTGGGCATGGCGTACGACCACATGAAAGCGGGACCGACCCTGCTGCAGGGTTCGAACCTTGGCGGCCTGGATCTCTCTGCCTCCTATTGGTTCAGCAGGCATTGGGCGGTCGAGGGCTCAGGCCGCGCCTACCTTGGCACCAGCGGTGCAGCGCCCAACACGTTCATCGTCAATGGGCAGGAGGAAAGCATCAAAGGGCCGTTTGTGAGCGAATACTTCTTCACCGGTGGTCCCGAGTGGCTTGGTCCCCATAACAAGCATGGAGCGATCAGCGCCCACGCGCTATTCGGCGGCGTTTATGGCGACTTTGAAAAGGAACTGCGCGGACAATCGCCGGCGTTGGTCGATTTTTATAACAACCAGCTTGCTCCGGCCGCGATTATCGGCGGCCACATGGACCTGAATCGCTCGGCGCACTGGGTGTTTCGTGTCACACCCGATGCTGTGATGACCCACTACAGCATCAACTACGGACCAAAGACCTCGCAGTTCGATGTGAACTTCGCAATCTCCGTAGGTGTCCAGTACAAATTCAAGGGGAAGCGATAAAACGCCAGGCAGTTGACCCCGTTTGCCGCGATCTGAGGGCTGCCAAGTTCATCCGCGTGTGGTATTCTCCACCGTTCGGTGACGTGCGGAAAAACGGCGTTACCTGAAAATGTACTTTACCGGATATCGGTGCCTCCCGTAGCATCAGTTTCCCGGGAGGACCGCAGCGAAGGCGGGTCAAACCTTTATGAGAGACACACTTGGAGTTTTGCTTGCGGGCGGAGCAGGGGAGCGGCTTTTTCCGCTGACACGCGATCGTGCCAAACCGGCCGTGCCCTTCGGCGGACACTACAGAATCATCGATATCACGCTCTCAAACTGCATCAACTCGGGGCTACGCAAGGTCTACATCCTCACGCAATACAAGGCGCTCTCGCTCAACCGGCACATCCGCGAAGGATGGACAGGCATTGTGGCCCAGGAGCTGGGGGAATTTTTTGAACTGCTGCCCCCCATGCAGCGCACCGGCTCCAACTGGTACATGGGCACCGCGGACGCGGTTTACCAGAACATTTATTCCATCGGCAGTGAACAGCCCAAGTACATGATCATTCTCTCCGGCGATCACATCTACAAGATGGACTACAGCCGGATGTTGCATTACCACAAAGAAACCGATGCCGAAGTCACGCTGGCCACGTTGCCCATTCCTCCCGAGGAAACCCGGCAGTTGGGCGTGGTGGAAGTGGGCAGAACGGGCGAGATTCTCGGCTTCCAGGAAAAGCCGTTGACCACCACATTCCGCTCGCCCTTCAATCCCAATGCAGTGGATGCTTCGATGGGCATTTACATCTTCAACACTGAAGTGCTGCTGAAGGCGCTGATCGCCGATGCTGAAGATCCCGATTCAAAACATGATTTCGGCCACAACATTCTGCCCAACCTTCTCGGCAAAAAGAAGATGATGGCTTACAGTTTTGTGGATGAGAACAAGCAGCAGGCTCTCTACTGGCGCGACGTGGGCACACTGGATGCTTACTACGACGCCAACATGGATCTGTGCTCGGTTTCGCCAACCTTCAACCTCTATGACAAGAGCTGGCCGATGCGGACAAGAGTGCGCCAGTATCCACCTGCAAAATTTGTTTTCGGCGAGCCGGGCCGCACCGGCGCAGCCGTCAACTCGGTGATTACCGCCGGCGTGATCATCTCCGGCGCATCGGTGGCCAACTCGGTGCTGTCGCAGGACGTGCGCGTGAACTCCTACTCGGATGTGGACGCGAGCATCATCTTTTCGCACGTGAACATCGGCCGCCATTGCCGCATCCGCCGCGCCATCATCGACCGCGATGTGCACATTCCCGAAGGCACGGTCATCGGCTACGACCCGGTTGAAGACAAGCGACGCTACTTTGTCACACCTTCAGGACTGACCATCGTGACCCGTGATGCTTCGCTCTTCGAAAACCCCGTCGACCCGGAGTTTCTGCAGCGGTATTAGCTGCGACGCGAATCACGTTAAGACACAAGCGGCCTTTTCCATCCTGCAGAAAGTTGGTCAGCAGCACAGCATCGTAGGGACCGCCGAAGTCGACCTCGAATGCGCTGCCAGGCAGCATGTCGTAGCGGGCTTCAACGCCTGCCTTCTTTGCATTCTCAAGCGCCACACGCAACACCGGCGCCCAGTCGAGCCCAGTGACTTGAGCTTGCGGATTCTGCTTGGCGATCTCGATGCCGAGAAGGCCGTGGCCGGCAGCAATGTCCAGAACGCGCATGGGACCGGTGTGTCCCTCAAGCACAACCGCGCCCAGCGGCGCCGCCATGGGCCCCATCATCGGTGCCATCTTCTCTGCAAATAGAACCCAGACGGGATTCTCCGGTTCCACGGTTCCCTCGCCCGGCAGGCTGGTGCGGCCTGTGCGCACAACCTCTGCCAATTGATCGTAAGAGGCGAGCAGGGCAGGATGAACTGTGCGTTGGAAGCCATGCACGCGGGCGAGGCCGGATCAAGTAAATCGCATCGAGGGGAAATACATTGGCGACTCATGCCAGGTTCCCGCAGGCTATCATACGGCTCGCGCTGGTGTAATCAACCAATTCAGTCGTTTGTTCGCCGCTTTCTTCTTTGAATCTTAAAAGTCTGTAACCGGATGAGGCCGCGGGTGCTCTTAAAAGCTGGGTGCAGTCGGAACAGAGAAACGAGTTGATCATGGAGAACAATCCCCAACCGCACATTGAGGTAGAGCCAACTGAGGCAAGCGCACCGGGAAGAGCGCAGCAGTTCGGCAGGCGCGCGTTTATCGTATCGGCGGCCACCGCTGTCAGCGCTTTTGCGTTCTGGGGTTTGCGGAGGAGCACCATTGCGGCAGCGCGGCCATTGACTGCCGGCGAAGGTCCAAAGACTGTAACGATCGTTGAATTCTCAGCGGATGGCAAAAGGACTGGCACGGTGACCGTTCCGCGCATCATCAAGACCGACGAAGAGTGGAAGCGCCAACTCTCTTCAACGTCGTACTGGGTCACACGCCACGCCGACACCGAACGCGCCTTTACAGGCGACAGCTGGGATCTGCACGATCGCGGTCTCTTCCGCTGCGTCTGCTGCGACCTGGCGCTGTTCAGCTCCGAGACCAAGTTCGATTCCGGCAGCGGGTGGCCAAGTTTCTGGCAGCCCATCGCCGAAGAAAACGTCGTCAAGACCGTCGACGGAAGTCTCATGGAAGTTCGCACTGCCGTCTCCTGCCGCCTGTGCGACGCACATCTGGGACACGTCTTCGACGACGGCCCCCCGCCCACCGGCCTGCGATACTGCATGAACTCGGCTTCGATGCGGTTTGTGAAGCTGGGCTGAGCAGAGGGAATTTTTCGATTCCTGGGGAGCGAAACAAGCACCCGGGAGTGTGACCACGCATAGCCTCCGGCCTGTGCGCAGGTCTAAGGAAGTGGTGTATGCCTCGGCTCAGACCCAAGGCCGAAGATTGAAGGCCGTAACTTCGGGGACGATCTTGAATATGAAGATGAACACATGTAGGTTTGCTGTGGCTTCGCTGTACGTGGCACTCGTCGCTGTGATCAACAGCTTTGCTTGTGAATGCGGCGCACCTGGACCTGTTTGCGGCTATATTTCCTCTGCGCCAGTCGTGTTCTTGGGGACACCGGTTTACTCCAACGAAGATAGGTCGGGGACATTTCTCCAGCAGACTCTCTATAAATTTACAGTCGAGGAGATCTTCAAGGGCCTGCCCGAAGGGACAAAGGAAGTCTGGGTCGATCCGGGAAGCTACACAAGCTGCTACGCCGTGTACAAGCTCGGGGTGAAGCTCCTGGTGTTCGCATCGGGAGGGAGGTTCCTTCCCATTGACACGGCAGCGATGACCGTGGTTAGGCCGGCCGGCAAAGTGAAGCCTCTGCCACCTGGGTTCGATCCCAAAATGCCGGTCTACTATGCACCGGAATGCAGCGGCACGGACGATGCGGCTTCTGCGGCTGAAAACATCGCGTGGCTCCGGCTGTGGAAGAAGGGCGATACCCGAACCCGTATCCAGGGAGTCGTGCTCGACGTCTTTGATTGGCCACTGAGTGACGTGAAAGTAATTGCCAAGGGCGGAGCGGGAAACCTGATCGCTACGACCGATGCTGCTGGCGCATTCTCTATCGAGCCGGTTCAGCCCGGTAAGTACGACGTGAGTGCAAGCATCGCGAATTACAAGCTGTCGTGGGAGCCCCAGATTTTAGTTCCGGAGCGCGCCTGCGGCTATGCGAGCCTGAGATTGGGCGCATCAGGCGTCCTGTCGGGTACCGTCGTGGACAAGAGCGGAAGGCCGGTCTCAGGAGTGGAACTGGAGGTTGCGCAGATTCGCGGAACTGAGCAGACCTTCCCGAGCATTGGCCATGAGGCAACAAGAGCCAACGGCTCATTCCGCTACCAGGATTTCCCCGCTGGAGACTACCTGATCGGAGTCAACCTCCGGTCACAGCCAAATGTTGACACACCATTCGCCCGAGTCTACGCGCCCGGAGTCACGGACCGCGCCCAGGCGCAATTGATTCATCTCGCGCCAGGCCAAAAAATCTCGGGGCTCCTCATTCAACTGCCGCCTCGCTTGCGCCTGCGTTCCGTTCGCGTGCAGGTGCTCTGGCCCGACGGACGAAATGCGGGACCAGGCGTGTCCGTTGTGACCGATGAGACAGACGACGGCGTCACCGACATTGAAGAGACCAAGGCGGACGGCTCAGCGTTGGTCCAGTGCTTCGCGGCGAACAATTGCCGCGTTGAGGCCAAGAAGTGGCTTGCAAAGGTTGGCGACGATGTGAAGCCTCAGGTCGCGGTATCTTTGCCCACGCATTTGGAAGCCGCAGAGAGTGCCGCTTCCATTACGCTGATTCTCTCCGAGAGAAAGGCATTTTGGTTGGACCGGTGATCCTCGAGGACGACCGCCGAATCTTCCCGCGAGAATACGGTCCGAGACGGGCGAAGTGTGCCCCGATTGCGCCGAACGATCGGATTACTTCTGAATTACCCGCAAGCCGCGAGCTCACCGATACTTAGCTGAAGCTAACCGTCACTTCCCCTTGTAATCCACAAACAGCTCAGGGAACTGCTGCTTCAGCGCCTCGATCTTCGGCCGGTCGCAGACCAGGATGTAGGGATTATCGGGGTTGTGGTCGGCGTAGTGCTGGTGGTAGGACTCGGCGTCGTAAAAGCCCTTCAACGGCATGACCTGGGTGACGATGCGGCCAGAGAAAACGTGGGCCGCGTCGAGTTGCGCAATGTATGCCTGGCTGATCTTGCGCTGCTCGTCGTTGCTGTAGAAGATGGCGGACCTGTAGGACGTTCCCACATCCGGGCCCTGGCGATTGAGCTGCGTCGGGTCGTGGGCCACGGAGAAGAAGATGCGCAGCAACTGCCCATAGGTGATCTTCGATGGATCGTAAACCACCTGCACCGACTCGGCATGGCCGGTGGTTTCCGTGGTCACCTGCGGGTAGGTCGCAGTATCAGCCGAGCCGCCGGCATAGCCTACCGTAGTGGCAACCACCCCCTTGACGCGCTCAAAGACTGACTGCGTCCCCCAGAAGCAACCACCGGCAAAAACAGCTGTCTGTTTGCCCGGCTTTTGCGCGAGCGGCTCGTCATTTGTGGCGGGGGGTACCGGTGTCTTCGAAGCTCCCTTGGCCGCAAAGGATACGCCAATCACAATCAGGGCGACAACCGCCGCGCTGCGCAACAGAAATGTGCCGGTCATTCGACTCTCCTGGGCCTCGATTATGCAAGCCCGCAGCACTCAGATGCAATTGCTGAGCAAAGGTTACGGCCGGTCTTTCTCATTGCACTGAATTCGGGGCAGATAGATTTTGTCCGAGGTCCAGACGGAACTAACCTGACAATTCCCACGTATTAGCAAAATATGCAATGTGTGGGGACAATGAGCTGGAGCACGATAGGGTTGGCGACGCCGTTCGGGACGCCTCGGCGTACCATGGAGGCGCCGGAGATTGGCGGGCAGATTGGCACTCCAAAGACGCCCGCCGCCGGCAGCGTCAAGGGAGGTAAGATGAACGCTCCTGAGGCCCGCCAGCAAAAAGTGGAGGTGAGTCCACTGGAGATCGACTGGTCCCAGACTGTCCGCCGCTGCATGGACGGGGATTCCGCCGCATGGGCCGACCTGGTCCGCACTCACCATCGCCGTGTGTATGGGCTCTGTTACCGCTTTACCGGCAACCCCACCGATGCCGAAGATCTGACCCAGGACGTGTTCCTGAAGGTCTACTCCAACCTGGCAAGCTTCGATACCAATCGCGGCAGCCTGCAGGTGTGGATCACCACCATGACCCGCAACCTGCTGGTGGACAACT
>CAZTLV010000064.1:0-22508 GCA_964614635.1 uncultured Occallatibacter sp.
AGACCATTTTGCCGGTACGCCGCTTGCGCAGGCGCATCAGGCTTTCGTTGACTGCGATTCGAACCAACCATGTGTAAAACTTCGAGTTTCCTTGAAACTGGTCGAGCTTCTGGTACGCCTTCAGAAACGCGTCCTGCATCACGTCTTCGGCGTCTTCGCGGTTTTGCGTGATGTGCTGCGCAATCCTGAAGACCTGACGATCATATTTGCGGACGAGCGCATCGTACGCGGAGACGTCACCAGCCCGCACCCTTTCAACCAGGGCAACGTCTGGATGCGGCTCGAGTTCTCCTGCAATAGGTTGGATGGTCGCCATGGCGGTAGGATGCGGGAAATCGTCGGGGTTGAGTTGCCGGTGGTTGTCAGGGTTGCAAAAGAAGAGTGTACCGGACATTGGGGCGGGTGGCCAAACCACCTGCGGTGGGGCAGCCGCCTTCGGCTCTTGGATTAGGTTTGGCGACGCGGAGATACTGGGGCCTGGCTTTTGTGGAACAACGATGGATCGGGGCCCTAGTGTGTTCTCTGGAAGACAATGACCGTTGGGTCATGGGAGTCGACGAGACCGCGGCCAGGAATGAGTTTGAGGCTTAGGCGGTTCTGGGCGAAGGTCACTGTATAGAGGTGGGAGTCAGCGTCGAAGAGCTTCCACTGTCCGATGGTTCCGCTGGCGAATTCCAACCGGCCGTTGGGCTCGAATTTTGCGGCGGAATCTTCGTTATCGTGGACGGACATGGGCGTGTAGGTTCCGACGACCAGCTCGGTTGGGCTGAGGGGCGTGTCGAAATGGACCGCGCCAGTTGCAGTTACGGTGGAGTCGCCACCGGAGCGGACGAGCCCGCCGGTGGGCGGAAAGACGGCAAGGGACATTTTGGTTGGAGTCTTGAGGTTGCCGACCATGGTTGCGGAGTTGGATTGCTTGAGCGACGAGATGGTCCGAGTCTCGACCCTGGAGCGTTTTTCGTCAGAAAGCTGGATGGTGGGGGCGGAACGCTGGGCATTGCCGAGCAAACTCATGGAGTTGTATGTGACGACGACGGTCACCGCGCTTGGCCCACAGGAAAGGTAGAAGTAGTTGTTTCCGACGAAGTTGTCGACGGTTCCCGAGTTTGGTCCAGGCTGCAAGGGGAGCCGGGTGACGGAGGTCGAGGGACTGCGCGTGGGCGGGGAGTGCGGTGGCAGCCAGGAGGAACAAGAGCGCAAGGTTCACGATTCTGCGCGGGTCCGGGGAATTCAGGTAAGGATCCATGAGGTTGGCTCCAGAGTCGAGATTGGGCGAGGGGTGGCAGGAGACGTCGGCAAAAGGAACGATCCGCTGGGGTACGATACCTGAACAAATCCCTGATGCGCAACCGATATTGAGTGAGGAAAAACGTCTGAAGGTTATGACAGTAACGCGGGTGGTTCGGGGGATGGTTTTACGAGGGGAAAGCAGCTTACATTGAAGGCATGAGATCCACAGGTTCCCCAACTTTGGTCGACTGGCCGCGGCGCTGGCTTGCGGGTGCGCTTGCTGCGCTGATGATGGTTGCTCCGGTTGGCGGACAGAGCGGTGACAGCTCATCGAATCCGCCGAGTCCGACCGCGAAGGCCGGTGGCTCGACAGGCTTAAAGACAACGACGATCAAGACGGCGAGCAAACCTGACGCCGCGGGCAAGAAGAAGACAAGCAGAACGACGGCGACGCGACATGCGGCGAGGAGCGCTGCGGGGCGAAGAAATGCGCGGGGCAGGGCGGCAAGGATCAAGCTTGCATTTGTGGCATCGACTGAGCTACGGCCCATGGCGCAGCAACTGGCTACATTGCGCACACCCGCGGCGTACGCGGGCGTGGAGAAATATGCGCACACGCATGACGGCGAGGCAGCTTCTGCCGCGTACCTCGCGTTGGGACATGCGTACTTGCTGGATCGGCGTTTTGGCGAAGCTGAAGGCAACTTCAAGCAGGCTCGCCAGGCCGGGGATGCGCTGGCCGACTATGCGGAGTTTCTGGGCGCAGAGGCCGATCACCAATCTGGAAACGACATTGGCGCGGAAGCTCTGTTGAAGGGCTTCGCGGAGCGATACCCGGACAGCATCTTCGCCATTCAAGCTCCCGAACTGGAAGCCACGACGATGCTGGGCCTGGGCAATGCGTCAGGTGCTCAGCAGGTGCTGGCCAAGGCAGCGGGAACGGCCGCGGCGGGGCGTTCCGGCTTCCAACTGGCGCAGGGCGAAGTGACAATGGCGCAAGGGCAGACGATGGAGGCGCAGCGAATCTTCAAAAAGGTGTTGCTTGCCCACCCGTTGAGCTCTGATGCGCAGGTTGCCCGCGCGAAGCTGACGGCAATGGGCGCAGAGGGGACGCTGAGTTCGACCGAGTTGCGTAGCCTGGGCGATGCCTATTACAACGGCGGCAAATATGAGCTTGCGGCCGAGCAGTATAAGAGCCTGGCCCGGCTGTCAGGGTTGGATGCAGAAGCGCGCAACGGATTCGCGGTGGCGGAGGCGGCGTGCGATTTGAAGCTGAAACTGCTGAGCACCGCGCAGGCCGAGGCACTGGCGGACACAAATGACGAAAATGGCGCGCGGCGCATGTACCTGTTGATGGAACTGGCGCGCAATCGAAATGACGACGTGGACCAGAAGAAGCTTGTGGAACAGATGGAGGCCCGTTTTCCGCGGAGCCAGTGGCTGGCGGAGGCGTTGTTTTCGAGTGCCAACATGTACATGCTGCGGCGCGACTATCCAACGGCAGTGGGCTACTACAGCTACCTGGCAACGCATTTCCCTGAGAATACAAATGCCGCTGCAGCGCATTGGCGGGCGGGATGGTTGAGCTATCGACAGGGGCTTTTTGCGGATGCATCGCGGATGTTCGATGAGCAGATACGGCTTTATCCCGGCGCAAAAGAGACGGTGAGTGCAATTTACTGGCGAGGACGCCTCTATGAAACTCTGGATCACAAGCCTGCCAATGCCGCGGCCAACTATCGCACACTGATCCGCGCATACCAACACTTCTTTTATGCGCAGATGGCCCGGCAACGCCTGGCAGCGCTCGGGGACGCGCAGCCAGCGCCGCAACCGCAGCTCGACAGTTTGCAGGCGCCACCGGTTCCTGCACTGTTGGAGAGTTTTCCAGAGGACAGCCCGCACCTGGCCAAGGCCCGGCTGCTGGCCAACGCTGGATTGAACGATTACATCGGGCAGGAGATTGCCGCCGATCCGGATTCGTCATCGTGGAGCGCTCTGGCAGAGGCGCAAATTTATTCTTCGTACGGCGAGACCTTTCGCGCATTGCGTTCGTTGAAGCGGGCGTTGCCCTATGCGGCCACGGCTTCAATCAAGTCAATTCCGCTGGTTTACTGGCGGATCCTGTTTCCTGAGCCCTGGTGGGACACGATCAAAGCGGAATCGGCCAGGAACAATCTTGATCCATATTTAGTGGCGTCGCTGATTCGCCAGGAGTCAGAATTCGACCCGGCGGTTGTCTCCTATGCCAACGCTTACGGGCTCATGCAATTGTTGCCAACGACTGGCAAGACGCTGGCCCACGAAGAGGGAATCAGCCATTTCGAGACGTTCCAACTTCTGGATCCGGCGACGAACATTCGCCTTGGCACACGCTACCTGCGGCAGATGCTGGAAAAGTTTGGCGGTGTGCAGGAGTACGCGCTGGCAGCGTACAACGCAGGGGACTCGCGCGTGGTGGACTGGCAGTCCGCCGGCCCGTACAGCGGGATGGACGAGTTTGTGGAATCGATACCTTTTACGCAGACCCGGGATTACGTCGAGGCGATTCTGCGCAACGAAGAGACCTACAGAGCCATCGACGGGCTTGCGGGCGCGCAAGGGAAGGCGGCTGTGGCAGGGCATGGGAAGTGAATGCGGGGGTGGGGTGGGGAATCCTGTTGAATACTCCCCGTGGCCGATTGTGATTGACGGCGAAGTCCTTGAGCGGACAAACTGATTTCGTCCTGAGGGCCGCCTGCCTCGGGAGTGACTTTCGCAGCCTGCTGTTGTTCGACAACAGAGCCAGCCTGAGCATCGGACGCGGCTCGGTTACATCACCCGCGGTAGATCAGGAGGGCAGGATGTCAGCCGACTTGCAATTCCTCGAAGAGTGGATTCCCGAAAAAATGGACCCTGGAACGGTATTCGTGCTTGAGAACCAGGCAAAGATGGGTCATGCGCAAAACCCGTTTGTAGCGGTGATGTCATGTCCGCGCTGCGGAACGCTGGGGCTGATCACTCGCCATCAACTTTGTGGCGGCGAGGCGATGATCTGCGGCGGCGACGCCTGCTCAGCGGAGTACAAGCTGGACGGCGAGAACATCTGCTTTCGCAAGGTCCAGTAGGGCGTCGGGTTGAGAAAATGTGCACCGCCGCGGGGGCCGGTGGGCGAGCAGGCATGATATTCGCTGCTATGGGATCTCTATTCCATCTGGTTTGAAGGGTGCACCGCGGGTTCGATGCATCGTGGAGGACCGAGATTGCCTGCTCAGGTATCCAATTGGATAATTGTGTTCTAGACCGTAGGGCACGCGCTATGATTCGTCGAGTTCTTGCAAGACAGTTTCGTGACGAAACCATCGCAACGGTGCGGATTGGGGAGCTATACAGACAGATGGCCCAACAGTGTACGTTGCGGGAACACAAGCGTCTCAAGAGCCTCGAAGCGCCGTGGCGCTTGAATTTGGAGGCAGCATTCAGCTCGACGTTTCTCCAAAAAAACAAAGAGAGCGGCCCGATCAGGGCCGCATCTTGCTGACTCGCTTACCAGCTTCTACTTGGCGCTTGCCGGCGGCACAATGCCGTTCATCCGCAGGTACTCCACCATCTGACCATAGTGATCATTCCCGTGGGCCGCTGCAAAAGCGGCAATCGTAGCCCGCGTGCTGAACCCGTCGACCGGCTTGATGGCGACAAATGCATTTTCTGTCGTGATGGTTGCAATCGCCTTGTGCGCGTAGACGAACGATGCTTCCAGTGCAGCCACCGCTTCGTCCTTCGTCGTAATGGAGCCGATTGCCTTCAAGTCGCGGTCAGGCTTAATGCCGCTCCAGCCGAAAAAGAAGTAGTTCGCCTGCGCCAAGTGCGTCACCTGTGCCGCAAACGTGCGCACGGTTTCGAATTGCGTCGTCTGGCCCGCAGCGAAGATGCCTTGCGCCGGCGCGAAACTGTACTTGTCCGCTGGCATAGCTTTCGCCGCGCCCACTACCTGAAACTCCATCATGGAGAGCAAACTGTCGAGCGCTTTCGCGGGGTCTTCCTTTGTACCCACCGGCGGCGACGGCGGAGGCCCACTCATCTGCGCCCGCATCTGCATACCACCACTGACCATCACAGCAACTGCAAGAATCAGAGTACGAATATGCATTGTTTATCCTCGACCCAAGTTCGTTTGAAGAGCGACTCCAGCCTACCATACCTTCCTGGCCGCCATTCGCAAGCCGTGAAGGAGGTCTCCTAGTTGCATTGGGATACAGCCAACCACAGCCTTTTTTGGAAGCATTTCGGCAGTCACTCAGGAGCAACGCTCAATTTGGCCTTTGACTGCGCTGACCCCAAGCATGTCAGAGGGTTTGGACGCTCATGGAATCGCGAATCTGGCAAACTAGTGGTATGGGACACAGGACGAGAATCATGTATATCGAGCGAAAGGCTGGGAACCTCACTGGTCCATCAAGGATTGGTCGCGTTACATACTTCAAGACCGGGGCGACGATCTATTACGGAGGAAGAGAATTCAGGAGCCTGAAGGGAGCGGGTTTCAAGGCCAATTACTACGCAGTCGAAACTGGCGACGAGTACTGGATTTCTGGCCCTCGCAGGGATGGCTCAGATGCACTCTATGCCACCAACGTTGCAACTGAGATTGACGAAGATGTCCGTCAAGAGTACTGGGCTCAGATCAGAAAGATCACGACTAAATAGTGCTAACGACCACCGTCGTGGCTGGGCTTATACTGGGGCCCCTAACTTTCCACTTCCCGGAGAGATGGCAATTCAATCGAAATCTCCCCTATCCAATTCCGCCTCGCGTGTCGCCGTCTGAGCGTCACGGCGCCGAGGCAGTCCTTTGTTCTAGTTTGCGCATCTCCGGCGATGCATCCATTGCGATGACCGATTTGTGGGCCAGGTCCCGCACCGCATAATTGATGATCTGTTTCAGATCCGTCTTGTAGCTGAAGGCATTGCCCATGTGGTTTTTGCCTGATCCTTGCACTGTCTCGATCCAACCTGTCCGGCCGGACTTGTTTTTCACTGTCCATTCCAACAAGACGGTCAGCTCACGAGTAGAAAACGCCCCCATCGTCTTTGTTGCGCTCACATCAACGAACCTTGGCATGAGGATCGCCTGTGCGTCCACGGCGTCCTTGTCCGTCGCTACGCTGGTCACTCTGGAGAAACCCTCTTCGAGTGTCGGTTTGAGAACCTCGCAAGCGTCCTTTCCGACTTCAAATGTCTCGTGGTTCTTCTTTATCTTTGTGGCGCAGAATTCAGGATCGACGACGACCGCCGCATTCAGATTGAGCTTTTGAACTGTCGACGGAGCCGCCTGGCTGCGAGCGGTTAGGCACAGCTCCGGCAAAAAGATCAAAAGCATCAGTGCCGAGGCAAGTGCGGCAACTGGAGACTTAAACATGACTGCCCTCCTAGAAATTGAAATCCAAGTTGAACGGTTCATCATCACCGGATCGGGTGATGGGTATCATCAGATGGATTGGCTGCCGTGGACCGGCCTTCGGTACCGGAAGGTAAAGAAAACCAGACGTCGAAGACCCCGGTGAGAGGGTCTTGCTCTGCACTTCCTTCTTGAGAATGTTCGTTTGAACCAGGGCCTCATCCTTGGCGAGCTTCGCACCGATGATGAGGCCCACGGGAGAAATAACCAGGGCGCTCACGACTTGGAGCGTCTCAACTGACTTCGAGTTTGTATTGGGTCCGGAGCCATTCGCTGTTCCGACACCAATCTTCACGCCAGCCTTGTCGAACAGAAAGCCATCCGCGCTCGACTGGTTTTCGATCACGATGTAAACGGGGATGAAGCCTTTCTTGGTTAGATCCGAGTCGAAGTAATTCTTCTGATCATTCAGATCTTCGACAGGTTGAACTCCAATGACGAGCCCTAACTTGTCTTCCTTGAAGGCGCACTCGCTTGCCTTGCGTTGTGGGTAATCGGCAAACTTGGGCCCTGCATAGGCGGGCCGCCCGAAAGACAGTAGAACTAGCATGCAGGGTAACCCAGATGAGATTAAGCCCCGCACTATTCGTCGCATATGGCACCTTTCTCCTACGAGCACAGCGATACGCCCATTGATTCCGACTGAGACGGAATACGGCGCGGTTCTCTTAGGTCATTGCAAAAGATGTAAGGGAAGCCCGTGGGGATGCTAGCACTAAAGACCCCAAGATGGCGAGTTAGATAATGAGAAAATCCGCAAACTCATCCCCACCCGTACGCCATCGCTCCAATACCGACCCGCCACGTGACGGGGAAGGCCAAAAACGTTTTTTGAGGTCAAGAATGGAAAACACTGCGGGTCCAACTTTCCCTGGGATGAGCATCGGAGTTTGGGAGCCCCTAATGGGGGCCGCAATTGTCTTCCTTCGTTTCCTGGGTTGTTTTCTAGCTTTTTCACTCAAGACTCCGCATTACTCTCGGCTGCTTGCGCATTCACCGGTCTTGAGGTCAATCTGAGCCGGAAGGGTGGACGAGTAAGGATTGGCAAGCCAGCGTGAACGGTATTCTTCCATTCGGTCAAGCATGAGTGAAAGTCTCAGTTGGCGCCAGCGTCATTCACAAATCAGCAGGTGCAATGCCAAGTTTTCAACACTGGACCACTCAATCAGCCGACTCCTGTTTGCGTGTTTGGGGACGGCATCGCAGCGTCCATGCAACCAATGCTCCTGCCGCGCCGCTCAAGGGCAGGACGGCTGTGTGCCATACGAGCACATGCGAAGCTTGGAAATTCGGACAATGCAGTTCGAGCACTCCGACACCGGCGAGTCCCCCGAGCACGCCTGCTATCAATCCGGCGGATACGGAGTTAACCGCGAAACCACGCCGAAGCAGCAACCAGCCAAGCAAGGCGGCTGGGATTGCGTGGAGGAAACCGGTGAGCAGACACACGATGCCCACGGAGAAGAAGTGGTCAGTTCGATAATCGCGGAACAGGAAGGCAAACACGCCAAGCAATGCTGTGCTGCCAAATCCCAGCAGAGCGCCCGGGGAGATGAGGCGCATGCTGCCCGGAATCATGGCATGGACGAATTCCCTTCCCGCCAACCAAGCAAAAAGAATGAGCGCAGGAAAGACAAGCAGACGCTCCAGCAGATCCATTTTTTCGAATCCAAAGAATCCAGCCCGCGCTGCACCCGCGCAAGAGACAACCGCGCAAACCAGGACGAGCCCGCCCGTTATCGCCCAATTTGGAGGTAGTGGGCGAACGGGTCGGAGCGACGGTTTGATCGAGTCAGCGACGCGTTTAAGCAGCTCCGGCTTCGGGCCATACGGAGCGCGCGCAGCAGCCTTCAGAACCTCGTCAATCTCTTCATCTCTCACAGTATTTCTCCGCTTTGCCCTTTCCTGCCTCCCGTCGCTCTCATCACTTCTCTCAACTTTTTGTATGCTCTGTGCGCTTTCTGTTTTACTGATCCCACGCTTGAAGATGTGGCACGCGCCACCTCCTCCAACGACATCCCCGCCACCTTCAACATCTCGATCACCTCACGTTGACTCTCGGCAAGCGGCGCCAACAGTGCCTCAAAGTTGGCAGAGTTGTCAGATTCCGCCGGAATGGCCTCTGCTTCTCTTGACATTGCCTCGAGCTGCCGTTCGCCCGCAGCGGTTCGTATTTGTTTCCGATAGTGGTCTACACGAACGTGCCGAGCAATTGCATAAAACCATGGAAGTGCCGGCTCGCCGGGACGATAGGTGTGCCGCACCTTGTGAATGCGAAGCCAGGTTTCCTGCAGCAAGTCGTCAGCATCTGTGCGGCTCTGAGACTGAGCGAGAAAAAACCGATGCAGCTGCGGGCTGATGCGCTCGATGAGATCTGCGGCAGCGCCAAAATCGCCCTGTTGATAGCGAGTCATCAGTGTCTCGAGATTGCGGTCCGTGTACATGAATTCGAATGACTTCTTGCAATCTTGATCAGTGCCAGCGTAATCGTGCAAATCGTTTTCTGCTGTGAAGCGCACTCGCGGACCCAATTCAATCCCACGTTCTGTTATTCGATGGGAAGTGGCCAGAAGTTACGCGAAGCCAAGAGAATTCAGAAGTTTTTAACTCACAGATGGCTAGAGTACCAAACCGTGACTTTTCAGTGGTCCGAATCGAATATTGAACTGTGAAAGTGCTCCGTGGCCGAAACGGGTGTGCAACGTAGCGGCTGGAGTCCACTTTCAACACAAACCCCGAGGAGATCGCAATGAATTTTCGTAGGCACCAGAAATCTGGTCTGTGGCGCACTGGCTTTACGTTGGTGGCTCTATATCTCACCAGCGCACTGGCCGCTGCCGGTCAACAGGAACGCATTCCGTTAGTGATCACAAGCACGAATGACGCGACTGCCAATACTGTTGTTGTGTTCAAACTGGATACCGCAGGTACGCCCTCACTGGCATTGGCGGAAACGCTCCTTACCGGCGGCAAGGGTGGCGCCAGCACGAATGCGGGAATCTTGCAGTTCAACGACGACCTCGGTGCAGTGGCGAACTACGGATCGAACACGGTCAGCCAATTAGTGCGGAACGACAGTGCTATTGCCATTGGAAAGACTATCCATCTGGCGCCCGACTGCGTGAAGCCGGATTCTGTTGCTTTGACTCATGAATATCTCTTTGTGGTTGGTGCCACCTGTGCCGAAAGCCATGCATGGCCTTCGGGTTCTAGCGATGGACCCGTTGTGAGTCTCTCCGATCCTTCGGCGGCACAGATCGCAGTAGGCAAGACCTGGGCGGCCGTCACACTGACCTCAGGATCGCTACTTCAGTTGCCGCTGACACAAGATGAAGGTGTGTTGAGCGGAAACAGCACACCCATTCTGCTGCCCAGCGATGCGGATATGGTTCCACTGGGAGCCGCGTTCTGGGGAAATGTTTTGGGCTTCACGCCGGCCCATAGTCCTGATAGCTTCGCGATTGTGGACGAAGACCGAACCCTCAACCCGATCGCTGGACCGACACCGTCTTTTCCTGTCAATGCTCCGTGCTGGGTGGCAAAAGGGCCTGGGAACGTCTGGTACACGGGCAACTCCCCTGGTCACGCGATTTCTATCTTTTTCAGCGACAGCCAAGGCGGGGTGTTTTACAAATCAGTGCCATTGCCGGGCGCTCCGACGGACATCACGGTATCTCCTGACCGCAAGTGGCTAGCCGTCATTTATGCCGCGGGCGGCGACGGCTATGTCGCCGTTTTTGCCATCAATGGCCATGGCGACCTCACGCCTGTGGCGACCTCGAGCCCAATCGGCGTTGCCTCCTTTAATGGCGTTGCAATCAGCCAATAGCATGCAAGTCATTCAGGTTTTGCCTGGCGGCTATTGGTTGCCAGGCAAAACCACGGTTTGCGCGGTTTAAGAAGTTGGAACAGAGCCCATACCTGGTTGTAGAGAGTTATTTGAACGGTCTCGCGAGCAAGGATCTATCGTCTGTTCCCTTCGCACCCGGCATAACGATTGAGGGGCCACTGATGCCTAAGCTGGCGGGCCGTGAGACGATTGTGGCTTCCTCACAAGCATCTTTCCGTTCATCAACGGTGTAGAAATAAAGCAGCACATTGTCGATGGCGATTATGTCGCGACCGTCTTCGATATGGAGACAGCTAATGGTGTGGATCACGTAGTAGATTTGTGCCATGTTGTCGGTGGACTATTGACAGAGATTCGCGCGTTCTATTATCCGAGCCAAAGCCCTCGGTAAGCAATGGCTCGGGTATCTCCGGAAGCGGAATCCCATGCAGGTGAAGGCAGGCGTCACGACCCAAGCTGCTCGAACAACGCCAAAGGCTCATGTTGTTCCCTTTCTCTTCTGCTCCAAGCTGATCTCGAATGTCCCTATGCCAGCTTAGCTTCGAGAATCCCGACGTTCCGAACCATCAGATTATCGCCGCCAACGGGGAAGACCCCACTCAAAATGAATCCAGCTGCCTCAAGAAGTGCTCTCCATTCGCGTTCGCTACGTTCCTTGCCGCCGGTCACAGCAAGCATGTTGAGGTCGCTCATCAAGTGGCTTTCGAGTTGTGGATCTGGATGTGTGACGAGAGGTGGAAGGATGAATTCAACGATCAACAAGCTGCCGCTCTGCGGAATTACTGCGCGGCAGTTCTTGAGAATTGGAACAGCATCCGCGTCCTGACGGCCGTGCAGGACATGTTTGAGCATGTATACATCCGCACCCGCTGGAACCGACCGGGTCAGATCTGCTGCAATCAGTTCGCATCGGGAGGACGGATCTTCCTCTGCGAAACGAGTCTTGGCCGCATCCACGCTGGACTCGAGGTCCACAAGCATGCCTCGCAGATGCGGGTTGAGCCTTAACACTGCAAGAATGAGCGCCCCGCCGCCGCCCCCGAGGTCAGCAACCACCTTCGCACGAGAAAAATCCCACGCTTCAGCGATGGGACCGTAGTCCTCTGCCGGAGCCGTACCCATCACCGCTCGAAAAACAGAGCTCGCTTCGGGATCCTGTGACCACCGTGAAGACATTTTCGGATCGCGGACCTGAGAGGCGGGTTTGCCGGTCCGAACACAGTCCGTGAGCAAGGACCATTCGTCGGCAAGTAGATCTGCCCAGAAGACGATCGCCGCCCAGGCCGACTGAGGCACATCCTTCCGCAGTGGTTTGCCAAACGCGGTTAGCCGAAAGTGTTCGGGCGTCGTTTCCTCCGTCACGCCGATGCTGGCGAGAGCGCGAAGTAGGCGGTAAAGCGCATTCGCGTCTGCCTGGCACTTTCCCGCCAGGAAGCCAACACTTCGCACCTCGTCTCCAAGTGCATCGGCAACGCCGAGACGTGCGGCCGCGCAAAGCACACGGCTGCGGGAATACGCCATCGCCATTTCGACGAGCCCAGTATCCGCCGTGACATTGCCGATGCCGCCGTTAAATTGGGCCATGAGACACCTCAAATCCAATGTACTCGTCGCGGATGAGCCCAGCCTAGCAGTTAATCCGGATTAGTGCCCCAAAACGACCGGGGGCCAGCAAGAGAGGCTTATTGGGATGGCGGCCGCGGAGGCAGCGGGTCGTGCATGCTCTTGGGAGGGGGAGGCATGGCGGGTGGCCCCGCTGGATTGGCCTGCGGAATTGCTTGCTGAGCGGTTTGCGGCTGCGGCCTTCTGAACTGTGGTACTTCTGACTGGTCGTAGAGAAAGTTGATCAAATGGCCAGGGAAGATCATGAGGCGCCTGTTGATCTCGTCTCCATACGGAGTACCATCGAGCTCCGCGCGTGGCATACGAATCTCTGTTAGGGAATCGCGCGGGCCAACATACAGCAATGCATCCGCGGCGTCGGCAAGTCTCAGCGACGTTGCTGGGGTGGTCCCACCGTTGATGACCGACATCGCGGGCAACTCACCCACCCAGCCTCCTGAAAGCGAAACAATCGTCGGCGCCGGCCACGTGTCGAATCGCTTATCAAGATCGTCGTAGCCGCCCACCACGTTCGTTCCAAACACTACTAAGAAGGGATTAGCTCCGGCTGCGCGAATGGTGCGTTCGACAAGGCCGGGACCGCTGCGGCGGATGAAGTGACCCGAGCCCATGATCAGCAACGCGCGGTGGTGCGTGGCTAGAACCTCATCCTTTACCACCTGTGCGTACCATTCATCTCGGTGAGCCAGATATGGTCCAAGGTCCTCAGCATCCTTGATCTTTTCCCAGTCGCCATATGGATCGCCAAGAAGAATGCGGAGCTGATGCTTGCCACGACGATTCATGTTCGCGTCGCGCACCGCTTTGTAGAACCGCTCGTACACCGGAGACGGTGGACCAACCGCTCCAATCACATTGCGCCATGCTTTCTGCACCTGCTCGATTGGAACGTCCTCGCCGGCAATATAGCGATCCACCGATCTCTGATAAAGCGAATTGCCGAACTCCACTACGATGTCGTCGACGCGATCGTCAAATTCGGGCACGCTCACCAGCTGACACAGCCACTCGTACTCCTGCTTATTGGCGTGCCATTCGCCAAACATCACTATGTCGTGAGTCCTAAATGCCGCGACTATTGCGCTGGTCGCGTCCAGTGGTTGGTGCTGCGAAGTTTGCGATTGAGCCAACCCAAGGCTCGGTGAAAGCAGAGCCGCCTTGGACTGCGGAGGGTGCATATCGGCGTGCGGAACCTGCGTGAGCATCGTACTCAGGATTCTCAAGTTCCAGCAGTTGCCGATTACGACCAAGATTGCGAAAAAGGCTACGAGCGACAACAGGCCAGCGCAAAACTGAGCACTCAGCCCCGGCGCGGCGCTTTCCAAGACTAGAAAGCTGGGCGCGCCTTCGAATTCAGGCAGCGCGGAAGCCATCAGCGCTGACTCCGCACGGCGGTATTCGAGAGGAGCGGAGATCGCCAAATCGCGGAGAAGATCGAGCCAGAGCCACAGCTGTGGAAGCAGTCCGCGTTCTGCGCCAGAGCGGTCACAGAACAACTGAAGGGCATCGTCGCCGTATGCCTCACGAAACCGTGCCGGATAGATATGCAACAGGGCTGCATAGATCTTCTGAGACATAGTCCCCCCTCAAGATTTTCTTCGCCCGGACCACACGCAGCAGGCAGGCAAGTCGCTCGGCCTCAGATCGCACGACCATACGGCCAGCCGCGGTCAATCGGTAATAGCGCCGCCTCTCATGGCCGAGTTTTGCATCGTCGCGTGGATCAACTTCTTCAACAAGGCTTACTTCTAACAGTGACTGGATCGAGCCATACAAAGTGCCGGGGCCAAGCCGAGTTTGACCGCCTGTCTGCTCCTCGACCTGGCGCATGATCGCGTATCCATGCAGATCCTCATCCACAAGCGAGAGCAGAATTTGGAACGCTGCCGAAGGCAATGGATCAAGTTTTCTTTTTGGCATAATTCACCAAGAACCTCTATATCGATAAACGACTGTACTCCAGGCCGAATTCCTTGTCAAAAGATTTCTGGGCTCGGTTGATTTGTTGTGCTTTCGTGTGGGGTTTAAAAGATACCGCAAAACGGTTTTCCTTCGAATATTGAGAACTGGCCGATTAGTTCAGCCAACTCGCATTCTGAGTCCGAAAGCTTGATCCAGAGCGGCAACGTTCGCACCTCAACAAGCGAAAGTCCAAGTTCTCAAAATTTGGCACCTGGATAGAATCGATTCTGCCGTTTAGTAGAGCTTTATGCAGCCACCTAGTACGTAGGAATTCTGCCATGGGCCATCCCAGAGAATGGCAAGATCATCCAAGCCGAGGGTGCGCGGAAATATTGATCAACCAACTGACGGATGTTAGTAACCTGACCGGAATGTCAAATCCGGCACCGTCAGGCGATTAGGAGGCGCCCATGCGATCCAAGATAAAGTTTGCGCGCTCGTCAATGGAAACACAGGGTAGGTCGATCAAGTCATAGCCGTATCGCTCATAAATTGCTCGGAGATCCTCGCCAAATTTGCGTGCCGAGGAGAACGGAAGCGTGCGCTCCTGATCCGTGCAATAAATCTCCTCCCAGGCTGGAGCCACGAATACGCGAGAGTTGTACCGATAAAGGTGAGCAGCATTTTCGCCGGGCGGAAAGTCGAACACGAAAACTGCGGAGTAGCCAAGAATATCCGGTATTCCGCGGTCGAAGAGAACCGGTCCAGCAAACGCCTCATTTTGCCAGTAAGTAGTCAACATTCGCGAAAACATCAATTCGACAAAGAGCCGGGGATCCTTTTCTGGAAGCCCGTTTCCCTGAATGCTCCGTTGCTCGGCTATTATCGGTCGAGCTGGTTCAACGATTCCTCGAATGCCACGCGATTGCAGATGCTCCAGCAGAGTGGATTTCCCGCTGCCGAAGGCCCCTGTCAGAATGAAATATCGATCAATGACCAAGGCATATGATCCCGTGGAAGCGGCGTCTCATCCGGCATGCCGCGATTGTAGCCGGATTGGCCCAACGGCTTGCGTCAGAGATTGTTCTCAAAATGCGGAAAGGCACAGTTCTCAACATTTGGCGTCTCAATTTGGAATTTGCGGGTTCGCCTGAAATTGGCCTCAATGAGTGGAATGCCAAGTTTTCGCCAAGTGACGCTGAATAAATTTGCATTTTGAGCGCGGGAATAAGGGCACGTTCTGGGCGAACAGCACATCACTCTTGCCTACCTTGCCCGACTGACCTCAGCAGGTACACGGCTCATGCGGCGTAGAATGGTTTACGCCATGAACACTGCGGCTATTCGAACCGATTGGGTCGGACGGTGCATTGACGGAAGATTCACCCTCCTCCAATGGTTAGGCGGCTCTGAATCCGGTGGCGTATTCCTGACGGAAATCCATGGATCTCCATCGCAGAGAGCCACGATCAAGCTCATTCCAGCTGATGCCACGGACGCGGAAGCTCGCATCGCTGGCTGGGCTGTGGCAACGACTTTGTCTCATCCTCACCTGATGCGGCTGTTTTACACTGGACGTTGTCAAATCGACACCAGCGGGCTGCTCTACGCTGTGACGGAATATGCCGAAGAAGTTCTTTCACAGATTCTTCCAGAGCGACCTCTTGCGCCCCCCGAGGCCAGTGAGATGCTCGACCCAGTCCTCGACGCGCTCTCCTACCTTCACGGGAAAGGCCTCGTGCATAGTCATCTCAAGCCATCTAACATCATGGTCGTCGACAATCAATTGAAGCTTTCCTCAGACGGCCTTCATGTTGCCGGCGAGCTTATCAATCACTTTCCTGCTTTAAGTACCTATGACGCGCCGGAAGCCGCCACCGAGCCTATCTCCCCGGCTGCGGACGTCTGGTCGCTTGGCGTCACCCTGGTCGAAGCCCTGACCCAACATCCGCCCGATTGGGACAGATCGATACATCGCGAGCCGATTGTACCGCAATCCATTCCGCAGCCCTTCTCCGAGATTACGAAGGAATGTCTCCGGTTCGACCCCTCGCGCCGATGGTCCCTCAGCGATGTCAAGGCTTGCCTCGAACCTGTCCGATCTCTGCCAGACCCGGTCCGCAAAACCAATAGAGCGCTATCAGCTAAACTCCGCATTACGACACTCGTTGCCACTGTGCTCATTCTGATTGTGGGCGTCGCAGCTCTAGTTCTGCGTTTCAATCGTGTTAAGCCAGGGTTCACAGCCGGGGAAAAACTTGTGGTCAAGATCCCCGCGTCTTCACCTCAATCTCCAGTTCAAGAGGATCAACCTTTCAAAGGTGAGGACGTGAAGGGTGCGGTTGTTGGGCGAGTTCTGCCCGATGTAATTCCAAGTGCGAGTAACACCATTCAGGGCAAAGTCGAGGTGAGGATACGGGTCACGGTTGACCCAAGAGGCAATGTTTCGAATGCGACCTTTGACGCGCCGGGACCAAGTAAGTACTTCGCCACACTGGCCCTGCAAGCCGCGCAGCAATGGAGGTTCGAACCTGCGCAAGTCGATGGACAGGCAACCTCGAGTGTATGGATCCTGCGATTTCAGTTTACGCCAACCGCAACTCTCGTCACTCCCGTCCAAACATCTCCCTAGGAGCCTGTCGGGGACAGTAATTGCCGAGTTGATCGCGAACACCTTTCCAAAAACACCGCAGGGTTGGGGGACGAGAGCGGCCGCAGTGAGGGTGCTTGGCTATTGCAGGCCCGGTCCAAGTCTCAAACGCGAAAAGGATCGTACTGGTTCCGCCAGACAAGGACGGAATAAGCTTGGGTGCCAGTTAGTTAGAGGCCAAGTGCCTGTTGAAAAAGTCAGCTTTCTCAAAAAACGAAGAAAAATGGGTGATAGAAAATGTCTAGGCGACCCAAGAAAATCGCTTTTAGGGCATCCTGGAGCGATCTTATTTCTCGCATTTTCCTTCGGTCGACTTTTTCAACAGGCACCCAAGTTCTCACCATTTGACTGCCCGACTTCCAAGTTGCCGGATATACTCTCCCCTTGTACTTCGACAGGAAGAGATGTATTGTTACATGTAGAAGTGAAAGGGGAGCGCATGCCAACCCAACGGATTGACCTACCGCAGGGCACTCTGGACCTACTAATTCTGCGAACGCTCGCTCTCGGACCCCAGCATGGGTGGGCCGTATCCGAGCGGGTCCAACAGATGTCCAGCGACGTTCTTCGGATCCAGCAAGGGTCACTTTATCCCGCCCTGCATCGTCTGGAGCGCCGCGGCTGGATCAAAGCACGATGGGGGACATCGGAGAATAATCGACGCGCAAAATACTACGAACTGACAAAAGGTGGGCATCGGCAGCTTGAAGTGGAGAAAGATGCCTGGGAGAAACTGACGGCGGCCGTGGCTCAAGTGTTGGGAACGGTCTAGGAGGCGCATTATGCTCAGCGATCTGTTTATTCGTATCCGTACCCTTTTTCGCCGCAGGGCCGTTGAGGGCGAACTCGACGAAGAACTGCGATTTCACCTTGAGCGCCAAATTGAGAAGCTTATTCGGTCAGGCCTGACTCGCGAAGACGCGGTGCGAAGGGCGCGCATCGAATTTGGTGGCCTCGACCTGGTCAAGGAACATTGCAGGGAAGCACGCGGTGTCACATTTATAGAATCCTTCGCTCAGGATGTACGCTACGGGCTCCGCATGCTGCGCAAATCACCCGGCTTCACGGCTGTAGCCGTGGTAACGCTCGCGCTGGGCATCGGGGCGAATGCGGTGGTGTTCAGCCTGGTGGACGCGCTCGTGTTCAAGCCAATGAATGTTCCAGAAGGCAAGAATATCTACACGATCGAAAACGCAAAAGGAGGGTTTCCGTCACAGTCCTACCCGGATTACGTTGATCTTCGAGACCGCAATCATAGTTTCGACGGGATGCTGGTCTGCGAAATCTCCACAGCAAGTTTGGACATCGACGGGAACCCAGCTCCAATCTGGCTTTACACGGCAAGTGGGAATTATTTCGACGTGCTCAGGGTTCAGCCTTACCTTGGGCGTTTTTTTCATGCGGCGGATGAGCATGGGCCGAACAGCGCGCCCTACATAGTGCTGAGCTATGCGTACTGGTCAAGTCATTTCCAGAGCGATCACGGAGTGGTGGGTCGCGAGGTCCGCCTGAATAGACACACCTATACGATTCTGGGGGTGGCGCCGCAGGGGTTCAGTGGGACGGAGCTCTTCTATGCGCCGGACCTGTGGGCGCCGATTGTGAATCAACAAGAGATCGAGGGAAGCAGTGATCTGGATGCCCGCGGAAGCCGCGGCCGGTGGGTCGTGGGGCGCCTAAAGGCCGGAGTTACTCCGGCGCAAGCCACAGCCGATCTCAACTCCGTTGCAGCTTGGATGGCAAAGGCATATCCGAAAGACGATGAAGGCATCGCCTTCTCGGTAGCGCGCCCGGGGTTGGCAGGAGACATGCTTGGAGGGCCAGTGCATGCGTTCGTGGCTGGGCTCATGCTCCTTTCCGGGCTGATTCTGTTGGCCGCCTGCGCCAACCTGGGCAGCTTGTTCTCAGCCCGAGCTGAGGACCGCTCGAGGGAAGTGGCGTTGCGGTTGGCGTTGGGATCGAGCCGCGGACGGATTCTGCGTCAGTTACTTACCGAAGCAGTGTTGGTTTCGCTCGCGGGGGGAGTAGTGGGGCTGGCAGGCAGTGTGGTGCTGCTGCGAGGGCTAAGCGCCTGGCAACCGGTGCCTGACATACCCATCAGGCTGGCAGTGAGTCCTGACGCGCACACATACATTGTGGCGTTTTTGCTTGCGCTGGCGAGCGGACTGCTTTTCGGAATGGTTCCTGTGCGACAAGTGCTGAAGTCAGACCCCTATCAGCGAATCAAAGGCGGGGCGGCTGGTGCGGTAGGCTGGCGTCGAATCACGTTACGGGATGTGTTGCTGGCGGGGCAGATTGCGGTATGCGCTGTACTTGTGACCTCGTCCCTGGTAGCGGTGCGCGGCATGTTGCGTTCACTGAAGAGCAACTTTGGATTTGTGCCTGAGAACACCCTACAGGTCAATACAGATTTGAACATGGCGGGTTACAAAGTGGACCAGACAGCGGCGATTCAGAAAAGGATGCTGAACGCCATATCGAGCATTCCGGGGGTGACGGCTGCGGCCTATGCAGATCGAATCCCGTTAAATCTGGGTTGGAGCAGCAACGCCGTCTTTCAGGAGAGCGCTACAGATTACAAGCTGGCCAATGAGGCATTAGAAGCCATGGAGTATTTCGTCTCGCCCGGCTATTTTCAAGCCGCGAAAACTACGATGCTGCAGGGAAGAGCGTTTACGTGGAATGACAGCAAAGACACTCTGCACGTGGCGGTGGTGAACCAGGAGTTTGCTCGCAAGGTCTTTGGTTCCGAGAGCAAAGCAATCGGAAGCTTTTTCAAGATCTGGAACGGGACACGAGTGCAAGTGGTGGGCATAGTGGAGGACGGAAAGTACGCGACGTTGAGCGAGAGTCCGAAGCCGGCAATGTTCCTCCCAATATTACAATCGCCTGCGAGCCGGACCTACCTCTTGGTGCGGTCGAATCGGAGCCCACAGGACCTGGCGCCGGAGCTGCAGCGAGCCCTGCACGAAGTTGACCCTGGAATGCCGCTGACGATTAACACATGGGAACGAGAGCTGGGTACGGCGCTGTTTGCGGCGCGTGCGGCGTCGATTGCGCTGGGCGTACTAGGGGTTCTGGGGGCGATGCTGGCGATTACCGGCATCTTCGGAATGGCAGCGTCCTCCGTAAGCAAGCGGCTGCGGGAGTTGGGGATTCGGATCGCGCTCGGAGCACAGCGCAAGCAATTGCTTGGGGCCGCTCTAGGGCGCGTATTCCGGCTATTGGCGCTTGGTTCCGCTGTCGGCCTTGTGCTGGGCCTGGTGGCGACAAAGGTTTTGTCATTCATCGTGTATCAGGCAACGCCCCGAGATCCTTTTGTGCTGGCTGGGGTTGTGTTAACAATGCTGTTTCTGGGCCTCTTGGCCGCATGGATTCCGGCGCAGCGCGCACTGCGTGCCGATCCCTTGATCTTGCTGCGGGAAGAGTGACAGCAGGTTTGATGTTTCCTGCCGATTGATCGCCTATTCAGCATCGATTCTCGATGAATGTTGAGGTGTGGAAAGGTTAATCAAATTGATCAACGTGTTATGGGCCCGGATACCGTGAAAGCAAAACACCACTCTGTCGATGGAGCAACTTTTGAGTTGGCGGTCATAATGCCCGGAACTGCCAACGGATTCGCAGAATTCACCTCGATGCCATCGCTCAATGGGTTTATAGTGGGCAAGAGTCGGCCGATTTGCGACCTTTCCCTGGGAGAACCTCAACATGGCGACCCTAACCTCACGTCCGATCAAGACCCGCGTTAGAACTATCTACTGATTCGTCCTCACCTTGGGGTTAGTTGGGGGCGGCGAGCGCGCCACGCTCAACTAAGAATCACCCATCCGGAGTCGTTTCAAGAATCAAACAAGACATCAGGATTCTCGGCAGGATGAGGTAGGCGCAATATCGTGGGCAACAGCTCTCTGCCTCCTCCTCAGCCTGCGCAGCCTTTTCCGAGCTAGCAGCCTTTTGGCCCCACAGTCTGCCTAATGAGCGATACAATTTCTTGAAATCGGTGCCAACCTACGGGGTTTTCGGTTAATGAAATGACCACGCGGAATCAATGGAAAGCCTGGATCCGGAATCTTGGGTATCCGGTGAAGCCAGCGGCTGAAAGGCGAACCCCATCTGGGTTTGCCGCCCGGCGGCGGAACAACCCTGCCTCGAAGCCAGCCACCATCAGAGATATTAGCGCGACCGGACTTCGTCTCCTGACAGATGAACGCTGGCCCATTGGTGAGTTGATCCCATTGACAGTGGAAGTGGAAGGGTTATTGTCGGATCCTTCCGAGCCACAGATTACCGTGCAGGCGCGGGTTGTTCGCCACGCTGAAGATGGAATCGGATTATCGTTTGTTCTCCCGGCTGGCCTCGATCCAAACCTTTGGGACGTTCTGGTGCGGAACGCAGTTGTTCAAACGGATCCGAAAGACGTCGCGCACACGCTCAGGATGCTCCGAACGATCCTTTTCTTGTGTCGGCTATGTCAAGACGGAACCCATGAACCCATTCTCTTGCTTGGCGGAGCGCTGGATCAGGCTAGAACCGAGAAAGCCATGGAGATTGCACACGGTGCGGAAAAGTTCCTCGATTCAGGAACCGATGCAGACAGGATGCGCGCTCATCCACACCTGGTCACAAGCATCCTTGAAAACGGGTCATGGGCGGATGATTTGACAAAACAGCTGTGGGCAGGCCTTCTGGCCACTTCCTGTTCGGTGGAAGGAACGGACCAATCCAATATCCCTTTCGTCGATTTGCTTGTCAATATGACACATACTCAGAGCCGGATCTTCGTTGCGGCATGCACCAAGGTATTGGACCTCATGTCGCAAATTGATTTTTCACCCTCGACACGGATCATCTTTACGCCCGATCAGATGATTCGACTTACCGGGATTTATGATGTTGCCCGGATTGCTACGGATATGGCATATCTATTCAATTCAGGGATCATTGAGAAGAGTTTTGACTTTACGTCTTATCTTCCTATGGATTCCTTTGATATCACTCCTGCTCACCTTGGTCTGGAACTGTACGAACGGTGCAGGGGGCATTCGATAATGCCTGATATACCGTTGGACCTGGCGGAGGGTGATCAACCTTTACCGCAGTCTTGAGTCGCAGCGGCAGATTCTAGGGTCAAGACCATAAAGTTTGTTCCTTTTCTTGAGCCGAAGCGAATACAGACCAATGGAGGAAATTATGAAGAGAGCATTTTTGGTGTTGGCAGTGGCAGTGGAAATGGTATGCACGGTTGGCGGATGGGCGCAAACTGACGCGGCGGGATGCAAGGATTCACCGATCCTGACGCGATTCCCGGGAAGCTACATTGCAGCGTGTTCAAACAAAGACGACGACTCAGCCTCCTTTCCAATCGCGGGCAAGCCCAAGCTGGAACTGGAAGGGAAGCTGCAGACAATCAACTACCAGTTTCCCAGGACGGTAAGCTTACCCCAGGTGGTCCGGAACCTGAATACGGCGTTGCGCACAGCGGGATGGATCTCCGACTTTGGCGCGGGAACTGGGGTATCCACGTGGCATATGGGAAGGACGTATGTGCTCGTCTCGGTCGACTGGGGCTTTAACTATTCAGAGACAATTCTGACGCAGACGGCACTGAAGCAAGAGGTGGTGGCGGATGCGGCGGCACTGGATTCGGGGCTAGCGGCGAACGGACACATGGTGGTGAATGGGATTCTGTTCGACACGGCAAAGGCGGATTTGAAACCGGAGTCAAAGTCGGCGCTGGAACAGATTTCAAAGATGCTGCAGCAGGACCCGAAGATGAAGGTGTACGTGGTGGGGCACACGGACAACGTGGGCGG
>CAZTLV010000065.1:0-22277 GCA_964614635.1 uncultured Occallatibacter sp.
GCTTGCCGTTGCGGGTCTGCAGCATGTAGAGCTTGCCATCCTGGATGGTGAACTCAAAGTCCTGCATGTCGCGATAATGCTTTTCCATCTTCCACGTAATGGCGCGGAGATGGTCATAGACCTTGGGCATCGCGCGTTCCAGCTCGCTGATCGAAAGCGGGGTACGCACACCGGAAACCACGTCTTCACCCTGTGCGTTCATCAGGTACTCACCGAAGAAGACATGCTCGCCTGTTGCGGGATTGCGGGTGAAGCCAACGCCGGTGCCTGAGTTGTCGCCCAGGTTGCCGAAAACCATCGCCTGCACATTGACCGCCGTGCCCAGCCAGTCATCGATGTGATTGATACGCCGGTAGGTCTTGGCGCGATCGTTCTGCCAACTCCTGAAAACGGCGTCGCGCGCCTGCACCAATTGATCGAGCGGGCCCTGCGGAAAGTCCTTGCCGGTCTCTTTGCGAACCAACTTCTTGTACTCGGCGATAATCTCCTGCAAAGCCGCAGGCTGAAGCTCGTAGTCGAACTTCACCTTAGCCTTCGCCTTGACGCCGTCGAAGATGTGCTCGAATTTCTTCTTCGGCACATCGAGCACCACATCGCCGAACATCTGGATCAGGCGGCGATAGGAGTCATACGCAAAGCGAGGGTTGTTGCTGAGTTTGGCCAGCGCTTCGACGGCCTTGTCGTTGAGACCGAGGTTGAGGATGGTGTCCATCATACCCGGCATTGAGAACTTTGCGCCCGAGCGCACAGAGACGAGCAGGGGATTTTCTCCAGTGCCCAGCTTCTGTCCCTGGAGCTTTTCCAGCCGCTCAAGAGCCGCGTGCATCTCGACGTTGATTTCCGGGCTTACTGCGCCACGCATGTACTCGCGACAAGCCTCGGTTTGAATGGTGAATCCTGGAGGGACAGGCAATCCGGCATTGGTCATCTCTGCCAGACCCGCGCCCTTGCCGCCTAGTACATCCTTCATGCGGCCATTGCCGTCTGCAGCGCCGCCGCCGAAAAAGTAAACATATTTGGTTGGGGTTGCTGTTGGGCTTGCCTGTCCAGCAAGCGACGAATCCACCACGCCTTGCGTCATGGGGTAATGCCTCCGTATGCAAGATTCCGCGTCGGCGGCCGATCCAAATGGATTGTGGAACGAAAGCTCAGCATTTCAACGAAAAAGAGCGGTAAAAAGGCTGAGCGCATGAGCCTCATCCAAACAACCGACTGCGCTTCGCGGCGTTATGAGTCGCACTACAAATATCGCCGCAAGTATACAGTTGCCTGTGCCACTCGTCACAGACGATTCATTTGCAAAAAGTTTCTCGTTGTATTCCTGGGTTGGAATTTGCACATTTTGAGACAGATTCCGTCCCAAAGCTTGAAATCTGAGACGACGCCTAGCGAATCACGCAGCCGACCGCTGAAAGCAAGCTCCGGATTGTGAACTCTGGTCCGCATTCTGAGACAGCAGAATCTGATCCAATCCCACCAACGCAAGAATCCTCTTCACTCGCGGCTTCACATTGGCAACGGTAAAGGTGTGCCCCGCCTGGCATGCAGTAGCGTACAGCGTGACCAACGCGGCAATGCCCGCTGCGTCAATCCGTTCCACCGAGTTCATGTCCAGAACCGTGGTCTGCCGGGCCACAACCGGCACCATTTGATCAAGAAGACTTTGGTCCTTGCCCCTCACCAACTCCGTGAGTTCCATCGCGGCCTCTTCTGCTACCGCAGTCGCCGCTGAGTCGTTGCATATGATCATTTTCATAAAGCCTCCATCGATGAACCTTGCCAGGAGAGAGCAGGAGAGCCTGGCTGCTACTGGATGCCCTCCTATGTTGCACTCAGGCTGCCAAAGCGGCCCGAAGGGAATATGGTGAAATCAGAAGGGATAGTAGCCAGACCCGAACCACCCCCGGTGTCGTGAGCGTTCAATTTCGATTCTGGCGTCCGCATTTGAACACAATGATCTGTACGCAAAAAGGAGTGCCGCTGGTTCCGTGTCCGACCCTCTTTCCTGCATGAATTCCGGCAATCGATCCGCTCCCGGCCCGCCCCTGCCCCACGGACTCAACCCGCAACAGGTGCGCGTCTGGGCTCTTGAATCCGGTTTTGCCGAGGCAGGCCTGGTGGCGCTGCCCCATGCGCAAGAAGATCGAGATGCCGAGCGTTTTGAAGCCTGGATTGCAGCAGGCCGCGCCGGGACCATGAAATACCTTGAGCGCCTCAACCGGGAATCAACTGGCTTGCAAGATCAGTTGGTCAGAGCGCGCCCGCGCATTCCATTTCCATGGGCGCGCTCTGCGGTGGTTTGCTTTGCCGGCTATCACAGCGCTCAACCGCGGTCCATTGACCCTGCCGCGGCGGACGCGGGATGGATCGCGCGTTATGCATGGTCCAGCCGCATGGATTCAAGCGGAGGGCAACGGTCCAGCGATTATCACAAGGTGCTGCTCAAGCGAATCAGAGCCCTCGAAGCCCGCATCCGCGAAGACCGCTTACAGGGCTACTCAGGCGCCTTTGAAGCGCGCGGCTACGTTGACACCGGGCCGGTCGTGGAGCGTGCTTTGGCCACCGCCGCGGGCCTAGGCTGGACGGGCAAGAATACCTGCCTGATCCATCCAAAGCTCGGATCGTATGGTTTTCTGGCGGTGCTGCTCACTTCACTTGAGGTTGAGCAACCAAGCTCATCAAAGGCAACGCTCACCGTCCCGGATCATTGCGGTACCTGCCGCCGTTGCCTCGACGCCTGCCCGACCGATGCTCTCTTCGCGCCCTACCAGATGGATGCCACCAAATGCATCTCCTATCTCACCATCGAACATCGTGGGCCGATCCCAGAGGAATTGATGGTGGGCATGGGGCGTCAGGTCTTCGGCTGCGACATCTGCCAGGACGTCTGTCCCTGGAACTCCCCGCGCCGGGTGCCCATCGCAGCCGACTCCGACCTGCAAGCGCAACCGGAGTTAGTCAACCCTGTTCTCGAATGCCTCGCCGGGTCGGATGATCCCATAGCAGCCGAGGCGGAGTTCGAGCGCCGCTTCAACGGATCTCCAATCCGAAGGGCCGGATTCAGCGGACTTCGGCGAAATATCGCCATCGCAATGGGGAATAGCGGGTTGAAAAAATTCATCCCCTGGCTTGATCGCTGGGCCATCTCCACCGATGACGGCCTTCGTACCGCTGCGCGCTGGGCCCTTGAGCGGCTATCCTTGAAACCATAGAAGCAAAAACGGTCCTCCCATGTTTCAGGAACGAAGGAGAAGTGCGTGACTCAGGATTCGAGTGCATTGACCGACGAACAGGCAGCCGGGAAGGTTCCGGGCGGCAGCGATGCAGCTGAACCGGTTACCAGGTCAAAGTGGTATCGCTGGCGCAAGGATGGCACCGCTCTCATTGCCTATCTGCTTGACAGTGAGGTACATACCTACGCATTCAGCGTGGCCGCCAACGCGATTATCTCCTTCATCCCATTCATCGTGCTGCTCTACACGCTGTCGAGGTCGATCTTTCACTCAACCATGATGGTCACCGTTGTGGGTGACATGGTGCGCTATTTTCTGCCTTCGAACCAGAATTTCTTTGCGGAGAGCCTTTTGGCCGCAGCGCCTCGCCACGGAGTGCAGATTCTTTCTCTGGTCATGATTCTGGTGTCGTGTACAGGAATCTTTCTACCCCTTGAAGTCGCTTTGAACCAGGCGTGGGGCGTCACCAAGAGCCGCAACTATCTGCACAACCAGCTGGTGGCCTTTGGGTTAGCCGGGCTCATGGTGGTTCTTGCGCTGGTCAGCATCCTCTTGAACGCGGGAGAACAAGAACTGCTGACTGTGATGTTCTTCCATCACGTCGATAACTTTGTTTTCAACGGCATCAGCTGGGCCTGGCTGGCGCTATCTACCGGCGTGGCTTCCATCCTGTTCTTCTTCTCGATTTACTGGATTCTGCCCAACCGCAAGGTGCCGTGGCGGCCGGTGCTCCGCACATCCATTTGGACAGGAATCATCTGGCTGGCCGCCAAGTACCTCTACATGGCAATCCTGCCCCATCTCGACCTGCAGTCGCTCTATGGACCGTTCTATGTATCTGTGGGTCTGCTCTTCTGGGCATACGCTTCGGGCCTGATTCTCTTCGCCGGCGCCCAATTCAGCGTTGCCCGCTGGGGAGACAAAAAGAACTGAATACTCTGCGTGCAGCGTGAATCCACAGATTTCGAGAGGCTTGTTTAAGCTATTGATTTATTTGGCGTCCCCGACGGGATTTGAACCCGTGTTATCGCCGTGAAAGGGCGGTGTCCTAGGCCGGGCTAGACGACGGGGACGCTGGGAGAGCAGAAAAGCCTTGAAATGGCCGTGTGCGCCCTTATGAAGGCTACCAACCTTGGCGGAGCGTGTCAAAAATGCATCACCTTGCAGCAGTGCCAGGCTGGGCCGTCGCAGCCTTCAAGCTGCCCCGTGCCGTGAATATTTTGCGCCATCCACCCAAGTTTAAACGTCTGATGACAAAGCGACTGTTAAGTCCTGGCATGCCGTTCGTGGGCAAGCTCTCACCGCTCAACCAGTCTCAAACTGAAAATACGCGGCGCAAATCCAGTTTTCGAATGGCGTTGTGACTGCCTGCCCAGACAAACTGGGCCTGGGACTGAAATAATCCAACTGCAAGGATTTGGCCTGAGGGACGACTGAGTGAAGAAGAACGTTTTGATACGCACTTTTGGAATAGGCTCGTTGTGCTTGATGGGGTTTGTGGCTCTGGGCTGTGCCAGGAAGCCCGCTGAGGCGCCTGCGGGCGCCGGTATGCAGGGACTGCCGGTGCAGACCGTGGAAGTAACGCTCACCCCCGTGCCACAGAGCAGCGAGTATGTCGCTACCATCAAATCGCGCCGTTCGGCAACCATGCTGCCGCAGGTGAGCGGCATTCTGACGCAGATCCGCGTTCGTTCAGGCGACCACGTCAAGGCCGGGCAGGTGATGATGGAGATCGATCCTCACCAGCAACTGGCCGCTGTCGAAGCGGCGCGTGGAACAGAGCGCCAAAAGAAGGCGCTCTTCGACTACAACACTGTCGAGCTGGAGAGGCAGCGGAAGCTCTTTGAGGCCGGCGTCACCAGCAAAGATGTCTTCGACCAGGAGGAGCAGGCCTTTCAAAACGCCAAAGCGGACTACGAGTCCGCCGTCGGCCTGCGCAAGTCGCAGGAGGAGCAGCTTGCCTACTACACCATCCGCGCGCCCTTCGACGGCGTCGTTGGCGACATTCCCGTGCACGTAGGCGATTTCGCTTCGCCCCTCAACTCACCGCCAAGCGTACTTACCACCGTGGATGAAGGCAAGGATCTAGAAGCCTACATCTACGTCCCCACTGAGCGTGCCGCTCAGGTACGGCAGGGACTGGCCGTCGATCTGATGGACACGAGCGGCAAACTCATCGAGAAAACGAAGATCGATTTTCTTTCACCCCAGGTGGATAGCAATATGCAGGAGATTCTGGTCAAGGCTCCCGTCCACGCCACTCCAGAGGTTCTGCGCACTGCCCAGATGGTCAAGGCGCGCGTCATCTGGAGCACCACTCCCATGGCTGTTGTTCCTGTCCTGGCAGTCACTCGTCAGGGCGGCCAGAGCTTCGTGTTCGTAGCGAGACAGCAGGGCGGCCACACCTTCGCCGTTCAGACTGGGGTCACCCTGGGCGATACGGTGGGCAACGCCTATTCCATCACTTCGGGATTGAATGTGGGCGACAAGGTCATCGTTTCCAGCACACAATTCCTGGTCAACGGCATGCCTGTCATGCCCATGCCGGGAGCCTAGAAACCAGGCGGATCATGCGCCCGGGGATTTGTTGTCCTGGGCAGGCGCGACTTGGCTTCGTTACCTGCCCGCAGCGAGCGAAAAGGAAGGCAACCCTTGTTTGTAGATTTCTTTATTCATCGGCCAGTCTTTGCCACGGTATGCGCTCTGCTGATCATTCTTTCCGGCGCGGTGTGCATTCCCAATCTCCCTGTCGCCATGTATCCCACCTTGGCCCCGCCGCAGGTTTCAGTCACCTGTAACTATGTGGGCGCAAATGCCGACACCGTCGAAAAGGCTGTCACCATCCCCCTTGAAGAAGCCATCAATGGCGTTGAGGGAATGCGCTACATAAGCTCCTCGAGCACCAACAGTGGGACCAGTTCAATTACCGCCACCTTCAACACTGGTTACAACCTCGACATCGCCGCTGTCGATGTGCAGAATCGTGTGGCCAGCGTGCAGGGCCGACTGCCCTCCGCGGTCAACTCGACGGGCATCACCATCACCAAGTCAAACAGCAATTTCGTCTTCGGCGCGGGCTTCTACACCGAGGATGGACGCTATTCAAGTGAGTTCATCTCCAACTACCTTGATGTTTACGTCAAGGATGCCATCAAACGCGTTCCCGGTGTGGGCGACGTCATCATCTTCGGCGAGCGCAAGTACGCCATGCGCGTCTGGCTTGACCCTGTCCGCCTTGCAGCTCATGGCCTGACTGCTACAGATGTTGTCAACGCGCTAGTCGAGCAAAATGTCGAGATTCCCGCCGGCCAGCTCGGTCAGCCTCCTTCAGATGCGAAGCAGGCCTTTCAGATTCCGGTTCGCGTAGTTGGCCGCCTCACCAGCCCCGAGGAATTCGACAACATCATCGTCAAGAACTCCACCAATGGCCTGGTCCTGCTGAAAGACGTAGGCCACTCCGTGGTGGGTGCTGAAGACTACAGCTCCGCGCTCAAGTACATGGGCCACGAAGCTCATGGCATCGGCGTCCAGCAACTCTCCAATGCCAATGCACTTGAGGTGGACCGTGCCGCCAAAGCCGCACTACAGGATCTTTCAAAGAGCTTTCCGCCGGGCCTCAAATACGCGGTTGCTTTTGATTCCACCACCGTTGTTGGCGACTCAATTCGCGAAGTGCTCACCACCCTGGCTGAGGCCATCGCCATTGTCATCATCGTCATCTTCCTGTTTCTGCTGGATTGGCGCGCTACCATCATTCCCGCTGTCACTATCCCGGTCTCGTTGATCGGAACCTTTGCTTTCATCAAGCTCTTCGGTTTCTCCATCAACTCGCTCACGCTGTTTGGCATCACCCTGGCTACAGGTCTCGTGGTGGACGACGCCATCGTCGTGATCGAGAACGTGCAGCGCCACATCGCCATGGAGCATTCCGACCCTCACCAGGCAACTTCCCACGCCATGGGCGAAGTTACGAGCGCCGTCATCGCCACATCGCTTGTGCTCATCGCAGTTTTTGTTCCGGTCTCTTTCTTTCCCGGAACCACGGGCATTCTTTATCGCCAATTCTCGCTGACCATCGCCTTTGCCATTGCCATCTCAGCCTTCAACGCCCTCACGCTGTCGCCGGCTCTGTCAGCCTTGTTCCTCCGCGGCGAAGAAGAGCGTCCCCATCAGATGGACTTTCTGCATATCCGCCCGGTGTCACGTGTCTTTGGCGCGTTCATCCACGGCGCGGATGCCGCGGTCGCCTGGCTGGCAAGCACCTACGCCAAATTGATCCATGTCGCACTGCAACTGCGCTACTTGTTGCTGCTGGCTTTCGTTGCCGGGCTTGGCGCAACGTACTGGATTTATAACCACGTTCCCACCGGCTTCATCCCGCAGGAAGACCAGAGCTTCCTGATGGTGATTGTGCAGGCGCCTCCTGGCTCGTCCCTTGCTTATACGGGGGCCTTGGCCGACCGAGCACAGGCCATCATTGCCACCAATCCTGACGTCGCGGGCGCCTTCTCCGTCATGGGCTTCAGCTTTTCCGGAGGCGCCTCAAACGCCGGAATGATGTTTATCTCGACCACACCTTCTGATCAGCGCCGTGCCAAAGGTCATTCTGCCGCCGACATTGTTGCCGATCTATCGCCCAAGCTCCAAAGCCTCATGTTCGCCCCAAACGGCGGACTCGTCGCCATGTTCGAGCCCCCCGCGGTCAACGGCGTCGGCAGCTTCGGCGGATTTCAATTCATGCTGCAGGACCAGGGCAAGAACACCCTCGCCGACCTTGACCGCGTTGCCCACCAAATCGTCGGTGCGAGCCGCGCACGCAAGGACCTCAGCGGCCTGCTCACTACTTTTTCCGCCAATGATCCTCAGGTTCTGGTCACCATCGATCGCGAAAAAGCCAAGGCAATGAGCGTTCCGCTTTCGCAGATCACCACCACGCTCAGCGTCTTCATGGGCTCTGAATACATCAACGATTTCGACTACAACAACCGCACCTACCGCGTCTTCGTCCAGGCCGACCAACCCTTCCGCATGACAGGCAGGGACTTGCATAACTATTACGTTCGCTCTGACACTGGCCAGATGGTTCCGCTTGACAATCTGGTCACAGTGGCTGAGAGCTCGGGTCCGCCCGTGATTACCCACTACAACCTCTTCCGGGCTGTTGAGATCGATGGCTCCAAGGGCCCGGGCTACAGTTCCAGCCAGGGCCTCAGTGCCATGGAAGAAGTTGCCAGGCAGAACATGATGCCCGGCATGACTTTTCAGTGGACGGGGCTGACCCTCGATGAAATTGAATCCAGCGGCAAGGCGTTGGTGATCTTTGGCCTGGGCCTTCTGGTTGTCTATCTAACCCTCTCAGCGCAATACGAAAGCTTCGCATTGCCATTCATCATTCTTCTCGCCGTGCCCATGGCGGTTCTGGGTGCGCTCGGCCTTGTCTCTCTGCGCGGCCTGTCGAATGACGTTTATTGCCAGATCGGCCTGGTCATGCTGATCGGCCTCTCCGCAAAGAATTCAATTCTTATTGTCGAGTTCGCCGAGCAGATGCGCCGCAAAGGCCGCTCCATCTCCGACGCCGCCATCGAGGCCGCGGAACTCCGCTTGCGCCCCATTCTCATGACCTCGTTTGCCTTTATCCTTGGCGTTCTTCCACTGGTCTTTGCCACCGGAGCAGGCGCGCTGGGCCGCCGCTCAGTTGGAACAACCATCGTCGGCGGAATGTTGCTCTCCACGGTGCTCAACCTAGTCTTTATCCCCGTGCTGTATGTAATCCTCAGCCGTTTGCTGGGGCGCGGCGACAAGCCTGCCGGCGAGACAGTCGTGGCCTAGCGTTATCTGTGAGTGCAGGGTTTCAACTCAGGGGCTCTGATGTTCGCAGGTTGAGTTCTGGGCAGCAGCCGCGTGTTTAGCTCGCCCCGATGCGCCCACGAAGGCGCTTCAGCACATTGGGCGGCACCAGTCCGGTCACGTCGCCGCCAAAGCTGAAAACTTCTTTGAGCATGCGCGAACTGACAAACGAGTAGCGTCCGGCAGGTTGCAAAAAGACCGTCTCGATCTCAGGAGCCAACCGCCGGTTCATCAGCGCCATCTGGAACTCGTGTTCGTAGTCTGAGATCGCCCGGATTCCCCGCAACACCGCCATGGCGCCCAGTTGCCTTGCAAAGTCCACCATCAACCCGTCAAACGTCGCCACCGAGACGTTGCCCAGGTTCCGCGTGGCCTCTGAGAGCATCTCGACGCGCTCCTCGACGGTGAACAGCGGATTCTTGACCGGGTTCTTCAAGATGCCAACCGTCAGGTGCTCGAACAGCTTTGAACCGCGCTGAATCAAGTCCACATGACCATTGGTCGGCGGGTCGAAGGTGCCGGGATAGAGGGCTTTCACACTCATTTTTGCAGCTCTAGTGCGATTCTACGTTATTTGAATCCGCGAAATACTTTATGCGGGATGGGGAACACCTTAGTGCGCTTCTTGCGCTTCCATCCCATCATGGCTTACATGCTCCGCCGTCCGTGAAGCCAGGTAGAGCGAAACCACCGTGATATCGTCCGATTGGCCGAATCGCTTCGCGGTCTGGGCAATGTAGCGTGCCGACTCGTTGCTTACTTGCTTGGTGCGCTCAAAGCCGAAGAGTTCGCCCTTCGAATTCATCGCTTCCACCACGCCGTCAGAGAGAAACACGAGCCTGTCACCGCGATCAAGCCGGAAGGTATTCTGCTCGTAATGGGTCCCGGCGATCACTCCCAGGGGCAGGTTCGGCTCGAGTTCAAGCTCGCGCCCGTCGCGGTAGGGGCTCAGGTGGCCGGCGTTTGCCACGATCAAAGTGCCATCGGGGAAGATCCTCGCGCATAAGCAGGTCGCGAAGCAGGGAGCCGCATTCAAATCGGGGACCGCACCTGGTGATGAAACCGCGCCAATCAAGACATGGTTCAGGTGTTCAAGCACAGTGGCGGGATCGTGGGACAGCTCGTTGCGCAAAGCGCCCACAAGCGTACTCGAGTTCATTGCTGCCTGCAGCCCCTTGCCGCTCACATCGCCCACCACGATCAGCAGGGAATCGTCCTTCAAGGGGAGAACCTGAAAGAAGTCGCCGCCAACGCCCTGAATGGGCAAATAGGCGCTCTCAAGCACGAAGTTCTTGTTGGACGGTAGTTGCGTTGGAATCAGCAGCGCCTGCACACTGCGGGCAGCCGAAATTTCCGCAGAAGACCTCTGTTCTTCTTCACTGACTCGGACAAAGCGGTACAGGATGACCGCGATCAGGCTCCCCAGAAAAACCACATAAGCGATCGTCCCAGTGCGGTATTCGATCGGGCCAAAATGGAAATGGTGAAATGCGAATCCATCCGGGAGCCAGTGTTTGCTCGATGCGAAATCCAGGACAGTGTCTGTGGAGTCTGCAGTGGCAGCCAGGAAAAAGGGAAGCAGCATGACTCCCGCTTCGCCGCGTCCGCGACGCCATGCTCGGAAAAGCAAGAAGCAGATCAGGCTGCAGAAAACGACCTCCGCGGCAACAGACAGAGCTTCGTATGTCTGCTGAAGGTGCATAAGATACACAAATGGAAAGACCAGCACGGTGATTTGCACCCAGCGGACAGTTCTGCGCCAATCCGCGCCGGTAAATCGAAACACAAACTCCAGGGTGATGGCCATGAAGATGTAGCCGGTAAACGAGGCGAAAATTCCGTAGGCGTTGAGCGACATCTGGCCGATTCCGAAGGCCGCCTCAGCAGCGCCACCTGCTGCAACCGAGAGGCAAAGCACCGCGAGCCACATGTATTCCTTGTGATGCCGCTGGGAAAGAAAAAGAGCCCCAGCAAGCAGCGTCACGCAAGCAAAGAGAAACGCGATCACGATTGGGGCGATTGCACGCTCGTCCCACTGGCGATTCACCGCTGTTGCGACCTTTTCGGCGATTTCGTCGTGCGGCCCAACTTCGACCTTGTCCAGCAGGCCGCGCCCGATTTCAACGCCGGGGCCGGCCCAGGTTCGAATCGCCAGCACAGTTCCGCCGGAGGTGGACAACGAGACTACCAATGGCGAAGACTGAAACATCGAAGGACTTGCCGTCATGCCCTTGGTATGGCCGGCTTCAACACCATTCACGTACACCGTCAGCTGCCCCACGGAATCGGGAACAGCGATCAGTTCAAGATATGTATTCGGAGAAGAGCTGGTAATTGCTGAAAACTGTTCCGGCTGAACTCGAATCCGGTACCAGGCATACCCGGAGTAGGAATCAAGCCCCTGAGCGGTGAGCGGCTCGTGCAGGTTAACTGTTTGCCATTTTGAATCGTCGAAGGCCGGGTCCGCCCACTGGGAATCGTCACCTGCCTGAAAGTGCCAGGGCCCGTCTAGATTCAGAACCGCCTGGACACCCTGAATGGGCGCTGCGACAGACACACTCTTTGCGGGGACGGTAGAACTCTGTCCGGCCAAATGCAACGAACACGCGAGAACCATCGCCAGCCAGCGGAACTTCAACCGCGGGCAAAATGAGAAAGCCGCTCGCTCCTTGGTCTGCATTCGCATTCAAGTGTAGAGCAGAAACCGGGGTCAAGAGTGTTGCTGAACTCGTCAGCAAAATCTTCGAAAGTCCTGATTCACCAAGATGGAACTACGCGAACAGCTTCGATTTGGTTCCTAGGCCCTGCGGACGCGCACCGCCTCTTTGGCTTCAGTGTGCCCAGTTGGAGGCGCCTCGGGTACTTCGGCCTTCGTTGACCCGCCAATGTTGAGCTTCTTCCGCAATTCGGCGTCCATTTTGGCAAAAATGTCCTTGTTCTCTTTCAGGAACCCGCGTGTGTTTTCGCGTCCCTGCCCAATGCGCTCGCCGGAATAGCTGTACCATGCGCCCGACTTCTCGACGATGTTGTTCGCCACCGCCAGATCCAGCACATCGCCTTCGCGGCTGATGCCTTCTCCGTACAGAATGTCGAATTCGGCCTCACGGAACGGCGCCGCTACCTTGTTCTTAACAATCTTCACCTTGGTCCGAGAACCGGTGACGACGTCGCCTTCCTTCACAGCGGCAATGCGCCGGATGTCTACCCGAACTGACGAGTAGAACTTCAGCGCTCGTCCGCCTGTCGTCGTCTCAGGGTTGCCAAACATGACCCCGATCTTCTCGCGGATCTGGTTGATGAAGATCAGTGCGGTACGCGATTTCGAAACCGTGCCCGTCAGCTTGCGCAGCGCTTGCGACATCAGCCGCGCCTGCAATCCCATGTGCGAGTCGCCCATCTCGCCGTCCAACTCGGCCTTCGGAACCAAGGCAGCCACAGAGTCCACAACCAGCACGTCCACTGCGCCTGAACGAATCAATGCTTCGGTGATCTCCAGCGCTTGTTCGCCGCTGTCCGGCTGAGAAACCAGCAGGTTGTCCACATCCACGCCAAGTTTCTTGGCATAGCCGGGGTCCAACGCGTGCTCCGCGTCCACAAACGCCGCCAACCCGCCGAGCCGTTGCGCCTCGGCAATAATCTGCAGGGTTATTGTCGTCTTGCCGGAGGATTCAGGGCCAAAAATCTCGCTCACCCGGCCACGGGGAATGCCACCCACCCCCAGCGCAGCGTCGAAGCTGATTGATCCCGTTGAAATTACAGCTATGGGAACCATGGCTTCTTTCGAACCGAGGCGGACGATCGATCCTTTGCCAAACTGTTTTTCGATCTGTGCAAGCGCTAGTTCTACAGCTTTGGCGCGTTCGTCGGCGATGGCCATTGAAAGAAACTCCTCAAAAGTGCTCGCCTTGCTCTTTCAATGCTGGAAACAGCGCAGCGGCGTGAATGATTTCGAACGGATTGTAGCAGGGCAGAACTCACAATGACAGAGAAAAATGGCGAAGAAATGGAGAAGATTGTGTTGCGCCGCAAAAGTCCTTGAATATCAGGTACTTCTCCACTTGTTACCAAGGGAGTGGGTGCTAGACCGTGTACGCCCCGATCCGGGTCTCTTTGCTTGTCAAAGCGTCGCACGAACGGTCAAGCGACTCATAATCAGGGTCGTGCTCCTTGCGGAAAGCCCTGAAGTCCTGCTCGCTTCTCCAGCGGTCAATGGTCAGGTAGGATCCTGGAATATACGCATCTCGTAAAAGCTCTGTTCCAAGATAGTTAGGTGATATCCGGAAGAGCTTCGCCCATGCGCCTTCGGGTCCGTAAGCCGATTCAAATGCGGCGATCTTTTCCTCGGCAATCTCAAACTGCCAGACGACGACAAACATGCGTGGCCCCGATTCTGTCTCTTATCGTAGCGCAAGGAGCAGGGCAAAGAACGCGGTAGAAAGCTTGCCGACCGAATGCCAGCCAGCTTTTTCACTGGCTCAAGCGGAAAGAGCAGTCCGAATGACCGCGGGTCGATGCAGTTGTATATGTGATAAACACTGGGGTTTTGGGCACAATTCCGGTGCACCGCGATGCGGTGGCCTTGCGGTACGCCCGGGATTCATGCGCCTTCAGGCGGCGCTGTGGGCGGCGTTGTCCTTAAAGCGAATCACTGCATCCGCCTGCGGACCTTTCTGACCTTGGACGATGTCGAACTCGACGTCATCGCCCTCTTTCAGGGTTTTGTATCCGTCCAACTGAATTGATGAGTAGTGGACGAATACATCAGGCCCGTCGTCGCGTCCGATGAATCCATAGCCCTTGGCGTTGTTAAACCACTTGACCTTTCCTTTGTACTGAGCCACAGGCTCCTTCTTTCTTTGGGTCGTGCGGGGATCCGGCACGCGAAGGGGATCGCGCACCGATTAGTTATTATGACGGCAAAACAGGATGAAAGGTTGGCGTCTTTCTTCGCAATTGCGTTCATAAAGTGGGACGCGTCGGCGCTTCATCACAGCCTGTCACTCTGGCTACGCGAGCTCCAGACTGCGCAACGCCATCGCAAACCATCGGTCCCCGGCATCGCCCTCAACATTTTCAGGTCGGACGGCCTTGTTACTTCTTGCGCTTGCGTGCCGCGCGCCGCGCAAACAGCAGCACGCTGGTCAGCGTTTTGCCGTCGAGGATGGCGCCCTTGTCGATCATCTTCAGCACGTCGGAAAGCTTCACCAGCCGGAATTCAATTTCCTCATCCTCTTCTGGATGGGCATTCCCGGCCACAAGCCCTTCGGCCAGAAAAACCTTCATCGATTCGCCCAGAAACCCGGGGCTCGCGTAATACTCCACCAGAGGCTTCCACTTCTTGGCCGCATAACCCGTCTCTTCAGCCAGTTCGCGCTGCGCGCCTTGCAGGGGATCCTCACCAGGTTCTAGCTTGCCCGCCGGCAACTCCCAAAGAAATTGGTTGGCTGCGTGGCGATACTGCCGTTCAATCACAATCCATGGGTCTTTCTTGCTCTTTGAAGTGTCCATTGCCAGGATGACCACGCTGCCATTGTGGCGAATCACGTCGCGTTCGCTCTTGCGGCCGCCGGGCTCGATGAGTTTGTCGTGAAGAATGCGAAAGAGCGGGCCCTGGTAAACCAGCGCGGACGAAATCAACCGCGCCGTTTCCACGACGGTGTTTTTTTCGATCTTCGAGATCTTCTTCGCCTTCCTGGTCTTCACCGGCTTAGCCTTCGTTGCGCCGAATTTCTTTTTGGTCACGGCTTTCGCCTTCTTAGGCGCTTTCTTCAACTTCGCAGCCTTTGCGGCCTTCTTCTTCAGCATTTCTCGGCTCTCCTTCAAATCCGGGTCAAGCGTTCAGATCAAGAGTATACGAATCGCCCTGATCGCTTCATTGAACAGTCTTCTACACTTGTGCATCGATTCACTTCGGCATGGCATCCTTAACAGAGCCGAATCAACCTTAAGCGCGTCGGGTGAGTTTCCTTCATCGCACGATCCGCAGATGAATGGCAAGAAGTGAATACATTGCTGAGCGCAGACTGTCTTCCAATTTCCGTCGCCCCAGGCCTCTCCCGCTTGTTTCTGGACTTCTGCGCCGGGGATGCGCCCCCAACTTCTCCCCTTCACCGCTTTTACGCCTCGCAGCCGCCTGATCTCGGATGGCAAATTCGTCCACCGCTGCCTGCTCATTGGCCCCAGGTAGTAAGTTTGCTTGCCGAGCAGAACTCCTCACCCACCTCGAAATCGGCGATTGATGATTTGACACAGGGCGCGGGAGCGGTTGTTACCGGCCAGCAGGTTGGGCTTTTGGGGGGACCGCTATTCACGCCATTCAAGGCCGCAACTGCTATTGCCAGGGCGCGCCAGGCTTCTGCGGCAGGCCATCCCCACGCCGCAATCTTCTGGGTCGCCAGTGAAGACCATGACTTTGAGGAAATAAATCACGTCACTTTCCCAGCAAAGCGAGGGCTGCGGACACTCCTTTATCCCCCGTCGCTCGAGGCCGATCATGCCGGTCAGCCGGTCGGCGGGATCCTGCTCGACGAGCGGATCACCCCGCTGATTGATCAGGCGTGGGAACTTCTTGGCCCTTCTGACACAATGGACGCACTGGTCCAGGCTTACCGCCCGGGCCGCACCTTTGCCCAGGCGTTTGCGGACTTCTACTCCAAAGCGCTCGCGGCGCAAGGCCTTCTGGTGCTGGATGCGAGCGGCCGCGAATTCCATCGCATCGGCGCGCCGGTACTCAGGGCAGGTCTTGAGCGCACAGACGAGTTCCATGCAGCACTGGTAGACAGGAATGCCGAGCTTGAGGCCGCTGGCTATCACGCCCAGGTGGCTGTCGGCGATCACAACACTCTCCTCTTTCTAATCGACCAGTCTTCTGGAGCACGCCTGGCTCTCAAGCGCGTTGCGCCTTCATCCTCAGAGCCAGCCGGACTCTGGCACGCCGGCAGGCAGAGTTTTTCCACTGCCGATCTTCTGGCAATTCTTGAAGCGGAGCCGGAACGCATTTCTCCTTCGGCATTGCTGCGGCCAGTCTTCCAGGATTTTCTGCTCTCCACCTCGCTTACCATTGGCGGGCCGGCGGAGATCGCATATTTTGCACAATCCGCTGTTCTCTTCGAGCGAATTATGGGCAAACTTACTCCGGTTCAGCCGCGCTTTTCAGCCACGCTGGTCGAGCCGGCAATCGGAGACCTGTTGCGCAAACACGAACTGGACCTGGAACGCGTCTTTGCGGAGAACCCAGGCTCTCTCGCGCAGCTGCTTGCTGCGCGTTCCATCCCCATCGAGGGAAAGCAGAAGCTGGCTGCCGCAGGCAACGCACTGGATGAGGAGCTCACGCAGCTTGTGGATTGGATGGGCAAACTGGACCCGGGCTTGGGGAAATCCGCTGAGACCGCTGCCAGCAAGATGCGCTACCAGATGAATCGCCTGCGCACCCTTGCCGCCAACACCCAGCTACAGCGCGAAGCTTCACTCACTCGCCACTCTGAGGCCCTCTGCCAGGCCCTGTTTCCCACCGGCGTGCTTCAAGAACGTTTGCACGGCGCGGCCTTCTATTTTGCCCACTACGGCTTCGAGCTAGCTGAGCAACTCAGCGTGCAGGCCCTGAACTCCTGCCCGGGACATACGGCAGTTTGGCTATAATCCTCGCGAACCGCAGGGAGGCAAACCGTGAGAAAGATTGCTGCCGTGTTGGCTTTTGCAATGCTGGCATTTCAAGGAACGCAAGCGCAACAACCCCAGCCTTGCGCAACGCCCGGATCCAATAACGATTTTTTGGGGATTCAGACCATCCGGCTTTGGCCCGGAGACGCCCCGGAGGCCAAGGGCAAGGCCTGCGCGGACACACCCACGTTGACCATCTTCTCGCCGCGCGCCGGCGCCGCCAATGGTTCGGCCGTGATCGTCCTGCCAGGAGGTGCTTATCGCATATTGGCCGGGGACCTGGAAGGGCGCGAAATTGCAGACTGGTTCACTGCGCGGGGATTTCGAGCTTTCATACTCAGCTATCGCCTGGCATCGAACGGATACCTGCTCCCGGTGCCGCTGCTCGACGCCCGGCGCGCCATTCAGACAGTGCGTGCCCGCGCGCGGGACTACTTCATCGATCCCATCCGCATCGTCGTCATCGGGTTCTCCGCTGGTGGCCACCTGGCCGCTCTCTCTGGAACCCAGTTTGTGAATGGCAACCCCGAGGCCGATGACCCGATTGACCGCGTGTCCAGCCGACCCGATTACATGGTGCTGGGCTACCCCTGGCTCGGGGCCGTTTCCATGGATACCTCGCACCTGAACTACTGCAAGAGCTACAACTTGATGGATCGCTGCGAGGCGCTCACCGCCGCCTACTCACCCGACCTGTTCGTCACCAAAGACACCCCGCCGACCTTTTGGTATCACACCTTCACCGATCAAACTGTTCCGGTGGAGCAGGGTCTGCGATTCTACGAGGCGCTTGTCAAGGCAGGCGTACCCGCTGAAGGCCACATCTTCGCCAAGGGCCCGCATGGAACTGGTCTAGGAAAGGGTGACGCCGCTCTCGATCAGTGGCCCGCCCTCCTTGAGAATTGGCTCCGCGCCAACGGCCTCCTGGACGTGTCCAAGCCAGCCCCAAAACCGTAAAACAATAGGCGCGAAAAGTACCTGCTCAACCGCGGGCGGACGAGGGGGAAATAGGCTCTGAACGTAGAGGCGGGCAGCCGACCGAGGGAGTGGAAGGACTTCCCGGAACCGACTGCCCGCTGGACCCTGGCACGGGTCTAGGTGATATTCTTAGTCTAGGCTTGTTCACGGCGAAAGCAAAGCCTTTTTTGAACAAAATCCCTATTTCGTGACCGCAGTCACAGGACCCCGCCAGATAGGCTCCATCTGCGTTGACTTGACTCCCCTCCCCTGATACAAAAAGATGTTCCACCCGCAAATTAGGACCAAACTGACTGCCTGAGCGAATCGAACCAGCATGGATGAAATCTTTCAACAAGTCGGGGTTTTTCTCATTGGCGCGGTGCCGACTATGCTCCTGTTCGTCGTGCTGGTCCTGGCCTATCAATTCCTGATACAGGGCCCGTTGACCGAGACGCTTAGACGGCGTCGTGCACAAACTGAGGGCGCCATTGAAGATGCCCACAAGGCAATCAGTCACGCTGAAGCCCGGGCCACCGAGTATGCCGCTAAGTTGCGACAGGCGCGGGGCGAGGTCTACAAGGTGCGCGAAGAGCGCGTCAAGCAGTGGAATGCAGAGCGCGACACTGCTCTCGATGCTGCCCGCAAGGCTTCCGGAGTCAAGGTCAAACATGCCAAGGCCGAGCTCGAGACTGAGGCCGAGGCTGCGAGGCGACAGTTACAGGCTACGGCCGGAGATCTGGCCAGCCAGGTTGTGCGCGCGGTTTTGCCAGTGGCTGCCGGGGGTTCCCGTTGAGAAAGTTGATGTCGCCTGCGCGTCTCTCACTCCATTTTCCAGAGTTCCGCGTTTTCCGGTTTGCGTTGTTGATGGTACTGGCCGTCACAGTCGGGGTTGCTCAATTCAAACTGGTTGCGCAAGAGGCGACGCCCGCGGGCAGTGCGCAGGTCAAGTCCGTTTCTGCGCCTTCGGCGGAACCTGCGGCCAAGTCAGATGCAGGTCCGACCCAGGAAGAGCAGAACAACGCCTTCCGCCTCGAAGGCCCGCTGGTCAAATCCACTGCGAAAATGCTCCACATCAGCGTCGAAGCCACGGCGCGGATGTTCGAGTTCATCAACTTCGGCATCATCTTCTTTGCCATCGTCATTCCTCTGTTCCGCATCTTGCCCAACCTTCTCCGCAAGCGGGCCGAGAAGGTCCGCACCGATTTCGAGTCGGCGCGCAAAGTCACTGAAGATGCGAACGCCCGGCTCAGCGCAGTCGAGGCCAAGCTCTCCTCCCTCGACCAGGAGATTGCCAAATTCAAAACCGAAGTTGAAGAGGATAGCAAGCGCGACCTGGAGCGCATCAAGGCAGGCCTGGAAGAAGAAACCGCCCGCATCGTTGCCGCCGCTGAACAGGAAATTGGCATGGCCGCTGCGCAGGCAAGGCGCGGGCTCCGGCACTTTGCCGCGGACCTGGCCATTGATCAGGCCACAAAGCAACTCGTGCTCACTCCTGACAACGATCGCGCCCTCATCGCGGAGTTCGTTGGCGACGTGACAAAAGGAGGGCAAAACTAAATGGCCGCTTTTGTTGCTCGCTATGCTACCGCGTTTCTTGAAGTGGTGACAGCCGCCAAACTGGACACCAACGCGATCGGGTTGCAGTTCAATGATTTTCTGGCCACATGGGACGGGAGTCCCGAATTGCGGGAGTTCTTCGTCAATCCGGCAATCCCCGCCATTCAGAAGGTGGGCTTCCTTGACACCATGAACGCAAAGCTTGGGCTGCGCAAGGAACTGCGCAACCTGATCGCTGTGCTGATCGACAACGGCCGCATCAGCCACGTCGGCGAAGTGGCAGACGCATATCGCAAGTTCTTGCAGGCGCAGTCGGGCATTTGCGAGGCGCAGATTGTTACCGCCCGCGAGTTGGGCGCGATGGAGCGTGAAGCTCTGGTGGCGGAGATTGGCAAACTGGCTGGCGCGCGCGTCGAAGCCAGCTTCAAGTTGGATGCCTCCATCCTTGGCGGGACGGTGGTGCGTCTCGGTTCCACGGTCTATGACGGCTCGGTGCGCGGAAGGCTCGACAGGTTGAAACAAGCATTAGTAGGTGGGCAGTGAAGAGTGGCCAGTGAGCTGCAAAACTGGTTTGTAGTCAGGAATTAGTAAAAAAGCGGTCGGGAATGATATTCGGCAAACGGTAGTCAGGGTGAGGCTTTTTACTGACCATTGCCCGCTGTTCAATGTCCGCTGAAAAGGAACGAAATGGCTCAGATCAAGGCAGACGAAATCACGCAACTTCTTCGCGAGCAGATCGCGAACTACGATTCAAAAGTCCAGGTGGACGAAGTCGGGACGATCACATCGCTTGGCGACGGCATTGCGCGTCTGCATGGGCTCGATAAAGTCATGGCTGGTGAATTGCTCGCCTTCCCGCATGGTATTGCCGGGCTCGCTCTCAGCCTTGAGGAAGATCAGGTAGGCGCCGTGGTGCTGGGCGACTACACCGAACTCAGTGAAGGACAGGAAGTCAAGCGCACCGGCAAGATTCTCAGCGTGCCAGTCGGCGAGGGCATGATCGGCCGGGTAGTGAATGCACTCGGCCAGCCAATCGACGACAAGGGCCCGATTGCTTCCACCGAATCTCTGCCCATCGAGCGCCTTGCTCCCGGCATCATCGACCGTCAGGGCGTGCGCGAGCCCATGGCCACCGGGCTCAAGGCCATCGATGCCATGATTCCGATCGGTCGCGGCCAGCGCGAGCTCATCATCGGCGACCGCCAGACGGGCAAGACTGCCGTCCTGCTTGACACCATCATCAACAACGCCAAAAACAATCTTATCTGCATCTACTGCGCCATCGGCCAGAAGCGGTCGTCCATTGCCCAGGTCGTCCAGACCCTCACTGAAGCAGGCGCCATGGGCCACACCATCATCGTGGCCGCGTCAGCCTCCGAGCCGGCCCCCATGCTGTACATCGCTCCCTACGCGGCCACCGCCATCGGCGAATACTTCCGCGACTCCGGCCGCCATGCGCTGGTGATGTACGACGATCTTTCCAAACACGCCATGGCCTACCGTGAAATCTCGCTCCTCCTCCGCCGTCCGCCGGGCCGCGAAGCGTACCCGGGCGACGTGTTCTATCTCCACTCGCGGCTTCTTGAGCGTTCTTCCAAGATGTCCAAGGAAAAAGGCGGCGGGTCGCTCACGGCGCTGCCGGTCATCGAGACCCAGGCCGGCGACGTTTCGGCCTATATTCCTACGAATGTCATTTCCATCACCGACGGGCAGATCTTCCTTGAGACGGATCTTTTCAACTCCGGTGTCCGGCCCGCCGTCAACGTCGGCCTCTCGGTTTCGCGCGTCGGCTTCTCGGCCGCCATCAAGGCGGTCAAACAGGTTGGATCCACACTCAAGCTCGATCTTGCGCAGTATCGCGAGCTGGCGGCGTTTGCGCAGTTCGGTTCCGACCTTGACCCGTTGACGCAAAAGCAGCTCAACCGCGGCCAGCGCTTGACGGAGTTGCTCAAGCAGCCACAGTTCCAGCCGCTCACCTGGCAGCAACAGGCTGTGGTGCTCTTTGCCGGAACGCAGGGTTACCTCGACGAACTGCAAGTCTCTGATATTCGCGCCTATGAAGGCGGGTTGTACAAGTATTTTGACGCCGCGCAAACGGCATTGCTCGACGAGCTCACCGCGAAGAAGGCATTCGACGACGATCTGCGCAACAAGCTCCACGCAGCGCTGAAAGAATACGGTGCCAACTTCAAAGCCGAGCTGGAAACGGCAGCGGCTAGCTCCTAGCCGTGAGCTCAAGGCCGATGTTGTGAACTTGGAACCTGGATTTTGGATGGGGGAAACGGAAGGCTAGGAGCTAGAAGCTAGCGGCTAGCGGTTTGGAATAGAAATGGCGAACGTACTCGATTTACGGCGGCGCATCCGCAGCGTGAAAAACACGCGACAGATCACCAAGGCGATGAAGATGGTCTCGGCAGCAAAACTGCGCCGCGCCCAGGAACGGGCTCTGGCGGCGCGGCCCTATGCCAGAATGATCACCAGCGTTCTTGAGTCGCTCACCCGCCGAATCGAAATCTTCGATCCTGAAACCGGCAACCTCCGCAACCCCCTCTTTGCCACGCGGCCTGAAAAGCGCGTACTGATTATCGTCATCAGTGGAGACAAAGGTTTTGCGGGCGCGTTCAACGCCAACATCCTCAAAACCGCCTTCCAGTTCATCTCCGGCAATCCTGACAAGGAGTTCGATATCGAGGCCGTCGGCCGCAAAGGCCGCGACCTGATGCGCCGTCATTATCCCGCCGCTGTTTATTCCGAGCATACTGACGTGAACGGCCGCACCATTAAGACCCGCGAGCGCAAGGGTCCCGTCGAGGTCACCGGCGACCATCCCGGCATGCTGCTCAAGCTTGAGGCCAGCCGCGTATTCGAGCTGGCGCAAAGCGTCATCTCCCGCTATACGCATGAGGAAATCGACGCCGCCTACATCGTCTACAACGAGTTCAAATCGGTGATCCAGCAGCGGTTGGTTGTCGAGAAGCTGTTGCCGCTGCTCAAGATCGGCATTCCGCAGATTACCGGCGC
>CAZTLV010000066.1:0-21674 GCA_964614635.1 uncultured Occallatibacter sp.
GTGAAAATCTGCAAACTCGTGCCGACTTTTTCGACAGGCACTTGGCATTTCACTTGTTGAGGCCAACTCCAGGATGCGGACGAATTCCCGCAGTCGTGCGGGGAATCTACTCAATGGCCGTATGGCTGCCATTCTTCTGGGCGGGGCTCCCTTGAACCTCCACTTTTGAGTTACTCACTTGAAGTTGCCGCATAGCTGTTCTTTTTATGCCGCAGGGAGTGACTGATGTCCGGCCAGAATTCTTTCACCACAAATGCGATTGCGTCCACGCCTACGTCGATCCCCCACTTGTCCGCTGTCTTCGCAAAGGTGCGTTCGCGCGAAGGATAGTAGAGGTTGGAGATGCCAGCCGATGCGCCCGCTCCAATCACTTCGCTAATGTTGAAGGTCTCCTTGCCTGAATCGTTGCGCGTGACCACCGTCCGGGTCAGGGCATAGCCGACTCGCTTGAGGCCACTTCCACCGCCCCTGCCGAGGGTATAGTAGCGATTGTCTTCGCGTGTGAGAGTGGGCACCATGAACTCAACGACATAGTTCTCACCAGCCTGATCGGCATCGCTGTGCCAGAGGTAGCGAAGATAGGCGGGCATACCGGTTTGAAACTCCGGAGTTGCGCCGGTAAGTTGCGAGTAGCCCGCAAGCGTGATTGGCAGCCAGATTGCCGAGTAGTCGAAGCTGTCCTGGGTGGCGGTGATGAATTTGTCCCTCGCCGACTGGGGCGGCAGTTTGGTGTTCGCGCTTACCGCGCGGAAGTTGGGCAGGATATCGAGGATGCGCTTGGTCTGCTGTTCGTTGCTGGGTGTGGCGGAAGTGTTTGTTGCCGCTGTTGAAGTTCGCGCGGAAGGCACCTGTGCGGACGAACTCTCCGCTGACACCTGGACGTATTCCCCACCACCGGCGACAGGAAACAGTTGATCCGGCTTTTGGGCCACCGCAGCGATAGTTGGCAAAAGCACTAAAGAAATAAGGAATCTGCACATCCTCAGTAGCTCCTGAGTCCTGTTTGACATAAGTCTCGATCTTGGCAAGGCCTGATACTGAACGGTGCTTCATTCATGCAGATTTGCGCGTTCAACGCATGCGCCGCAAATGCCGTTTGCATCTCGAAGAACTCGCTAGCATGAAGGGGACGGATGCTGAAAGAATCTGGTTTTGGTCAGAATAGTGATAGACCATTCGTTCTTCTGAGTCAGCTTTTGCTTCGCGAAATCAGTTTTCAAGTTTTCGATCGAATAGACAACGCCCTGTTGAGAACTCACACCTAGAGACTGCTGGCCTGCAGATCCTCCGCTGCAACCAACAATGCTTGCTATCATCGCGAGAACAACAAACGCCTTCAATACCAAGTCATGCTTCCATTTCATTACTGCCATGCTGAACCTCCATTCCACCGCTCAGATACTATGAGATCGAATCGCTCCGATTCGTTGGTCAACCCAATCACGCATGCAGACACCAAAGTGCTGAGAGGTGAATTCTCCTCGCGCGGAATCCGCCTCTCTTGGCTACAATTCAGTCAGTGAACCGCCTTTTGGTCAATTAATATGCCTGATGTGCCAGCGCATTCTCGAGCGTGACTGCAAAGAATGCATGGCCAAACTCTGTTGGGTGGTGTGTGTCCCAGAAAAACGTATGGTCGGGGTCGCTGCATACGGCTGTTGTCAGACATGGATCGGTAATGTCCGTAAATCCAAAGTGAGTTGGATCCGTCTTCACCGCGTTCAGCAGACTGAAAACATCGATCCGGATAATATGGATACCTTCCAGAGCTTCCTCGAGCCCAAGAAGTTCCTCCTCGGACTTGTTCGTTGCCAGGCTTGCCGCTTCGGCAAAACTTACATTCCCTGCCGCCGCGGGTAACAGGCCCACATTGAAGAGATTTGGAATCACGAAATTCCTTGCACCGGCTTGCCGGAGCAAGTGCTCGCTATCCGCAATGCCAAGCGCAATCTGGAGCCCCAGTGCTTCCGGAGTGCCTGTTGTTGTGTCCAGAATGTCGTTTCCGCCGCCCTCCAGAATATAAAGAGCGTTTGGATCGGCCTTGCCGCCGTGCTGACCCAGATAAAGCTGCACCTGCTGTGGTACGCTCGGAACCCCCGTCATGGACTGTGGTTCTGTTACCCAAGCGCCGCCGAACGCAAAGTCCGTCCCGCCCAGCAGCGACGCCTTGAACGGCACACCCAAGAAGCCGGCCACATGGTCCACCCAAAGCGGGCCGTTCGAGAATCGCATGTCGTAATACGGCGCGGCCGGCTCCGCGCCGCTCGTTGCCAAGAAAAGGTTGCCAACATCACAGTAGCTGTCGCCAAACACATAAAGGGCGTCATAGTTGGGGGTTGCAGCCTGTGCGACCATAGTCGCGGAACCAAGGCAAGCGAGAATCATGGGAATCCAACGGCTCTTATGCATGATGTGCTCCATTCTTCTGGTTGAAAACGGCATTCTTGTCAGCGTCAATGCAACGAAGCTAAATGGGGATGATCGCTGCACTGCAATTGCGGGCGGTTGATCGACACCCAAAGGATGAAGGAAAAATATGCGCCTAGGATGGGAATTCAGTCAGGTGAACATATAGATACTGTCTGGGTTTGCTGACAATAGGCTCTCCACATTGCCGAGCAGCCCGAACGGAGAGATCCATTGAGCCTGACAAAGCCGTGACATAAACCTGAACGAACGCTGACGGAACGGGCCTATACTTCTTGGGTGCAGCCAAGGATTTTGAGAAAGATTTCCGCGCGGCGATGGCTTTCCGTGCTTCTCGCGGGAGTGCTGTGCCTTGCCGGATGGCAGGTTTGGCTCACCTTACGGCTGCTGGAGCAAGACCAACACCTCGAGTTGCAGCGCTCGCACGAACGCCTCGATCAAATCGCCGATTTAGGTTTGGCACAACTGACGGGCAGCCTCGAAGACTGGGAACTCGGACTGCACGAGCTAAATACCCTGCCTCCGGCGCCGGCCTTGCTGGGTCGCTTTCCCGAGGGAGTCACATTCATCGTGGTCTCGGAAAAGGACATCAAGACCTATCCGCAAAGATCATTACTCTTTACGCCAGTGCTTCCAACTCCACAAGCGGAATTGCCTGGCGCTTTCGATCCCATTGACGAACTTGAACTTCGCGAACAGCAATACGATCGTGCAATGGCCCTGCTCAAGCCGCTCATTGTCAGATCGGCAACCAGAGCTGGAGCTTTATTGCGCTTAGCTCGAATTGAGTACAAGGCCAATCAACCTGAAGCTGCCCTCGATAAGCTGCACATCCACCGACGTCAGCGAAGCGGAAGAGATGAGCACCTCATGAATCACAAAATCCTCAAAACCCTTTGCGGAAACCTCAACGGTTACAGGCCCGGACGTCAGATCACGCACAAGGTAAGTCCCATCCCCCTTCGTCTTGGCGGTCGCGATCGCTACGCCGAAACTGTTCGTCACTTGAATGGTTGCACCGGCGACAATTGCTCCGGTCTGGTCAGTGACAGTGCCACCGATGGCCCCCGTGTCCCCGTTGAACGCGCCTTCGACAACCAGCTTCGGCTTCAGGTCGCTTCCGCTCTGTTCGTTTATGGGGCGGAAAAACTTAGCGATCGCTTCCCCAGCAATGTGATTCCCGTCGGCTTCCGATTGACCCACAACCTGAACTGCGCGCATCTGGTGCGTCACATAGATGGTCTTCGATTCAACTCCGGCACCGGCCTTGACACCCTCAACCCGAGAATAGGCGTTCACCTGTCCCACCCACAGCTTGAAGGGCTTGCCCAGCGGATCGTGCAGTGCGTCAAAATCAATCCCCGCCGAGGCAAAAACCCGGCGCGCGTCCTCCTCCGTCTCCGGGAACAGGTTGCCGGCTGCCCCCCAGCTTTGAATCGCGGAGCCCAGCATAGTCTCTGTGTGAGCGAAGTAATCGATTGCGGGAGAGTCCCATACATTCCAGTCTTTGCCGGGGTTTACCGGCCTTTCTTTCTGCTGAAACTCGTAGACCTGAACGCGGTAGAACCGGCCCAAGACAGAGATGGAGTAGCGATACGGATTTCCGTCCGGGTCCAGTGTCGCATCCTGTTGCGAATCGAGATCAAGGCCGCCATCACGCGCCAGTTTCTTTAAACCCTCAACGGTTCCAGGCAATGGATGACCAATGGCAACAGAATTTCGCAGCAGTTCTGTCAGGCGCTCGCCGGGGCCAGCAAAAATATTCCTCTGCGCAAGCTCCATGTTGAAGTCGTCTTCAGTGCCAAACTTCTTGTCTGGACCTGCGCTGATAAGTGTCACAACCTCATTGCTTCCATCCACTGCCGTCGACACCCTGTAAGGCGTATCCCACGAGTCCTCGAGCAGCGAATCGTCTAACTTTGCTGCGTGAGCGATTGCCTGGATTCCCTTCAGGGTCCCCGGAAAGTGTGGCAGCCGCGTTGCCAACACCGCAACCCCCACCGGTTTCAGAGACTCCTCCATCTGCGCTTCGTACATGTGTTCTTCGCTGTCATCCTCGCTTGTTGCCACCGTCCAGGTCTGCTCAGCTGAGCGGCCAATGAGCGCCTCAGCCACGAGATCAAGGCCATCGGGAATCGTCTGCGACATGCCGATCCTGTTCAAATCGTCCAACGTTATGCCCGAGACGTTCGAGTCATCCTGCCACCACCCTGCACTCCTCCAGCGATCGTTCTCATCGTTCTCGGTGGTGGAACGCTGCTCGACTGCTGTATCGAACACAGACACTCCCAGCGCGCCCTCGGCCCCTTGGAGGTTGAAGCCAGCCTGCACCTCGCCGCCAGGCGCGTATGACGACCGCAGGCCCCCGATCTTTACGGTGAGTGCACGATCCTCCGGATACAAAACGCTTTTGAAGGCGCACGGCTCCATCTCCGAAGGAGATTTCATCGCCGCGATCTCGCAAGCAGTCATGGTCACCAGCCCATGGAAAGCAGGATTGGCCTCAAGATTCACCGGCTCGATTCCATTCGCCATGTGAGTCTGCCAGTGCGCCAACAGGCCATCCCGCGACCGAACTTGGACATCAAGCGTGGTGCCCCGCGAAGCGTGCAGTACGGCCTCGATGGGTTGACCCGGCTTGAGCAGAGAGTGGGAGACCGAAAACCAGGTGTTATTACGCTCCGGATACTGTGAGTCGTCAAAGCTTGAAACTCGGCCATCCGCTTCTCGCACTGTCAGGCGGATCTTGTACTCATGTGGATCTCTGCTTTCGTTTTGCGCCGGGTACCGCAGGTGGATCTTGGCCAATCCGTACTGATTGGTTGTCACGGCAGCGGCCCGCGTTGCATGGGAGTCATCGTCTACCCAGTCAAGCGTGACTTTGCGGATTAGCGGCCTGCCTTCCGCGGAATTCGCCGTGACAAGAAAGTCTCCCTCCCGATCGCTTCCGCTTAGAAGCCGGAAGTAGATATGCACCGGATCGTGAGTTAGCCGCACCAAGAACCTGCGCGGTTCGCTGCGTCCGCTGCTCAGGTCTGTGACGACAGCACGATAGTCGACATCTAAGTAACGCTCGTAGTCCCGGTCTTTGAAATCCGCGAATTTGTCCTTGAGATCCAGGTGCAGATCGGCGTTCCCATTTGAATCGAGTGTCGCCCCCTGCTCAGGCTTGTCCGACCTCTCCCATTGCCTGGTCTTTGGATTCCACTCGTGATCGTCTGCAGCGCCCAGTCGCACCGACCCCGCGGAGACCGGCTTGCCATAGAGATAGCCCGCGTGAATGTGTACTACCGGTGATTGTCCGTCCAGGTAAGCGCCCCGGTCCGCCCTGACTTGTACCGCGAACTCGGGCAGTTCGTAGCGTCGTATGCGGATTTGCATCGTCTGATAGCTGGAACGTTCCGAGTCCTCGCCATCTCCGACGCGTACCTCATAGTCGCCTATTTCCACGTGCTCGTTCGTCTTCCAGTCGTAGGCCAGAATTCCAAATCGATTGGTTGTCACCGGCACTGCGGCCACGACCTTGTTTTCAGGGTCCTTGACGGTAATGGTGAAGGCTGCGTTTGGAACTGCGGCTCCGTCATGAAAAACCAGGGCTCGCAGGTGTACCGTCTCGCCGGGCTTGTGCAACGGCTTGTCGGTCTCGATTTGGATTGAAGCCGAGTCGAACTTGGTTAACTCGGATTCGATCGTCGCCTCGGTTTGGCCGCCACCCTCATCCTTCAAGACTCCGTGCACCTGAATGGTGACACCCTCAATCGCCGGGCTCTTCTTTGGAAAACGCAGCCATGCTGCTCCAGTCACATCCGTGGTGCCTTCCCGAACCACCTTAACCTTCGATCTCTTCTCCTCGGTTGAGGAGGCGGCCTCCAGTTCGAGCGTCCCGATCAGGTGAACGTTCCTCACCGGCGCTTTCGTTACCGGATTACAGGCATAGACACGCAACTCGATCGGCTGGCCTGTTTTCGGGTAGCCTGGCCTTACCAGGCGCAGTTCCAACAAATTAGCCGCAACAGCGCCGACGGCAACAATTCCCTCATTTGCTACTGCGCCTGGCGCCTGGACGCTATATGCGATGCGATACCAATTCAGCTTCACGACGGGCTTGCCGTCTGCCTCCGTTGGGCGAGGAACGATCGCGACGATCTTCGCACTTCCCTCCTGCACTTCCACGGCTGTCAAGCCGGACCGTTTCCCGCTTGGCGCAAGAATCCAAACCGTGGCGTGCACGCCCGCCCCGGCCGGAACTGCCAGCGGCAACTCGAACCGGATCGAATCCTGCTGAAAATGTGCTCTGGCTCCAGACTCGATCACGGCTGTTGAAGAACTTGCCGTGAGAGACTGCGCCTGCGAATCCGCGAGAGCGAACACTGAGCATAGAGCGATAAAAAGCAATCGCCTGATCATGGGAATTTAATCCTACCAAACCTTGCGGTCAGACGAATGCGATCCTCTGCACCTCAATAGTTTCCGCACCCTGGCCTGCTAACTGCTACACCAGATGTTGGGGTCAAATGTTGAAAACTTGGCATTTCGCTTTCTAAGGCCGAATTGCATGACGCAGCTGGCAAGTCATCTCCAACCCGGTCAACTGTCCTCCTTGGGGGGCTCGCAGGCTTCTGCTCCAGGTTGCCGAAAGGTGCGAGCTTAACCAGTCCGGCCGCATGAATCGTTTGTGGGATAGGCGCGAATTCGACCAGATGTTACGCTGCGGACCAAATGGCCTACACGGTTTTCGGCTTCCGGTCAGGGTTCCTTGAGACAGCACGTCTGCGCAACAATTCGCTTGAGCGCAAAGCCTCTCTTGCGTCCCAGACAGCACGCGAGCGAACGATGTGTGCGTATGCGGTGGGGGCAGATGGTTTCTATTTCCTCGAACGGCGGTTCGGTGCGGGCTTCGGGAATTTTGCGCTCCTGGACGACGTTGCTGTAGAGGCGTGCCAAGAGTTCAAGATTCCGCTTGGTGAGCCGGTTGGAACAATTGAACTCCATGAATTGGGCCGCCTCGCAATCAAGTTGTTCGAGTGGGAGTATGGGACTTCGGTCTAGCGAAGAGAATTGGCGTCAAAAGTTGAAAACTTGGCTTTCCACCTGTTGACACCTGAACAGCTGAGCAATCAGCGGAGTTGAATATGGCATTATTGGAACCATCATGCTAATCGAATTTTGGGAAACCCTATGCGGTTACGACAAATGGACGCCGACCGAAGCGACCATAGAGTCGTCCAACTATTCCGATCGGGTAGTCACTTACGGTTACGACACGCAGTCTGTGGACGGGCGGCCCAGGCCTGAGACGATGACAGTGAGTCAGTCGACCAGCGTCATCACCTGGACCGATGAGTCCGGAAAGCAGTACAGGAGCCAATATACGGTTACCAAGCCCTCACCACTTTTCGAGATGTATGGCGGCGAAAAACTGCCGATTCGCTATAACCCTGCCAACCCGCGCGACTTCTATCTTCGAGCGCTGGGCCAGTCCAAAATGTCCTCAATGCTCAGGAAGGTGTTTTATGTAATTCTGGCTATCGCGGCAGGGGTTTATTTGTACTCGAGGTATATAAACTGATCTCTACGCACTGGCTGAATGATCGCCGCACACTCGACCCGCAAGTGCGGGTATATTTGTTTTGAAGTTCGACTATATCGATTAACAGCTTTTCCTGCCTAAGGGCGTTCCGGGTAAATTCCCGCCAAACCGGACATCGGGCGGTCAAATGTTGAAAACTTGGCTTAGCGCTCTTTGAGGCCAATTCCAGGGTCAACGGAGCCCGTCCGACCTGGCGAAATGGATGCCACGGCCTAGATGCCGACCAACCGCCCGGAACCCGGAGCTCAGTTTGTGCTTAAGATCGGCGGAACGGGCGTTGGAGCGTTTTCTCGTCTGATAAGACCGATGTTAAGTCTTTGGCAATCGTGCAATTTGCGGCTTTGTCCGCCTCTGCTTGACCAAGATCGCCGCAACAAACAACACGCCAATAGCACCCATCGCAGGTAATGCGAGCCAAAGCGCACGTCTGGAGCTCAGTTTCTTGAGCTCGCCGGCTGCATGCCCGTTTGCAGGATCGAGTGAAACTGCCGCTACGTAGCTTTCAATTGCGAGAACCCGCTCGCCGTTCCTAGCGTAAGCTTCGCCCAAACTGTCGAAGGCGTTTGAAGACCAGGGATGTTCACTTGCGTTTAGCTTAAAGATCGCGATTGCGTCACTCACGCGGTGGTCTCCGTAGAGCAACTGGTACCCCAGCGTATTCAATTCAGACTCTCCGAGATCGTAGTCGTCGTTTTTAGCGTCTTTGAGAGCGTAGTACAGTTGCAGAGCCGCTTGAATTCCAGATTTGTGGATGGCGCTGTATAGTTTCTCGGCGCCCGATTGCCGCGGCAGAACATACGGTTTATCCGCGAGGATGTTCTGGACGGAAGCGTTTATGTCCAGGCGTTTACTGTTTCCTTTGTTCGTCAGCATGATGACGGTGACCCTGTCTGTGAGTCGGCGCCCAATAAACGCTCTGAAGCCTGCATGATTGCCTTGGTGCCAGAGGTACTTGCTGCCGCCGTTTTCCTCGATGTTCCATCCGAAGCCGTAGGTCGAAGTGCCTTCGCGCACTTTGCCTGGCGCAAATGCCTCGCCCAACGTGGACAGGTGCACGAGTCTTTCTGTGTATAGGGCTTGGTCCCACTTGAACAAGTCATCGACAGTCGAATAGACGCCGCCGTCGCCGGGAAGCGCAGTCGGGCCGCCGTCATCCAGTTGCCCAAATTGCCCATAGCCGATAGCCGCCTGGGCATTTTTCCTCCATGGAGCGTCATAAACGAATGTATTGTTCATACCGACCGGCGCAAAAATCTCTTGCTCAAGGAACTGGCCAAACCGCTTGCCCGAGACTCGTTCCACTGCGACTGCCAGCAGCGCATATCCTGGATTACTGTATCGGTATTTCAGCCCAGGCTTCGCGAGGAAATCTTCCTTTTTCAGGAGCGCCGCGATCAGTCCTTGTTGGTCCAAGCCCGCGTCATCGATTCCTAAATCGCCATAATCAGGAATGCCGGAGGTGTGGTTTAACAGCTGTCTCAAAGTTATCTGGCTGAGATTCGCTGAGCTGGAAAACTCTGGAATGTACTTCATTACCAGATCGTCGTAATTGAGTTTTCCTCGCTCTGCCAGGAGCATGATCGCCATCGCTGTGAATTGTTTTGTGACAGAACCGGTGTCGGACGGTGTCACAGGAGTGAAATCGGCGCCTGTCTGAAAGTTCGATTTTCCAAACCCCTCGCGGTAAATGGTGTTTCCATGAACCGCAACGAGGATGGCGCCATTGAACTGACCTCGTTGGTACATCGTCGACATCAGCTCGTGGATTTCCGCAGGTTCATTGGCAGCCTCTGCATGGACCACCGCACACCATATCAAGAGAGATGATAGAGCGGTTACCATCCGCAGCGCATTTTCCCGTGACATCTGAGTCACACAATTGCACAGCATGCGAATGCATACGCAACTTCATGGCACGAAGTTCAGGAGGGCCCTACTAATCGATGCGCAGACTGCGACAAAATGAGCTTGTGTGGCGATATTGGCGGTTATGCGATGTAACCATCACGGGCATAATTTTGTAGTCTTGGCGATTTTTCTAGGCGACGAGTCTGATTCAACGTGCCGGACACCAAAGACCGGGTGTTATTCTGCCGTCGAATCCAAGGCGGGTGAGACTGCCAATTCTGAAATTTGACGTCAATTGTTGATAACTTGGCATTTCACATTCTGAGGCCCAGCCTCCCCTCCAGGTGTGCCATCAGTCTGCGATTTCTGTGCGCGACCCTATGGTACCGGAGGCTGAATCTGTTCCGAAGCTGCGACACTTCGCCGACTGCATGGGTCGCAGTGGTGTTAGTGATACTGTGTCGATCCTATTTGCTGCGAGCCATTTCCAGGTCTTGATGCTCAAACGCCGACGCCATGCGGTCCATTTCCGCCATTGTAAGGAGTTGCCGTGCAGCTTCGTCGCGCCATTTTGAAATGGCCTTCCCAACCTGCGCCGCGATAGTGCGCGCTGCGAGTGCCGTGAGCCCGAAATAACCCGCGACTTCCAGCGCCAGCGCAAGCGACGCCGTCCCATCATCCTCGTCAATCGCCGTGCTGAGGACGCGCGGCTTGATGTCCACGGGGACCGGGTTCATGTCATAGGCTGGCGACAGCCGCCATCCTTGCTGGCTCTCGTAAAGAAAGCCATGATTCCGTAGGTGGTCGTCTGTATTGGAAATCAGAATGTTGAACACGATCCGCCGCCACAAGGCTTCCATGTCGGCCTTCGGCGATGAACCATGCTGGCGAAGCGCATCGACGATCTCAAGATAGCTTCTGGCTTCGTGGTCCCTCGCGCCAAGCATGCTCATGGCCGACAGAAAGGGAATGCGCCGATTGCCTTCCCGGTCGAATCGGCGTAGCAACAGCACGGGCTTTTCGGCGATGAGCTCGACGCGCCCGACTGGGACGGCGATGCCTGATTTCTTCGCCAACGCAAGGGCGACCGCCTCCCACGCCACGGCGTTGATTTCATCGTCGCGGCGGGGAAACTTCGCGATGGCGAGATGCCCACCCTTGTCTCTCACGGATGCCTTCGGTCGCGCACCGCCAAGCGACGTACCGGGCGCGAACAGCAACCGGATGTCCTCCTCAGTCTCCGTTTCTTCAATAAAATGCTCGGTGGCGGAAAGCAGCCTCGGAAGCTCTATGAGCGGCGGGATGCGCTTTGCGCCTTCCTCCCTCACAAAAGGCCCGCCCTCATGCTTGGCAAAGCGCAACGCCCCTTGCCGCGTCTCGTCGTCCACTAACATCAGGTAATCCATTTCCTGCAACGTTCGCGGTGCCTGTTTCTCCCCTTCGGCGCGTCGACGCTCCATACGGCGCATGAGGGTGCGTCCCCACCGGTCCGGGGCTGAGTCGCCGATAGCGCCGAACATCGGCGCGTCTCCCACGGTGTGGAAGGGGCCAGGCCCGAGACTGAGGGCTGGTTCCAGCGAGAACCGCGCGGGATTCTCAAGCCAAGTCCGGTCGTATTCGAAAGAGGCGCTTTCCTTACTCTTGCGCGCGCGAGCCCAGAGCCGTCCTACCAGGTAGGGAGTGCCATGGAGATCGACATAAACCAACGCCTCCCGGTCCATCATTTTCCTTTCGTGCGCTTTTTGGCTATGACCCGAATTCGTTGAGGCAACTGCTCCCCTTCGAGCTGAAGCCCAACCGCATCATCCTTTAGGTCCGCAATATCGGCGAGACGATCCACCATGCCCACTACAAAGAGTGCCGTTGCATACAGTCCAATCGCCACGGCGGGATCGCCCTTTTCAATATTGAGCAATGTATTCTTGCTGATGGAGGCGCGCTGCGCCGCAATAGACACGGGGATGCGCCGTCGCCGCCGCGCGTCCTTAATGTCCTGGCCCAGCTTGCGCAGCGCACGCCTTACGGGCAAAGGAAGCACCACAGATGAACGGCTCATTCTCATGATTAAGGTCCATTATTATGATCTGTAACCGTTATACAGTACATTATTATGGACCATAAGTCAACAAAACTGTTAGCCGATGGTCAAGTGTTGAAAACTTGGCATTTCACTTTCTGAGGCCGATTCCAGGCGGGAACGGAAGATTGCCACCTTGGCGCTATTCTGCTCAACGGGTAACTTAAGGTTCTGCGTCCACTCGACAACGATGTAAGCCCCGTCACGCGTTAGCTTGGGTTACGCAGAATCATCGCCGCCCACCATTGTCCCAGAGTAAAATGCGATCGATGCTGCAAAAACATCGGCTCGTTTTCCTCAAACAGGTGGTCCATGGACCCGGTCTCGTCCTTCATGGCCAGGCCGACGATGTGCTCGGCATGCGTGAGTAGGTCCGCCGGAACTTTGGCAAACTGCGCATGAAACTGGGCTATTTGTTCGGAATCGGGCCGGTCGGATAGCTGTTGAATTGCAGCTCGGATATGCGCGATCTTGGCTTCATCGTCGAGGCCGTCGTTAGCAAGAATCGGTTCCGCCAGGCGCTCAATGCGCGCAAGCTGCACTTGGGCTCCAAACACCCGTGCGGCCATTTCCGCGGCTGACTGTGCGTCCCCCTCATAGGTGCCGTCGGCAAAAAGCACTGATTCAAGGACCATGTATTGCGGTGGCGGATCTTCGAAAAACGTACCATTGATCGTCTTGCCGGAGTGCGGAATGCCGATGCGCGTCTGATGACTAGAGCTTGGGGCAATCACTGCGGACAATCCATTGGATTTGTATTCTTCCAGGTTGCTTTCTTCCCCGGAGTCTACCTGTTGAAAATTCCCGATTCTAAATGCATCGACGGCTTTGTCGGTTAGGTTGCCGCTGAACTATGGCGTCACTCAGACTCCGACTGAAACCTCCATCCCCGCAATGGCTTCGGCCAGTCCGGTGATCTATCCAAACATGACCCCTGCGGCCAGAGTTCTGATGGCTGGCTGGATGAAGAAGAAGGCGGAGGTTTTCGCCGGCAAGTATCAGAAGCCGGACTCCGAAGATCCGGATACAGTCAACCACATGATCTGGTACGAGATGACCGCGTATAAAGTCCCGTTCCCCGGCGAGAAGAAGGTCCGTCCGGCGGGCGACTTCAACAAAGCTGCACCCACAAAGGCCGACGACGACGGCGAATAAATCGCTTACGGCTGTAAATGGCCCTCTCTCCGATCACCGGAGAGAGGGCTTTTTCTTCATGCCACAAACGCGAATCAATTCTTTCGCGAACAAATCATATTCAATGAGCGCATTGGGCAATCTCCATTCGAGGCTTTGCGTGAACAACTCTGGCGTTAGCCGATATCTCGGACTTCCCGCTGACTCAATGAAAGAATCCAGCTCAGTCTAAAGCGTGGCTCTGGATTCGATTCCGCACCGCATCGCCAGCAGAAAGCGGTCAGCGCATCAGGGCACTCCAGTGGACTCCGATATAGTACGGCCACAAGACGAAAGCGAGTACACCCTTCCAAAAGCTCAGGTGCAAGAATCCGATTGTGAAAAGCCAGGCCGCAAACCAAACGGACCCCATCAAACTATGCTGCTCGATGTGTATTCTCTCCTGCTTCATACTACGTGCATCAGATTCCATGATTCCCCCATCGGTATCTCCTCCGGGTTTGGGTGTGGGGCAGGGTACCCGTTTCCTTGCCAGAGGCGTTGCGATTAGAAGCTCCTCGTCGATTGCAGAAATATTACTCCTGCAGACGCGATAGGTGATGAAGCCGGAAGCCTGGGGTGCAGTGTCGCCGCCTTCTCCCGTTTCATTTCTGCAACCTCGCTGAATTGCATGAAAGCCACCGCTGGAATGGAATCATCACATTTCGGATCGAGATTGAGCGACCTCCATCCAGAAGTGACCTGAGTCGTTTGTCACTTGGCGAGAACTGGGCTTGCTCGAGTTGGGGCCACTTCCGGATGGCAAGGGCATCCAAACTGGTCATATTGATCAGCAAATTATTGGCGGAATGCCGGCGCTCCTTTGGTGGCCGGCAAAAAAACGAGTCGCGTGAGCCAGATCACACCACGGACAAGAGTTGGCCACGCGTGCCCAAGGTCTCTGTTTTGATACCTCGGATCGCACACGTTACTCTGCTGAATCCGAGTATGATTGCTCGCAACATCCTCGAAGTGGAGATGGGCCGATGAAAGCAATCGTCTACCCACCAAAGCCAACGCTTCTGCTTGCGTAGCTTCCAGAACCGAAGGCGTCGAATGACCTTGGAGTCATGACACCATCGAGTACAAACCGCAAACTGCCCGTTCTGTCCGCAATACGCGCCGAGCCCAGCGCCTCTCCTGAAATGAGATTCGGCTGGATGCAAACCTCCATCCGTTTCCCTCTTGGAGAGGGAGGAGGAGTTTTTTTCCTTGACATCCCCTCTTATAGGGCTTTTTGAGGTCTCCGAGGCAAGCGGATCTTGCTCTTCGAAGGCGGATTCGGTAGAAGAGCGCGATGCCCATATATCAACAACTGAGACCATCATTCGACACTAAACGATTTCTTTAGTGAAGTTTAAGAAGTTTATCGCTAGACACATCTCCCCTGATCCGAAAACTCGAATTAAGCCACACCGAACCTGCAGCCCACGCGAGGCAAGGCTAGAACATACTGGGGCTTGATGGACCGGCTTCGACTTCCTTCGCAAATGGTTCTTTTCAATCGCTGATGCAATCAGGTGCCCAAAATCAAGAGTCGTGTAAACCGTCTCCAAGAGTGTGCCGACGTTCATCTACCAACTCACTCGCAAAACGGCTGGAATGCGTGGCAGATAATCACCAAGTTACGAAGCCAGGCCTTGGATACGTTGCTTTTCTTGCGTTCCTGATGCATATGCGTCACAGATTGGAAATATGATCTGAAAGATTGTTCCCTTGTGTTCGGTGCTGGCCACGGAAAGATCAGCGTGGTGCATCTCCACAATCCATTTTGCAATCGCCAAGCCCAATCCGCTGCCTTCCACCTGACTGCGTGAAGGGTCTGTGCGAAAAAAGCGATCAAAGATGTGCGGCAGATCGTTTTGGGCGATTCCAATGCCGCTATCACTCACGACCAGGGTTGCCTGTTTTTTTGCAACGCCGAGGCTTATATCCACGCGGCCTGGCGCAGGCGTGTATTTCAGCGCATTGTCGAGCATGATCCAGACCAATCTCCGAAGGCTCGAAAAGTCTCCAAGCACGCTCACCGAAGGACCGGCCCCAACCGAGACTGACAGGGTTAGACCCCGCTCATCGGCGAGAGGGCGCGCCATTCCGCAAGCCTCCTCAACAACCGCGACCAGATCCACTTGTTCCAACGTTGCAGCGAAAGAGTTGGCGTCGGCGCGCGCCAGAGTGAGCATTCCTTCCAGCAGTTCGGAAGCCTTGGATGACTCATCCACAATATCCTCAAAGGCTCTGCGGCTATCTGGATCGGCGCGAGGATTTTTAAGCGCGACTTCCGCAACAGTGCGCGTAAAGGACAATGGTCCACGTAATTCATGTGAAGCGTCTGCGGTGAATTGTTTGATCTGATTCACCGATGATTCCAATCGCTGCAGCATGGCATTGCAGGTTTCTGCCAGACGTTGCAATTCATCTCCGGTGCCGGCAACAGGCAGGCGTTCAGATAGATTTCGAATGCTTATGGATCGTGCCGCCGCGATGATTGTATCTACAGGCTTCAGGGCCTTCCGGCTTAACAAGTATCCGCCCGCCGATGAAATCAGTAACAGGACCGGGGCTGAGGCAAGTAAGCCCATCCAAAAGCTCTGGAGCACCACGAGGTTGCCTGCCTCGGGAGCTGCGACAAAGAGAAAGAGCGACTGGCCTCCGACCGTGTTGGGACGTACCATCACCCAGTAAGGCTGGCCACCAGAATCAATATGCAGAAATTGTTCAGAATCAACGTTTTTTATTGCCGGCCATGGAAATGCCGCTGCAGCGGATGATGGCGAAGGATAAGCTCGTTGCCCATCTGCGCGAAAAACTTCAGCGAGACCATTTCCAGTTGCGCGAGCAAAGTCCGCAAAGTCCAGACCACGATCCCCTTCGTCTTCATCCTTCGACTTGCTAAGCAATTGCTGCAAGCGGTCTACGCGCCGAGAGAGCGTTTGATAGCGTTCGTTCTTCAATGTATTCCTGAGGTTGAGCCACATTACCGTGCCGAAAAGCACCCAACCCAGGAAGAAAATGCCGCCAAACCATAATGTTAGGCGTAGAGAGATCGAGAAAGGTTTATTTAGCATGAATCGCACCGCAAGGAATAACCGACTCCGCGTATTGTGTGCAACAGATCCAGTTCGCCAGGCTGCGTAATCTTTGCTCTGAGTGCCCGGATGAAAACGTAGAGGCTGTCATAGCTTACATCGACGTCCGTACTCCAGCCTCCCTCGATAAGCACAGCATGTGGAACAACTGTAGGAGCACGGCGCATCAGAGTCTCCAGCAGTGCACACTCGGTTCGCGTCAGGGAAGCGATGCGCTCTCCACGCTGCAGCTCAAACAAATGAGGTCGGAGAATGAGATTCTCGAATAACAGTTCTTGGGGGATAGGTATCGGAACACGGCGAGCGGCTGCCCTCACCTTGGCTAAGAGCACATCGAGAGCAAATGGCTTGGTCAGATAATCGTCCGCTCCCGCATCGAGCCCGTGGACAATGTCCTCCATTGAGTCACGAGCGGAAACAATGATGGTTTGCGTCGTGAGCCGGTCTTCACGCAACTTGCGAATCACTGTGAAGCCGTCCACGCGCGGAAGCATTACGTCGAGAAGCAATAAGTCGAAGTTGTTTGTCTTACCGAGCTTGAGTGCAACCTCTCCATCGAATGCGAGTGTCACAGTGTGCCCTTCGCCCTCAAGCGCACGACCTATATGACCAGCGAGGCTTCGCTTGTCCTCGACGATCAGAACACGCATGATCTAAATCCTAAGCGCAGGAGATGAATGTTCGGTGAAAATTGCGCTTTCAAGTGACTTCATCAGATTGCGCTTAGACTCGCCTGCCATACTCCGCCCAGATCACGGAATTCCGCAAGCGTGCAGGAACCAAGTTCAGGAGAGAGGCCTAATGTCTGTCACAAAAAAATGTTGGAGCATTCGTTCCATTGTCTTTTTATTGCTGTTAGCAACCCCATTCTTTGCTTCACATCTCTATGCGCAATCCTCTAAAAGCATCGTCACTGGCACGGTCGTAGACAGCGGAGGATCCGTCCTCAAGGGAGCGCAGGTTAAGCTGCTTCCCTTGGGCGTTATCGGAGTGACCGGCGATCAAGGTGAATTCACATTGCCTGAGGTTCCGGCCGGCTCCTACAATCTGTCTGTCTCGTTCGTTGGCTTCAAGCCCAATGAGACCAAGGTTGACCTGATCGCAGGCCAAACGCGGGATTTGCAAATCAAGCTTGAAGTGGCGTCCGCGAGCGAAGAAATTCTGGTCACTGCTGAGCGCGCACACGGCGAAGCAGACGCAATCAACGAGACGCGGACGGCGGACAATATCTTGCAGGTGCTTCCTGCCGAAGTCATCGTCAGCCTTCCAAACGCTAATGTTGCCGATGCCATTGGCCGCCTCCCCTCCGTCACGCTCTATCGCATCGAAGGCGAAGGCGTCTATATTCAGGTTCGCGGCACCGAGCCCCGCTTGACCAACGTAACGGTGGATGGAGTGACCCTTCCGGCTCCAGAGCCAACCGTACGCCAGGTTCGCCTGGACGTTATCCCCTCGGCACTGGTTGAATCCGTCGAGATCAACAAGACCCTGTCTGCCAATCAGGATGCCAATGGCATCGGCGGATCGGTGAACCTCCGCACCAAGACCGCTGGCGAGCAGCCAACTTTGGACCTCTTCACCAAGGGCGGCTACACACCGATTCTGAATGGCCGTGCCGAGTCGGAGACTGGTGGTACCTACGGTCAGCGCTTCGGAAAGAATAAGAGATTCGGCATCCTTATCGACGGTTCTTACGACTACAATGGGCGCGGCATCGATAACATTCAGCCAGCCCTCGATCCTTACTCCACCTTTGCCCAGCCTTTCTATGACAGCGACACCATCCGTGAATATCGCTACTACCGCTATCGGGATGGCATTGCCGGCAGCGCGGACTACAAGCTCAGCGACAAAACCAACTTCTTCGCGCATGGTCTTTATTCCGACCTCAAGGACTGGGGTGACAAATGGTATTATTCGCCAGTTTCAAATCCGCTCCCGTCCACAGGAGGGACTCTCGCAACCAAACTGCAAGCTCCCAAGTTCTACACCTCCAGCAAGCGACCCAACGCCTCGGCAGGCAGCCTGATCCTCGGAGGAAGGCACGTCGAGAATAACTCTTGGCTTACCTGGCAGGTATCGGCCTCGCGCTCGTATGAAGTAGACTCCGCAGGCAATCCCAAGGCCGACTTCGCTTGGAACACCACAAAGCTCAATTGCAACTACAATCCCGCGACACAGACGGATAAGTACCGTCCCACATTCGGTGTCTGCGACGGTCCCAATTCGCCACTGCTAACGGCGGCCAATTGGACCTTGAAAGATATAACCATCTCCAAGGGATTGGTGTCTCAACTCGACCTCACTGCCCAGGCGTCCTATGCGAGGAACTACACCGTAAAAGGGCATTTTGGAACCTTCGAGGCAGGTTTCAAATTCAGTAACGCCCACAAATCTCAAGACTCGACGGAGACCGTCTATGACGGATGGGCCACAAGCGGTGCAGGTACTGCCGCGTACAGTATGCCCGCACTCCAGAGCGGTTTTCAGAACACCGACTATTTCAATGGCTCCTACTTCGGTGGCAAATTCGGACCTGTCTCCGACTTCAACAAGGTTGCGGTTTACACGCTCGCCAACCTGTCCGGAGATGTGGACGCGTATAAGACGGCCCTCGACAATGCCCCAAATCTCTTCCATACCGTTGAGCAAATTCCAGCCGGCTACGTGATGAACACCATCGACTTAGGCAAGCTGCACTTGCAAACCGGGCTGCGCTTTGAAGATACCCGGATGAACACCTTCGGTTATGACCTCACTTTATTTGGGCCCTCAAGCCCGACGCAGCTTTGCCCAGCTGGAATTACCCCCACCAACTGCTGGACGGTTGCCGGAGTAGCCAACAATCCTACTTACCTCGACGTTCTGCCCAGTGTGCAAGCGCGCTATGGATTGACTGCAAATTCCAATCTGCGTGCAGTCTACGCCCGCGGTGTCGCGCGGCCCGACCCATACCAGCTAGTTCCCTATACCACCATTGACGACTCTTCAAATCCAGGCGCGGTCTCGATCGGCAATCCTTCTCTCCGGCCGGAACACGCCAACAACTACGATCTGCTCTACGAGACCTACCTGCACCCAATGGGGATGATCCAGGCCGGGGTCTTCGTCAAGCAGTTGACTGCCCCGCAGATTCCGTTCAGCATTCCCATCGGAATCAACGTCGCCACTTTGCCTGCGGGCACGCTTCCGCCTTCTCTGTTGGCAACCGTCGAGTCTATCCAGCAGCAACAAGTGCAAGAGGGAAACGGCTATCCCTCAGTCGCGCAGTACATCAATGGCGAGAACGCTTACCTCTATGGATTTGAGGTGAGCTATCAACAACACCTGAACTATCTTCCTGGTGTACTGAGTGGGTTGGGCATCAATGCCAACTACAGCTACACCGGCTCGCAGGAAAAGGGCGTCCCTCTGCGTACAGACCATCCTCGGATGATCGACCAGGCCACCAATACCTGGAATTTCAGCCCAACCTATGACACCAGACGTTTCTCTCTGCGCATGGGACTTGCCTACAACGGGGCCAGCCTCTATTCCTACAACTGGATTGCGCCCTCCCTGGCTCCAGGAGCTGGAACCGATCTGAGCGGACTCGGACCCACCGGCCCTTCAGGCGATGTTTGGACTCTGGCCCATATACAGGTGGACGCACAGGCAACCTACCGAGTCTGGCGCGGCATGAGTGTCCTGGTCTCCGGGCTTAATCTGAACAATGAGGTTTTCGGCTACTACACCGGCAGCGACCAATTTGTGCAACAGCGCGAATACTACAAGCCAACCTACACCGGCGGTCTGCGGTACACGTTCGCACGCGGCGAAAAGTGATCTGCCGAACCGACAGTTAAACCCGATCTGGGGTGCCCGTCTTCGCCAAAGTCGGGCACCCCCTCACATTCATTGAATGATTGGCTTTGGCACCGGCGCTAAATGGCTCGCACAGATCTTACGGCTTGTTCAGTCTGGGACCCATAACATGAGGAATTGCATGACAAAACGTCTTCTGCATTTCACCAGCTTCTTCGCGATTCTCGCCGCAACGCTGGCCGCGCAGAAGGTGCCTTCCACATCGCCGAACTCAGACGAAGAACTTAGATTTGTCGTCTATCTCAGCCGGCACGGCGTCCGGTCCCCAACCGGGAAGCCGACTCAATACAACCCGTACTCTGCTGCTTCCTGGCCGGATTGGGATGTACCTCCCGGCTATCTGACCCCGCACGGATATCACGTGATGAAACTCTTTGGCGCTTACGATCGGATCCAATTGGCAAGTGAAGGGTTAATAATTCCGCAGGGATGCGATGACGATGCCCCCATCACTTTTTACGCCGACTCGGATCAGCGCACGCGGGAAACTGGCAGGGCACTCGCTGAAGGGATTTTGCCCGGTTGCAACGTAGAGGTAAAATCGCTTCCTGAAGGCACTAACGATCCGCTCTTTCATCCGGATCCGAATGACTTTGGCGTCGCTGACCCGGCCTTGGCGACTGCTGCGATTGCCGGCCGAATCGGGAACAATCCTGCGAGTCTCACCGAAGCCTATCGTGCACAGATCGGTGCAATGGACAAGGTTCTCGCCACTTGTGGCGTTGCATCCTCACCCCCTCGCAAGAGGATATCTCTCTACGATGTCCCCTCTAGCCTTGCGCCGGGAGAGGGCGAGCATCTCGCAGAATTACGTGGCCCGCTAACCACCGCATCTTCCCTCGCGGAGAACTTGCTGCTGGAGTACACCCAAGGCATGACTGCGGCAAACGTGGGCTGGGGTTGCGTTAACGGTTCAGAAATAAGATCGATGATCGACTTGCATACGGCTGCGACGGACTTCACTCTACGAACACCGGCGATCGCACGGTTTCAGGCGTCGAATCTCCTTGATCACATTCTTCGCAGTCTGAAACAGGCAACGTTAGGCAAGGAAGTTCCTGGAGCGTCAAGCAAGCCCACTGACCAAGTGCTCTTTCTGATCGGTCATGACACCAACCTCACAAGTATAGGTGGCTTGCTGAGTCTTGATTGGATCGCCGACGGGCGTCGCGACGACACTCCCCCCGGAGGAGCTCTCGTTTTTGAACTTTGGAAGAATCGTAAAAGCGAGGGTTACAGCGTACGGATGTACTTCACTGTGCAGTCCCTTGAACAGATGCGGTCGGGTTCTGAATTGACTTGGAGCGATCCACCTCAACGTGTCCCGGTCTTTCTGCCTGGTTGCAGCAGAAAAGATCTTTCCTGCGATTGGACTGAATTTGAAAGTACCATTCATAGAGCGATCGATCCGCGGTACGCCGAGTCCAAGGAGGAGTTTGCTCGCTGAAATCTTCTTTCTCGGGGCACGCAGCGTCTACACCGTCAATTGTTGATAACTTGGCATTGCACTTTCTGAGACCGTTCTTTGGCCGGAGCGGGGGCGTGGTGAGCCTGAACACAAGCTCACCGAGACCACTCCGCACAGTACAATTTCGAAGAAAGCCCG
>CAZTLV010000067.1:0-21090 GCA_964614635.1 uncultured Occallatibacter sp.
GCGTTCCCACCCCCAACGTCTCCATCGTCGACCTCACCTTCATCAGCGAGAAGACGACCGACGCCAAGGCCGTGAACGCCGCCCTGAAGGAAGCTTCTGAAGGCGCACTCAAGGGCATCCTCGGCTTTGAAACCAACGAGCTCGTCAGTTCCGACTTCAAGGGCAACAAGCTCTCTTCGATCGTCGATGCGCCTCTCACCAAGGTTGTCGGCAACAGCGTCAAGGTACTTAGCTGGTACGACAACGAGTGGGGCTATTCAAACCGCGTCGTCGACCTGATCGACTTCCTGGCCGCAAAGGGCCTCTAAGCCCGAGTAACAGTCAAAAGTGCGCGGTGATCCGAACAGGTTCTCCGCGCACTGCTTCGCTTTTCACTCCTTCACTCGTTCACTTGTTCACTTCTTCACTTTTTCACCAGCATGCGCGAAAACATCAGCGGGGCTTCTCCCTACGAACCTATCATCGGTTTCTCCCGCGCGGTGCGTGTGGGCAACACGGTACATTTGTCCGGAACCGGACCGGTGGGCGCCGAAGATCAGGACGCCGCAGGCCAGACACGCCGCATCTTCGCCATTGCCGCCAAAACCCTTGCCCAGGCCGGCGCTTCTTTCAACGACGTCGTACGCACCCGCATGTTTCTCACTCATGCTGAAGATTGGGAAGATGTGGGCCGCGTTCATGGCGAGTTCCTCGGCGAAGTCCGTCCTGCGGCCACCATGGTTGTAGTTGCTGCACTGCTCAACCCTGCCTGGCGCATCGAAATCGAGATGGACGCCGAAATCGTTGATGCGCCTGCGGTCACAACACTGCCCACCATTCACCAAGCGAACGCCTGATCTTCACTTGTTCACCACTTCACTCGTTCACTCTTTCACTTGCTCACTACACTGAATACAGGAAGACACCATGCCCAAGCTCACGATTCGCGACATCGAACTGGCCAACAAGCGGTTGTTTATCCGCGTCGACTTTAACGTGCCCCTGACCGAAGACGGCTCGACCATCACCGACGATACCCGCATTGTGGCCACGCTGCCCACCATCCTCTATGCCCTGCAGCACAAGGCCAAGGTGATTCTGGCCTCGCACCTGGGTCGCCCAAAGGGCAAGCCGAACCCGAAATACTCTCTGCGTCCGGTAGCGATCCGCCTCCGGGAGTTGCTCGACAAGAAGCTTGGCGAATCCATCAACGTGGCTTTCTCTCCGGACTGTGTTGGCGAAGTAGCCGAAGAGATGGCGCGACAGCTCGAGTCTGGCCAGGTGCTGCTGCTTGAGAACCTCCGCTATCACGCCGAAGAGGAGGCGAACGATCCAGCCTTCTCCAAAGCTCTCGCTTCACTGGCCGAGATTTACGTCAACGACGCCTTCGGCTCAGCGCATCGCGCCCATGCGTCAACTGAAGGCATTACCCACTTTCTCAAGCCCGCAGTCGCCGGCCTGCTGATGGAAAAGGAAATTACCTACCTCGGCAAAGCTCTCGAATCGCCAGAGAAGCCATTCGTCGCCATCATCGGCGGCTCAAAAATCTCCGGCAAGATCGACGTCATTGACAATCTGCTCGACAAGGTGGATACCCTGGTCATCGTCGGCGGCATGGCCTACACCTTTCAGCGCGCTCTCGGCGTCACCACCGGCAAGTCGCTTGTTGAAGAGGACAAGATCGACATGGCCAGGGCGGCCATCGAAAAAGCCAAGACAAAAGGAGTGAACCTGCTGTTGCCCGTCGACAACATCCTCGCCGACAGCTTCTCCCCCGACGCCAAGACCCAACCCTGGGATACGTCCATCAACTTCCCCGACGACTGGCAGGGCCTGGACATCGGTCCCAAGTCCATTGCCACCATTGAAGACGTTCTTTCGACGGCACGTACCATCGTGTGGAATGGCCCGGCCGGCGTTTTCGAGTTTCCCAAGTTTGCTGTGGGCACCAACGCCATCGCCAGGGCAGTAGCCGCCAACAAGGCAGCCATCTCCATCATCGGCGGCGGCGACTCGGTAAGCGCCATCAACCAGGCCGGCGTAGCCGACCAGATCACCCACATCTCCACCGGCGGCGGCGCCAGCCTTGAATTCCTTGAAGGCAAGAAACTCCCCGGCGTAGAAGCATTGACGGATAAGTAGGCAATCCAAAAGAGTCAAACAGCCCCACACCCTGCGCCTGACCTGTGCTTGGTGTGGGGATTCTGTTAATCGAATAAACTAGATTTCATCAGGAGGAGCACCGTGGGCTACTACACACGGGTTCTGTCGAAAGATGAAGCGTTTCCCGCCTTCGATGAACTAGCCGGGCTCATCCGTGATGCCCATCCCGACTACAAACTTGTGGTTGAAAGCGGCGACGAAGAAGATTGGGACACGCTCCTTCTGGTCGGCAATGATGAAGTCGAGGTCGCGGTGATCGAGCGAAACCCGGTCTTCGATGGCTCGACCGGTCAGGACGAAATTGCCGATTTCCTCGAAGGGCTTCAGGATTGCAAGCCGGCATCCGGCGTCGCATGGCTTCTCGACTACCTGGGAGAAGTGAAAACAGTCTACGCATTCCAGCACCTGCAGGGATCGGAGACAGTGGATGGCAGCAACGCCCTGCATGCATTGCGCTCGGCCTTGTGGGAACGCGGCGATGCCATCATCCAGGCTGACGGCGAGGGCTTTACCAACGAGGATGGCTACCACATCGTCTGGCAATTCTCTGATTCAGTCTCCGGTCCCTGGAACATGGGGGTCTTTCAGGACGGAAACTGGCACCATTTCAAAATGGACCTAGGCGATCCCGACCATCGCGCTGCCTTCTTTGCGGGTGAAGTACCCGCCGATCTATCCGCCATTCGCACCTCCGGTCCAATTGATTAGCCGCGCGTCTTCAGCTACTCCCGGAATCCTGATTCTGCTCGTGCTGTGCCCGCCGTCACCCCATGCCCCGATTTCCATCAACTAAAATCTTCATGAGGAACCTGACAAAATGCCCCGTAAAGCCCTGATTGCCGCCAATTGGAAGATGTTCAAGACCCCTGCAGAAGCGAAGGCCTTCGTCGATGCCTTTCTGCCCCTTGTTTCCGGGCATACCCGTGATGAGATTGCCCTGTTTCCTTCGCCCGTCCTGCTGCCCACCGTCGTTGCTGCCGCCAAGGGTTCCAATGTCGCCGTCGGCTGCCAGAATATGCACTTTGCTGAGGAGGGTGCGTACACCGGTGAGACCTCTGTTGGCCAGCTCCTGGCCGTCGGCGGAACGCATACCTTGATCGGCCACTCCGAGCGTCGCCAGTACTTCGCCGAAACCGATGAGATCGTGAATAAGAAGCTTCATACCGCTCTCAAGCATTCCGTGATCCCCGTGGTTTGCGTGGGCGAAGTCCTTGCCGAGCGCGAGGCTGGACAAACGGCCAGCGTGCTGAAAACGCAGATTACCGGAGCCTTTGCCGGCATTACCGCTGAAGCCGCCGGACCCATTGTCATCGCCTATGAGCCAGTGTGGGCCATTGGCACCGGCAAAACCGCCACGCCTGAGATCGCAGTCGACGCGCACAAGGTCATCCGCTCTGAGGTTGCCAAACTGCTGGGTACAGATGTTGCCGCGAAGATGCGCATCCTCTACGGCGGCAGCGTCAAGCCGGACAACGCGACCTCCCTCATCGGCGAAGAAGAAATTGACGGAGCACTCGTCGGCGGCGCAAGCCTCAAGCCCGACTCCTTCGTCGCCATCGTCAAGTACTGATTCGCTGGGACTCCGCTGGGCTGTGAGCACACACTCGCGGCCCAACGTATGATGTCTCATGCCTCGCCGCGACTTTTATATTGATCGTCTTCGCAGCGTCATGACCGTCCTGGTCATTCTGCACCACACGGCGATCACCTACGGCGCCATTGGCGGCTGGTTCTGGCATGAAGTTCAGCCATCCCGCACACCTTCAAGCATTTTGCTCATCCTCTTTTGCACCACGAATCAGGCCTATTTCATGGGCTTCTTCTTCCTGCTCGCCGGTTACTTTACGCCAGCGTCTCTAGACCGCAAAGGCTATCGGCAATTCATTCTTGACCGCTTGATTCGCCTCGGCATCCCAATCCTTGCATTTGGATTGCTTCTTGGCCCCCTTACCGCCGCGATGGTCACCGCCGCAGAGGGGGACGGCTTCTGGGCTACGTTCGCCGCCATCTGGCACCACAAGGAGTTCAGCCCCGGACCGCTTTGGTTTGCGGAGGCATTGCTCATTTTCAGCTTCTCGTACGTTCTAATCCGCCGCCTGGCGGGCCCGCAGCCTGGCGCTCTTGGAATCGCCACCCAAGCCCCAACTCCCGTGCCTTCCTGGCGGGATTGGTTCCTGTGCGCCCTGATTGTTGGTGCTGGCGCTTTGGCCCTCCGCCAGGTATTTCCCATCGGGACAAGCCTGTTTGGCTATTGGGCCATTTACGTCATCCTGTTCGTTGTCGGAATTCGTGCCAGACCCCGCAACTGGCTGGCGCAGCTGTCCTGGAAGAATGCCCGCCCATGGGTCATCACAGCCTGCGTTGTGTGGCCCTCGCTGCCGCTAGGGTGGAAATTCGCGGGCGACCATGCGAACGTCAATACCGGCTTCTCCTGGCCTGCCATCCTCTACGCCTTCTGGGAACCCTTCATCGCCTGGGGTCTCATCGCCCAATGGTTGCTCGTCTTTCGAGAGAGGTTCAATCGCCCTTCTGCGGTGTGGAATTGGCTGAATCGCCGCGCCTATGCGGTCTACATCATTCATCCACCGGTGCTGGTGGCCGTCTCCCTATTGCTGCACGGTTGGATCGCGCCGGCACTGGTCAAATTCTCGGCTGTTGGCCTGCTGGCTTGCGCGGCGACCTGGCTGCTGGCCGACCCGCTTGTCCGTCTGCCCGGCGTGCGGAATGTCGTCTAAGTCCGTTCAAAGTGTCACGCGCAGTTCGCCATCTTCCACCTTCGAGTCCAACACTTCCGCCTTCAGGCTGGAGTCCTGCTCCGACGCTCCCGTGCGCGGATCGAAGGAATAGCCGTGCCACGGACACACCACGCGGCCATCTTCGACGATTCCCTCCCCGAGCGGCCCTCCCTCATGCGGGCAGGTGCCATCAAGCACGGCGATGGAACCGCCAATATGAGCCACGCAGAGTGTTCGACCCTCGACCGTAAACTCGCTCACCTCGTCCATAACCGGCAATTCAGAAACTGAGCAGATCCGCACAAACTGTGACATGTAGGAAGCTCCTAAACGTGGAACACCGACCGCAATCATAACCTGCCAATGCGGTTAGCATAAAGGGAAACCTTCGCATCCGGCGAAGCACGAGATAAGCTGCCCATGCCGCACAAGAAAGCTTCACATCACAAAGCCTCGACTTCGCCGACGGTCTCAGGCCGTTGGCTGATGATCGCTGTGAGTGTGGCCATCGTGGGCGCCGGGGTTTGCGCATGGGGCGCACTTTGCCTGCTCTTCTGGCAAGGGAGCTGGCAGTTGCTCTACCATCCAACAACCGCGGTCACCAGCACCCCTGCCAGCACCGGCTTGACCTTCGATCCGGTGGGATTCGCCACTACCGATGCGGGCCAGCCGCTGCTGAAGGGATGGTGGATTCCAGCTGCCCCCGAAGCCCGCTTCACGCGCTACACCGTCCTTTACCTGCACGGTCAAAATGGCAACCTGGGAGACACAGTGGAGGCGCTGGCCGCCCTGCACGGTGTTGGCGTCAACATTCTTGCGTTCGACTACCGAGGCTACGGCCAAAGCCACTTTGCCCACCCCAGCGAGACCCGCTGGCGCGAAGACACGGAGTCGGCGATCAAGTACCTGGCAGGAACCCGCCACCTTGCCGCAAGCACACTCATTCTTGAGGGCCATGAGCTCGGCGCTAACCTCGCGCTCGAAGTTGGCGCGCGACATCCCGAGCTGGCAGGGATCGTGTTGCAAGACCCGGTCGATTCGCCGGCCAATGCTATCTTCGACGACCCGCGCGCCCGCCTGGTGCCGGCACACCTCCTGGTAAGCGACCATTGGGAAGGAGGCCGGGCAGCGGCGGAACTTCGCATACCATCATTGTGGTTCCTTCAAAGCGCGCAGCCTGGAAAAGGCCTCCCACTGGACCCTTCCGAAACATACAAAACTGTGACCGCAAAGAAGATGCTGGTCTGGCTCGATGCTGATCCCGACCCCAGAAAGAACATGGGGGACGCGCTATTCCGATGGCTCGACGACCTCCATCCCTAGGCGCAGAGGCAACTCGCAGACTCGCTGGAATCAGCGCGGCATGTCCCGATGCAGAGTCTTCACCTGGTAGCCGGCCTTCTTCAGCCGCTTGCCAATCTCCTCAGCCATCATCACGCTGCGATGCTGGCCGCCGGTGCAGCCAAAGGCTACGGTCAGGTAGCTCTTGCCTTCATCCACGTAGTGCGGCAGCAGGTAAAGCATCAGATCCGTAACGCGATCGAGAAACTCCACCGTCTGCGGAAATCCTCGGATATACGCCGCCACTTTGGAGTTCTGTCCGGTCTTCTTGCGAAACTCAGGAACAAAGTGGGGATTGGGCAGGAAGCGCACATCGAAAACCATATCCGCATCAAGGGGCACGCCGTTCTTGAAGCCGAAACTCAGGCAGGAGACCAGCAGTTGCTTGGTCTCATCCTGCTTCCCAAACCTCGCATAAATGTGGGCGCGCAGCTCGTGCACATTGAAGTTTGAGGTATCGATCAACGTGTCGGCGACGTTGCGAATGGGGTCAAGCAGTTGCCGTTCTTCAACGATCGAGCGCGACACCGTGTCCGACCGCCCCAACGGATGTGGCCTGCGTGTCTCGCTGTAGCGCCTTACCAATACCGCGTCCTGCGCATCAAGGAAAACAACCCGCGTGGGGAGAAGTTTCTTTACGGTCTCAAGGATTTCAGGCAATCGATCCAGCGTGGCACCTTCGCGGATATCCACCACGATCGCCGCACGTTCCACTTCGACCGATTTGCGCACCAAGCGGGCAAAATCAGGAAGCAACTCAAGCGGCAGGTTGTCCACCGCATGAAAACCAAGGTCCTCAAACGCCTTGATCGCCGAGGCTTTGCCAGCGCCCGAGATCCCGGTTACAATCACCAGTTCCTTGGCCGGCTTCTTTATTTTTTTCTCAGGTCTTGTGTTCCTCCGCGGCGAGACCGCGGAGGCACTTTGCGAAGACGCCATGGGCACATGCTACACCGAAGAGCCGGTTGGCGCCTTAACCCAAAAGCCAGAACCTGCAAGCTGAAGCGCCCGTGCCGGGTCCACCGCCTGCGACAGGAAGTGTCCCTGGCCCAATTCACAGCCAAGCCGGCACATCGCGTCCAACTGGGCGACGGTCTCAATCCCTTGTGCAATTACCTGCATTCCCAGCGTGTGCCCCAGGTGAATCACCGACCTCAAAACCGCAAGTTGCCGGCCTGTCGAAGTAGCGGCCACCGTAAGCCTCGGGTCGAGCTTGACAACGTCGATGGGCAGGCGCGCCAGCAAGTTCAGAGGCGCAAGGTTGGAACCGAAATTATCTACTGCGATGCGAACATTGCAATCCACCATGCGCTGCAAAATTGCCACTGCCGCATCGGGGTTCTCGTTCAGTGAACTTTCCGGAATTTCAAACAGAAGGCGCGTAGGATCCACGCCGGTTGCTGCCAGGGCGATCTTCACCTGGGCCACCATGTCAGGGTGGTAAAACTGCCGATTCGACAGGTTCACGGTCAACGTCACGTCCGACTGCGGCAATTCGGCAGACCACTTCCGCAACTGGCGACACACCGTCTCTATCGTATCGACACCCAGACTGATGGACAGCCCCGTATCCTCGGCTACCGGCAGCAGGTCGCGGAAGCTGTCGACCGAGCCGTCCGACCGGCGCCAGCGCAAAAGAGCTTCGAATGCATCGAGCTTTCCTGTTTGCAGCCTATAAATGGGCTGGAACCAGACTTCGAGCTGCCGATTCTCAACCACGCTTCGCAGTTCGCGCTCAAGCTCCTGCTGGTTCGAGACATGCCCTTCCATGTGTACGTCGAAAATCTGGTAGCGCCCGCCGCCCGCCTGCTTTGCGCTGTACATGGCAAAGTCCGCATCGCGGATCAGCAGCTCCGGAGAAGTGTGGTCGGGGCCTGCCATGGCCACGCCGATGCTTGCGCCCACCTGGATAGGATTTCCGAAGACGTCAAAGGGTCGCTGCATCTCGGTCAACACCCGGGTGGCCACAATGTCCAGGTCGCTGATCGACGGGATGCTTTCTACAAGGATGCCAAATTCGTCCCCGCCGAGGCGCGCCGCTGAATCCTGGGGACGAAGCGCCGCGCGTAGACGTTCAGAAACGGCCCTCAGCACAATGTCGCCTGCGGCATGGCCCATGGTGTCGTTGATTTCTTTGAAGCGATCTAGATCCAGAAACAACACGCCGCAGGTCTGGTCTTTGCGGCGCAACCGCCGGCTCAGCGCCAAGGTCAGGCGATCGAGAAAAAGCGCGCGATTCGGCAGCTCGGTCAGCACGTCATGCATCGCGTCGTGCTGCAGCTTGGCTTCGGTCTCCTTACGGTCGCCTATATCTCGATACGTGAAGACGTAGCCCACCTTCGCGCCGTCCACCAGCAGCGGCCCAGCCAGCAGCGCCACATCCACGAGTTCGCCGTCCTTGTTCATGCGCACCGTTTCAAGTGCGGCCCGGCCGTGCTGATCTACGGTCTTTTCCAACAGCGAATATTCGTTCTGCCGCGTCTCCGGCACAATCAATTCCCGCAGGTTGCCACCGCTGGCCTCTTCCGCGGTATAGCCAAACATCCTGGTGAAAACCGGATTGGTGTACAGCAGATGATTATCATGGACGATCGCAATCGCTTCGGGAAGGCTCGAGAGGACATCTTCCATCAACCGGGACTTGGGAGCAGCCTCGCGTCCTGACGGGTGAGCCACGATCACCGCTTCGTGACGCTCGGCGCTCAACAGGCAGTAAGTGCCTTCGACAGGAAGCAGGCGGCCATTTTGCGCTGGGACAGTTGCGTGAAACGGGCTGCCGCGCATGCTCCCCTTGAGCGTTGTCTGCGGCTCCGCCGTTCCAGGATAAAGTCCCCACAAAACGTCTTCCACCGGACGCGCAGCCCACTCGCCTTCTTCAAGACCCAGCATGGCTCTCGCTTCAGTATTCGCAAACACGATGTTGCCCGCCCGCTCAAGGAAAACGAGAACCGGCAGCGCGTCGAGAATCTCCTGCTGTTGAGTCGAGTCCGAGTTTTCAGGAAGGTTCAAACTCTTCGTCTCCATAGGACCCGATGTATATCCCACCCTAGCCCGCTTTCCAGGGGGCACCGTTGCAATGCCCAATTGAAAATCCCGATATCAAATCGTATGCCGCGCAGCGCCCCGTAACCATCCCCTAAATCGGGCATCTGGTGCAACCAAAGTCTGTCCAATGTCTCATTTGCGTGGAAAAGACAAATGTTTTTGCGGCAAGCCGCTGACCACTTGAGGGGAGGAAAGTGACGCCGAAGTAACGTCGCTGTGAAAAACTGGTTCTCAATTCACTAAAGCTGAAAACATCCCGTATCACGGGGACCTGATGAAAACTGGGTTGGCTGCAATTGAGAGTATCAACACATCCGGAGAATCTCGCCACTACGCTCAGGCTATGATCAACGAGCACGCACCTGAAACGCAATCAGAGATTCGTCGCAGTCAGGGAATCTCTACCAGTTCCATTTGTCCGTCCCGTCGACGATGAAGCACAAACATGTCTCCGCTGGGGCTGCGAAAGATCAGCAGGTCCCGATCTCGGAACTCCGCATCTTTCACTGCTTCTTCAATGGTCATGGGCCGCAGGACAACCGCTTCTCCACTTTTGAGAATGTGCGGTTCCACAACTGTAGCGCGGTTGGGAAATGAATGGACCGCGATCGATGTGCGGGCCTTTGCACGAGTCGTTGCGGGCGTCGTGTCGTCATTGTCTGCCGTTACCAGTGCGGCGCGAGCCTTGGGCCGGGCCACCGGAGGCGCACTCAATACCTTTTCGCCTTTAGGCAACCGCTTGCCATCAAGGCGCCTGTCCCGATAGCGCCGCGCCTGGTTCTCCGCATGGTCCATCGCCTGCCGCAGCGCCGCATCCGGGGAATCGCCCTTGCCAGTTGCCGCGATGGTTTGCATCCGCGCCTGCACGGTAAGCTCCACAATCTGAAGGTGCCTCTGCGACCCGAAGGTGATACTTGCCCGAGCGTTTTTACCAAGAATGCGGGCGATTCGTTCCATACCCTCCTCGGCCTGCGTGCGCAATGCCCTGGATATCTTCCCTTGTCTGGCGGTGAACTCCACTTCCATGGTCAGCCTCCGCTCTTCAAACCCTCGGTCTTAGGATTCGTGCCGAGAAAATCGGATTCTACAGCATTTCAGTGAACCGTGATCGGTGAACAGTGAACCAGTGCACAAAAACAATTTGTCATTTTCGGGATGGGACGGGGGGTGAAGCGCGTTTCTGACCACTGCGACCTGTTCTCTACCCGTCTCGCCTACGTCGCTGGTGGGTGGATGGAATGCTCATATCCTCGCGATACTTGGCCACAGTCCGGCGGGTAAGCTGGATGCCCTGCGCGCCGAGCATGGCTGCAAGCTGGTCGTCGGTCAGCGGATGGCGTGGATTCTCATCTTCGATCAGCTTGCGCACCTTCCGTTTAAGAACCAGCAATGGCGTGTCGGCGCCTTCCGGCCCGTTCGATCCTTCTGAGAAGAAGAAGCGCAGTTCGATCACCCCTTGAGGAGTATGCGCGTACTTATTGGCCACGGCTCGGCTCACCGTCGATGGATGAACCCCGATCTCTTCCGCAACTTCCTTGATCATCATCGGCCGCAGCGCCTCGACCCCCTGGTCAAGAAAATCCTGTTGGCGCCGGACGATGACCTCGCAGGTTCGCAAAATGGTGCTCTTCCGCTGCGCAATGTTGCGCATCAGCTGCATTGCAGAGCGGAAGCGCTCCTTCACGTAGTCCTTGACCTCTTTATCCGTGCCCTCCGCCACCAGCATCCTGCGATACCGCTGGCTCAGACGCAGGCTCGGCAAGTCCTCCTCGTTCATTGAGACAGCCCACTCACCCCCGCGCTTGATAAAAACCACATCCGGCTCAATCAGCCTGGTCTGCTCACGGTTGTACAGCCGGCCCGGCCGCGGATCGAGCGTGCGAATGAACTCCACCCCGGCGCTGGCTTCAGCAGGCGTAATGTGGGCCACGCGCGCCAGGTCCTTCACATCCCGTTTCTGCAAGAGCTGCAGATGCCGGTCCACAATCAACGCAGCCACTTCCATGCTGCGCCGTCGCTCTTCAATGTGCGCCTCAGCCTGGGCCCGGAAACTCCGATGCGCTTCCTCATCGGCTTCCACTGGATGCTTGGAATACAACTGGTTGAACTCGTCCTGCTGCGCCGCAATCTGGATCAACAGGCATTCGCGCAGGTCCCTGGCCCCAACTCCGGCAGGATCAAGATGCCGCACCAGGTCCACTGCTCTCTTGATCAGATCGAGTGCAGCGTTGACCGCCTCGTCCCCAGGCTCTTCCGGTCCTTCTCTTCCACCCGCATGAATGAAGGCCGCCGCCAGTTCTTCCTCACTGGCGCAAAGGTAACCGCCTTCATCAAGATTGCCCACAACAAACTCCGCCGCCTCGTGCAGACGGGGATCCAATGTCAGAGCACCGAGTTGCCACGCCAAGTGATCGGACAGAGTCGTTGGTTGGGAGAGAAAATGTTCGAACGACGGCTTCTCGCTGTCGTCGAATTCCGGCTGTGTGCGGTAACCGGGATCGAGATAGTCCCGGAAGTATGATCCGAAGTCGATCTCCTCGAACGAATCCTTGGGCGGAGCAGGTGGTTCCTCGGCGCCGCGCGCCAACTGTTCTTCGCGCCCTGCAACCTCGTCCAGCATCGGCACTGATTCGTCAATCTCTTCCAGGACGGGATTCTCAACCATCTCGGCATCGATCATCTCCTTCAGTTCCAGCTTGTTGAGCGCGAGTACGCTCACCATCTGCATCAGGCCCGGAGTCAGGACCTGGCGCTGGGATACTTTCAAGTTCAGATTGGGTTGCAGCAACGCCATAAATGGGACTTGTCCCCGTTTGGACTTAGTACAAGTGTAATCGCGCAGGAATGTGGCTAGCGGGTTAATTCCCGCGCTTCACAGCACCCGTTCCAGATTAAGCAACCATAGATTCGCAAATCTCCGGCGGGAATTCTACTCCTCGCTGAGTACCTTTTGCGCATTGACAAAACCAAAGCCAGGGACATCGTTTCCGCAGGATTTCTTCCCATCGCCCCGCTTCAGCCCAGCGAGAACCCCTCCCCCAGATACAGACGCCGCACCTCGACGTTGTTGCCTAACTCGTGCGGTGTCCCAGTAAAAATAATCTGCCCCTCAGCAATAATGTACGCACGGTCCGTCACACTCAGCGTCTCGCGCACGTTGTGGTCGGTGATCAGGATTCCGATGCCGCTGGCCTTTAATTCGAAGATAATTTTTTGCAGCTCAAGCACCGCAATAGGGTCGATGCCGCTGAAGGGCTCGTCAAGCAGGATGAAGCTGGGCTGGATGCAAAGGCAGCGTGCAATCTCCACGCGCCGCCGTTCCCCGCCTGACAGGGCGTATCCTCGTGTGGTGCGGATGTGCCCCAGGTTGAGCTGATGAATCAGCCGCTCTGTTCTGGTGCGCCGCTCGCGGTTGCCCAATGGCTGCGCCTCAAGAACCGCCATGATGTTTTCTTCTACCGTCAGCTTGCGGAAGACCGATGGTTCCTGCGGAAGGTAGCTTATGCCGAAGTTGCGCGCCCGCAGGTACATGGGCACGCGCGTAATGTCGGCGTCGTCCACCAGCACGCGCCCCGTCTCCGGCACAACCAGGCCTACGATCATGTAGAAACTGGTCGTCTTCCCGGCGCCGTTCGGCCCCAGCAACCCGACAACCTCTCCGCGGGCGATCCGCAAATCGACACCGCGCACAACCTGACGTCCCTTGTACGTCTTGCCGATTCCCTCGGCAATCAGTTTTTCCATCTATTTCCTGAACTCGCTCCCGCCCTTACTTCGGCGCCGTGGTTTCTGTCCTGGTCGTGCCGCCTTCCACGCTCACGCTATCATCGCGGCTATGGAAAATCAAAGCTTCCCCGGTCACATTTCCCCGCGTTGGATCGGTCATTCGCGGCGGCGCCGCAATGGTCCCGGTCAGCACGTATTCCCCTGTCTCGCTGGTGTAGACCAGTTGTTCCCCGGTTCCGTGACGCCCGCCGGAGTTTAACACTACGTGGCCACGAGCCGTCAGGCGGTCAACCTGGGCTTGGCCGCCATCTCTACCAGCGTGATTCCCCGGCGGCAGCAACAGCAACTCAACCTCGTTTGAGGCCGAATTTGCCGTGCCTGTTTCGGCCATCACCGTAGTCAGGGCGCCGCCATGCATCACCGCCTTGCGCTCGGCATCGGAGTACTTCAAATCGCCCCCGCGTACGCGCATCACTGCAGGCGTTGCGGATTTCGCCGTTGCATCCTTCCCCACATCAGGCACTCCAGGCGGGCCACCCGCGCTCAATAGCACTGCGCGCACCGGCTCTGCGGGATCGGCGCTGTGCGACACCAGCGTCTGCTTTTGCCGATCGAGCACAATCACCGGACCCGCGACAGAATTTGCCTCCTGCCACAATCGGGCATGTCCCTTGAAGGTGACTTCGCCAGTCGCCTGATGCAGCTGTGCCTCGCTGGATATGGCATGCGCAGGCCCCTTTCCGCCCAATGCGATATCTCCTTTTTGGCCGCTCTTCCCTGACGCGGTCCCGGGGGTTCCGCTGATTATCCAGGTTGCTTTCACGTTGCCATGCGCAAATGCGTCCCCAGTTTCCCGGGTTACATCAACCTTGTCCGCCGTCAGCTGCAAGCCGCCGTCTTCTATGCGTGGGCTCACTGTCAGGTGTAGCCACTGTCCCGTGCCTTCGTACACCGCGTGGCCAGCCGTGGCTCGCAAGGGAACCTGAAGCTGCGCACCAGGCTTGGCAGCCTCTTGTTGCGTCATGACCACGTGGCCATCGAGCAAGCCGGACTGAATCTGCCCCGCCCCATTTGAATCGCTTGCCGCCCGGTTGGGGCCAGCGGCAGTGCCGGTTTTTCTGGATGAGAATTGCACAGACAGGCGGTCGCCATTCGCAGTCTCATGCGTACCCGTGACGCTGGTTTCTTCCAGGCTGGCGCTGCCGGTTCCGGTCATTGTCATCAACTGCGATCCTGGGCCGAATTCGCCGATCACGGCATCCGCCGACAGTCTTGAAGGCACAGCGGCCGCATTTCCGCGCTGGCTCTCGCCGGTAACAACCACTCCTTGAACGCCGGTCATCCTTGCCGGCTCAAGCTGGCCCTTATCGCCCTTGCGGAAGTCCACATCCGCAATTGGCGATCGCCATGTCCGGCTCACCCGCAGCGGTCCTGCCGCGGAATTGCTCGCCGCGGGCTGGCTCAGATCCTCGCTGTGCATTTCCACGCCGCGCTCCATGTGCGCGTGACGAAGTTCTCCTTTCGCATCAAATGCGAGTTCCATCGTTGGCGAAGTTCCATGCATCTTGCGGCTCTGGCCCTCATTCGCGCTCGCCGAATCCATTTGCACCCCACCCTCAAGATGGCCATCGCGGGGCTGGTTGTGCTCATTGAAGTCCATCGCCCCCTTTGGCGCCGAAAGATGGCCTCCGCTCGCGGTAGTCAGCGTGAACCCATTCAAGGCATCCAGGCGGGTCACTGAGCCATCCTCCCGGAACTGGATCTTCGCATCCACGGCTGTCGCTACGCCGCCTCGATAATCGGCCGTAGCTGCATGCAGCAGGCACACCTGGCTGGCATGATTGAAGTCCGCATGCGAGGCATGGATTTCAACCGTCTGACCGGCGCGCTTTGTCATCAATTCGACGGCGTGATCCAGCACCACGGTGCCATCTTTTGAATCGTAGGCGGCGCCCATCGAGCTTCCGGTGCCCTGGACCATCGAAAAGTCCACGCGCTGGCTGGTTGTCGCGACCCCGCTTCGCTGGTCGAAGGTTAGCCCGCTTGTCTTTACATGGACCTCGCCGGTTTCCGCTGTCTGAGCTGCCGCGGCCAGGGGCTCACTTTTGCCCTTACTTGCCACTGCCTGGCCCGGAGTGGCTTTGGGAGCAATTGCCGGAGCAACGCCCGGTCGCATCAACGTGATCTCGACCGGTCCTGCGGCGGTTGCCTTGTTTGTTTTCTGGTCGTACTCAAACTCAGCCCCCTCAATGCGATCCACGCGGCCACCAGCGGTGTCGTAGAGCTCGATCTTCACATCATGAAGAATGGCGCGATTGTCCTTGAGCTGGACCACTTTCGAGGCGTGAATCTTGTATTGCGAATGCGCTCCAAAGGCATGCGACAAGGTGTAGCCGTTCGCCTCCTGCTGAATGTCAACCCCAAGGCGTTTCGGCAGCTCTTTCAGGTTCAGCGGGTTCTTCAGCTTGCCCACGGCGAGAATCAAAACCAGGGCGCCCACCAGCAGAACTCCTGCCGCAAGCACCAGCGTCCGCATCCGTTCAATCGTGAATCGCACGCTTAGTTATTCACTCCCAACCTTGAGGCAAGACGTTGCGCCAGGCTCTCGCCCAGCTCGCTCCACAACAGACGCGCCGTAGCCCCCGATGCCTTCTCCACCGCCCCGGTCAGCCCGACCAGTTGGCGCACATTTTCCGCCACGTGGCGCGCCGCTGCCGAGTCGAGATCGACATCTTCTTCCAGGAACGGGCCATCCGCGCCAAAGTCGATGCGGATATGCCCATCCTGCTCGTACGCGCCTTCGTCAAACAGCGGCCCGTAGCCCGTCACACGAATTAGCCGCGGCTCTCGCACCCAGCGAGCCTCTCTGTCGCCGCCAGTCTCAAGCTCCCAGAGACTCCAGACGATCTGAAACTCATAAGCGTAGTCGTCATGCAGCAGGTCGAGAGCATCCTGCACGGCCGAGTGCGGCTCCGCGCCCCGCTCGCCCCAGCCATACACGCGCTGCAAAACTGGCGACTCGGTCCAGCTGATCGGCCACACTGTCATTGCATACACGCTGGGATCGCCGCCGTGTGCGGCGAAGGCCTTGAGCACCGCCGTCACCTTGTCAGCAAGCGCGGGAAGCTGCAGGTTGGGGTACCACAAGCTCAGATAAAGCGCGTCAGACATCTCTACTGATTGTAGACGTGCGAATGGCTGCAAAGATGCGGAACGATGGCAGCCGCTAGGCTAACTCCAGTGCCCATCCATTCGGCCATTCCGGCGAATGAGTGGGATTCCAAAAGGCTCAACCCGATCGACGCAGAGCCTACCCCGTCACAATCTCGCTGAAGTCGGCGATACCGGAGAATCCGCTCAGCACCGAGGAAATCAGGCCAAGATGGGCCCCGCGCACCGTCGGGTCGGGGTCGAGCACCATCACCTTGTCGAAGAAAGCATCTACGACCGGACGCAGCGTAGCAATCATCGCCAGCGCTTCTCCGTAGGCCCGCTCCTGGCGGCGGAACGCCACTTCAGGTGCCAGCACCGCTGCCGCATCGACAAGGTTTCGAGCTTCAATTGAAAGCGTCTCTCCCTGTACCGGGGCGATCCTAAATCCTTTTTCCTCCGCCTGCCGGAGAATGTTCTTGATCCGCTTGAATGCTGCGGAGATCGCCGCGAAATCTTCTGACCCGCGGACTACCGTCAATGCCTCAGCTCGCGCCATGGCATCGCGTACATCGTTGGCATCCGCAGCGAGAACCGCATTCACCACGTCGTACGCGTAGCCGAGGGCGTCTTTCAAATAGAAATGCAGCCGCTCGCGGAGAAACGCAGCGACCTGCTCGCGATTTTCCCCCTTCGCGCCGCCGGCTCGCACCACTTCATCCAGCATGAGTGGCAAGCCCGATTCCGCCAATATCTTTACTATCGCATTGGCTGCCCTGCGTAGAGCGAACGGATCCTTCGACCCCGTTGGGGCATTGCCGATTCCGAACATGGTCGTAATTGTTTGGATTCGGTCCGCTAACCCCAGCAACTGCCCCTCGATTGAGGGCGGAATCTCATCATCAGTCGAAGCCGGCGTGTACTGCTCATAGATGGCAAGCGCAACCCGCTCACCCAGTCCCTGCGCCCGCGCGTAGAGTCCGCCGATAACTCCTTGTAACTCGGTGAACTCCTTGACTAACTCCGTCGTAAGGTCGGTCTTGGCCAGCTCGACGGCCCTCAGGAGCGCCACCTCGTCGAACTGAATACCTGTATCTTTCACCACGGCCGCCAACCCACGCGCCACAGCCAGGTTTTGTTCCGTTTTCCAGTAGTAGCTTCCCAATTCCTTCTGAAACGTCACATTCTTCAAACTCTCAACGCGCTCGGTGAGCGGCTTCTTCTGGTCGAAATCCCAGAAGAACTGCGCATCCTTGAACCTCGCCCGCAGCACGCGCGCATTGCCGTGGCGGATAATTGACCGCCCATCCTCCTCCACTTGCGTATTCAGTACTGCCAGGAAGTGCGGCGCCAATTTCCCGTCCGCGCCCTCAACAGCGAAATACTTCTGATGGTCGCGCATCACCGTCACCAGCACCTCTTCCGGCAACGAAAGGTAGACGGGCTCAAAGTCCCCCAACACCACGGTCGGCCACTCGGTCAGGTGAACAGCGGTCTCGATCAGCGCCTCGTCTTCGCGCCAGCGCGCGCCGGCAAGCGTGCGGGTTTCCGCATCCAGCTCTTTGCGAATCGAGTGCCTGCGCTCTGCCACATCGGTCACCACGTACGCCTTGCGCAGCGCTTCAGCGTAGCCAGTTGCGTGCTGAATCACGACGGGCGCTTCCCCGTGCAGGATGCGATGGCCCCGACTCGCATTGCCTGCGGCGATCCCTGCCAGCTCCACCGGCACCACCGACAAATCCATCAGTGCCACAACCCAGCGCACCGGCCTGACAAACCGCTCTGGCTTGCCCGCACGCCAGTACATATTCTTGGCCCAATAAAGGCCCAGCACTTCCTTTGGCAATTCCGTCGCCAGCAACTCGGCCGCCGCGCGGCCCAGCCGTTTGACCGTTGCGGCGACATACTCCCCCTTGGCGTTCTCAACCTTTTCCAGCTCGGCAACAGGCACTCCCGCCTTTTTGGCAAAGGCTTCTGCCGCCGCAGTCGGCACACCGTCCTTGAATGCAACCTTCCAGGAAGGCCCAGTTAGCTTTTCCTCCGTGTCCGCCTGGCTCGCGAGCACATCTTCCACCAGCACTGCCAGCCGGCGTGGCGTCGAGTAACTCGTCACCTTGGCCGCAGGCCCCAGCAGCCGTTCGCGCATAAGCAGATCGTTGACCCGCTTGCCCAGTTCGGCTTCGGCCCCGGCAATCATCCGGGCCGGAACCTCTTCTAGACCAATTTCCAATAAAAAATCCGACATATCGTTCAGTTTCTTTCCGCCCTCGGAGTTAAGCTGAGTTTCCAGCCTCTAGCCTCTAGCTCAAAGCTTGACTAAGTCCATGCCGTACTCCAACCAAGACCGGCTAAGAGCTGCTTTGCTGTCCCACATAGACCCTGGCCACGCCCACCGCCAGGTTTCGAATACGCGCAATCATGCCCACGCGTTCGGTTACGCTGATTGCCCCGCGTGCATCAAGAAGATTAAAGAGGTTGGAGCATTTCAACGCCAGCTCGTAGGTGGACATCAACGGGAAGCGCCGCTTCTCCGCCGAACTTGCGTTTTGATCGGCCAGCACCGCATTGCCCTTTGCCAGCAGCGCCTGCGCCTCGGCCTCGTAGCTGTCGAAGTGCGCCCATAGGCGCTCAATATCGGCGTCTTCGAAGTTGTACACGGAGTACTGCAGTTCCTCCGTCAGCCGCACATCGCCATAGGTGACCACCGCACCCGAATACGGATCGCGCGCCCACACCACGTCATAGACCGAGTCCACGTCCTGCATGAAAGCGCAGAGCCGCTCCAGTCCGTAGGTCAGTTCAGCACAAATCGGGTCCAGATCGAGTCCGCCGCACTGCTGGAAGTAAGTGAACTGCGTGATCTCCATGCCGTCCATCATCACTTGCCAGCCCACGCCCCAGGCGCCCACGGTCGGGCCTTCCCAGTTGTCTTCCTCAAATTTCAGATCGTGCTTGGAGAGATCGATCCCGATCGCTTCCAGTGACTGAAGATAAAGCTCCTGCACGTTCACCGGTGGCGGCTTCAGAATCAGTTGGAACTGCGTGTGACGAAACAGGCGGTTTGGATTTTCTCCGTAACGTCCGTCCGCGGGACGCCGCGAGGGCTGCGCATAGCCAACCTTATAGGGCATCGGGCCCAGAACGCGCAAAAACGTCTCCGGCGCCATCGTTCCCGCGCCCACTTCAACGTCGTAAGGCTGCTGCAGCACGCATCCGCGTGCCGCCCAAAAACTCTGCAACCGGAATAGCAGTTCTTGAAAGGTCAGCGCGGCGGGCTTTGCGGGGGACACAGCCGCTGAACGCAAATTACTGGCAGAAGGCACGTTGGGCTCTCTCTCGATGGAACTGAGCCAATTTTATCAGCCTTGCAAACACAATCTGCAATGCGCTGAAGATTGATAGACGCCGATGCTCGGTCTTTGAGTATCTGTGCGCGACGATTGGAGGCGCCCCAATCCCTACAGCCGTCCCAACGCCTCAGCCGACTTCAGCTTGCGTTCCAGATGGCGCTCCAGTGCCTGCAATGTGAATCGCCGCAGATCCTGCCCACGCCTGCGCGGCCACGATTCGCCCGCAAAATTTGCTGCCGGCGCCCTTAGCATCCGCTGTGCCAGTTGCCAGGAGTCAGCCGACAACTCGGTCGCATTTCCGTTGCGATGCAGCGAGCAAAACAATCCGTCCCCCAGCGAGTTGAAGTTGGTTTGTCCGGCTTCCAGGGCCTCGCCACAGGCGGTGCAGTGCCCTATATCAGGCAGCAGTCCCATCAGCCTTGTCATCCAAAGGGAGAAATAAGTCAGCGGCATCCACGGCTGGACGATATCGGACTGCATCACCGTGGTTTGATCCAGCACGGCCAGCAGTAGCCGAAACACCGTCTCCTGCGGATCGCGCTCCGGCAACGCTTCGTCCAACACCTCCGCGAAAAAGCTGAGCACCGCCATGCGCGCATGATCCACAGGTGTTGAAAGCGGCGAGCGGATGATCTCCAACTGGTCAAGCCTCACCAGTTCCTGTTGCGGGCGTTCGGCGAACCAGGCCCGCGTCACCGTCATAGGTTCCAGCGCCCCGCCGAAGCGTTTTCGGCTCCTCAATGCGGCCTTGGCTACACCCTTCACGCGTCCATAATCGCGCGTAAAAAAGCTTACGATCAGGTCGGCTTCGTGAACCGGCCAGGTGCGTAAAACTACGGCTTCTGAGGTCAAAACGCTCATGCGTCTTCTATCTCCGCACTTTTGTCAAGGCTAAATCTGCCTTAAAAGTCAGCTTTTTGGGCTGTTTTCGCCGTTGCGCACCCGGCATCTCAAGTTACAATAGTTGTAGAGGTTCCAAATGCCCACCGCAATGGTCACCTTCAACGGTCGCATCACCCTCCCCACTAACGTACGAAAAGAGCTCGGACTCAAGACAGGCGACAGCGTCGATTTTGTCGAAATTGAGAAGGGCCGTTTCGCCATCAAATGCAGCGGAGATTCGCTCAGTAGGTTGAATCGCGCCGTTGCCATCGAAGAGCCCGACAAAGTAATTCAATAACCTGCCTGAAACAATCTCATCGCCAGAAAAAGGTGCAGTAGAACTGCGCTCGAATTGCATGGCTCAGCCGGGCGTGTGCTGCACACAAACAAACGCGCATCCTGCCGGGCAGGACGCGCGCTGGCACCACACAATCGTACGATTCCGGGGAGAGTCTAGCGGCCGAAATGTGCTGCGTTCTTCTCTGTAAAGTGAGCCCACTTCTCCGGCAGGTCATCCTGCGCGAAGATGGCTGAAACCGGGCAGGCCGGGACACATGCGCCGCAGTCGATGCACTCGACCGGGTCGATAAACAACTGATCAGCCTCGGCGTGGCCGTCCTCGTCCTTCTTCGGGTGAATGCAATCGACAGGACATGCGTCTACACAGGCGGTGTCCTTGGTGCCGATACAGGGTTCTGCAATGATGTATGCCATCTCTG
>CAZTLV010000068.1:0-21005 GCA_964614635.1 uncultured Occallatibacter sp.
CGTCATACGCACCGTACAGCGTGATGCCGTGCCAGGTCAGCGCGCAATCGGTGGTGGCAAACTCATGGCCGCTCGCGCATGGGTCGGAGGTCTTTGGCTGCGTCTTAATGTCGACAGCGGTGTTCTGCGCGAACGCGAACATCGAAGAGAAGAAGACAGCCACCGCGAAAAGAACTAATTCCCTCTTCGTGACATTTCCTCCAGGATGAAACGTTTTTAGACACAGAATTGGCCGCTTATGCCGGCGCGGCCAAAGGTTCTGAGCTGCGAGCGCTGTGCCTTTCAGACCCGCGATAGAGGGGGCCTTCTTTTCGTGGGGAAGGGCGAAACGGTCAGCAAGAAAGTTGTGAAGGAGGGCATCGCTGGGGAATTTCAAAGGATTCTCCTCGAATAAGTGGCACGAATTTCGCAAGATTTGAACGATTCAATATGGGTTGATGCGATTTATCTCAAAAAAGATTGACTTTTTCGAAGAGATTGTCCCAGGCGAGTTCAGAAGGATCGGCCGAAATGGGCCGAAGAGTGGCCAAGCAAAGGATTAAAAGGGGTTAGGGGCGACCGATCATGACCTCGGTTGCCTTGATGAGAGCGACTGCTGAGTCTCCGGACCTCAAGGCCAACTCGCGGACGGCGTCAGCGGTAATGATGGCCGTAACATGCTGATTGCCAATGGCTAGCACCACTTTGGCGAGTAGTCCGTCGACAGTGACCTCGACGATGGTGCCGAGCAGTTGATTGCGCCCGCTGATGCGGCCAGTGCCGGAGTGAGCTGCGGCGGCAGGCATAAACTCCTGGAGGGCCTCGACTGGAACCCTGTGGTGGCCGCCCGGGGTCTTGACGGTGCGAACGCGTCCAGCCAGGATCCAGTGCTTCATCGCCGGGTAGCTGATACCCAGTTTTTCGGCAGCCTGGCGCGGCGTAAGCAGAGCGGAAGAGGTCAGCGCAGATTTCGGGTTCTTCATTGAAAATACTGTACATCTATGCGTGGTCTATGGCTGGTCTGGCCACGCGAATCGGCATCAAAAACCCTGTGACTGCAATCACTCGACAGCCGCATATGCGGATGGTAGCCTTGCCGTGGCTTTTCCCCGGCGTGGCAAGAGGTCGCGTTTCCTGGGGTCGTTCGTGATACGGCTTCAAACCTTTGTCTTGGAGGACATGTGACAGTTCAGTTTTGGGTGTACTTCTTGCTGAGCGTAAATGTATCGCTCATCGTGGCCTTCTTTTTCGGGCGCCAGGTCATCGGCTCAGGTGTTGGAACTGCTCACATGCAAAAGATCGCGGGAGCCATCAATGAGAATGCTGGAGCATTCCTGAGGCACCGGTACAAGGTTGTCGCAGCCGCCCTTGGCCTGTTGCTTCCGACAATTGCGTACGGGCAGACGGAACATGCAGGTGGAGGAGAAGCCAACCTGGTACTTCCGGACTTATCGACAGTGAGTTTTCTCGGAGTGAATGGGCACGCACTTCTGATGATCGGCTTGCTCTTCTGCGTCGGCGGCCTGTTATTCGGCCTCGCGATCTACGTGCAATTGAAGAACGCACCCGTCCATCGCACCATGCTCGAAATCTCCGAGCTGATCTATGAGACGTGCAAGACCTACCTGATCACACAGGGCAAGTTCATTATGCTGCTCTGGGTTTTCATTGCGGTCATCATCTCTCTGTACTTTGGCGTGCTGGCGCCTGTTCCTGGAAAATCGATCGCGGTAACCTTGCCCATCATCCTCCTGTTTTCGCTCGTAGGCATCGCGGGTAGCTACGGCGTGGCGTGGTTCGGAATTCGCGTGAACACCTTCGCCAACTCACGCACCGCCTTTGCAGGGCTGCGCGGCAAACCATATCCGATCATGGCGATTCCACTGAAGGCAGGCATGAGTATCGGCATGTTGCTGATCTCGGTTGAACTGCTGATCATGCTCTTCATCCTATTGTTCGTGCCCCGCGATTACGCGGGACCATGCTTCATCGGTTTTGCAATCGGCGAATCGCTTGGCGCAGCAGCTCTGCGTATTGCCGGCGGCATCTTCACCAAGATCGCCGATATCGGCGCCGACCTGATGAAGATCGTGTTCAAGATCAAGGAAGACGATGCCCGCAACCCTGGAGTGATCGCGGACTGCACCGGCGACAACGCGGGAGACTCCGTCGGCCCGAGCGCCGATGGCTTTGAAACTTACGGCGTCACCGGCGTGGCCCTGATCACCTTCATCCTGCTCGCAGTCAAGGATCCCACGATACAAGCGCAACTGTTGGTATGGATCTTCGTCATGCGCGTGGGAATGCTGCTATCAAGCGCAGGCGCTTACTTCCTGAATACCGCCATCGCCAGCGCAAAGTACAAGAATGCCGATGAAATGGACTTCGAGGCGCCATTGACCTCGCTGGTATGGATCACGTCCATCACTTCCATCATCCTTACCTACATCGTCTCGTACCTGATGATCCCCACTCTCGGGGATGGAACGCTGTGGTGGAAACTGGCTTCGATCATCTCGTGCGGAACCCTGGCGGGCGCGCTCATACCAGAATTGGTCAAGGTTTTCACTTCAACCAAATCGACTCACGTCAAAGAAGTTGTCAAATCGGCGCAGGAAGGCGGAGCATCGCTGGGTATCCTGTCGGGATTCGTGGCCGGCAATTTTTCAGCTTACTGGCTGGGACTCAGCATGGTCGCCCTCATGGGGCTTGGCTATTACTTCAGCCTGGGCATACCGGATTCGCAGGGTAATCCGGCTGGGATGATGCTGGCTCCAGCCGTCTTCGCGTTCGGTCTTGTTGCCTTCGGCTTCCTTGGTATGGGCCCGGTAACGATTGCCGTGGATTCCTATGGACCGGTAACCGACAATGCTCAATCGGTCTACGAGTTGTCACTGATCGAAGATGTTCCCGGCATCGATGCCGAGTTGAAGAAGGACTACGGCATCGATGCGAAGTTCGAGCGCGCAAAGCATCTACTTGAAGCCAATGATGGCGCCGGCAATACATTCAAGGCCACGGCAAAGCCGGTACTGATCGGCACTGCCGTTGTAGGAGCAACCACGATGACCTTCTCGATCATCATGGCCCTGACTCACGGCCTCACCGAAAACGTATATAAGCTCTCTCTGTTGCATGCGCCCTTCATGCTCGGGCTGATCTGCGGCGGCGCAGTGATCTTCTGGTTCGCAGGCGCTTCCACGCAGGCGGTCTCCACCGGCGCTTACCGCGCGGTCGAGTTCATCAAAGCGAACATTCATCTGGAGGGCGCGGAGAAGGCCTCAGTCAGCGACAGCAAGAAGGTGGTGGAGATCTGCACGAAGTATGCGCAAAAGGGGATGTTCAACATCTTTCTCGCCGTCTTTTTCTCGACCCTCGCATTCGCGTTCACAGAGCCGTTCCTGTTTATCGGCTATCTGTTCTCGATTGCAATCTTCGGTCTGTATGAGGCCATCTTCATGGCCAATGCCGGCGGTGCATGGGACAACGCCAAGAAGATCGTAGAGGTCGACATGAAGCAGAAGGGCACACCTTTGCATGACGCAACGGTGATTGGAGATACCGTCGGCGATCCGTTCAAAGATACCTCATCGGTGGCAATGAACCCGGTTATCAAGTTCACAACCCTGTTCGGATTACTTGCGGTCGAGCTTGCAGTGACGCTCAGTGCAAACAACCCGCGGGTGACACACGTACTGGCTGTCGTATTCTTCCTGGTATCGGTCTTCTTTGTGCGGAGATCGTTCTATGGAATGAGGATTGACTCGAAGGCATAGCAAATGATTTCTGTTTTTGAAATCGAAGAAGACGCCGCCCTGAGATGGACGGCGTTTCTTTTGAAAATGGTCGGTGCCGATCATCAAGCAATTCTGTGCCCGCGAGATTTGGGATGGCCAGGGGAATCGCAGGCCTTGCGGTCGAAGGCGGCCCGGAAGGCAAAGTCAGTTCGAGGTTACGATGATTGGCGCAATCAACATGCTCACCTGTAGCCCGGTATTCATCCCAATTCCACGCGCTTGATGCGCGTATTGAGGTGCTCGTTTATGCGCGATGGAGTTTTCGTGGGTGCCCTGCTTACACTGGCGGCGGTTGCGCTACCGGTTGCCGCCATGGCTCAGAAGTTTCAAGAGCCGACCAAAGAAGAGTTGCAGATGACATCGGACCCCAAAGCGCCGGGCGCTCCGGCGGTGTTTCTCAATCGTGAAGAGACAACCGACAACCGAAATCATTATGTGAGTTTTTACGCGCGTATCAAGATTCTTACCGAACTGGGCAAGGAATGGGCGACGGTGGAAGTGCCCTACGTTTCCGGACCTGCCGCGACACCCGTTATTGAGGCTCGCACCATTCATCCCGACGGCGCCGTAATTCCGCTCGTAGGGAAGGCGGAGGATTTGCTTGTCGTAAAGACGAGCGACAACAACGTCAAGGCTGCGGTATTCAACCTGCCCAGCGTCGAAGTGGGCAGCATTCTGGAGTACAAGTGGACCATCCCTCTGACCGGCGGAAAAATCTCCGGTGTCCTAGATGACGAGGAGCAGGTTCTCTCTGGAATGCTGGCCGGGGCGACTCCTCAATGGGAGGTGCAACAGCCGATCTATGTGCACAAAGAGCACTTTTATTGGAACCCCCGAGCGGACATCGAGTCAATGGATGGGGGCAATCCCGTGGATTACTTCGTGGACGGCGAGCGAGCTAACTATCTGCTTTTTACAGAGCGTCTGCCTGCGGGATTCGCAACCACAAGCAGTCCGAAGTATGACTTCACGCTGGACATTCACGACGTCCCCGCCTTCGAGCGCGAAGCCGATGCTCCTCCTGCAAATGCATTCCACTACCGGGTGCGCTTCTTCCGCACGCCATACCAGGATGCTGCCACATATTGGGATAACGAGCTCAAACGCTGGTCAAAGCAAGTTGACCAATACGCCGCGCAGACTTCGACGATTCGCGACGCCGCTAATCAACTCACTGCGGGCGCAGATACTCCCGAAGCCAAAGCGCGCAAGATTTACGACGCAGTACAGGCGCTCGACAACACTGACTTCACACGCGCCAAGAACGAGGCGGAACGGAAGCAGCTTCACCTGAGAGCGGAGTTGAAAAAGGCCGAAGGTGTGTGGACCGAAAAAAGCGGATCAGGCAATGAGATTGCCGCGCTCTACCTGGCGCTGGCCAAGGCCGCTGGGCTACAGGCGGACGGACTGAAAGTGACCGATCGCAGCCGCGAGATCTTCGATCCAAACTACCTGACACTCAGACAACTCGACGACCTGCTGGTGGTTCTTCATATCGATGGGAAGGATATCTATCTCGATCCAGGCCAGAAGCTCTGCCCCTTCGGTCAACTCGCCTGGAATAACACGCTTGCGGGCGGGCTTCAGCAGGATGGCAAAGCCTCTGTTTATACTCCGCCGAATCTGATCAAGGATGCTATCACCGCCCACGCCGCCGACCTCACGCTCGATGCGCATGGAGCGGTCACCGGGACGATCAAAATCATGATGAATGGCCCCCAGGCACTATACTGGCGCCAACTCAACCTGACTACCGATTCGGGAGAAGTTAAAAAGAGGTTTAATGAGTCTCTTCAGGGCCTGATTCCGGATGGCGTTGCAGGTGAAGTGACCGGAATTCAGGGGCTCGACACATCCGCCGGATATCTCGCTGCGGTGGTCAAAGTCTCCGGACAGTTGGGTACTGCCACCGGCAAGCGCTTAGTGCTGCCTGGCTTCTTCTTCTCAACAGGCGCACACACGCAGTTTGTCGCCGAGGAGAAGCGAACTGCGGCGGTGGACCTTCACTTCGCCGAGCAGGTGATCGACGACGCTGTGTACCATCTGCCCGCAGGCTACGCGGTTGAAGCCGCGCCGCAGGCGGCTCAACTTCCCTGGCCTGACCACGCTTCGCTGGTGGTCAAGACCGCTCCCGGCCCTGGTGTCATTGACATCCGGCACATCTTTGCTCGTGGTTTTGTATTGCTCGATCCTAAGGAGTACCCGGCTCTGCGCGAGTATTACCAGAAGATTGCAGCCAACGACCAGCAGCAACTGGTGCTTACTTCAACGGGCGCTCCCGGCAACTGAGCAGGATCAAGATTCAAGGACCATCGAAGGATTAAAGACTGGACAGTTTCTTCAAGCTCTTCCGCTGCCGACCTATTGCGTCGAAGTTTGCCGGATCAAGCCAGGCTTCAAAGGCCCGCTTGCGGATAGGCCATTCGCAGTCAAGCATCGAATACCATGCTGTGTCCCGGTTGCGACCTTTAGCCACCATGTGCTGGCGAAAGATTCCCTCGAAAGTAAACCCCAGCCGCTCGGCTGCGCGACGGCTGGGCAGGTTGTTCGCATTGCACTTCCACTCGTAACGGCGGTAGCCCAAATGGTCGAAAACATGGCTGGCCATCAAGTACATGGCTTCTGTGGCTGCCGTGGTGCGCTGCAGGGAGGGTGAAAGCAGAATGTTGCCCACCTCGACGACGCCATGCGCCGGTTCCATGCGCATGAAGCTGGCCCAACCCGCGGCCCGGCCTGTTGCCACCGGAATGAGAGCCAGGAAAACGCTGCTAGGTGCGGACTGCTTTTGTTCAATCGCCCGGCGCAGATCGGCCTTGGAGGCGTAGGGGCCGTCGAACAGGAACTCCCATAGCTGATCGTGGCCTTTGGTGGCCTGCCACAGGGCAGAGGAATGGCTTGCGGCATTCAGTGGCTCCAAAGTAACGTAGTGACCGCGCAACGTGACTGGCGAAGGCGCGGGTACCGGCTGCCAATTGAGGGACACCGAATTGCGTTGGGTCATAAAAGCAGCCTACCAGCCGCATGCACCCGCTTCCATCCTGACCTCAGCCAAACCTGGGACGCCGCCGGGAATTGGTCCGGGATGTCCACAACTCGCACAGGTTAAAGGCCATTCTGCACCATTCCTGCGCCTTGTTTCGGACCCTGGCGAAGACTAGCCTTGAGAGTGCATCCAGGGAGCCCTCTGCAGACACCCGCGCATCTAATTTGAAGGGAAATTGGAGGGCAAAGTCCGCACTGTGCAAGGGTTTTTTGAGCTTTCCACAAGCAAATGCCAATGTTTAGAAATGGGATGCAAAGAATGCAAACTAAATACAAGATATTGTGGTTTGTTGTTGACTTGTACCACAGACAGCGCTATTTTTTCATCTGCGACCTTAATCAGATTGTAAAGAAGCCTGGCGTGAAGACCCGCCCGGGGGTCGTTGAAAGCAGAGATTTCGCGGAAACGTCACTTCCCCGTTTTCCGTTGTTTGCCACCGAATCAACCTGCTGATTTCCAGGCCGCATTGCGCCGGTTACAGCAGAGGTTTCACAGACTTTTTGTCGAATGAAAGGATCCAATGAACGAGGCTTATCTCCAAACCCCCACCACTTCCGCTCAGACTCCCTATACCCAGAGAGGCCTGACCTTTTCCCGACGTTTTTCAAAGGAAGGGGTTTCGCCTTATGACGAACTCCAGTGGGAAAAGCGCACCGCGTCAATCACGGATACGAAAGGCAACACGATCTTCGAGCAGAAGGACGTCGAGGTACCTGTTGACTGGTCGATGGTTGCCACCAATATTGTTGCCTCAAAGTACCTGCACGGTCAGATTGATACGCCGGAACGGGAGGCTGGGGTACGGCAATTAGTCGGCCGGGTGGTGGAAACCATCCGCGACTGGGGAATGGCGGGCGGCTACTTTGCCTCGGAGGAGGATGCAGCGGCCTTCCACGACGAACTGGCGCACATGCTTCTGACGCAGAAGGTCGCCTTCAATTCGCCAGTGTGGTTCAACGTTGGCTGCGACCGCCTTGAGCCGGAATCCGAAGGCCAGAACTGGCACTGGGATCCGATGACCGGGGGCGTGAAATATTCCGCTACAGGTTACCGCAATCCGCAGTGCTCGGCATGCTTTATCAACTCTGTGGACGATTCGCTTGACTCGATTCTGACCCTCGCAAAGACGGAAGGGATGCTGTTCAAGTGGGGCTCGGGGACCGGGACCAACCTGTCATCAATTCGTGGATCGAAGGAATTGCTTTCTGGCGGCGGGCAGGCTTCAGGACCGCTCAGCTTCATGCGCGGATTCGATGCCTTTGCCGGCGTGATCAAGTCGGGCGGCAAGACGCGCCGGGCGGCGAAGATGGTGATTCTGAATGCGGATCACCCTGACATCCTTGAGTTTATTGAGTGCAAGGCCAAGGAAGAAGCAAAGGCATTTTCGCTGATCAAGGCTGGGTACGATGGTTCCGGACCGGATTCAGAGGCCTATTCCTCCATCTTCTTTCAGAACGCCAATAATTCAGTTCGCGTAAGCGACGAATTCATGCGCGCCTATGAGACAGATGGCGACTTTACCACATATACAGTAAAGGGTCACGACCCGGTGGCTACCTATAAGGCTCGGGACATTATGCAAAAGATCGCTGAGGCCACCTGGCTGTGCGGCGATCCTGGCATGCAGTTCGATACGACCATCAACCGCTGGCACACCAGCAAGAACACAGCGCGCATCAATGCGTCGAATCCCTGCTCGGAGTACATGTTCCTGGACAACTCGGCCTGCAACCTGGCGAGCTTTAACCTGATGAAGTACACCACGCCGGCAGGCAGCTTCGACATTCATGCTTACCGCCATTCCATCTCCGTGGTGATCGCGGCCATGGAGATCCTGGTGGATAACTCGGGCTACCCGACGGAAGCGATCTCGCGAAATTCGCACGATTACCGGCCTCTCGGGTTGGGCTATGCAAACCTGGGCGCATTGCTGATGGCGATGGGACTCCCTTACGATTCAGCGGCCGGCCGCGACATGGCTGCCAGCCTGACAGCGATCATGTGCGGGCAGGCTTACCTGCAATCAGCGATTATCGCGGCCAACTGTCCTGAGATTGCGTCGGCCACACCGTTGACTGCAAGCGTGGAGCGCCAGGGCGGAGCATGCCCCGGGTTCTACGTGAATCGCGAGCCGTTCCTGGATGTAGTCAGGATGCACCGCGCCGAGGTGAACAAGATCGGCAAATCGCGCTCGAGCGGTGAGCCGTTCAACGTGCCTCAATTGGATGCGCTGATCGACGCCAGCCGCGAGTGCTGGGACATGGCTCTTGTTTATGGTGAGCGCTACGGCTATCGCAACTCGCAGACCACGGTATTGGCGCCGACGGGCACCATTGGCTTCATGATGGATTGCGACACCACCGGCATCGAGCCCGACCTGGCCCTCGTGAAATACAAGAAGCTGGTGGGTGGCGGAATGATCAAGATTGTCAACAACACCGTACCGGCAGCGCTGTTCAAGCTGGGGTATGACAACGACCAGGTGAATGCGATTGTGAGCTACATCGACGCCACCGGGACCATCGAAGGCGCACCGGGCATCAAGCCGGAGCACCTTTCGGTGTTCGATTGCAGCTTCAAGCCGTCAAAGGGTACACGTTCCATTCATTACATGGGACACATCAAGATGATGGCTGCCACACAGCCGTTTCTTTCCGGTGCCATCTCGAAGACGGTGAACCTTCCACACGAAGCCACCGCGGAAGATGTCGCCGAAGCGTATGCCGAGAGCTGGCGCCAGGGGATCAAGGCAGTTGCAATCTATCGTGATGGATCGAAGGGCACCCAGCCCCTGAATACCAGCATGGACGCCAAGAAGGAGCCCTCGACGCTGGATGTAATCGGCAATCGCGTGCTTGCTCAACTGACACTTTCGCAGCCAGTCGCCGAGGCAGACATCAAGGCGCTGGAAGCAAAAGCCAGTGACAAAGTTGAAGTGAGCGCCCGCCAGGTGGCCGGCGCGGCAATCGCTTTCCAACATGCATTGGAAGAGATTGCCAAGGCGGCCGCACTCCCGATTTTGGCGAGTTTGCCGGCTGCCGATTCTGCTCCGGCACAAGATGCGGCACAGGACCTGAACGCTCCGCCACGAGCCATTCGTCACCGGCTGCCCGAAGAGCGCGCTTCGATTACCCACAAGTTTTCGATTGGCGGACACGAGGGCTACATCACGGTAGGCCTGTATCCTACAGGCCAGCCGGGTGAGATCTTTATCAGGATGGCCAAGGAAGGCTCTACCGTGTCAGGCCTCATGGATGCTTTTGCGACATCAATCTCGCTTGCATTGCAGCACGGCGTTCCGTTGAAGGTTTTGTGCGAGAAGTTCGCCCACACGCGCTTTGAACCTTCAGGCTGGACCGGTAATGAGCAGATCGGCTATGCAAAGAGCCTGATGGATTACATCTTCCGCTGGCTGAACCTGCGCTTCCTTTCCGGCACCCAGTTAACCCTGTTTGCCGGTCTGGGTCTGCAGGAACCGCATCTGGCAGCGTCACCCAGCATGCTTCCTGAAACCGAGCCCGAAGAGGACGAGGTTACTTCGCAGCGCCACTTGGCAAGGTTGGCCGAGGAGGTTGCGAAGCGGCTCAACCAGGTAACAGGATTGCCGGGAAGCGCGGCTGGGGGCGGCGGAATTCCGCCGGAGGCGCAGGTGGCTGCAGCCAGCGCCGCCAGCCCTACACACGGTCCCAACCTCAAGGATCGCGGCATCTATCATGCGGCTGACGCCATGCGCGACATGTATGACATGGGCGACGCTCCCAGTTGTGGAACCTGTGGCGCCATCATGGTTCGCAATGGCAGCTGTTATCGCTGCATGAGCTGCGGCTCAACCAGCGGCTGCAGTTAGCAACCTCGAAGTAGTTTTACGACGACTGTTGTGCGGGGACACTTAATTTGCAAGTCGCGCTCACAAAAATGCAAGTTCGACTTAATTTGCAAGTTTCATCCAACTTTGGTTGCTAACTACTAACGCGGTTCTGAATTGTTCTCTTACATGAGTTCGATTCCGGGACCAACAATTGAGAGTGATGGGTGAGGTCACAAAGAGGAGACTCTTAGGCCTCACCTTTCTCCACTTTCTAGGATTGCTGATTTGAAGATGAGAAAAGCCCACCAGAATCACCGATGGGCTCCAAGGTGTCGTCCTGCGCACCGAGATGTCTCTGCGGTGTGCTCGTGTTCGAACAGGCTGCAACCTATTCGAACGATTTGTGCTGATGCACCCAAGAGCCAGATCACGCTTCATCGCAACCGGACTTCATGCATGTGCAACGACCAAAGCGTAGTTTGCTAGGACTGATTGTGTCAAGCATTTTTTGTTACGGTTCTTCGATCGAGAGTGGCGGCTTCTGGTCACATAACAGGAGCAGTCATGAACTGGAATTTTCAAAGAAGCAAGGAACGTCTTGCAAGCGAACGGGCCCGTATTCAGCAAGCCGGGCTGAATATTCAGCGATTAACCCGAGAGATGGATCTGGCGAATCTCTCCCCAACCGACGCACGAATCGTCCACGGCGCACATATTTATTGCCACATTGCGAACTTCTCAGAAGTTCTCAATTCGCCTCTCATGCAACGAGATGATTTCAAACGTCTCCATCGCCTGCTCCATATACTTCGCATTGAGCAAAGGTATACGCTTCAGCAGATATTTGACGGCGACAAGATCCAAGTACAAGGCCCCAAGTTTCACGGACTTTTGTATAAGCCATACGACGATGATCCGGCGCTGGCGTGGAAATCAGTCCTGGCGGCCATAGCTCTCAAGCTGACAATATCTGACGCTCTTCCGATTGTTTTTCCTGAGTATCCGAGGCTACTGCCTTCGCTTGGTCTATCAATCGGCGATTGCCTTGTGGCGAACATTGGGGCGCGGGGTGAGCGCGAGTTGATAAGCGTAGGTGGGGCTGCCAATCATGCAGCGAAAATCATGAATGATGTTCGGCCAATTACAATCACTCGTGATCTCTACTCTAACCTTGACTACGAGCGCAAGGAGCTATTCACCGCGTCTGGGGCTGTCTATACGCTCGATCTCCCATCTAATTCTGACGCGAATCTGCTCTTGAAAGACGAGGGATACGCGTGGAATGCCGAGCGCTCTTCAGAGCGAATGGCAAAGACACGGGATGATCTGCCTCTTGATGACATCAAGAGCAGTGAGGCACAGGTCCGCATTGATTTCGATCTGCTAGGACCGAAGAATGTGAAAACCTGCTCGGCGGCATCAGTATTCGTCGACATTGACGGCTACACTGCAACAATCGATGGGTTGTTCGAAGACGAAGAAGACCTCGGCAAGGCTTCACAGTGGCTGCATTTGTTTCGATACGAGATGCGTCACGTCACTGTGGACAGAGATGCAGTTGCCGTCCAGCATCAAGGTGACAGGCTGCTGGCTCTAACCCACATGCCCTCAGATGACGAAGCTTCCGCTATGCGTCGCGCAATAGAGTTGTGCATTGATTGCAACTCCTCGATGGAAGAAGTGCTGAACGAGTACCACGCCGATCTTGGAAAACTTCATGTTGCAATCGGCGCAGACTTTGGGAAGACAGTCGCGATACGTTCGGGCGTTCGAGGTGACCTTGATGCGGGCTGTCTCGGCCATGCGGTTGGTCGAGCCGAACATTTGCAATTTCGCAGCGCCGAAGGACAGATCACGATCAGCAAAGCGCTATACGAAGTCCTGGACGACGAAGTCATTCGGCAAGAATTCGCCACTCGCGACCGCGGAGAAACCTATGTTGCGAAGGGCCTGACTTGGACGAAAGTAGAGGACCTACGACGGATTCGCAATTACGGCGCGAAAAAGAGCGTCGGTTTCGACCGATCCACTTCGGGGATCGTCTTTGGAATGGGCGCGAGCCAAGAGCCTGAAGTTGCCCGATTGAAGCAGACTCGACCGTGGGGGATTGAATGAGATTGGGATTCAATCCGTTTTTGTCTCTTGCGCGGGGGACCGTCTGGACTCCCGCGCGTATTGAGCTTGAGCTGTCGCGTTTGGGACGCCCAGGGTTTTTCAGCCCGGAGAGCCATTCTGCCCACCAGGGGTCGTTGCGAGTTCTTGGCAGAATCGGCTTGACGTTTCAAGCGACGGGCAGGGTGGAGGAGATGGACGTTCGCTTGGAGTATCCGAAGGAATACCCGTGGGAGGTCCCAAGCGCATTCGATGAAAAAAAGCAGTTCCAGCCGAGCGCAGCAGGCCACCAATTTCCGACTCACAAGCTTTGTCTATCTTTTCCAGGCCGGGAGGAGTTCACCCTCGGCTCGGAGGATCTAGCTGTCGAAGTCATGGGTGCGTCCCTGATTTGGCTCGACAAGAGGTTTATCTTCGAACGGACCAAAGTCTGGCCCGGCGAAGCAGAGGAGCACGGCTGGGCTCGCCCGTTTCGCAAGCTGCTGATCGAAGAGGCCAACCGCTCGAAGAATGATTGCCTCAAGGCTTGGACCGATTGGATCGTTGCTGGATTTGCGGTACCCCGATACGACGCGGGCTGCCCATGTTGCAGCGGCAGGATGTTTTGTCATTGTCACCGGCGATTGGCAATGCTTACATGCCAATTCGTCTTTTGGAGACAACAGGAGCAGGAGTTAAATGACCAACGATCAACATTGCAAGCTGCTTGATTCTGTATAGGCGCAGAACCGAGCCTTCGACGCTAAGGCCCAGGTTGCGCCCGGGCACAGCTTGCTGGTCAAATTCGCACTGAATTCCCACGAATGATCCATCCGACGTCGATGACTCGGCAGGAGAAGACATGATTGAGAGATTTCAAACAGAGACCGGGCACCTTCATCTAATCGAGGCGCTCAAGGCGCAGAAGATTGTAGCTGGAGATCAGTACCTCGCAGACAGGATCGCCGAGATTGGCAACCTCATGGAGATTAGCCCCGGAACAGCGATCATCGAACAGGGAGCAGAGGATAGCGATGTGTTTCTGGTTATTGCCGGGGCATTCGACATCTTGGTGAATGGTCGAAAAGTCAACCGCCGATTCTCGAACGATCACATCGGCGAGATGGCGGCAATCCAGCCGACCCAGCGGCGTTCAGCAACCTGCCTTGCCACCGAGAAGTCAGTCGTATGCAAACTGTCCGAACCGCAATTAACAGATTTGGGCCGCCAATTTCCTGAAGTGTGGCGATTTATCGCAAAGGAATTGGCTCGCAGGTTGGAGCAGCGCAATGCCCACGTAACAGCCACACACGCGAAGATCCGGATATTCATCATCTCCTCTGCAGAGGGGTTGGAGATCGCGCGGACGATCCAAAATGCCTTTGAGCACGACTTTACGGTAGTTGTTTGGACGGACGGCGTATTTCGCGCGTCGTGGTACCCAATTGAGAGCCTGGAACGGGAACTAGACAGCTCTGACTTCGCAATTGCAGTAGCACAACCTGACGACGTCACGACCAGTCGCGGCAACGCGTCCGCAGTCCCCCGCGACAATGTGATTTTCGAGCTCGGCATGTTCATTGGCCGCATTGGAAGACATCGCTCCTTCTTGGTGGAGCCCAGGGGCGAGGAAATTAGGCTGCCAACTGACTTGTCCGGAATCACGGCGCTCTCGTATCGATACGATCCGTCCGAGCTAGCGGCAAGCCTGGGGCCCGCCTGCAATCGTATTCGCGCCATAATCAAGGAACTCGGACCCAACAACTGACAAGAAGCAGGAGAACCAGTTAAGTGCTTTTATAAGCCGAAACTCGGATTAAGGACTGAGCCGAGAGGCTTGAAATAGGCGAGGGCGCATCTTGGTGAGGTCATTGGCTGCAGTCCATTCGGTCGCGTCACGCTCTAGCTCGAAATTCCCGACACACCCAACCGTCCGGGAACACGTCGAAGACCGGGGGAAACGATCCCAGCACTACTATTCTCGTATCCGCAATGCGCTCGGCTGTAGCAAGAAAGCGCTCGAAAACGCTTCGTCGGCGAGCTCAGATGCTCGATAATTATTGCCACGATTTTGTAGAAGGTTGGATCTGGAGTGCCCGGCAAATTCTGTACCAGTGGATGTGAGGCAAACTGGTGCGTGACGCCATTTAGCTGATCATGTTAAGTTCAGTCAGCCTGCGAGGTCGGCTGATATTGAATAGGAAAAGCGCATCCCCCATCCCCGAGCCAATCGTGCAATTGCAACAAGAGTAACGGGGATCAGCCCGCAAAGGAACCCCTCAAGCCGGGAGAGCTATCAGTTTATCTTGGACAGCAATGACTCCGCGGGGCATCTGCTCAGCCGAATCGAACCATACCGGCGTGCCAACTCGGTCAATTCATTGCCTGCCAGCATGGCGATGATTGTCGGGTCTACACCCGACCTGACGAGGTTCATGATGAAGGTGCGCCGCAGGATCTTAGGTGTTAGGTTTTCCAAGCCTGCATTCCTCCCATACTTGTCAACCATCTTAGCGATTGCGCGCCTTGAAATCGGACCAGAGCGGACCTGCAACAGGTGGGCGTTCGAACTCGCAGCCTTAGACTTCAAGAAGTTCGAAAGCAACTTACACGTTTCACCAGGTAGCGGAATATCGATTGGCTTGCGTGATTTGGAAACAGGGAGGGAAACTGTTCCTCGGTCGCTCCTGATCTTCACATCCTCCGATTTCAGCGCGCACAATTCGGATACTCGTAGACCGCAGTCGATCATTAGCTTCATTGCCACAAGAGCCCGAGCGTTTCCAGACGCTCGAACCGATTCGACGAAGCGCGCCTGAGCGTCGCTATCTAAGACATGTCGAATCGACTGAGGATGATCGGGATGCGATCGGTGCCTCAATCCTTGAAAGTCCTGTCGTTTGACAAGGCGGTTGGTAACAGCCCACTTCAAGATCAGATTCAACGACGTCAGACGTCTATTCGCAGTTGTGATTTTAAATCTCGAGAACAGCCAATCTCTGTAGTGCGGAATGTCCTCTGACGCGAAGCGTTGAAGGTCGAACGGACTATCATGGTGTGCCTCGCACCAAGTTATCAGGCCTCTGACATCCCCTCGGCGACTCTTGACTGTCGCTTCACTATTCCCAATACTCCGCATGAATCCGCAGAATTGCTCCAGGAATTGATCAGGGCTCACGGATTTGATTCTCGGTCCCACCACATCATTCTAATCGTGCAGCAGTCTGCGGCGGGATAGCAGAATCACTATTGGCACTTGTTTAAGCCGACTGTCAAAGAATCGCAGAATTGCCAAAGTCACAGAAAAGCCGGGTCCTCTGCTCTTGAGTCTGCGAAGCCGTTCTTCAGATTCATCCGGCCCCTTTTCCAAGTCGCTCGGGTGAAGTCGGAGCCCAATCTGGATTCCTTTGGCATTTACGAGTTTGGTTCCACCGCAGTCAATCTCAGTTCCAAATAGCGAAAGTTATCATATCTTTAGATACGAGAACTGCACACCTAAACCGTTGAGTTGGGAATCCCAAAGACATTTCGATGTGTGCCGCTGCGCGTACTGACTGGCAAAACCAATTTGGAGGAAGTAGCTATGCCAAAACAGCTGGAACCCAAGCAATCGGGTGAGAATGCGCCAAGTCTGGCGAATCCTCCCAAAGAGGACCACAATGAAAAGGAATCTAAGAAAGTCGAGTCGTTAGATGCAGGCTACCCCAAGTCCTTGAGTGCGAGTTTTGAGCGGGTCTGTCAGGAAAACGGAATCGCAGTCCAGTCCCCGTGTGCTAATGACCCGCGGCTCAAAGGCCATGTGGAGGGGATTCTTCGGCAAGTCGAAATGATGAACCCTCTTCGCGAGAAGGCGGTACGGAAGCGCTCACAGAGACGTGGTAATACTTCGGCAGCAGAGGTTGAGTGGCGGGCGTTGGCGAAGACAATCCGCGAGGCAATCGTCGAGTTTAATCAACAGCATCTCAATATCGTGCGGCGACTCTCACCTGCATTAAAAGACAGCCTGTCCGGCAGGAGGCAGACTTCGATGCGCCAGGGCGAACGAATGGGCTCTGGTCCGAAAACTCAAAGCCGCCTCCTCCGTCATCGTGGAATTGAGCCAGTCAGTAACGCCGCGGCGTCGGACAAAAAGTCCGAGCATTTGGCGGACTGAATTGGTGCAAAGATCTTGGAGTTGCTCTCCGTCAAGCCGTGCACGGTCGCACCGACCGCCAACAATGACTCAAAACTCGGCGCCAAATAAGAGCTGGCGCCAACTTCCAACAGGAGTCCGGGATGTATTGCCACTCAGCAGCGTATCAAAGCACAGAAGCGAATAGGCGGCAGTTTTCTTTACCACCTAATGTGCTTGAGCCGCAAGGTAGAATCCTCCGCATCATTTTCGCCGACGCTGAGCAGATTCGTCTTCGTAAGGTCATAACCCGCTCAAGAGAGCGAAAGACCTATAGCTATTGGACCTGGAAGCTGGACCGGGAAGCTCAGGGAGAGTCGCCAAACGAAGTAAATGGATTCATCCTTCTTGACTGCGATCCTTACGTTCTCTGGTTTGCCGAACAGTGCTGCGAGATCTTGTACATAGACGACAACGGCGACGAAAAGCGTCACTACCCGGATGTCCTCAACAAACTCCATGGCAAATGGCTGCTCTGGGAGTTCAAAACGGAGACCGAGGCACAAACGGATGAGATCAGTTCAAGAACCGATTTGATGGTTCGTGAACTTCCTTCAGTCGGATTCAACTACGAGATCAAGCTAGCCAAAGAACTTGCTCGCCAACCGCGGTTCGGAATAGCAGACAAATTGAGAATATTTGGCAAGCGCCCGATGACCTTTCTCGAACGCGAGCAGCTGCGGCAGCACATTCTCCGAGAAGGTGCTCTGACCTGGGGCAATGCCTGCGCCGGCCTCTATGGACGCCCTGGCAGGGAGATCCTTTGCCGGGCCGTTCTTGAGGGCATTCTTTCCGTAGATCTCAATTCAGAGCTTTCGCATTCGACCCAGTTTCTTCCAGGGGTGCTCAACGTATGGCAATGACCTTTCTTTTCGAGCGCAATCAAAAAGTGCGCATTGACGGTGCGACATGGATTCTGCGCCGCATGGTGTCCGAGGAATGCTGGCAGCTTGAAAACCCGAGTAATGGACGAATCATCGAGCGTGATCGCAAGCAATTGCGTGAAATGTGGCGTAAGCGCGAGCTTGTGCCGGTCATGGAGGAAGACCGGGAGCCAACCAAACTCACAACGATCGGAGTTCCTCAAGACGCTCAACAGATCATTAACCTTCGCCTCGCCTATGTTAAAGCCGTCGAGCATCTCCCAGTGAACAAGAAAGATTACGAGACTGCAATTGAAGAGGTGAGAAAGGAGCTTAGCAAGATAGCAGCGCTCACAGAGCCGCCATGTAGCCCTTATGCACAAAAGCTCACGAAAGTGTGGCATTGGACAACTGTCTATCGCTGGCACACGCGCCACGAAGAGGGCGCAAGAGATTCACATGCACTTCTGCATAAGAAGCGCATCCGGAAGCTAAATGTCGACGCGCGGGTGGTTGAAATCCTGGAGGACGCGCTCGAAACGGTCTATTTTACGCCTGAGCGCCCCACGCTGAAGGATGCCCTGGACCACGCTGTCGAAATGGTGAAAGAGGAGAACAAAATGCGTCGCTCGCTTGGTCTTGAAGCGTTTCCTATGCCTATAAGCCTGTGGCAACACAAGAAATTCAAGGAGAACGAAGAGACCAGCAATCCCGACGGATGGAAGAAGGCGAAGGAGCGTATTCGCAAGTATTTCCAGGAGGAATGTCTTCTCAAGAAAGCCCGCCGGCTTAGGAATCGTGGACGGCACAGGGAAAGCGTTAGCGCCAAGGTTGCGCCCTCCAACGGCAATTCGGGAAACGGGAATCCCGAGCCTCAAGTCAAGGTACCGACCGCCGCCAGTCGGCCCAATGACTCGGCTAAAACGCCAGTCGAGATCCCGGTCTTTGTGCCAATTATCCAGGAGAGAAACAGAAATGGACAACTGGAAGACAGTCCTGCGGGTATCGACGTAGACCGCCCGGCACCGCCTGCCAATATCACGTCTAATCACCCACACTCGGAGCCACTGGCTTCATGAGGAATGAAAACCCACGGAGCCATTGGCCGAATTGAACCTAGATCAGCACAAAGTAGGACTCCATGACCATTTCGTACACATTTCTTCATAATGTTTTGGTTCCGCACACTGCGTTTACCGACGGAGTCGCTCGGCTCAGTTATTTCCTGGATCAGGAACCCAGCACGATGATCGAACCAGAGATCATTGCACTTGTTGGGCCAACGGGAACGGGCAAGAGCAGGTTACTTGAGACGGTCAAGCGTGCTCACAAGGCTATGCGCACAGGCGATGGAATCAATAAACCTATAGTCATGGAATCGGTCCCGGCCAAGCCTACGATCAAAGGGGTGGGCGATCTTCTTCTGAAGAATCTGGACCCGGATGACACTCGCCGTTACACAGAGAACGAGATGACACGTCGGATCAAAGTACTCATGAGGAACTGTGGAACGCAAATGCTCATTATTGATGAGTTTCAGCATTTTTACGATAAAACCAACAAAAAGGTCTGGCACCATGTGACCGATTGGCTAAAAATCTTAGTTGACGATGTCGGATGCATTCTCGTTGTGTCAGGGCTTGAAGAATGCCTTGCTGTGATCTATCAGAACCCTCAGCTCAAGAGTCGTTGCCGCCAGAAAATCGTACTTCCTCAATTCCTTTGGCACATCGATGATCACAAGAGCCAGTTCATTGCCATCCTCGGGGGATTCAAAGATGCTCTGGCTGAGAAGGGGCTGAGTCTTCCCGATCTTCGCGACGATAAGTGGGCATTCCGCTGTTATTGTGCAACGGGCGGCCTGCTCCGCTACATCAAGAAGCTCCTATCAGAAGTGATAATCGGTGCCAACATCAAGAATCAGAATTCAGCTCTGGAACTAGATGACTTTGCGAAGGCGTACGAGCGCTCCATTGGGACCTTTCAGGAAGAATCGTTCGGGATTATGCCTTTCGACCCAAATCTCAGCTTCGGTTGGACTCCGGAACTGGCTATGCGAGTCAAGAAGCTCGCTGAATACTCGCAGACAGAACAGTGACCTGAACTTCACGGCTCGCACCGCGCAAGTGGCGAACGAGAAGGAGGTACTTACGGATGGATAAACGTGGGATGAGTGCGCACCGGCCACCGCTGATGATTCCGGCGGACCAGGAAAACCTCCGATCGGATGTGAGGAGAGTTTCAACGAGCTTGCGAAGGTTGCGCGAGAAAGATCTTCTGAATAGTGGAGATTTACGCTGCCCATTGTTCCGCGATTGTGCAGAGCGACACGGGGTGTTACGGGAAAGCGGTGAAGTGCAATGGTTCGTATCATGCGGCGAGCGGTCTGCAAAGCGATACAAGCACTCAATTGAGGAGCCATGAAAAACAAACGACTTCTAGTCCGACATCCGGCACCATTTCGAACTGAAGGTCTGGTTGGGTATGTGCTTCGTCTCACCGAGGTCAATGGTTATCCCACCTCCCACTACATGCTCGCAGACAGCCGAGGGTATCGAGCCGGGGATCCAATTAGCATCCAACTCCTCGCGTCGATGACAAATCGGACCGCCAAAGATTTGCACTCGATTGCACGTCGTCCTCGGAACCACAAAACCGCGCTGGTCTTGGGACAGGTCATATCAAAAGCAGAAATGAATATGGAATTAGCACCCGTCTGTCCGACCTGCGTTCGCGAGAAAGGGTTCATGGAGGCACATTTCAGCTTGTCTCTGATGACAATTTGCCCGCAGCATGGGTTGCTTCTCAATGTATGTCCGGGCTGCGCAAAGCCGTTGACCTGGAAAAGAGCAGGACTGCTCGAATGCAACTGCGGACAATTACTCTGCCAAGCCGCAGAACACCAGGTGTCAACTGCGGTTGTTGAGCTGCTGGACATCGTTAGAACGAAGACACTAGCGCTTCCCACCCGGATTGAGTCCATCAGTGGCCTGCCCGTGTGCGCACTCGGATCTATGAGCTTGAGATCGCTTCTGTTCCTGATCCGTTCGCTAGGGAGAAGATGCGTCGGAGATTCCGGCAAATCAGATTCGTCGATGGAGAAAACCAAGATTGTGGAAGTGGCTGCCCAAGGCTACAGCGTCAGAAAGCGAGAAGCCCATTTTTCAACATCTGAGACTGATGACCCGCCATAAATAACTGATGCAGAACAGCTTAAGTGGAAATTTGCAAGGGTTTGAATTCGAACCGCTCT
>CAZTLV010000069.1:0-16250 GCA_964614635.1 uncultured Occallatibacter sp.
CTGTATTTTACTTTCTGTGTCTGCACCTGACAGTTTGAGGGCCCCTTGAATATCCCCCGCTTCACTCGAACAGCGATTCTGTGTCTTGCCGCATCTTTCCTTCCCATCAACAGCTTTACAGCCCAGGCCGCTACGGTTCCCGCGGGAGCATGTCCGTATGCTCTGGACGCGACGGCAGTCCAAAATGAGGAAGCCACCACACAGACCATGAATGGTGTCGTGGAGAGATTGGGCGGAGAAGCGGCTTGGAAGGGCGTTCGTGCGCCCGACGAGATATTGTCCGCAACGAAGATGGACGACAAGTCGAGCCATATCCAGACTCTCAAGAATTACTGGTCGTTGGATACGACGCGGTATAGGAGACTATTGTGACATTTTCCCTCAGGCCTACTTACTTGGTTCTCGTCGCAGTTTGCCTATGCCAAGCCCTGGTTGCAGGCCCATTTGTTTACGGCCAAGTTGCGTCGCAGGGGGTTGATTTTGGCTTGGTGAACATAGGGAGCGCCAGCTCCGCAATTGCGGTGCCTGTCACATACAACACTGCGGCCGCACCGGGCAGCGTGTTGGTGCTGATGCAGGGCGCATCCAAGCTTGACTTCGCTAATGCCGGCCTGGGGATCTGCGCGGTGGGAACAGGTAACAACCCCAGCGCCAGCTGCCTGGTAAATGTGACGTTCACGCCCAAGTTTTCTGGAAGCCGCTATGGTGCGGTGGTTCTCCAGGACGGGTCCGGGAACGTGCTTGCGACGACTTACCTACAGGGCACCGGCGTCGGTCCGCAGGTGGCTTTCCTGCCGGGCACCGAGAGCGCGGTGTCAACCAGCGCCCTGGCCAGCCCTTCCGGGGTCGCGATCGATGGAAGCGGCAACATCTATATCGCCGATACCGGCAACAACCGTGTGTTGAAAGAGACGCTTTCGGCAGGCAGCTACACCGAGAGCAAGGTGCCAACCAGCGCCCTGGCTTACCCCTACGGGCTCGCGGTGGATGGGAGTGGCAACATCTACATCGCCGACACCGGCAACAACCGTGTGTTGAAGGAGACGCTTTCTGCAGGCAGTTATGCCGAGAGCACAGTGTCAACCAGTAGCCTGAATAATCCCTTTGGGGTTGCCGTAGATGGCGGCGGCAATGTCTACATCGCCGATACCGGCAACAACCGCGTGTTGGTGGAGACTCTGTCGGCAGGCAGCTATACCGAGAGCACAGTTCCAACCAGCGCGCTGGATTTTCCCAGTGGCCTCGCGGTGGATGGCGGCGGCAACGTCTACATCGCCGATTCCGGCAACAACCGTGTGTTGGAGGAGACGCCTTCGGCGGGCAGCTACACCGAGAGTACAGTGCCCACCAGCGCCTTAAACTATCCCGGAGCAATCACCACTGATGGTAGCGGCAATGTCTACATCTCCGATACATACAACAACCGAGTGTTGAAGGAGACGCTGTCGTCGGGCAGATACGTCGAGAGCACCGTGCAGACCAGCGGCTTGAATGCTCCCTTTGGGGTCACAGTGGATGGGAGCGGGAATGTCTACATCTCTGATTCCGGCAACAACCGTGTGTTGGAAGAGGACTTCGCGGATCCACCGAGCCTGAGCTTCGCGGCAACAGCTCCAGGGTCGACGAGCAGCGACAGCCCACAGACGGTCACTGTGGAAGACGTCGGCAACGCCGCGCTGAGCTTTCCGATTCCGAGCGATGGGAGCAATCCGAATATCGCGGCAAACTTTACCCTAAACAGCAGCGGAGCGTTCGCCTGCCCACTGGTGAGCGCAGGTTCTACGACGGCAGAGACGCTTGCAGCCGGTCAATCCTGCCTGCTGCCCATCAGCTTTACTCCCCCAGCAGCAGGTACGATCAGTGGCGCTTTGGTATTGACCGACACTGCTCTCAACGCGGTCGCTCCCGGATATGCGACACAGAGCATCCGGTTAAGCGGTATTGGCAGAGGTAGTTCGCGACAGACGATCACCTTTGGGGGGATACCGGCTCAGGGTGCTAACTCGACCTTTGCACTGACGGCCACGGCCAGCTCGGGGCTACCGGTCAGCTTCACTTCCACCACTTCCGCCATATGCACGGTTTCGGGAGCGACTGCTTCGCTACTTGCCGCCGGAACCTGCACCATCCAGGCCAACCAGACAGGAAGCACTGTTTATACGGTTGCTCCGACGGTCACGCAGAGCTTCACGGTCAATCTGGCAACTCAAGCGATTACGTTCGCAATAATCCCGGCGCAGGCCGTTAATTCATCGGTTGGAGTCACGCTGATGGCCACAGCCAGTTCCGGGCTGCCGGTCAGCTTCACTTCCATCACTCCCGCTATATGCACGGTATCGGGCACGACCGCTTCGCTGCTTACCCTGGGGACATGCACCATCCAGGCCAATCAAGCTGGCGACGGGGTCATTTATGCAACGGCTCCCATGGCCTCACAGAGTTTTACGGTTGAGTACGCCAACCCGCTGACGGGTACGAGCTTCGGCGCGGTGAACATAGGCAGCACCAGCTCCGTAGTTGCCTTGACTCTCACATTCAACGCTACGGCGACACTGGGCAGCGTGTTGGTGCTGACGCAGGGTTCCACCGGGCTTGACTTTGCCAATGCTGGCACGGGAACTTGCGCGGCGGGAACAAATTACAACGGCGGTGCCAGCTGTACGATAAATGTGACGTTTATGCCCAAGTTCGCCGGAAGCCGCTATGGCGCGGTGGTCCTCCAGGACGGGTCCGGGAACGTGCTTGCGACGACTTACCTACAGGGTACAGGCATCGGTCCGCAGATAGCTTTCCTGCCGGGTACCGAGAGCGCCGTGCCAACCAGCGCCCTGGCCAGCCCTTCCGGGGTCGCTGTGGATGGGAGCGGCAACGTCTATATCGCCGATACCGGCAACAACCGTGTGTTGAAGGAGACGCTTTCTGCAGGCAGCTACACCGTAAGCACATTGCGAACCAGCACATTAAGTTACCCCTACGGGGTTGCGGTGGACGGGAGCGGCAACGTCTACATCGCCGACACCGGCAACAACCGGGTGTTGAAGGAAACATTCTCGGTAGGCAATTACACCGAAAGCACAGTGCCGACCAGCACATTAAGTTACCCCTACGGGGTTGCGGTGGACGGGAGCGGCAACGTCTACATCGCCGATACTGGCAACAACCAGGTGTTGGTGGAGACTCTCTTAGCGGGAAGCTACACCGGGAGCATGGTGCCAACCAGCACCCTGGCCAGCCCTTCCGGGGTCGCGGTAGATGGGAACGGTACCATCTATATCTCCGATTCTGGCAACGGTCGTGTGTTGAAGGAAACGCTGTCAACGGGCAGTTATACAGAAAGCACGGTGCCTACTAGCGTCGTGAATCCCGAAGGAGTCGCGGCAGATGGGAGCGGCAATGTCTACATCTCCGATACATACAACAACCGAGTGTTGAAAGAGACGCTTTCGGCGGGCAGCTACACCGAGAGTACAGTGCCGAGCAGCAGCTTGAATGCTCCCTTTGGGGTTGCGGTAGATGGGGGTGGCAACGTCTACATCTCCGATACATACAACAACCGGATATTGAAAGAGGACCTCGCGGATCCACCGAGCCTGAACTTTGCGTTGACGGTTCCAGGCGCAACGAGCAGTGACAGCCCACAGACGGTCACTATCGAGAACGTCGGCAACGCTGCGCTGAACTTCCCAATTCCGAGTAGCGGTATCAATCCGAGCATTACAGGAGACTTTACCCTCAACAGCAGTGTGGCTTCGGCCTGTCCACTTGTGAGCGCAGGTTCCTCGATGGCGGGGACGCTTGCCTCTGGTCAATCCTGCCTGTTACCCATCAGCTTTACGCCTCCGGCAGCAGGCAATTACAACGGTTCGTTGGCATTGATGGACAACGCACTCAACGCATCTGCTCTCGGATACGCGACACAGAGCATTCAATTGAGCGGCATTGGCACGGGCAGTACCCAGCAGACCATTAGCTTCTTGCCGATTTCACCCCAGATTATCAACATCGCTTTTACACTGACGGCCACGGCCAGCTCGGGGCTGCCGGTCAGCTTCACTTCCACCACGCCCGCTGTATGCACGGTATCGGGATCGATTGCTTCGCTACTTGCCGCCGGGACCTGCACCATCCAGGCCAACCAGACCGGAAGCACTGTTTATGCGGCGGCTCCGACGGTCAAGCAGAGCTTCACGGTCAATCTGGCAACTCAAACGATCACCTTCGCAGCAATTCCGACCCAGCCTATCAATACGTCGATTGGGGTTACACTGACGGCCACAGCCAGCTCCGGACTGCCGGTCAGCTTCAGTTCCACCACTCCCACCATTTGCACGGTCTCGGGATCGACCGCTTCGCTGTTTGCCGCCGGAACTTGCACCATCCAGGCCAACCAACCGGGAAGCAGTGTTTACACGTCGGCTCCCATGGTTTCGCAGAGCTTTACGGTTGAGTACGCCAATCCGTTGACTGGTACGAGTTTCGGCGCGGTGAATATAGGGAGCACCAGTTCTGCGATCGCCGTGCCACTCACATTCAATACCACAGCCACACTGGGCAGCGTGTCTGTGCTGACGCAGGGTGCCACCGGGCTCGACTTCGCCAATGCGGGTACGGGGACCTGCGCGGCGGGTACAAATTACAACGCCGGCGATAGTTGCACGGTAAATGTGATGTTTACACCGACAGTGGCTGGAAGCCGCTATGGCGCGGTGGTTCTCCAGGGTGGCTCAGGAAGCGTGATTGCGACAAGTTACCTGCAGGGCACAGGCATCGGTCCGCAGGTAGCTTTCCTGCCGGGTACCGAGAGGTCCGTGCCAACCAGCGCCCTGGCCAGCCCTTCCGGAGTCGCGGTGGATGCGAGAGGCAATATCTACATTGCTGATACCGGCGACAACCGTGTGTTGAAGGAAACATTCTTGGCAGGCAGTTACACCGAGAGCATGGTGCCAACCAGCCCCTTGGCCAGTCCTTCCGGAGTCGCGGTGGATGGGAGCGGCAACCTCTACATTGCCGACACCGTCGACAACAGAGTGCTGAAGGAAACCTTCTCGTCGGGCAGCTACACCGAGACCACCGTCCCATCCAGCAGCCTGAGTGGTCCTGAAGCGGTCACGGTGGACGGGAGCGGCAACGTCTACATCGCCGACACCGGTAACAACCGGGTGTTGGTGGAGACTCTGTCGGCAGGCAGTTCCATTGAAAGCGCAGTTCCAACCAGCGCACTGTCTAGTCCCTCCTCGGTCGCTGTGGATGGGAGCGGCATCGTTTATATTGCCGATACCGGAAACAACCGTGTGTTGAAAGAAACGCTTTCGTCGGGCAGCTACGTTGAGAGCAACGTGCCAACCAGCAGTCTGAGTGGTCCCTTTGGAATCTCGGTAGATGGGAGCGGCAACGTCTACATCTCCGATTCGGGCAACAACCGTGTGTTGAAGGAGACGCTGTCGGCGGGCAGCTACGTTGAGAGCAACGTGCCAACCAGCAGTCTGAGTGGTCCCTTTGGGGTCATAGTGGATGGGAGCGGGAATGTCTACATCTCCGATTCCGGCAAAGACCGTGTGTTGAAAGAGAATCTCGCGGATCCACCCAGCCTGACCTTCGCGTTGACGGCCCCGGGTTCGACGAGCAGCGACAGCCCGCAAACGGTCACGGTCGAGAATGTTGGCAACGCCGTGCTGAACATCCCGATTTCGGGCAGTGGGAGCAATCCGAGCATCGCCGCGAACTTCACCCTGAACAGCAGCGAGGCTTCGGCCTGTCCACTGGTGAGCGCCGGCTCCTCGACGGCGGGGACGCTTGCCACTGGTCAATCCTGCCTGTTACCCATCAGCTTTACGCCTCCGGCAGCAGGTAATTTTAGCGGTTCACTGGCACTGACGGACAACACACTCAATGCGCTGGCTCCCGGATACGCGACACAGAGCATTCAATTGAGCGGCATTGGCACGGGCAGCACCCAGCAGGCGATCTCCTTTGGGTTGGTCCCGGCTCAGGCTGCTAACTCGACCATTGCGCTGTCGGCCACGGCAAGCTCCGGCCTGCCAGTCAGCTTCACTTCCACCACACCCACCATCTGCACGGTCTCGGGAACGACTGCTTCGCTGCTTGGCGCCGGAACCTGCACCATCCAGGCCAACCAGACCGGAAGCACTATTTACACGGCGGCTCCGACGGTCACGCAGAGCTTCACGGTCAATCTGGCAACTCAAACGATCACCTTCGCAGCAATTCCGGCGCAGGCTGCCAATACATCGGTTGGAGTCACGCTGACAGCCACGGCCAGTTCTGGGCTGCCGGTCAGTTTCACTTCCACCACTCCCACCATCTGCACGGTCTCCTCAAACTCGACGGCGACACTGCTGGTTGCCGGAACCTGCACAATTCAGGCCAACCAACCGGGGAGCAGTGTTTACGCGGCAGCGCCCACAGTTTCGCAGAGCTTTACGGTTAAATACGCCAACCCTCTGACGGGCACGAGCTTCGGCGCGGTGAACATAGGGAGCACCAGCTCTGCAGTTGCCGTGCCTCTCACATTCAACACCGCAGCCACGCTGGGCAGCGTGTCTGTGCTGACGCAGGGTGCCACCGGGCTTGACTTTGCCAATGCCGGCGCGGGAACCTGTGCGGTGGGTACAAGCTACAACGCTGGCGATAGTTGCACGGTAAGCGTGATATTCACGCCAACCCTCGCCGGCAGCCGCTATGGCGCGGTGGTTCTCCAGGATGGCTCCGGGAATGTGCTTGCAATGACTTACCTGCAGGGCACAGGCGTCGGTCCGCAGGTAGCTTTCCTGCCGGGTACCGAGAGCGCGGTGCCAACCAGCACGCTAAGTTACCCCTACGGGGTCGCGGTGGATGCGAGCGGCAACGTCTACATCGTCGACACCGGCAACAGTCGTGTATTGAAGGAAACTTTTTGGGCAGGCAGTCACACCGAGAGCACAGTGCGAACCAGCGCCCTGGCTAGTCCTTCCGGGGTAGCGATCGATGGGAGCGGCAACATCTACATCGCCGACACCGGCAACAACCGGGTGTTGAAGGAGACACCTTCGGCGGGCACCTATGCCGAAAGCACCGTGCCAACCAGCAGTCTGGTTTATCCCTCTGGGGTTGCGGTGGATGGGAGCGGAAACGTCTATATCGCCGACACCGGCAATAATCGGGTGTTGGTGGAGACTCTCTTAGCGGGCAGCTACACCGAGAGCACGGTTCCGACTAGTGGCCTATATTTGCCCTCTGGGGTCGCGGTGGATGAGAGTGGCAACGTCTATATCGCCGATACCTACAACAGCCGCGTGTTGAAGGAGACGCTGTCGGCGGGCAGTTATACCGAGAGCACGGTGCCCACCAGCACCTTGAATTATCCGGGAGCAGTCACAACGGATGGTAGCGGGAATATCTATATCTCCGATACCTACAACAACCGTGTGTTGAAGGAGTCGCTGTCGGCAGGCAGCTACACCGAGAACGCGCTGCCAACCAGTAGCCTGAATGCTCCCTTTGGAGTTGCAGTGGATGGGAGCGGCAACGTCTATATCGCCGATACCTACAACAGCCGTGCGTTGAAAGAGGACTTCGCGGATCCGCCCAGCCTGAACTTCGCGTTGACGGCCCCCGGTTCGACGAGCAGCGACAGCCCGCAGACGGTCACGGTCGAGAACATCGGCAACGCCGTGCTGAACTTCCCGATCCCAGGCAGCGGGAATAATCCGAGCATCGCGGCGAACTTCGCCCTGAACAGCGGCGGGCCATCCGCCTGCCCGCTTGAGAGTGAGGGTTCCTCGATGGCAGGGACGCTTGCAGCCGGTCAATCCTGCCTGTTGCCTATCAGCTTTGCACCAACAGCAGCAGGCGCGTTCAACGGTTTGCTGACCTTGATGGACAATGCGCTCAACGCGGCCGCTCCCGGGTACGCAACACAGAACATTCAGTTGAGCGGCACTGGCACGGGCAGCACCCAGCAGACGATCTCCTTTGGAGCGATCCCGCCTCAGGCAGCCAACTCGACCCTTGCGCTGACGGCCACGGCAAGCTCCGGCCTGCCGGTCAGCTTCAGTTCCACCACTCCCTCCATCTGCACAGTTTCGGGAACGACTGCTTCACTGCTTGCCGCCGGAACCTGCACTGTTCCGGCCAACCAAGCAGGAAGTACCGTCTATGCAGCGGCTCCCACGGTCACACAGAGCTTCACGGTCAATGCACTGGTCCAGACGATCGTCTTCGACGCAATTCCAGCTCAGGTCATCAATACGTCGGTTAGAGTCACATTGACGGCAGCGGCCAGCTCCGGGCTGCCGGTCAGTTTCACTTCCACCACTCCCGCCATCTGCACAGTCTCCTCCTCGAACTCGACGGCGACGCTGCTGGTTGCCGGGACCTGCACGATTCAGACCAACCAGGCGGGAAGCAGTGTTTATGCGGCGGCTCCCACAGTCTCGCAGAGCTTCACGGTTGAGTATGCCAGCTCGTTGACTGGTACGAGTTTCGGCGCGGTAAATATAGGGAGCACCAGCTCTGTAGTTGCCGTACCTCTCACATTCAACGCCGCGGCGACACTGGGCAGCGTGTATGTGCTGACGCAGGGCGCCACCGGGCTAGACTTTGCCAATGCGGGCGCGGGGACCTGTGCGGCGGGAACAAATTACAACGGCGGCGCTAGTTGCACGGTAAATGTGACGTTAACGCCAGAGTTTGCCGGGAGCCGCTATGGCGCGGTGGTTCTCCAGGATGGCTCCGGGAATGTGCTTGCGACCAGTTATCTACAGGGCACAGGCATAGGTCCGCAGGTGAACTTCCTGCCGGGCGCCGAGAGTACGGTGCCCGGCATAGATGGCGCCTACGGCGTCGCGGTGGATGCGAGCGGCAACCTCTATATCGTCAATGGCTACAGGGTCGTTAAGGAGACGCTATTGGCGGGCAGCTACACCGAAAGTACGGTGCAGACCAGTGCTCTGAGTGTTCCTTATGGGGTCGCGGTGGATGGGGGCGGCAATGTCTACATCGCCGATGCCGGCAACAGCCGTGTGTTGAAGGAGACACCTTCGGGGGGCAGCTACACCGAGACCACCGTGCCAACCAGTACCCTAGATTGGCCCTCTGGGGTCGCGGTGGATGGGAGCGGCAATGTCTATATCGCCGATTCCGGCAACAGCCGGGTATTGGTGGAGACACTTTCGGCCGGCGTTTACACCGAGAGCACATTGCCAACCAGCAGTCTGGCTAACCCCTCTGGGCTCGCGGTAGATGGGAGCGGCAACGTCTATATCGCCGATTCCACCTACAACGGCAGTGTGTTGAAGGAGACGCTTTCGGCCGGCAGCTACACCGAGAGCACGGTGCCATCCAGCGTTCTGGTTTACCCCTCTGGGGTCGCGGTAGATGGGAGCGGCAACGTCTATATCGCCGATTCCAACTACAACGGCAGTGTGTTGAAGGAAACGCTTTCGGCAGGCAGCTACACCGAGAGCACATTGCCAACCAGCGTTCTGGCTTACCCCTCTGGGGTCGCGGTAGATGGGGGCGGCAACGTCTTCATCGCAGTCACCGGCAACAACCGTGTGTTGAAAGAGGACTACGCGGATCCACCCAGCCTGAACTTTGCATTGACGGCCCCAGGTTCGACGAGCACCGACAGCCCGCAGACGGTCACGGTCGAGAACGTCGGCAACGCCGTGCTGAACTTCCCGATCCTAGGCAGCGGGAATAATCCGAGCATCTCCGCGAACTTCGCCCTGAACAGCGGCGGGGCATCGGCCTGCCCACTGGAGAGCGCAGGTTCCTCAATGGCGGGGATGCTTGCCGTTGGCCAATCCTGCCTGTTGCCCATCAGTTTTACGCCCCCAGCAGCAGGCAATTACAACGGTTCGTTGGCATTGGTGGACAACGCACTCAACGCATCTGCTCTCGGATACGCGACACAGAGCATTCAATTAAGCGGCACTGGCACAGGCAACACTCAGCAGACAATCTCCTTTGGAGCGATCCCGGCTCAGACGATTAGTTTGGGGGCTGAGGTTTCGTTGACAGCCACGGCCAGCTCCGGGCTGCCGGTCAGCTTCACTTCCACCACTCCCACCATCTGCACGGTCTCGGGAACGACTGCTTCGTTGCTTGCCGCCGGAACCTGCACCTTCCAAGCCAACCAGGCTGGAAGCGCCGTTTATGCGGCGGCTCCCACGGTCACACAGAGCTTTACGGTCAATCCACAAGCACAGATCGTCACCTTTGCCTCAATCCCGACCCAGATTGCCAACTCGAATCTTGCGTTGACGGCCACGGCCAGCTCCGGGCTGCCGGTCAGCTTCACTTCAAGTACTCCCGCCATCTGCACGGTTTCGGGATCAACCGCTTCGTTGCTTGCTCTCGGAACCTGCACTATACAGGCCAATCAAGCTGGCGATGGGGTCATTTATGCAGCGGCTCCCATGGTTTCTCAGAGCTTCATGGTTGAGTACGCCAATCCACTGACGGGCACGAGCTTCGGGACGGTGAATATAGGGAGCGCCAGTTCTGCGATCGCCGTGCCTCTCACATTCAACACCGCGGCGACGCTGGGCAGCGTGTTGGTGCTGACGCAGGGCGTTACCGGGCTTGACTTTGCCAATGCTGGCGCGGGAACCTGCGCGGTGGGAACAGATTACAACGGCGGCGCCAATTGCACGGTAAATGTGGCGTTTACGCCAAAGTTCGCCGGAAGCCGCTATGGCGCAGTGGTTCTCCAGGATGGCTCCGGGAACGTGCTTGCGACCAGTTATCTACAGGGCACAGGCATAGGTCCGCAGGTGAACTTCCTGCCGGGCGCCGAGAGCACAGTGTCAACCAGCGCCCTGAATAACCCATCCGGGTTCGCGCTGGATGCGAGCGGTAACCTCTATATAGCCGATACTTACAACAACCGCGTGTTAAAGGAGACACTCTCGGCAGGCAGTTACACCGAGAGTACGGTGCCTACAAGTACCCTGGCTTACCCCTATGGGGTTGCGATAGATGGGGGCGGCAATGTCTTCATCGCAGACACCGGCAACAACCGTGTGTTGAAGGAGACGCCTTCGGGAGGCAGTTACACCGAGAGCGCCGTGCCAACCAGCAGTCTGAATAATCCCTTTGGGGTTGCGGTAGATGGGAACGGTAACGTCTATATCGCCGATACATACAATCTGCGGGTGTTGATGGAGACACTCTCGGCTGGCAGCTACACCGAAAGTGTGGTGCCAAGCAGCGCTCTATATGGTCCCAATGGGGTCGCGGTGGATGGGAGCGGCAACGTGTACATCGCCGACTCTGATGATAACGGATTAGCCAACAGCAGGGTGTTAAAGGAGACGCTTTCGGCGGGCAGCTACAAAGAAAGCACAGTGCCGACCAGCGCCGTGAATGCCCAAGGGATCACTGTGGATGGGTACGGCAACATCTATATCGCCGATTATTACGGATATGGTTTAGGCAATAGCAGTGTATTGAAGGAGTCGCCTTCGGCGGGCAGCTACACCGAAAGTACGGTGCAGACCAGTGCTCTGAATGGTCCCTTTGGAGTCGCTGTGGATGGGAGCGGCAACGTCTATATCGCCGATACCTACAACAGCCGGGTATTGAAAGAGGACTTCGCGGATCTACCCAGCCTGAACTTCGCGTTGACGGCCCCCGGTTCGACGAGCAGCGACAGTCCGCAGACGGTCACGGTCGAGAACATCGGCAACGCCGCAATGAACTTCCCGATTCCGGGCAGCGGGAGCAATCCGAATATCGCTACAAACTTTACCCTGAGCAGCAGCGGAGCGTTCGCCTGCCCACTAGTGAGCGTAGGTTCTTCGACGGCTGGGATGCTTGCAGCCGGCCAGTCCTGCCTGTTGCCTATCAGCTTTGCACCAACAGCAGCAGGCGCGTTCAACGGTTTGCTGACTTTGATGGACAATGCGCTCAACGCGGCCGCTCCCGGGTACGCAACACAGAGCATTCAGTTGAGCGGCACTGGCACGGGCAGTACCCAGCAGACCATTAGCTTCGGGCCGATTCCAGCCCAGAGTCTCAACTCAATCCTCTCTTTGACAGCAACTGCGAGTTCCGGCCTGTCGGTCAGCTTCACTTCCACCACTCCCGCCATCTGCACGGTTTCGGGATCGACCGCTTCACTGGTTGCTACCGGAACATGCACCATCCAGGCCAACCAGACTGGAAGCACTGTTTACGCGGCGGCTCCAACGGTCACACAGAGCTTCACGGTCAATCTACAACCCCAGACCATCACCTACGCAGCAATTCCAGTCCAAGTCATCAATACATCGGTTGGAGTCACGTTAACGGCCACGGCCAGCTCCGGGCTGCCGGTCAGTTACACTTCCACCACACCAGCCATCTGCACAGTCTCCTCTTACTCGACGGCGACGCTGCTGGCTGCCGGAACATGCACGATCCAAGCCAGCCAGCCGGGAGACGGGGTGGCTTACGCGGCAGCTCCCACAGTTTCGCAGAGCTTCACGGTTCTGACGGTCCACCCAGTGACGAATACGAACTTTAGCACGGTGAATATAGGGAGCACCGGTTCTGCAGTTGCCGTGACTCTTACATTCAACACCGCGGCCACGTTGGGCAGCGTGTCGGTGCTGACGCAGGGCGCCACCGGGCTTGACTTTGCTGATACCGGCACAGGGACCTGTGCGGTGGGTACAAGCTACAACACCGGCGATAGTTGCACGGATAACGTGACGTTTACGCCAGAGTTCGCCGGCAGCCGCTATGGCGCGGTGGTACTCGCGGATGGCTCCGGGAACGTGCTTGCGACCAGTTATTTACAGGGCACTGGCGTCGGTCCACAGGTAGCATTCCTGCCGGGCACCGAGAGCACGGTTTTATCCGGCTACATGGCCACCACCACTGGGATCGCTGTGGATGGGAGCGGCAACGTCTATATCGCCGATGCCGGCAACAGCCGCGTGTTGAAAGAGACGCTTTCGGCCGGAGTTTACACCGAGAGCACGGTGACAACCAGTCCATCTGGTCCAAGTAACATTGCGATCGATGCCAGCGGCAACGTCTACATCGTCGATAGCTACAACAATCGCATCCTGAAGGAGACGCCTGTCGCGGGCGGCTATGCCGAAAGCATAGTGCCAACCAGCGCCCTGTGGCAACCAGAGGGAGTCGCAGTAGATGGAAGCGGCAACATTTATATTGCTGATTTCATCAACAATCGGGTGTTGGTGGAGACGCTTTCGGCAGGCGTTTACACCGAGAGCACCTTGCCAACCAGCACTCTAAGCTTTCCCGATGCGGTGGCGGTGGATGGGAGCGGCAACGTTTATATCTCCGATACATACAACTTCAGGGTGTTGAAAGAGACGCTTTCATCAGGCAGTTACACCGAGAGCACCGTACCTACCAGTGCTCTAAGATACCCTAGCGAGCTGGTTGTGGACGCCGACGGCAACCTATATATCGCCGATACCTACAACAACCGCGTGTTGAAGGAGACACTCTCTAGGGGCAGCTACATCGAAAGCACGGTTACGAACAGCGTCCAGTATCAACTCGAAGGGGTCGCGGTGGACGGGAACGGTAACGTCTACATCTCCGGTTCGTCCGGCTACTACAACCGGATATTGAAAGAGGACCTCGTGGATCCGCCCAGCCTGAGCTTCGCGTTGACGGCGCCCGGTTCGACGAGCAGCGACAGCCCGCAGACAGTCACTATCGAGAACGTCGGCAATGCTGCGCTGAACTTCCCGATCCCAGGCAGCGGGAATAATCCGAGCATTTCAGGAGACTTTAACCTCAACAGCAGTGGAGTATCAGACTGCCAGCTTGAGAGTGCAAGTTCCTCGACGTCGGGGACGCTTGCCGCAGGTCAATCCTGCCTGTTGCCCATCAGCTTTATGCCCCCTGCATCGGGCGCCTTCACCGGAACGCTGACACTCAACGACAATACACTCAACGCCGCAGCGCCTGGCTACGCGACCCAGACCATTCAGCTAAGCGGCCAAGGTGTGGGCGATATCCAGCAGACCATCAGCTTCTTGCCGATCTCACCCCAGACGATCAACGGGTCCTTTACGCTGACGGCTACGGCGAGTTCCGGGCTGCCGGTCAGTTTCACTTCAACTACACCCACCATCTGCTGGGTTTCGGGATCGGCCGCTTCACTGTATGCTGCCGGGACCTGCACCATCCAGGCCACCCAAACCGGAAGTACTGTTTATACGGCGGCTCCGACGGTCACACAGAGCTTCACGGTCAATCTAGCAACTCAGATGATCGCCTTCGCAGCCATTCCAACCCAGGCTCTTAACCCATCGGTTGGGGTTACGTTGACGGCCACGGCGAGCTCCTGGCTGCCGGTCAGCTTCACTTCCACCACACCAGCCATCTGCACAGTCTCCTCTTACTCGACGGCGACGCTGCTGGCTGCCGGGACCTGCACCATTCAGGCCAACCAGGCGGGAGGGGGTGTTTATGCGGCGGCTCCCACAGTCTCGCAGAGCTTCACGGTTCTGTCGGTCAACCCGGTGACGAATACGAACTTTGGCTCGGTGAGCATAGGCAGCGCAAGCTCTGCAATTTCCGTGCCTGTCACATTCAACGCCGTAGCCACACTCGGCAGCATATCTGTGCTGACGCAGGGCGCCACCGGGCTAGACTTTGCCAATGCGGGCGCGGGGACCTGTGCGGCGGGAACAAATTACAACGGCGGCGCCAGCTGCACGGTAAATGTGACGTTTACGCCCAAGTTTACCGGAAGCCGCTATGGCGCGGTGGTCCTCCAGGATGGCTCGGGGAATGTGCTTGCGACCAGTTATTTACAGGGCACAGGCATAGGACCGCAGGTGAACTTCCTGCCGGGCACCCAGGGCACGATACCCAGCAGTGCGTGGGGCCCCTACGGGGTCGCGGTGGATGGCAGCGGGAATGTCTACATCGTAGATAACTACAACAATCAGGTATTCAAAGAGACGTTATCGGCAGGCAGCTACACCGAGAGCACGGTGACAACCAACACTATTAGGCCCGGAGAAATCGCGGTGGATGGGAGCGGCAACATTTACATCGCCGACACTTATAACGCCCGTGTGTTGAAGGAGACGCCTTCGGCGGGTAGCTATGTCGAGAGCATAGTGCCAACCAGCAGCATGGGTGCCCCCACTGGGGTCGCGGTGGATGGGAGCGGCAACGTCTATATCACTGATGGCTACAATCGCATCCTGAAAGAGACGCCTGTGGCGGGCAGTTATGCCGAGAGCACGGTGCCAACCGGCGACTATTCTCCCACTGGGCTCGCGGTGGATGGGAGCGGCAACCTCTATATCTTCAATTCCAGCGGCAACTGGATATTAGTGGAGACGTTTTCGGCGGGCAACTACACGGCGGGCATGATGATAACCAGCGCCGTAAATCCCCAAGAGATCGCGGTGGATGGGAGCGGCAATGTCTATATCGCCGATTCCGGCAGCAGCCGTGTATTGAAGGAGACGCCATCGGCGGGCAGCTACATCGAGAGCATCGTGTCCACCAGCGGCTTGAATAGCCCCTATGGGGTCACAGTGGATGGGAGCGGCAATGTCTATATCTCCGATACCGGTAACAGTCGTGTGTTGAAAGAGGACCTCTCGGATCCGCCGAGCCTGACCTTCGCGTTGACGGTCCCAGGTGCAACGAGCAGCGACAGTCCGCAGACGGTCACGGTCGAAAATGTTGGCAACGCCGTGCTGAGCTTCCCGATTCCGGGCAGCGGGAACAATCCGAGTATTTCGGCGAACTTCACCCTCGATACTAGTGGAGCATCCTCGTGCACGCTGGTGAGTTCCGGTTCCTCGGCTGCGGGGACGCTTGCCACCGGCCAATCCTGCCTATTATCTATAGGATTTCTGCCGACTTCAGGGGGTGCTATCAGCGGTTCGTTGGTACTAACCGACAACGCCGGCAACAGCCCGCAGACGGTGACGCTGAGCGGGACCGGGATTGCGCCGACGATCAGCAGCTTGTCGCCAACCTCGGGCGTTCCGGGCACCTCGGTGACGATCACCGGCACGAACCTCGGCTCTAGTCAGGTGGCGTCATCGGGCGAGGTGACGTTCCACGGGGTGAATGGGGGGATCAGCAGTTGGAGCGACACATCGATCACAGCGGTGGTGCCGACGGCGGCGACGACGGGCAATGTGATGGTGATAGTGGGCGGTGTACCCAGCAACGGCGTGTTGTTCACGGTTACTACCCCAACCACGCTGTCGGCAACGGCGGTGAGCTTCGGCTACGTTGTGATCAAC
>CAZTLV010000069.1:16350-20570 GCA_964614635.1 uncultured Occallatibacter sp.
CGGCAACAGCCCGCAGACGGTGACGCTGAGCGGGACCGGGATTACCCCAACCACGCTGTCGGCAACGGCGGTGAGCTTCGGCTACGTTGTGATCAACGAGAGCAGCGCCATCAAGACGGTTACTCTCAAGAACAACCAAGCGGTTGCACTGGCCATCGCTTCACTGGCCGTCTCGGGCAGCGGCTTTGCGCTGGACCCGTCGACTACCTGCGCCAGCACGTTGGCCGCCGGCGCCAGTTGCAACCTGGCGCTCACCCTCACACCGCCATCCACGGGCGCTCTAACGGGCGCGCTGACGATCACCACCGACGCCGGCAACAGCCCGCAGACGGTGACGCTGAGCGGGACCGGGATTACCCCAACCACGGCAACACCAGTGTTTAGTCCAGCGGCAGGAATCTACAGTAGTTCACAAGCGGTTACCATCACGGACGTGACGAGCGGTTCGACAATCTACTACACGATCAACGGAACTACGCCGACGAAGTCATCGAGCGTCTATAGCGAACCGATCACGGTCAGTGCAACGGAGACAATCAAGGCAATTGCAGTGGCGACCGGCTACACAAATAGCGCGGTCGCCTCGGCTGTTTACACCATCAACTAGTCTGGCGCTCTCGGATAAAGAGTGTCAGACTCGATGCAATTCTTGGCTATTTGAAAGGATAGGATTCCATGCGCGAACCTTTGGGAAACTGGCGGGCGACGATTGCAAGACGCTCCCTCCAAGCCATGACAGGTATTTTCCTGATCTCTGGCATGTTCTGCCACGCGCAACAGGATTGCGCACCAACCAATCACTTTCTTCTTTCGGACTATGCTGGGCAAACGATGTTCGACTCCCCCATGGTGGAGATAAATCCTGTCAACTGGTATTCGGATCATCAATACACTGTTTCCATCACTACCCTCAAAAGTTTGGGAGATCAGACAAACCTGCCAAATTGGGGGCCACCGACTATTCCGGGCTGCTCATATATGAATGTCCTTTTATACACATGGCCGAAATACGCCGATACTTATAACGTTGGACCAATCGACACTAAAGTGACCGTATCCAACACCACGTATGTCAACCCATGGCTCACCACGTTCACAGTAGATGTTGGCTCTGTTGACCCTGCTGAAGAGGATCAACTCGTTATAGCTATCCCAAACGGCTGGTGGCGCTATTATGTGCCAATTCTTATTCAGCCCCCCCCGCCCCCGACGCCGCCGTCTCCACCTCCAACGCCGCCCTGCCCCACTCCAACCATGGCGACCATAGACCCCAGCACATGGATCGCAGGACAGACCTACCCCATCACCATCATGGGGACCGGCTACACCACTCCGGCCAACGCCACTTCAAATTGTTTGGCGACCCAGATCACCGTTGGCGTGAATGCCGGGTCCCTGACGCTGTCCGACGTAACCGTCGTCGACTCAACCAAGATCACCGCTACCGTGGCGCCCGCGGACGCCGACCCCGACGAGACGGCCACAATCAATATGTACGGCGGCCCACCGAACGAATCGGACGACGTCGCCATGGCTCCCGGCAATGCAAGGGCAATGGTGGGCAATGCCGCGCCAGCGGCGAATGCGAACAACACTAGCCCACCCCCCTCCGGCGCGCCGCTCGTGGCGACGGCTAATGCGCAGATTATCAAGACCAAACTCACAATTACACAGCTCAAGTACACGAATAGCCAATCGGTTTGGCAGGATGACCCGAATACCACTCCAATCGCAATGCCGAAAACTGTGTGGCCATCCTCCAGTTCTCCTTCAGTTTCAGTTTTTGTATCAGGAGATAAGATCAAGGCCACGGCTTCCTTCAATGTTTCGCCATCGCTCCCCGTGGCAATTACCGGGGCGCGGATAGAAGGAAGCGTGGCGGGTCTTGGCTTGCTGGTCGCAACGGGGGTAAACATTCCCGCGGGCGCAACTTCCCTGCCATCAGTCAATTTGACCGGAGACACGGCATTCCCATCCAGCACAACACAACACTATCAACCACTGGGAGTAACGTGGTCATTCTCAATGAACGGCCAACCATGTTCCTCCAATCCATCGCAGTGCTCGGCGGCAGGCGCCACATCCAGCGAAGTCTATGTGACGCTCTCCAGTCCATCGGGATTAAGTGAAAGCGTGATGCCGCTCACGGCAGTAAAACTGGCGATTGGCAGCGGCGGCGCAACCACGCAGACGGCTGCATTCCAGAATACCTGGGAGCAATTTGCGGGTCCGGCAAACGTCGACGGATGGGATGGGCGGCCATTGTACTATTACGAGCAAGGTGTCGGGTTCAACGGTTGTGCAATCAATACGGTCGACCTCTTAACGAGGCCAACCGGGAGCGGGCAATGCGGCTCGTGGGCACATCTCCTCATGGATGCACTGGCGGTGAATGGCATTCAGTCAAGTTTCGTTACGGTCACGCCAATGGCCGGTACATGGATGCTTATCAACAACTGGACTTTCAACAAAGGGAGCTATCCGACAAATCCACAGTACAAATGGAATCTCACCCTCGGAATCGAGAACGGTGCCTGTTGTGGGATGGTCCCGCTTCCCGCAGGCTCAGTCTTTGGCGATCTTACAAGCGACCCCGGACTTCCAGGGCAAAATAGCCCCACGCCGTCAGAGAAAGCATTTAACCTGCATTTTATCGTCAAAGTGGGTAAAATCTCCGGTATTGGAGGCCCCTATTTCGATCCCTCTTACGGAGCAACATACACCGGTAATTGCGACTTCGAAAGACAGGCTGTCGCCGGTTATGGCAACCGAAATCTCAGCAAACCAAGCAACTTTTTATACGTTCGAAAACCGTTTAATGGTTGCAGTGTAACCCTGGTCCCATAGGAGGGGACATTTCCATGTTCAAGAGAACAGCAGTTCTGATCTTTGCATATGCTCTTAGTTTGCTAGTTCCGATGCAGTTGTCTGCAGCTCCTGATCGTCATATTGTTCCGCTTTTACGCATCGACGATGTTAGTAGTGCCTATTCGACGACCGGAAAAGTGAAGATTGAGCTGAGGGACCTCCGGGTGGAGATGACAGGGCCACAAAGCAAACCAGCACCATACACAATATTCCTCCTTTTCGAGCCCCAAAGCGGAGCGTTCTCCTGGAGTATCAGTCTTGGAAATTCGGCCACTGACGTGTCCGAACAGACAAATTGGTTTAAGAGCTATCGTGCCGCATTCCTGAAGGACGACCGCTTAGTCACCTTCACGGCCAGTATGCAAGTGCTGCGTATACAGGATTTTCAGGGGCATGCATCGAGCATGAACGAGGCTGAGCAGAAAGCCTTATCCTCCGCAGCAGCACTCAATGATCCTCCTGGCAACGCTGAATTCGCTCAGCTATTTCACGACGTCACTCTGGCCGGGTTGAGCCTCGACTTCGAGTGTGAACCTGGGAATGAGATATGTGGCCCAGACCCCAAGGTGATCGATGTTCAATGGGACCGGGTTGAGCAACACTGGATCGTGACCCTGCAAGCAAGGTGGACCGAGGAGATCACCTTGGATGCGGATTACAATGTGGTGTCGATGAAGGAGGTAGAGACAAAGAAGGTCGAATAGGAATCAAGTTGGATGCTGGGCTTCCCAGCTCTCGCGTCTGAAGCCCGGGGACCGGCCTTCCGGTAATCGCTGAGACGACACGTTTAACCCATAGGAGGGTTGATGACCACGGATCAGAGAATCAGGATTTCCACTGTGCTGCTAGCTCTTGGCATATTGCCTTTGTCTATGATGGCCGCCGGAGGCATACCCCAACTCACCGAAACATCGCATTTCGACGATGTGGGAAACGCATATTCTGAAGAGGGAACGGTGAAGCTTGAACTCAGGGAAGTGCGGACAGAAGAGATTGTGGAGAATGCTAAGCCGGTGCCTCTCAGGATTCTCGTCCTCTTTGAGCCGCACAGCGGGGCATTTTCTTGGCGCGTATTCGGCGACGACTTATTGGGCGCTGACGCACCAAGTCAATCGCTTGTTTTCAAGAACTACCGCGCCGTACTTCTAAAAGATAATCGCCTGGTTGAGTTCATTGTCGCATTGGCCCCGACGAGACTATTCATCAATGAATACAGCGGTCATGCGTCAAGTATGGATGATGCTGAGGCACAGGCATTGAGATCAGCAAGTGAACCTCCTGACCCGTCAGGCGACCGGAATCAGCGACAGGGGCAGCATACCGTATCGTTGATCACTTTAGGCGTAGATTTC
>CAZTLV010000070.1:0-20403 GCA_964614635.1 uncultured Occallatibacter sp.
ACAGCAGCTTTTTCCTCTCGATCATTCTGGGCCTGGGCATCAGCTTTGAGATGCCAATCCTCATCTTTTTCTTAGCCATGTTCGGCATCGTCAGTCCAAAGTTCTTATGGAGGAACATGCGCTACGCGGTGCTGATTGTGTTTCTGGTGGCGGCCTGTATCTGCCCAAGCCCCGATCCATGGACGATGTGCATCTATGCCATTCCCATGCTAGCGCTGTACCTGATCGGCATTGGAGTGGCCTGGTGGGTTCACCCATCGAGGCGCAAGGCCAAGCAAGCCAAGGAAACAGCCAAATGATTCTGCCCTTCTCATCACTTTGCAAGCGGCTTGCGCCGGCATTGATCTTGCTGGCCCCAATGGCAGTTGGTGCGCAAACGCATTTCAACGGTGCCAAGGCTCTGGAATATGCACGCCAATTCGTCGCCATTGGGCCGCGATGGCCCACCAGTCCGGGACATCTCAAAGCTGAAGCCTTCCTTCGCGACCAGCTCAAGCACGATCAGGTTGAAGAAGACACGTTCACAGCCAACACGCCCATCGGACCGGTCGCCATGCGCAATTTCATCGTGCGCATCCCGGGCAAAAGAGACGGCGTGATCGTTCTCGGCACGCATTACGAGACCAACTACTGGCTGCGCAACATCAACTTTGTGGGTGCCAACGATGGCGGGTCCACGACGGGACTGCTCCTCGCCATCGCCGACCAGCTGAGAGCAGAATCGGCACGAGCCAAGGTTCTTGAAGGCTACTCAGTGTGGCTGGTTTTCTTCGACGGCGAGGAGGCGATCAAAAGCTGGTCCGCATCTGACTCCACTTACGGAAGCAGGCACCTGGCGGCCCGCTGGGGCAGGGACGGCACTCTCAGCCGCATCAAGGCGTTCATCCTGGCCGACATGATTGGCGACAAAGACCTCGACATTCAGCGCGAATCCCGCTCCACCGATTGGCTGGTCGCGCTGATGACGCAAGCCGCAAAGAAATTTGGCTACGATCGATTCTTCTTCCAGACGGAAAGCCCGGTCGACGACGACCACATGGCTTTTGTCACGCGTGGCGTGCCTTCCATCGATGTGATTGACCTGGACTACGGCCCCAGCAACAGCTTCCACCACACAGCTCAGGACACCATGGACAAGATCACCGCCCGCAGCTTGACAATTGATGGGGATGTGTTTCTGGAAACGATCCGGCTTATTGATCAGCGATAAGCAGCTTTCAGCATCTAGCCTTTAGCTTCTGGCTCCTCAATATCCATCCTTCCAGTGAGCGGCTGGGACCTGGAGGCTGGAAGCTGAAAGCTTCCTTCCTATACCATCCAGAAATGATTGCCGGCGCATCCTGGACTTGGTGGGTGGGTTTTCACGTGGCAGTAGCTGCGCTGCTGCTGATTGATTCCTTCGTTCCTGGCCATCGCCACGAAACGCGCCACGCCCAGATGTTTGCATGGCTGGGGACGACAGGATTTGTGCTGGCCGCAGTCTGCTTTGCGGTCTGGATCGGCGTCACACAGGGTCGGCAGCCTGCCCTTGAATGGGTCGGCGGCTATGCCATTGAGACCTCGCTCAGCGTGGACAATCTCTTCGTCTTCCTGGTCATCTTTCAAGGCTTCCAGATCAGCCAGAAGCGACAGCACAATGCCTTGCTCTGGGGCGTGCTGGGCGCGGTGGTATTACGCGCGCTTTTTATTCTTGCCGGCATTACGCTGTTGAAACGGTTTGACTGGATTACGTGGATCTTCGGTCTTTTCCTTCTCTACGCGGCCTGGCGCCTGGCCAGCGGCGGCTCTGCGAAGGCAGCCATTCCGGAATGGATCCGCAAGCTTCAACCGGCCAAGGGATCGCTGCTGCCGGTGATTCTGGCCGTCGAGGTCACAGACGTGATCTTTGCCACGGACTCCATCCCCGCGGTGCTTGCAATCTCGCACAACCCCTTTGTGCTGTACACGTCGAACATTGCAGCGGTGCTCGGACTGCGCGCTCTCTACTTCGCGCTGGCTGATTTGCTCGACCGGTTCCGCTATCTGCACTATGGGCTTGGCGCAATGCTTGGATTCATTGCACTGAAAATGCTTGCTGCACGCTGGATTGATGTGCCAATCCTCTATTCGCTTGCAATCATTGGCGCAATCCTGACGACGTGTGCGCTCGTTTCGTGGATGGCGGCGATGAGGGAACAGGAATCAGGGAACACGGATCAGGGCTCGGGCACTTGAGCCCTACCACGGTTCGAACTCAAACCGCTGATCGGGCACCGCAAAGCCTCCAACGGTCAACTTCGAATGCTTTTTGAAATGTTCGTCGTCCCGTTTGGGAAAGTCGTTGCGGAAGTGGGCGCCGCGGCTCTCTTCGCGATGAAACGCCGAATAGAGAATGGCGTAAGAGACGCAGGTGAGCGCGTGTGCCTCGCTCAATCGACGGCTGCCTTTGCGCTTGCTTGCGAGCTCCGCAAGCCGGGTTGAAATCTCCATGTGAGTTGTGAAGCCATCGCGGAGCGAGGATTCGTCTCGAAGCAACCCGGCGCAGATCCACATGGCGTGGCGCAAGCCGGCAATCTGGACTTCGACGAATTCTGACTCGGCGTCCGACAACGGAATGGTGGCCGCTTGCTGGTCTGCCACGGGAATCAAAGGCAGATCGTCGGCAAGCATGGCCCGTGCGGCACGGGCTCCAAAAACCAACCCCTCAAGCAGCGAGTTCGACGCCAGCCGATTGGCGCCGTGAACGCCGGTGCAAGCTGCTTCGCCGGCCGCATAAAGCCCTGGCAAACTGCTCCGTCCCGAGAGGTCGGTCTTAATCCCGCCCATCAGGTAATGCGCCGCGGGCCGGATTGGGATCGGGTCCCGCGCCAGGTCGAGTCCGAACCGAGCGAGGAATGCACTGATGCATGGAAAGCGATGGTGCACATCGAGCCCTTGAACATGGCGTATGTCCAGATGGACGAGTCTTGGGTGTCCAGGTTCGTCGCTCATTTCCTCGCGTGCAATCGCGCGCGCCACTACGTCGCGCGGCGCGAGTTCGAGCAAAGGGTGGTAGCGCTCCATGAAGCGCTCGCCCTTGTCGTTGCGCAAGTATGCGCCCTCCCCTCGCAGTGCTTCTGAAATCAGAAATCGAGGCACGCCGGGCAGAGATAAAGCCGTGGGGTGAAACTGATAGAACTCCATGTCCGCAAGATCGGCCCCGGCTTGGGCAGCGATAGCAATCCCGTCTCCAGTGGCCACCGCAGGGTTGGTGGTTTCTGAATAAACCTGCCCGCCACCACCGGCTGCAATAAGCACCGCGCGGGCACTTACGCGATGAGTCACCCAATCTGAAGTATTGACATCGGCTCTGGCCAGGTCAGCTCCAATCACGCGGCCATCGGCAACCACCAGACCGGTGACCATCGTCCACTCGGAAAACCGGATGCGCATGCGGGCGCGGGCAAAGGCAACCAGAGATCGGCTGATTTCCGCACCCGTGGCATCACCGTGGGCGTGGAGAATACGCGGCAGGGAATGCGCCCCCTCACGCGTGCGAAGCAATTCGCCGGATTCAGTATCGAATGCTGCACCCCACTCGATCAGCTCGGCAACGCGCACTGGGCCCTCGGCCACCATCACCTCAGCTGCCGGCCGATAAACAAGTCCATCGCCCGCATTGATGGTGTCTTCAAGATGGAGGGCAATGTCCTCGTGGCCCTCCATGGCCACGGCGATTCCACCTTGCGCATAATGTGTGTTCGACTCGCCGAGCGATTCCTTGGTGACGACCAGCACCTCGCCGTAGCGGGCAAGTTCAATTGCCGCGCGCAGGCCGGCAACGCCACCGCCCATCACTAGAAAATCAACCGGAGTCGACTCTGCCATAACCTTTGAGGCTACCATTGTCAGATCGTGGCCCATCTCACTTTTCCCATTCACTGTCCATGATTTGATTTCTTATCGGATACTGTTTGCGGAGGCACACGCGATGGATAATCCCACCATGGCTCGATTGCTTTCGCAGACCGCCGATCTGCTTGAGATCGATGGCGGCGACAGCTTCCGGATTCGCAGCTATCGGCGCGCTGCCGAAGCCGCTGATCAGACAACAGTGGATCTGGTGGCTGCCACGTCTGAAACTGCTCGGCTGCTTGAGATTCCCGGCATCGGCAAGAGCATGGCTGCAAACCTTCAAGCCATCGTTTCAACCGGCACGCTGCCCTTGCGCGATGAATTGCTGGCAAAATACGGCGCGGGCCTTCTGGAGCTGCTGAACCTGCCTGGCATGGGTCCCAAGACGGTAGCGCTGCTGTGGGATGCGGCGAAAATCGCAAGCATCGACCAACTCGCCGAGGCCATCGAGGCTGGCCGGCTCGCCGGGCTTCCGCGCATGGGCGAAAAGCAGATTGAGAAACTCCGCAAAGGGATCGACGATTACCGGCGCAGCGCAGGGCGTTACCGCATCGACGTCGCCGAGGAGGCGGCTCAGCGCATCGCAGCCTACATGCTGGCTTTTCCTGGAATCGAAAAAGTTACGCCTGCCGGCTCCCTACGACGCGGCCGGGAAACCGCTGGAGACCTCGACCTGCTGGTCACTGGCCCCGCCTGCGCACCAGAGCACACCGGCGCTGCAGTGGAGCACGTTGCCGCTTACCCGGGAATCCACGACATCATTGCCAAGGGGGAGAACAAGGTCAGCTTTCACCTGGCCAACGGCCTGCAGGTGGATGTACGACTGTTGCCCTCGGCCTCCTATGGCGCCGCCCTGCAATACTTTACCGGGTCGAAGGCGCATAACGTGTCGTTGCGCCAACGGGCCCTGAAAATGGGTTATACGCTCAGCGAATGGGCGCTCGCCCGGCTGGACGACGAGTCGACGGTCGCCGCTGCCACCGAGGAAGGGATCTATGCCGCCCTGGGCATGGACTGGATGCCGGCAGAGCTGCGGGAAAACCTGGGAGAGATCGAAGCCGCCGCACGTCATGCCTTGCCAAAATTAATTGAAAAGGCTGACCTGCTTGGCGACGTGCACATGCATACCACGGCAACCGACGGCCACAACACCATCCTCGAGATGGCCGAGGCCGCCTTGGCGTGCGGCTACCAGTACATTTCCATTACCGACCACTCCAAGAATCTGGCCATGACCAACGGCCTCGACGACAGGCGCGCGCTTGAGCATGTTCAACGCATCCGGGAAGTGGATGATCAGATGCAAGGCCGTATTCGCGTCTTTACCGGCATTGAGGTAGACATTCTGGGCGACGGAGCACTCGATCTGGACGACGAAGTGTTAGCCCAGATGGATGTGGTCATCGCCAGCATCCATACGCGGTTTGAGCAGGGCCGGGAGGAAATGACGGCCCGCGTGTTGCGCGCTATTGAGAATCCCAACGTGAGGATCCTTGGCCATCCTACCGGCCGATTGCTGCTGCGCCGCGAACCGTTTGCACTGGACATGGGCGTGGTGCTGCGCCGTGCAGCTGAACTGGGAGTAGCCGTCGAGCAAAACGCCGCCCCGGAGCGCCTCGACCTGAACGACCGCGATCTTAGATTGGCCAAGGAACTCGGATGCAAAATTGTCATGAATTCTGATTCGCACGAGGCCCGCAACCTGGGCAGAATGGACTACGGCCTTCGCCAGCTCCGCCGCGCCTGGCTCGGTCCCGAGGACGTGCTGAACACTCTGAGACCTGGGGAGTTTCTTGCCGCGCTTCGACCGAGGGGCTGAAGAATCAGAAATGCTCTATGATCGGTACAGGTTTCTCCGGGTTTCAGTGCCAACGGACGAATTCATGGCCAGGCTTTACCCGATGGGAATAAGATAAGGTCGCTATGAGCCTTTTGCAGCAGGATTCCACTCGACTCGACGATGCCGCCCGCGGCGAGGAATTGACCAAGGGCTCAAGCCACCTGATACTCACCAGCATTGTCGCGGCCGTGATCGTGACCATTGCGATCACCATCTACGTTCTCGCAGGCCAAAAACCGCCCGACGCCACCGGCGAGATCGAGCAGGTGTGGGCCCACGCGCAGCACTCAGAATCCTCGGGGTTTGACGCCAACGGCGCACCGATGCCCAAAGAAGAGATGGACCAGGTGTACGTCTTTACTTTGGTGAAGTTGCACAATCAGAGCAAGGAACCGCTGTTCCTGCACAACATCATGACCAACGCCACGCTGGATGACGGCATCCACTCCAGCTATGCGGCCACTGCAGCCGACTACGATCGGGTTTATATCGCGTATCCGTCGATGCCCATTCCGCATGGCAAAGCGCTGTCACTCACCTCAACCATTGACCCTGGCCAATCCGTTGAGGGAACCATCGTTTCTGCCTTCCATCTGACCAAACAGCAGTGGGATGCCCGCAAGGACCTAAGCTTTACCTTTTCGTTCCAGTACAAGCCCAGCCTGACGATCGCACCCCACTCTGCGGTTCTCGATCAGTAGCCGCTATTGGCCGGCGGAAGCAGGTGCCGGCGCATTCTTTGGCGTCGACAGGTAGCCGCTGATGGTTGAATTCTTTGCCCCAACTGAGTTCACCACGATCTCGAAGAGCGCCGGATCCTTGCCACTGTAAAACTGCAATGGCTCGTTCAGATTCCTGTCCTTCTTCTCATACTCCTTGTCGTCGGAGTAAACGACAAGCGTGAACTTGCTCCTCTTCGCATCGGCCCTCTTCAGCTCAAGACTCACTGTTCCAACAGGCTTCTTGGCGCCCTTGGTCAGGGTGAACTCATAGAAGTTGCGTTCGCCCTTGTGCTTGAGGATTTCCAACTCATCGTGATTGCGGGCGATCAGGCTGCTATGACCGCTTAAATCGCCCTTCATCGACGTCAATTGGCTCACCGCCTCGGCCAAGTCGCTCTGCGTCTTGGCCACGTCTGTCTTCACGCCGCCAACGTCAGTTTTCACGTCACTCACAGCGCTGGAAACGGCCGTCACCTGCTGGGCCGTCTGCTTCTGAGCACTGGCCAATTGCTGAGCATTCGCTTCTTCGCGTTGTTGGCGCGAAGCCAGCTCCGCGGCGCGAGTATCCAGCTGCTTCTGGGTCAGGCCCAGCGATGTCTTCAGCTCATCGGTGGCCACTTCAAGACGGGCATCGGTCTCTCGAAGTGAGGCTTTCAGGTTCACGTTTTGCTGCTTGGCATCGGCTAATTCAGCTTGCTGAGCGGTGAGCTTCCCACTGAGCGTGTAGCTCCAGATCAGTCCGCCAATCGCCAGCAACAAAGCGGCCCCGATGGCCCCGAGCAGTGCGCCGGAATGTGTCCTGGGTACTTGTTCTTCTACTACTTCATCACTCATCTGTCTCCCCTTCTTCTCTCTGGCGGCCTGTCCGGCAACCCCTTCTGCTTGGCTATCGGCACGGCTCACGCCTTGGTGTTTGCGACATCTGTCATGTTTGACGTCGCGATCAGGAGTTTCTTTCTAGAACGTTTCTGCCCAACTCGCGCTGAAATCGTTCGCGTACCTTACGGAAGTCCAACCCTCAAATTCAACGCTGGAGGGTTTGCCCCGCGCGGATACCCGGGGAATGTCCACAATATACCGAAATTCCCTGTAGATAGTGTATCTAAATGAAATGGAAAGGTTCGAGAAGGTGCCGGTTTCCGAACCCCCTCGGGCATCCTGGCAGCCGGACCGACATGCAATCGCCGTTCCGTTTTAACGTTCGCTGTCCCGGAAGTGTCTCAGTTTGCCGTGAAGGACTGAAGCCGCCGGAACGCAGACTTTGCGGGCACTCCGGAGGCGTTCCCCGAATCGATATTCCTCATTATGCAAGGGACCTCCGGCATCAACCAATCCTGATGCGCTAGCCACCTCGTTCATACAGGAGAGTAGTAGACTACGTAGGTACGTCATGCCTTCATTCCGAATTAAGCTTTCGCTTTGCATCCTGGCCGCTTCCTCTGCATTTGCCCAGAGCGCACCCACCTCCGGCCCGCTCGCCTTCGATGTTGCCTCCGTCCGGCCAAGCAAACCAGGTTCTCCACAGCACACCAACGTTCCCCTCGATTCCGGCAACGTCTACGGCAGCATCAGCGCTGATGACGCTCGCAGCGCTGCCGGCGGCCTTTTCATCGCGACCCATCAGTCGCTTTGGCGTTACATCTCCTTCGCCTATAAACTTTCTGGGACGCAGGAACTTTCCCTGCGCTTCAACATGTTCTCCGGAGCACCCAAGTCCCGCGCGCCTTTCTGGGTTACCGGCTCTTTCGACGCCCCTGCTGAGTTCTTCGACATCTCGGCGCGCGCTCCGGCCGACACCTCGATCAACCAGATGCGCCTGATGATGCAGGCTCTGCTCATCGACCGCTTCCACCTGGTTACCCATTTCGTCTCCGCTGACGCTCCCGTGTTTGCCCTGGTCCTCGCCCGGGCCGGCACCACCGGGCCCAATCTTCAGCAGCATCCTTCATCAAACGCCTGCGCCGCTCCTGCGTCCGACCAGTCGTCAACGCCCGCGTCTCACCCAACAACCGCATCGGCCGCCTCAGGCAATCTTCCGCCCGTCTGCGGTGTCATCGCGCACGTGCCATCTTCAGTCCCCGGCCAGCATTATGGCGGCCGCGCCATTCCCCTCTCCCTCTTTGCTACTTCGGTCCCGACAATGACGGGACTCGCCGCAATGCCGCGCCCCGTCGTCGATCAGACCGGCCTCTCCGGACTCTACGACTTCACCCTGACCTGGATGCACGACCCAAGCGGAGACGACGCCATCGCCGACAATACCGCTAACTTCCGCGACGCCCTCAAGAGCCAGCTCGGCCTGGAACTCAAGCCCTCCCACGCTCTTATAAGCTTCCTCATCGTCGACCAGGTCGAGCGGCCTTCGGAGAATTAGTGCGCGTGAAAGTTCCTCAGGGATGGGGTTAAGAGGTGGCTTTGGTTGCTCCGAACTTCAGACTGAGACACTACCGCCGTCCCGCACTTCGTGACAACCACCGAATCGCTACGTTATAAACATCTTTACTCCTTTTTTCAGGCGCCAGACCCTCAATCAACTTCCACGGCCTCAACAGACTCCAACGGGCACCCATCTCGCCAAAAGGACAGAAGATCAGGGCATTCGCCTTAAACGTAACAAATTCATCGCAAGGGAGATTCAATAGCTATGTCGACCGCTGTCGCTGGGAAGGGCCTGGAAGGAATTGTTGCCGCAAACTCCGGCATTTGCTGGATCGATGGAGATGCGGGCGTGCTGGCCTATCGCGGAATCGACATTCACGAGTTGGCTGAGAACTCGAGCTTTGAGGAGACGACCTACCTTCTTTGGAATGGCATCCTGCCTAACGAGTTGGAATTGCGCGAGTTCCAGGCGCAACTGACCCTTGCCCGTTCAATCGACCAGGGAATTGTGGAGATGTTGCGTTCGTTTCCAACCTCTGCCACACCGATGGAAGTGCTCCGCACGGCTGTTTCCGCGCTGAGCTTTTATGACGCTGATGAAAAAGACAACACACACGACGCAAATGTCCGCAAGGCTTATAACCTCACCGCGCAGATCGCAATGATCGTTGCCATCTATGACCGGATTCGCAAAGGGAAAGAAATTGTCCCGCCCGACCGGTCTCTGAGCCACGCCGGCAATTTCCTATGGATGCTCAATGGCGAAAAGCCTTCCGAGACGGCCACCCGTACTTTGGATCTGGCGCTGGTGCTGCACGCAGATCACGAATTGAATGCCTCTACCTTTGCCGCCCGGGTGATCGCCGCTACATTGGCAGACATTCATTCCGCGGTAACCGGAGCCATCGGCGCGCTCAAAGGCCCGCTGCATGGCGGCGCAAATGAAGGCGTGATGCGGCTGCTGTACGCCATCGACAAAGCCGGCGCAGATCCCGTGGAATACGTGAAAGGCATGCTCGCCGCCAAGCAGAAGATTTCTGGCTTCGGCCATCGCGTATACAAAACAGAAGACCCCCGCGCCACGCACCTGCGCAAGATGAGCGAGCAACTGGGTAAGGACGCCGGTACGCCCAAGTGGTACCTGATGTCCCGCGCCATCGAGCTCCACATCAACGCCGATAAAAAGCTGAACGCCAACGTGGATTTTTATTCTGCTTCAACATACGCCACACTGGGCATCGACATCGACCTCTACACGCCTATCTTCGCTATCAGCCGCATCGCCGGTTGGGCTGCGCACGTCATTGAGCAGTTGGACGACAACCGCCTCATTCGCCCGCGCGCCGAGTACATTGGGCCTGTCTACCCATCTCCTTACATACCTCTTGAGGAACGCGGATAGAACTCAGCCACGATGGGCTGTTGCGACGCTCATGTCTCACGCGCCTTCCACAGCAGGTAAAGCCCCCAGGCCGCCAGCGTTGAAGCGTCGCGGATGGTTCCGTCACGCATCATCGTCTCAAACTCTTCAACGGCCACCAGGCGCGGCACAAGGTCATGTTCTTCCGGATCTGGCTCCTTGTCGGTGTGTGTCAACCCGGTAGCCAGAAATACATGCTGCTTTTGCCGGGCAAAACCATACGCGATCCACAGCGAGCCCAGGTAGGTCATGTCGGCGGCGGCCAGACCCATTTCCTCTTTGAGTTCCCCGCGCGCCAGCTCTTCAGGATTCTCGACCTCCATCTCCCAACCACCCTGCGGCAGTTCAAGCGCCCGTTCCTGAATGGTGTAGCGGAACTGCTCAACCAGCCAAACGTGCTCGTTTTCGATGGGGAGAATGATGGCGCAGTCGTCTTTGTCCACCACGCCGTAAATGCCCTTCTTCCCGTTCGTGCGCACAATCTGGTCCTCGCGCAGCCGCAGCCATGGGTTGCGATAGATTTCGCGGCTCGCCAGCGTTGTGATGGTATGGCCGTTATCACCATCAGTTGGATTCATGAGGTCTCCTTCACATCCAATTCATCGCGCACCCTGAACCTGCGCAGCCGGCCCAGCAACGACGCCGGGCCGCTCACCTCCAACCGCACAAGGTTGCCTTCATACGCTCGCCGCCGCACTACCATCCCCGCCTCAACGGCCGCCAGCACGGCGCCCTCATGTTGCGGAACTCGAAGCTCGGCATCGATCAATGGGTCTGAGTGCAAGGCACGGTCGATGGACAGGAGCAGTGCATCCATCCCTTCGCCGGTCTGTGCAGAAACTGCCACTTCCGCGCCCACTCCGCCGCGAGGTTGCGAACGAGACAGAACACCCTGTCGTTCGTGTTCTCCCAGCAGGTCAATCTTGTTCATCACCTCAATGCGCGGCTTGTCTAGCGCATCGAGCTCGCCAAGTACCTTTTCGACCTGGGACTTTTGTTCCTCGCCATAGGTCGATGCCGCGTCCCTGACATGCAGCAGCACCTCAGCCTGAGCCACCTCTTCCAGGGTGGCTCTGAAGCTAGTTACTAAAGTGTGCGGAAGGTTGCGGATGAAGCCCACCGTGTCAGACAAAAGCACCTTTCGCCGGCTGGGGAGCTCAATAGCCCTGAGCTTTGGATCCAGGGTCGCAAACATCCGCGAGGATGCCAGCACCCCGGCGCCGGTCAGGCAGTTGAACAGCGTGCTCTTCCCTGCATTGGTATAGCCGACCAGCGCTACGGTCGGCACGGGAACCGATTCTCTGCGTTGACGCTGCTGTCTTCGAACACTGCGGACAGATTCAAGGTCCTGCTTCAAGCGATCGACGCGTGCTTGAATTCGCCTTCTGTCTGTCTCGAGCTTGGTTTCGCCGGGGCCTCGAGTGCCAATGCCGCCGCCCAGTTGGGACATGCTTTTGCCTCGACCCGTCAGACGCGGCAGCATGTACTCAAGCTGTGCCAACTCCACCTGCAGCTGGCCTTCGCGGGTCCGTGCGTGGCGGGCAAAAATATCCAGGATCAGTTGCGTGCGGTCCAGTACCCGGCAAGGCAGTGCCGCCTCAAGATTGCGTAATTGCGTGGGGGAAAGGTCGCGGTCGAAGAGCACAAGGTCCGCCTCGGTGGAAGCCGCGATTCCGGCGATCTCCTCAACCTTGCCTGCGCCGATCAACGTTGCTGGGTCTGGCCGGGAACGCCGCTGCATGACCTCGCCCACGACCTGGGCGCCGGCGCTGGCAACCAGTTCTCGAAACTCGGCCAGCGACTCTTCGGCATCCAGGCCCGTCGATCCGGGAACGGCAGATCGCAGCTTCCGGCCACGAGACAGGCCGTCGCCCGGCGAAGGAAGTTCTTCAGATTCAGGGACCTTTGGGGACCTACCCTGGACCGATGCAGCGTCTAGCAAGACCACCGCGTGGGATCCAGTGACCGAATCGGCCGCTAAGCGCGCTCCCGCAGCGCCTGGGCGACGTCCCGGTGGGCGAACCACGGGCTCAGCCCGCGTCAGATCCACGCTAACCAGCACTGCACGCTCACGCGCTCCGCTGCCGCCGACTGCACTTGCGGTCGGGAACCCCAGCACTGGACGCGTTGCGTCGGCTCTGGTTTCTTTCAACGTCAATCGCAACCGCTATCGCTGCTCCGCAGCAACGGGAGATGTTGACGGAACAGCCACTGGCGAAGGGCCAATTCCCGTCTGCACGGCGGCAATCGGGCGATGCTCAGTATGCATCACGCTCCGGTTGCTGACGACTGTCGAAATCGCGTGCTTGAAAATCAACTGCTCCTGGCTGTTGTTTTCAAGAAGCACGGAATACTTGTCGAAGGACCGGATCTTTCCCGTTAATTTGACTCCGCTCACTAGATAAATTGTGATCGGTGTCTTGTCCTTGCGAACAGTGTTCAGGAATGTGTCCTGAATATTTTGTGCCGGCTTGTTTTCCATGTGCCGATCTCCTACTTTCCTCTTGATGGGGTTAGATGCAACTCGACTGCATGTCCGTTAAAAAGCAAATCCCCGGGGGCGCCCCTGGAAGTCCCAGAACCGCCTTATCCCGGAATGTGAACACATTATATGCGCTTTCATGCCTTTACAGGTGTGATGGAGCCTCCGCTCTGACCTGCAATGCTTGCGAAATGGCTCTCCTGGGACGCAAAACTGCGAGCCCGCGCTAAAATAACTACGTGCAAAGTGCCGGCTCACCAACTGCAGCTCCCGCCAAATCCTTTCAACCCGTTCCAATGCTTGACCTCAAGCGGCAATACTTCCCTCTCCATCAGGAACTGTTAGATGCAGTCAGCCACGTCCTTGAGACGCAGCAATTCATTCTTGGCGAGCCGGTTGTAGCCTTTGAGCGCGGCGCGGCGGCCCAGTTGGGTGTGGCTCACTGTTTGGGATGCTCCTCGGGCACGGACGCCCTGTGGCTGGCACTTGCCGGAGCGGGAATTGGCACCGGCCAGGCCGTCATCACCACCCCTTTCAGCTTTTTTGCCTCGGTCAGCTGCATTCTTCGTGCGGGTGCGACTCCGATTCTTGCGGACATCGACCCCACAACCTTCAATCTCGACCTGGCGGCAGTAGACCGGATCGTGAAGAGCACTCCAGTTAAAGGGCTTAGCGCCATTCTGCCGGTCCACCTCTATGGCCAATGTGCCGACTGGACAGCCGTTTCCCGCCTCGGCCAGGAACACGGGCTCAAACTGGTCGAAGACGCCGCACAGGCCTGGGGCGCTGAATGGAACGGCGTAAAGGCTGGGGCGCTCGGTGACATTGCAGCATTCAGCTTTTACCCAACCAAGAATCTTAGCGCCGCCGGCGATGCCGGAATGGTGACTACAAATTCAGCAGAGCTCGCCGAACGCGTCAGAATGCTGCGCCAGCACGGAATGCGCCGCCGCTACTTCCACGACGAAGTCGGCTGGAACGCTCGCATGGACGGCTTCCAGGGCGCCATCCTCTCGGTAAAACTCAAATACATCGACGGCTGGAATCATGCTCGCCGCACCGTCGCCAAGCGCTATCACGCCATGTTTCGTGCAGCGGGGCTGGCCGAATCCGGCCTCTATCCGAGCCACGGCGTCGTTCTGCCGCATGAAGTTCCCGGCAGTCGGCACGTCTGGCACCAATACGTGATTCGCACGCCGCGCCGCGACGCTCTGCGCGATTTTCTGTCCATTCGGTGCATTGGTTCGGAGATTTACTACCCTCTCCCTCTCCACATGCAGGAACCGCTCAAGAGCCTGGGATACGCCGAAGGCAGCTTCCCTGAAGCGGAGCGTGCCGCACGCGAAGTTCTGGCACTGCCCATCTTCCCTGAACTCCATGAAGATGAACAGCAGACCGTCGTCGATGCGATTGCGGAGTTTTTGAGCTAGCAGGCCTGTTCTATCCCACGGTTACCGCAGCTACCTCATAATCATCCAGGCGCGGAATCGTGAACCGCAACGTCTGGCCGTCGAGCCGGAAAGGCAAGGTTCGCTCGGCGCATAGCAGTTCAACTGACTTCGCCCTCATCCCTGCCGGAAGCTTGATGCTCACAGTTTGCGGTCCGATCGAATGCACATCCGACATCCATCCGTGATGTGCGTTGGGGCTGGTGTAATTGAGCAGGTGTACGGCATATCCGGGATTCGTCTCCCACGCAAACAGCTCTACAAAGCCGTCGCCATCCACGCCGACCATACGCTCGTCCCCTGTAATCCAGCGGATCGTATTCTGCATCAGGCGCAGCAGGTCTCCGTGGCCGGTGAGCCAGTAGGTACGCTCAATGTCACCGGGAAAATAGGCGATACGGCTCGCGCCGACTTCGCGCAGCACCACGGCTGGCTCGTCTGTATGGGAAACAGGAGGGTAGGCTAACTCCGGCGGATACCGCACAAATCCAGGAACAACAGTCAGCACGGGATCGCGGACCGGCTTCAGCGGAATGCGGTTCTGCGCGCCCGGCAGCCAGTTTGTGTCCGTGAATCCTTCAAGAATGGGGTGCGTCCGCTCGATGCGGCCGTAATAGGCGTTTCCATTTGTACCGATGGCGTCTCCTGCCCTGCTGATGCCGAGCAGATCAGCCAGCCCGAATTCTTCACGCGGCTTCAGGTTCTCGTCATAGAGTCCAGTTTCGAAGCTGGCCATGATCGATCCGCCACGGTGCACATACGCTCGAATCTGTTCGCATTGCCGGTCGCTGAGCATGGCGACGTTCGGTAGCAACAGCGCTCGGTACCTGCTCAGGCGTTCCGGCTCCAGGCGATCTTCATGTACATAATCAAATGTGAATCGGCCCGCCAGCAGCGTCTCATAAAGACCATGCGTGGTCTCGCGCATGTAAGTGCGTGACTGCATGGTTGCAGGGCCGGGGTAAAGGAGCTGCGTGCTCTGTCCCATGACCACGCCAATGTTCGCTACGGAGCGTCGTACCTTGAGATGGGCATCGTGCTTCTCTGTCCAGCGAAAGTATTCCGCACCCACTTTCTGCCAGCGACGATCCTCTCCAAAGCCATTCTCCGAGCCCACAAAGTGGTAGTACGGAACCAGCCCGCTGGCCAACGTCTCATTCAGCCACATCCGTGCCTCGTCAGCGTTCTTGGCAAGGTTCCGCCACGGCACTTCGCAGGTGGAATACGCAGCGGTGATGTTGGCGGCAAACTTGCCATCCATCACCGAGGTGCAGACGCGCCCTTGAAGCGCTGCCCCCCACACCGCCGGATCCTGATTGGTGCGGCCCTGGTTATCGCCCTGGAACCAGACAATTGTCTTGCCCAGGCGATCGAGATTCGGCCCCGCGTGAACATTGCCCCCCAGGTTGGCAAAAAAGAAGCTGTCGGGCTTTTTCTCTTTGGCAATGGTGTCGTATTTCGCCCAGAGCTCAAAGAGCCGGTCATTGAATATCCGCCAGTATTCCGCGGTATTTGCTGGCGGTAGCTTGCCGCATATGGCGCAATGGCAATCCGGCAGGTTTCCGATAGGAGGCCAGCCATTGGTGTAGAAGCAGTCCACGTCGTAGAGCGAGTTGACCTCTCGCATCACCGCGGGAATGTAGTCGTCCATGTAGTTGGAGAACATGCAGGTCTTGAACAGGCGCGGATCTTCAGTGCTGAACTGAACTGACCCGTCCTTGTTGCGCATTGCCCACTCTGGATGCGCCTCCAGCGCGTCCTGCCAGCTGAGATCGGGGCTCATGCGCGCCACTACGTGCATGCCCCGCTTTCTGGCCGCGGTCAAACACTCTCCAAAAAAGTCCCGATCCTTCAGAAATTTCCCGTGGCGATGAAACTTGACTTTCGATGGGTAAAACGCAAGTATTCCGGTAACGCTGATGTACACCACGTCAGTCCCGCAGGAGTGCCAATAATCAGCCCATTGTTCAATGTCCATCACCGCGGGGTCGTGTTCCGTCATGTTGCTCTGGCCCACGCGCCTGACTCTCTGCTGCCATGGCTCTCCCGCCGCATCAATCGGACCGAGACGCGTGGGAAGCGTAACCAGGGTGGGCGCATTGCCCGTCGCAGAACTGGGCGCAGCCTCCTTCACATCGAGAGTCATTGCATCAAGTGCAGAAGCCAGCGGCAGCGCAGCGGCGCCGGTCGTCAATCCGGTCTTCAAAAACGTGCGGCGATTGAACATCGATAATCCCCACTTCCTTTCAGCCCAGAAAGTGTAACTGCTGGCCTTACGCGTGCGCTAGAAGCGGTCTCAGGGCGGCGGTCGCCGCACCATCCAATTCCTGTTCTGAAGATCCAAATAGATCTCTTGTTCACTCATTTACTGTTTCACTCTTTCACTCCCTCACTGATTTAGAATCGACCCAAGCATGAAATGTCCATATTGTGGTTTCGGGCATGATCGGGTCGTCGACTCGCGTGAGAGCAAGGAGGCCGACTCAATCCGCCGCCGCCGCGAGTGTGAGAGTTGCAATCGCCGCTTTACGACCTACGAGCGCATCGACGAAATTCCTTACATGGTGGTCAAGAAGGACGGCCGCCGCGAGCGATTCGATCGTCAGAAAGTGCTCAGTGGCCTGCTTCGCGCCTGTGAAAAGCGTCCCGTTCCTTCAAGCAAACTCGAAGCCATCGTCGACGCGGCTGAGGCTTATCTGGTGGATGCACCGGAGCGCGAGCGCACCACCAGCGAGGTCGGCGAGTTGATCATGCAGAATCTAAAGGTCCTCGACACGGTGGCTTACATCCGCTTTGCCTCGGTTTATCGGGACTTCAAGGATGTCCGCGAATTCAAGGAAGAACTCGAAGGCCTGCTTGGCGGACGCAATGCGGCGAAGAAGAAATAGCTGGTAACCAGGAGCTGAATCATGACCCACAAAGTTACGCTCATCCCCGGTGACGGCATCGGGCCCGAGGTAACGCAAGCCGTTGTTCGCATTCTTGAAGCCACCGGGGTCCAGTGGGAGTGGGAGCGGTTTGCGGCGGGCGCCGAAGCTTTTGAAATCTACGGCGAGTACATCCCAGCCGCGCTCTCAGAATCCATTGAACGCACCAAAGTCGCGCTCAAGGGGCCGGTCACCACGCCGATCGGAGGCGGCTTCAAAAGCATCAACGTCACCCTGCGCAAAAAGTTCGATCTCTTTGCCAACTTCCGCCCGGTCAAGAACCTGCCTGGCCTGGCAACGCATTGGCCTGGCGTCGACCTGATCATCGTCCGTGAAAACACAGAGGGCGAGTACGTGGGCCTGGAGCATGAAGTTGTGCCAGGTGTGGTGGAGAGCATCAAGGTCATCACCGAAAAAGGCTCCACGCGCATTGCCAGATTCGCTTTTGAATACGCGCGCAAACACGGGCGCAAGAAGATCCATTCCGTTCATAAGGCCAACATCATGAAGCTCTCCGACGGCCTGTTTCTCCGGTGCGCCCGCAAGGTGGCCGAGGGATTCCCTGACATCGTCTATGGCGAACATTTGATTGACAACACTTGTATGCAGTTGGTCATGAATCCATTCCAATACGACACGCTCTTGCTTGAAAACCTCTACGGAGACATTGTCAGCGATCTGTGCGCCGGCCTGGTCGGCGGCCTCGGACTTGTGCCCGGCGCCAACCTTGGCCTGGAGTGCGCAATTTTCGAGGCGGTTCACGGATCGGCTCCGGATATTGCCGGGAAGGATGTAGCCAACCCCACCGCACTTCTGCAATCGGCCGTGCTCATGCTCCGCCATCTCGACGAATCCGCCGCTGCTGACAAAGTGCAGAAGGCATTGGAAACCGTCTACGCTGAACGCAAGGCCCTCACTCGTGACGTAGGCGGCGCCGCCGGTACCACCCAGTTTGCCGACGCAGTGCTTGCCGCAATGGAATAGGGCCGGAATCGAGCGAATCAAATGCACTATCTTTTGTTCTACGAAGTAGGCGACGACTACCTGCCCAGGCGCGGAGAGTTCCGAAGCGCGCATCTTGGCTTGGCGTGGCAGGCAAGCGAACGGGGTGAGCTGGTGCTGGCCGGTGCGCTGTCGAATCCATTCGACGGCGCCGTGCTGCTTTTCAAGGGCGACTCACCTGAAGTGGCAGAGAAGTTTGCCCGGACCGACCCCTACGTGACCAGCGGTATCGTGAAACGCTGGTACGTGCGCGAATGGACGACGGTTGCGGGAGAATCGGCTGCAACTCCCGTCAAGCCGGTCGCAGTGCTGCCGCAAAGCTAGTCCGAAGCATTGTTCCGCACCTCACTCCGATCATGGTTGTTGCATCGCTGCACCCATTCTCCTGTACACTAGAGGGTCTACAGCCATGCAAACAAAACATCAAATTGGAATCCTGGGCGCGACCGGAATGGTCGGCCAACGCTACATCCAACTCCTGGAAAACCATCCCTGGTTTGAAGTTGCATGGATCGCCGCCAGCGACCGCTCCAGCGGCAAATCGTATGGTGAGGCGGCCAAATGGCGTCTCGACACACCGCTGCCTGAGCGCATCGCCAACATGACCGTCTCCGCTGCCGATCCAGAGGGCGCGCCCAAGGTGATTTTTGCCTCCGTCGACGCCGCCTATGCCCGCGAATTGGAGCCCCGGTTTGCTGCTGCAGGCTGCGCCGTGGTCTCAAATTCCAGCGCCTTCCGTATGGCTCCCAACGTGCCCCTTGTGCTTCCCGAGGTCAACGCCGATCACTTGCACCTGATCGAAGAGCAATCATGGCGCAAGGAGTCGGGCGGCTACATCGTCACCAACTCCAACTGCACGGTGATGGGCCCGGTGCTGGCACTCAAACCGATCGCCGACCGCTTTGGAATCGAGCAGATCTTCGCCACCTCAATGCAGGCGGTCAGCGGTGCGGGCTACCCTGGCGTCTCCTCCATGGACATCCTCGACAACGTTGTGCCTTACATCGGAAACGAAGAAGAAAAGATGGAAGAGGAGTTGCTCAAACTGCTTGGCAAACTTGAAGGCCAGGTCGTCAAGCCGCTTTCAGCGCGCATGAGCGCCAGCTGCAATCGCGTCCCGGTTGTTGACGGCCACACGGTCAGCGTGTCAATCAAACTGGGCAAGCCCGCCACATGCGAAGAGATTCTTGCTGCCTGGTCCGAGTTCCGTCCGCTTGCCGGACAGAATTTACCCAGTGCTCCCGATCAGCCCGTCGAATGGGCGCCACAGCCCGACCGCCCGCAGCCCCGACTTGACCGTAACCGGGGCAAGGGCATGGCCGCTACCGTTGGCCGCCTGCGGCCCTGCGGCGTGCTCGACTGGAAGTTTACCGTGCTCTCGCACAACACCATCCGCGGAGCCGCGGGGGCAACCATCCTCAACGCTGAACTGCTGGCGAGTCTCGGCAAACTTGAGCCAGTCGCCGAAGCTGCCGCCCATGCATGAAGGCAATGGAAAGATTTGCATGAGTCTCGTAGTCATGAAGTTTGGCGGAACGTCGGTCGAGGACCCGGCCGCCATAGGGCGAACCGCAGCGATCGTAGCCGGACGTGTGGCCCTGGGCAAGCAGCCCGTGGTGGTTGTCAGCGCCATGGCCAAGGTAACTGACCAGTTGCTTCGCGCCGCGGCAGCAGCAGGACAAGGCGACAAAACCGGCGCACTGGCTATCAGTTCGCGCCTCCGCTCACGCCATCGCGATACTGCAGCCGCCTTGGTCAAAAATGCTCGGAATGCTGCGGCACTGCAAAACGTGATCGATCAGAAATTCGACAAGCTCGATGAGATTTTGCGCGGCCTTGCCGCGGTGCTTGAACTCACCCCCCGCATCTCCGACCGGATTGTCAGCTACGGCGAACGCATCTCCAGCCTCATTGTTGCGGCTGCTTTCATTGAGAGCGGCATCGATGCGACGCATGTAGACGCGCGAGACATCATCGTCACCGATTCACAATTTCAAAAAGCTGCTCCGCAAGTCGACATCCTCGACAAGCGAACCCAGGAGAAACTGCTTCCCCTAACCAGCCTGGGCAAGGTTCCTGTAATGGGCGGCTTCATTGCCTCGAACGAAGCTGGGGTCACCACGACCCTTGGTCGCGGCGGGTCAGATTTCACCGGGGCACTCGTCGGCGGCGCGCTCACGGCGGACGCAATCGAGATCTGGACCGACGTGGACGGCATCATGACCACCGATCCGCGCGTCTGTCCCGACGCCCTGCGCGTCAAGGTCATCAGCTTTGAGGAGGCTGCCGAACTTGCCTACTTTGGCGCCA
>CAZTLV010000071.1:0-19955 GCA_964614635.1 uncultured Occallatibacter sp.
ACGGGTGTAAGAATGGGACAGAAAATTCGCAATCGATTGCTTCTCGAATGGGCTGCTGATGTAGCGACCTCAGAAAGTGGAATGCCAAGTTCTTAACAATTGACCTTATTGTTTAGGGTCAAACCACTCCGGCCTACCTCCAACGCGCCTGATGTTGTAAGCTGACTTTCTCGAGCGGCGGAATAGTTCATTGACAGCATTTACGAATCCCCACGGGCCCGTCGGCTCCACGCAGATGTAGCGGTCCAACTTTCCCGCCGCCGAAAGCGCCTCGCTTTCACATTGAAAAAGCGGATTTTCTAACCAATACCAGTCGTTCGGCGCTCCTGGCCGAAGTACGAACGTATGCCGATTGCTCATCTAAACAGTTGTTGTGTCGGTGATCATAGACCGTCACCCGGATTTGTGTCAGCTTCGACCAGATGAAAGCGCGGGTTTGACCTGCGGTAAACAGGATGATCTGCTTAGCCAATCGTCGTTTGCTCAGGGTACTTGGCGTGTGATGACAAGTTCAGCTTCAATCCGTTTTGTTGCCACGCAGCTGCTCGTTTCCCTGAGTCTGCCCTTTGCGCTCTTAGTCATCTACCTGTTGGCGATTCGTCCCATTGCGCTCCACTGGGGTTCCACGGCTGAGGAAAGAACCCGCGCGATGCCGGGCGATTCTCTGGTTCCTTCACCATCCTTCTGCGCAACAAGAGCCATCACTATTGAGGGCAGCCCCAAGGACATCTGGCCCTGGCTGGTGCAGATGGGATATGGTCGCGCTGGTTTCTATGGGTACGACCTGATAGAGAACGCTGGGAGCAAGACAGGCATCCACAGCCTGGGATCGATCGAGCCCGCACTTGAGCACCCGAAAACGGGCGACGTACTCCCCATCAGCGCAGTGGCTTCGCTGGTATTCGACTCGATCCAACCCGACAAGTATCTTATTTGGCGAAGTGCTGCTTCTCCGTCCGATGGCAGCTTCACGTGGGCTCTCTTTCCGGTCGATGGAAGCCATACGCGTCTCATAAGCCGAATTCGGCTTCGGTACCATTGGAAGGACCGGCGGCTTTTGCTCGACCTGTTCACCGAGTTCGCCGACCATGTCGCGGTGCCGAGAATACTGCAAGGAATCAAAGACCGCGTAGAAGGACGTCCTCCGCAGTCCCTTGCGTGGGAGAGTGCTGAGATTATGACATGGGTTCTGGCCCTGGCGGAGTTCGCCACCGCGGTGATTTTCCTGTTTTGCTGGCGCCATTGGCGCCGAACTTGGTCCGTCGGGCTCGCGGCAGGGCTCGTATTGCTGTTTGTTTTGTATGTACGTGCGCCGGTGTGGATCGGAGCGGCACTGGTCTGTGGAATCTTCGGAGCCATGCTCCGGTCGTCGTGGATGGAATCCGAAAAGCCGGAAGCCATCTGAACCGGTTCCCTCATTCTTAAAGAGCACACTGATGCCCCGACGGTTTGATGGCCTGAGGGGGAACGGAATGTTCAATCGGCCTCGAGCTAACACAATCAGCCGAATGCGCGTGTCGACGGGAAGCTCTCTTCGGATTGCTCGTCCAGGAGCGACGCCACTCGCTCTCAATTTGCGCTACGCCCAGTCTGCTTCAAATGATGTCGTGCCCGCATCCCGCAACGAGCTCATTCTTGCCCGAATGACCTCTCACATCCGCCTCCATCGGTGAGAGCGGAAGCGGACAGGCGAGCATCCGAGCCACTCTTGCTTCATTTTGTAACGAATCCTCGGTTTGTGTCTTCATTCAATTGAATGCACCGGCTAAGGACGCTTTCAACTATGAATATGTACAGCTTTCGAGCTCTCTGGCTTGTACTCCTGATCTCGATGAGCGGAGTCGCATGTGTCGCAGAGGAACCGCTCACGCTTCGTCAGGCCATAGACCTTGCGCTAGGCCAGAGCCCCGAGGCTTCGATCGCGCGTGCAGACAGCCTTGCAGCCAAGTCGGCGGTTGAGCTGGCGCGTACCCGGCTCTTGCCACAACTAACCTTCACCGAAGACATTTCGCGTGGCGATGACCCGGTTTACGCATTCGGCACTCGGCTGAGGCAACGACAGTTTACCCAGGCAGATTTTGCAGTAAACTCGCTGAATTTTCCGCAACCGATTGGAAACTTCTCGTCGCGCTTTTCAGGCCAGTGGATTGCTTTCGATTCCTTCAAGGCGCAGAAGGATATCCGCCGTGCCGGACTCTTGAGAGAAAGCGCTTCGTCCTCTGCCAGTGCGCTAGATCAGCAAATCATCTTCCGCGTATTGGGGGCGTATCAACAAGTACTGTACGCCGTGCGTGAGATCGATGTAGCTGAGCATGAGCAGGAAACGGCTGCGGCTTTGTTGACGTCGGTCGAGGAGCACACCAACGCCGGCCTCGCGCTCGAGTCTGATCGGATGTCGGCTGAAGTTAATGTGGCCGCATGCAAAGGGACTTTGATTGCGGCTCAGGGCGACCTGGAGCTCGCGTGGGCGACATTGCGCGAAGCAACGGGCGCACCTGACCTGAAGGTACGCGAGCTTAAGCCGATTGAGCCGCACGCGTTTCCGCAGGGTACGCTCGACGACGAGATGGCGAAGGCCGTAAAGTCGCGGTCGGACCTTGCGGCGTTGGGACAAGCGCAATCGGCGCAGGTCTCTGCATTGAGCGCTTCGAAATCTGACTTCGGCCCGCGTGTGAGCGCTTACGGGAACTGGGAAGAAGACCGCACGTCGTTTGGGGGCGTGGGCGGCAACAACTGGGTCGCGGGCGTCCAGATCAGCGTGGATATTCTCCCCGTGGGGAAGCGCACACAGCTGGAACGGGACAAAGCGGCAAAACTCAAGATCGATGCGCAAATGGCCGCTGCTCGGCAGCACTTGCGGCTTGAGGTGAGCCAGGCGCATATCCACCTTGAAACAGCAGAACTCCAACTGGAGACAGCTCGGGCTGCAATGGGCCAATCGGCAGAAGGCTTACGGATTTTGAAGAATCGCTATGGCGCGGGGCTGGCCACGATCACCGAGCTGCTACGGGCTGAGGACGCGGAGCGGCAGAGCCAATCCAATTACTGGCATGCCGTGTACGGCAACGCTATGGCTTATAGCGAACTTTTATACGCGACCGGGACTCTGACTCCCGATGCTGCGGAGGAATTGCAATGAAGAATCTCTTATGGGCAAGTGTGTTTGCAACTTCTGCGACGATGATCGTGGGCTGCCATGGCACGGTGCCTGCCATGACGCCAGGCACCGTACAAGCCCTGCAAGCTGGTGTTGTTGAAAGCCGGGAGCAAGAGGTGCCTCAACAGATGCGATCCACGGGGACTGTTCATGCCAGGGAGACCGCGGAGGTATCGGCGCAAGTAATTGGCCGCATCCAGCAGATATTGGTGCGCGAGGGAGACCTTGTAAGGGCTGGGCAAATTCTGGTCGTACTCGACGATGCGGCGTTGCGCTCGTCGCTCGAACAGGCACAGGCAGGGGTGAAGGCAGCGATCAACATGCAAGGTGCAGCAGAAACCAATGCTTCCCTGGCGGCGAGCACATTGAACCGGTACAAGCAGCTTGAGTCCGAGAAGAGCGTAAGCCCGCAAGAAATGGACGAAGTGTCACGGCGTGCGGAGGGGGCAGCGGCAAATCTTGAAGCCGCACGAGCACAGGCAGATGCTGCTCGAGCGCAGGAGGCAGGCGCGCGCACAATGTTGAGCTATACACGACTCGCCGCGCCGTTTGCTGGCGTGGTGACTGCTCGTTCGGCTGATCCCGGAACCATGGCTGCACCGGGCGTGCCCCTGCTCCAAATAGATCAGGCTGGAGCCCTGCAACTGCAAACCACAGTGGACGAGTCTGCTATCGGCACGATTCATCGGGGCATGAGGGTAAAGGTAACAATCGATGGCGAGGCATCTTCAACAATCACGGGAACGGTAGCAGAGATCGATCCTGCCGCCGATCCATCGAGCCACAGCTTTCTCGTCAAGATCGACTTGCCATCCTCAAGCGAGAGGCGTGCGGGCATGTATGGATCGGCCGAATTTACCAATGGTAGTCGCAATGCCACCCTCATTCCGGAAACGGCCGTTGTCTCGCGTGGCTCGCTCAAGTGCGTGTTCGTTCTTGATAGCCAAGGGGTTGCGCAACTTCGAACGATTACGTTGGGCGAAGCACATGGCAATTTGTTGGAAGTGTTGTCAGGAATCTCTACTGGCGAAAAGCTGGTTGACGCACCCTCGGACCGCGACCTCGCCGGCAAACGCATTGAGGTTCAGCCATGACGCAAGATCTTGGGGTCGCCGGGCGGCTGGCTCGCTCGTTTCTCAATTCAAAACTGACGCCGCTCTTTATCGCAGCGTCGCTCGCCCTCGGGATCTTCGCGGTCGCGATCATTCCCCGAGAGGAGGAACCGCAAATCCTGGTTCCAATGCTGGACATAGTCACCGCCATGCCAGGTGCATCGCCTGCAGAGGTTGAAGAGCGAGTGACGCTGCCGATTGAAAACCTGGTGCATCAGATTTCGGGCGTTGAATATTTGTACTCGACTTCGGCTCCTGGGCAGAGCCTGGTGATCGTCCGCTTTCTTGTCGGCACTTCTCAGGAAGATGCCTTGATCAAGGTATACAGCAAGCTCTACTCAAACTTCGACCGCATGCCCCCTGGAGTTTCGCAGCCGCTCATCAAGGCCCGTTCCATCGACGATGTGCCAATCCTGGCGATGACCCTTTGGGGCGAACACTACAACAGCTACCAGTTGCGCGCTATTGCTGAAGAGATGGAGCACAATATCGCGCAGATCGGCGATGTTTCCGAGACGGCGATCATCGGTGGGCAACCACGTACGATGCGTGTTGTGCTAAGCACAGAGAAGCTGAGTGCTTACGGTATATCGCCAATGGCGGTCGTGGGACATTTGCAGGCAGCAAATACGACTGTGCAGGCTGGTCAATTCTCTGAAAACAACCGGGAGATTCAGGTAGACGCGGGCAACCTGTTCACCTGCCGCGAAGATCTTGAGGCCGTTGTGGTGGGCGTTGTTCGCGGACGTCCGGTTTACCTCCGTGACGTGGCCGAAACAATCGTCGATGGGGCGGCCGAACCCACGGACTATGTAGTCTACGGTACAACGGAGGCGGGCGCCAAAGTATCGCAGGGCGCCGGCCAGTATCCGGCCGTAACGATTACCGTGGCCAAGCGGAAGGGAACCAACGCAACCGATATCTCGAATGCCGTGCTCAGGCGCGTGCATGAGATGCAGGGCGTATCCATACCCAACGACGTGACAGTGACCACCACCCGGAACTACGGAGAGACGGCGAAAAATAAGTCGAATGAACTGCTTGAGCACTTGCTCCTGGCTACGTTGTCCGTGACTTTCCTCGTCGCGCTCTTCCTCGGATGGCGTGAGTCGGGTGTTGTATTGTTGGCCATTCCCGTCACCCTCGCCCTCACCATGTCGGTGTTCTACTTCCTGGGCTACACCATTAATCGCGTCACGTTGTTTGCGTTGATCTTTTCGATTGGCATTCTGGTAGATGATGCCATCGTTGTCGTTGAAAACATGGTTCGCCACTTCCGATTGCCCGAGAATCACGGGCGGCCAATGAGTGAAGTCGCAGTAGAAGCGGTTGCTGAGGTGGGGAACCCAACTATTCTCGCGACTTTCGCAGTGATTGCAGCGGTGCTGCCCATGGCCTTTGTCCGCGGCCTAATGGGTCCATATATGCGGCCCATCCCCGTGGGCGCATCCGCGGCCATGCTCTTTTCGCTGCTGGTTGCCTTTGTAGTTTCGCCCTGGGCTGCACTGCGGCTCGCCGGCAGGCATCTCGAAGGGGCCAAGATTCTAGAGCCTGAGACGGGAAACTGGCGGAGTAGGCTCTACCGCCGCATCATGATGCCGCTGATTCGGTCATCGCGCAATCGTCTCCTTTTTTTCATCGGAGTAGCGGCGCTTTTTCTGATCTCCATCGCGCTGGTGCCGCTGGGACTGGTGCGAGTGAAGATGCTACCGTTCGACAACAAGAGCGAGCTACAGGTGGTCATCAACATGCCAGACGGCACGCCGCTGGAACAGACTGCGAGTGTGGCCCGGGCGCTCGGGGAGGAACTTGCCCGGCAACCTGACGTTCTCAATTACCAGACGTACACCGGGACGTCCGGACCCTATAACTTCAATGGGCTCGTGCGTCACTACTACATGCGGCGCAAGCCGAATCAGGCTGACATTCAGGTGAACCTTCTGCCTGCGAAGGAGCGAAGCACTCAGAGCCATACGATTGCAAAGCGGCTCCGTCCATTGCTCGACATGATCGGAAACTCATATGGAGCGCGGATTCAAGTCAGCGAGGTTCCACCTGGGCCTCCGGTGGTTCAAACCCTGGTGGCCGAAGTCTACGGCCCAGACCTGACTGGACAGACCCAGGTTGCACAACAAATCAAGGCGATCTTTCAGCATACGCCTGGCGTGGTTGACACGGACTGGTACGTCGAAGATCCGCAGCCCAGACTCGTCATGCGCGTCGATGAAGTCAAGGCTGCCCAGCATGGTATTGCGGTCAGCGACGTGGCGCATGCCCTGGCCCTTGCAATATCAGGAACCGAAGTCGGCCTTTTGCATGACCAGACGTCGCGGGAGCCGGCGCCTACGATTGTCGAAATGGACCGCGCGGACCGTTCCTCTGAGCAGGGACTCGAGAACATCCAACTGCCGGGCGCAGACGGCGTCATGGTTTCGTTGCGTGAGTTGGTGATTGTTGAGCACGACACGATCGAGCCTAGCATCTATCACAAGAATCTGCGTCGAGTGGTCTATGTTACGGGAGATGTTGCGGGAGCGGTCGAGAGCCCGGTTTACGCAATCCTGAATATGAACAGGGATCTGGACCACCTGACACTTCCGGCTGGGTACACTCTGACTCGATACAACGCATCCATGCCGGAGCCTACAGACCATTACTCGATGAAATGGGACGGCGAATGGCATATCACGATCGAGGTCTTCCGCGACATGGGGCTTGCATTCGCGGCGGTGCTAGTCCTCATCTACGTGCTCGTGGTCGGATGGTTCCGGTCCTTCGTGGTCCCGTTGATCATCATGGCCCCGATCCCGCTAACCTTGGTTGGCATCATGCCTGCTCATGCCATGCTGGGTGCGTTTTTTACCGCAACCTCGATGATTGGGTTTATCGCCGGGGCCGGCATCATTGTTCGTAACTCGATCATTTTGGTTGACTTTATTGAGCTTCGCATTCGCCAGGGGATGCCACTTGCTGAAGCGGTCATCGATGCCGGCGCGACCCGGTTTCGACCGATGCTGTTGACTGCAGCAGCGGTTGTCGTTGGCGCAAGCGTGATCCTTACCGATCCGATCTTTCAGGGACTGGCATTATCGTTGATTGCCGGCGCGGTGGCGTCGACCTTTCTTTCATGGCCGACTATTCCGGTGCTTTACTACGTGGTTCATACCGGTCGCGAATCCGGACGCGACTCTGAATCCGAACAAAGAGACTCCCTATGACAGTCGAACGCGGTGTCCGCCTGATGGCAGGCGTGATGGTGTTGCTCTCAGTTGCCCTTGCGCATTTCCTTTCGCCCTGGTGGCTCTTGCTTACTGCGTTCGTGGGCCTCAACCTATTGCAATCGGGTCTGACCAATTGGTGTCCGGCAATCTCAATGTTGCGCGCAATGGGGCTGAAATAGGAACCAGTTCAGAAAGAGCTTAGGCGTGATGAGGGCACAAGGGATCAAATACAGTTCGAGGTCTGCTCTTCAGTCCGCTTGCGGGGAACTGAAGGACGAAGTTTATCGACAAATGTTTCGCCTGGAGGCAAGCCGGCCCGGTGCTGACATCAGTCTCGCCGTCGCTCTGCTTCGTGCATGGGTAGCTGCTGCTTCGGGACGCGAAATGCTCGGTGTCCGCTCGTGGTTGAGGAAGATTTCTCCTATTTGCATCTTCATGCTCGAATCCGTCAATGAAACAAAAGGCGACGATCGAAAGCCGTCATCTTGAGCATGCCGCCGGTTCTATCAGGCCAGTGGCGCGAGCATATACTGGTCATGTTCCTGGGAAACTTGACCTGATGCGTCCTGAACTTATCGAGGCTACCGATCTCCTGCAACGCAATACTGCAGAAGCCATTGAAGAGGCCATCGGGTTGCTTCAGAACACGGTGTATTCCTTCAGCATGAAAGTATGCGGGCACCCGCAGGACGCTGAAGATACGATGCAAGAAGTTCTCTACCGGTCGCTTGGTCATCTGGCCAAGATTCAAAGCCCGCAGGCACTTGCGGTCTGGCTTTACACAGTAACCAGAAACCGCTGTTGGCGCATGCGCCGCAAACCCGCTCACGCTCCCAGCCATACCTACTCTCTCGACGAATTGATGCCGGACCAGACCGAGCTGGGGCAGTTAATCAAAGATGCGGGCGCAAGTCCCGAGACCAACCTGCTTCACGCCGAGCAGCACCATCTTCTGCATCAGGCAGTGTTGCGGGTGCCCGTGCAGCTTCGGATTGTCCTTGTGCTCCACGACATGGAGGAACTCACCACCGAGCAGGTGGCACAGATTCTTAATCTACAAGAGGGAACCGTGCGCGTTCGCCTGCATCGTGCCCGGCTCTGGGTGCGCAAGGAAATGGCCAGGACCCTCGCCGCTGTGCCAGGAGAGGGTGACCACCATTCCGAGACGAGGGTTGCGAAAAGCTCCAGAAAAAGGAGAATCCAGCGGCCCTCGGAGTGTCGCGAGCTATTCTCAAATCTTTCTGAATACCTGGATGGTCGAGTTGAGCCGCGTACCTGCGATCAGATGCGCGAACATATCGATGCATGTCCAGCCTGTGTTGTGTTTCTTCGCGACCTGCGTGGCGCGATCGATCGCTGCCGCTCGCTTGAAGTTCCCTGCGACCCAGCCATTGCACCCCGTCTGCGTTCAATCCTTACCCAGGAGTACCTGCGAATGCTCGGGCTGCCGGACGCAAAGAAAATTTCTGCCGTGCTGTAACGATTCGCGACCGGTTGGGCTTTCTTCATCTAGAAAGCGAGATCCTTGTGCAAGTCACCACCAAACACCTTGACCACGTTAAATTCTCTGTTCAGGCTCGTTCGCACACAATCCTCTGCGATCAACCAGCTGAGAACAGCGGCGATGACGAAGGGATGACCCCTCCGGAACTCTTACTCGCGTCGCTAGGCTCTTGCGCTGCCTTCTATGCTGCCCAATATCTCAAGATTCACAACCTGGCGCAGAGTGGCGTTGAGGTCTCAGTCACGGCTGACAAGCTCAAACAGCCTGCCAGAGTCGGCAATTTCCGCATCGTTGTGAACTGCCCCGTACCACTCACTGAGAGCGAAACAGGAGGATTGATGCGCTCCGTTCACAACTGCCTGGTGCACAATACCCTGATGGCGCCGCCCGAAATCAAGATTGAGTTATTAACAAATGAGGTAGCTGCCATGCTCGGCCCCAGTGTTTCCTGAAACAATCAAAATTGCCGTTTTCAATCGTACATATTGAGGGCGCAAGGCAATGAGAGCGAATGGGGATGCGACAAAAGTCCCGTCGCTCTACGTAATCAATACGGTTGAATGGGCTCATTTACATCCACTTAAGTTATTCTGTATCAACTACATATCACTCAATTTCAGTCTCAAGTGTTGATCGAAATGAGCAGAAAAGCGGGGAAGTTTGCTTGCGGGACCTGACGGAGGACTGCGCGCCATCCCAACCGCACGTTCTCAGGTTGCTGCGACCGGCTCTGGAGGCGGAATGGGAAGGGCGAGGGGCAACTCTTCTTCAATATCGAGACCGGCCTGGCGAACAAGCTGGGTGACGGTGGCTGCATTGAGCCTGGTCGCGTCGTATTCCACGCACAAAGTGCAGGCGGCACGGTTAAAGCGCAGACGGCGGATGCCGTAGACATCCTTTGTGGTGGCCAGCGCGGCGGCTACCAACTCGGTGGGAGCCGATGCGTAGCGATAGAGGATTTCCACGGTGGTCATGAAGGAATGATACCAAGCCGGGAGCGACTGGTTCGAGAGCCAGCTTACAAGGTCTTGAGATAGGCTCGGACTTCAGGGTCGGACCAGTCCTGTGCACCAATGAATTTACGGCGGATTACGCCCTGGCGGTCGATGACGTAAGTCTCTGGCCACTGTTCAGTGTGATAGAGCTTCGGTGCGCTCTGGCTGGGGTCACGCACGGTAAGCAGGTCGACATGACGGCGGACGAGAAAGCGGGAATAGGCGTCTGGATCTTCATCGATACTGACGGCAAGGATGGCGAGGTCGGGCTGTTGGCGATGCAACTCGAGGAGTGAAGGCAACTCAATGATGCACGGCTCGCACCATGTGGCCCAGAAGTTGAGGAGCACGACCTTGCCTCGGTAGTTGGCAAGGTGGATGGAGGTGGATCCATCGGCGACCGTGAAGTCCGGGGCCACCTGGCCGGTTTGGGCAGGATGTGCGCCGCGATCGCAGGCTGACACGAGGAGCAGCTGAAGAAGCAGAGTGAGTGTGAGTGAACGAGGGGACCGCACATACCTATAATACGGAGCGAACGGCCTGTACGGAAGGCGGAGCGGATGGCGAACGGAAAAACCGGCGACAACGGATCGGCTGGCGGCGCAGGATGGAAACCTGTACTTGGGCTTTCCGATGGGCCTGGCACCGAGGTTGCGGTACCAGGACGATGGGGCTGGACCCTGGGCGCGGTCTTTGACCAGCCGGAACCGGTGGAACTGATTGAGTTGACCGTCATCGTCCCTGCGCGGAATGAGGAGGACTGCCTGAGCGCGTGCCTCCAGTCGCTGGTGAGCCAGTCAGAAGATGTTTTTGAGCTGGGCAAAGACTGGGAACTCGTTGTGGTGGACGACCAATCAACGGACAAGACTGCGGAGATAGCGCGCGGGTTCGCAGGGGTGACGGTGATTGCGGCGGCCAAGCTGGAGAAAAAGTGGACTGGCAAATCGAATGCAATCTGGACTGCGGCAAGAAAGGCGCGGGGCAAGTGGCTGCTGTTCACTGACGCAGACACGATCCACGAGCCGGGAAATCTGAACCGGGCGATTCATGAGGCGCAACGTCACAATGCGGGGATGCTGAGCTATTCGCCGAAGCAGATTGTCAGCGGGTTGGCGCAGAGATCGCTGATGCCGCTGGTGTTCAGCGAATTGGCGTTGGCCTATCCACCGGCAAAAGTATCCGACCCGAACCAGAGGATTGCCGCGGCGAACGGGCAGTTTCTGCTGGTGGAGCGCGAGGCGTATCGACGGATCGGCGGGCACAAAAGTGTCGCGGAGGATGTCCTCGAAGATGTTGAATTGGCATTCCTGGCAAAAAGACGCAAGGTGGGTTTGAGGTTTCGCTATGCCGACGATGCCGTTTCGACGCGGATGTACCGGTCAACAGCGGCCATGATCGAAGGTTGGACGAAGAACCTTGCGCTGCTGTTTGCCAATTCGCTGGTGTTGGCGGTTTGGCGCGGGTTAGACATTCTGCTGCTGGCGGGGCTGCCGGTGCTTGCGGTCGAACTTTGGAACGGTCATTTTGCCCTGCATTCGCTGGAGTGGCTGGGAGCTGGCTGGGTGCTGGCACTGTTGTGGTTGCGGACTGTGGGGCGGTTTTACGGCAGGGTGGCCAAATCCAACTTTCCATTTGTGGATTGCGCGATTTCGCCGCTGGGGTTGCCACTGTTTGTGATGCTGCTTTACCGGAGCTGGTTTCAACACAGGATTTTGAAAAGGGTAAGCTGGAAGGGGCGCGAATACAGCTCTTAGCTCCCATCATCAGCTTCTAGCTCTTCTTAATCCCATGTCTCGGACACGAGGCATGGAGAACCGGGCTAGAAGCTTAAGAATGAAGCCTTCGGCTCGGTTGAAGCATCTTGTTCAGTGAGGATCTGCATGATCTATTTGACGCGGAGGGCCACGTTTTCCGCCTCTCACTATTACTGGAACGAATCCTGGACCGCGGAGAAGAATCAGCGGGTGTTTGGGCGGTGCTCGAATCGCAACGGACATGGGCACAATTACACGCTTGAGGTTACAGTTGCTGGCGAGCCTGACCCTGTGATTGGGTTTGTGGTCGATTTGAAGTGGTTGAAGAATGTGATGGAGCGGGAAGTGCTGGCGGCGTACGACCATCGCCATCTGAACCTGGAGGTCCCGGAGTTTGCAGCGTCAAAGATGATCCCAACCACAGAGAACATTGCGATTGCAGCGTGGCGGAGACTGGAGCCCGTTGTGGCGGCCGCAGGCGGCGCGCAGTTGAACCGCGTTCGGGTATACGAGACGGCGGAGATTTTTGCCGAGTACCGAGGCGGGCGATGAACGCGAACGCAGGGAAGACTTATTTCGGCCGCCGCTATGCATTCAGCGCCAGCCATCGGCTGCACACGGATGTGTTGACGGACGAAGAGAATCGGGCAGCGTTCGGCAAGTGCAACAACCCGCATGGTCACGGGCATAATTACGTGCTCGAAGTGCTGGCGGGCGGTGCCGTCAATCCCGAAACAGGCATGGTGATCGACATGGCTGCACTGGATGCTGTGGTGCGCAGCAAAGTCATCGAAAGGTTTGACCACACGAATTTGAATCTGGACCCGTTGTTCACGGATCGTGTTCCGACGACCGAGAATCTGACTCGAGCGATGTTCGCGTTGCTCGATGGGGCGCTCGGCCCCGCGGAGTTAACGCAGGTGCGCGTGGAAGAGACTGAAAACAACTTTTTCGAATACTCTGGAGAGTAGTTCATTTTTGAGTGCGGTTGTTTTGAATGCAGCGAAGTGGATCGCCCTGTTCCTCGGGGCGGGAGGAATTGAATCATGGGGCATCCGGTTGCAGTGAGCAAAGGCGTTCGCAGGGCGGTAAGGATCGACGAAGGGCTGAGCGAGTTCAGCACTGAGGAGATGTATCGCGAGATCTTAAGCCGGTTGGGCGAGGATCCGACTCGCGACGGGTTGGTGGCGACGCCGGGGCGAGTCGAGAAGTCGATGGCGTTCCTGACCAAAGGCTACGACGAGGACCCGACCAAGATTCTGCGTGGGGCGCTGTTTGATGTCGACTACGACGAGATGGTGATTGTGAAAGACATAGAGATGTTTTCTCTCTGCGAGCATCACATCTTGCCGTTTTTTGGCAAGGTCCATGTGGCTTACATTCCGAAGGGAAAAGTGATCGGGCTGAGCAAGATACCGCGATTAGTTGAAGTGTTTGCACGGCGCTTGCAGGTGCAGGAACGGCTGACGCGGCAGATTGCGGACACCATCCAGGAAGCCATTGAACCGCAGGGCGTGGGAGTGGTGATTGAAGCTCGGCACATGTGCATGATGATGCGTGGAATTGAAAAGCAGCGTTCGTCCACGGTGACTTCTGCGATGGTAGGCTGCTTCCGCCAGAAGGAGACGCGGTTAGAGTTTCTGTCTCTTGTGCGACAGCCGGGGGCCAGCGCACTGTAAGGGTCGGGCTGAGTCGACTAGAGTAATGAGGTGAACGGGCTTCTAGTCATCGACAAGCCGGGCGGCATGACCAGTCACGACGTGGTTGGCCGGTTGCGCAAGATCACCGGAGAACGGTCGATTGGCCACCTGGGCACGCTTGACCCGATGGCGACAGGGGTACTACCGCTGGTTCTAGGCAAGTTTACGAGGCTGGCGCAGTATTTCTCATCTGCAGAGAAGAGCTATTCCGGGGCGATCCGCTTCGGGTTTTCAACAGACACATATGACGCTGAGGGCGAGCGCGTTGGAGAAGAGGTGACTCCGCGTCTGACGCTGGAAGATTTGCGTGCGGCGGCTGCGCAGTTCCAGGGTGAGACGGAGCAGATGCCGCCCGCCTATTCAGCGAAAAAGATCGCGGGCAAGCCGGCTTACAAGCTGGCTCGCGAAGGCAAGCCGGTGGAACTGAAGCCTGCCAGGGTTCGTATTTCCAACTTTGAGATCACTGGGCTCGATGGGCCTGAGGCCAGCTTTGCCATGAGCATCAGCGCAGGCGGATATGTGCGCTCTGTGGCGCACGAGATGGGTCAAGCCATGGGCTGTGGCGCGCATTTGAGCAGGCTGAGGCGGACGCAAGCAGGAATGTTCAGCCTGGATGAGTCACACACGCTGGAGGAGCTGGCGTTGCTGAGCGGAGATGTGGCGGCGCTTGAGGCAATGTGTATTCATCCCCGCACCTTGTTGCCGGAGATGCCGGCGGTGAGCGGGGACGCACATGCATTGGGGCGCCTCAGAAATGGTGGACAGGCAAATCTGCCTGAGTTTTCTCGCGCTCCGCTGGTGAAGGTGTTTGCCGGACAACGGGAATTGGTGGGGATTGCGAAGAGAGTGGCGGGAACGCTTTTTCAGCCCGTTGTCGCGCTGGGTTGAAGGTTTGTAAGACCCCGAACGCCAGAGAAAAGCCGGACGGGTTGCTGCGATTTCAGTGCAGAAGACTAAACAGACGATAACATGTGTTGTTTCAGTAGATTACGCTGTTTGGATAGGGGGAAGGGTGCAAACAGCCAGTTAGCGACTGTTACCGGACTTTATGAAGTATTGTGCGCGCAGCGATGGATACATTCAGCAAATCGCGTTTGGACTATTTGTGCAAAAGGGGTGTGAGCGCCGGGAGCAAGGTGCGGGCGATGATCTCAGAGCCCTTGATGGTGGGATGGATGCCGTCGCCCTGAATGGTGTCAGGGACGTTGACCAGGTCTTTATAGATCATGGGCACAAATGCGGGGTGGTGCCTGGCGGCAAGATCGCGGAAGACTTTCTCGAAGGATGCGATGTAGTCGCTGCCATAGTTGGGGGGCAGGGTGATGCCGGCGAGAAGAATCTTGATGTGCGCATTTTCAAGTGTTGTGAGCACCTGTTCGAGGTTGCGGCGAGTCTGGTCAGGGGGAAGGCCGCGGAGGCCGTCGTTGCCGCCGAATTCGACGATGACGACTTCAGGATGGAGCTTCAGGATGTTGTGCAGATCGGCAACGGCGTCCTTGGTGGTGGCGCCGCTGGTGCCTTGATTGTCGACCTTGTAGTGGTAGCCGCGATTGTCTAAATCCCGCTGAAGCGCGTCCGGGTACGACTGTCCGGATTGGAGGCCATAACCGGCGGTGATGCTGTCGCCGAAGCAAACGAGAACGGGCCGGTCGGCGGCGCGCAGGGTTCCAGCAAGAAGAAACAGGCAGATTGAAACGATGAGTTTGCAGCGAACGTCCACATAGATAGTGTAGCGAACAGCGGGGTCAGCCGGAGGCTAGCAAGTGATTGAAGTTCGGGACGCGAAGAAATGGATTCAGAACGGTACGCGGCGCGTGGAGATTCTGAAGGGAATCTCGATCACGATTCCGGCTGGGCAGTTTGTTGCGATTGTTGGGGCGAGCGGAAGCGGAAAGAGCACGTTGCTGGGGTTGCTGGCGGGACTTGATACACCCAGCAGCGGCGAGATCTGGCTGGACGGTGTGCCGATTCACAACCTTGCCGAGGCTCAACTGGCGGCAGTGCGGGGCAGCAAGATTGGATTTGTGTTTCAGTCGTACCAGCTGATTGCGACGCTTACGGCACTGGAGAACGTGCTTTTGCCTTACGAGTTGAACAAAGAAGGCAGCGGATTGAAAAGAGCACGACAGTTATTGGATGAAGTTGGGCTGGCGGAGAGGGTGCATCACTACCCGGTGCAGTTATCCGGAGGCGAACAACAGCGGGTAGCGCTGGCGCGGGCATTTGTTGCAGAGCCGCCGATTGTGATGGCCGACGAGCCAACGGGAAATCTTGATTCGGCAAATGGGCGGCTGGTTCTGGACCTGCTGCTGGAGCGGAACAAGAAAGCCGGGACGACACTGGTGCTGGTGACGCACGATTCTGAGGTTGCGAGCCGGGCGGATCGCAAGATTGTGCTCCGGGATGGCATGGTGGTCGAAGACACACTGCCGTTCAGCGATCCGGCTCCGATTGAGGCCGTAGTAGCGGAGCGGAAGCAGAATGGCTAAGCAGGCATTGAGTTGGAAGCGAGCAGGGGCCATTGGCTGGCGCGATTTGAAGTCAGCACCGGGCAAGTTTGGCTTCGTGGTGCTGTCGGTTGCCGTAGGCGTGGCCGCCCTTGTTGGGGTGCGCGGGTTCAGCGAGAGCTTTCGGAAAACGCTTGGAGCTGAAGCGCGGTCGCTGATGGCGGGAGACCTGAGCGCGCGACTCTATCATCAGCCGACCGCTGAGGAAAAGAACAAGATTGCAACTGTGGAGCAGCAGGGAAGCAGCGGAATTCGATCGACATGGGTCACGGAGACAATTTCAATGGCATCGGTGCCACCAGACCCGGTGCCGCTTCTGGTTTCGTTGAAGGCAGTTGATCCTGCGGAGTATCCCTACTACGGAGTGGCTGAACTGGAGCCGGCGATGAGCTTGCAGCAAGCTCTGAATGGCGACTCGGCGGTGGTTGCGGAAGAGTTTCTGATTCGGCTCAACGCGCATGTGGGGCAGACGTTGCGGCTGGGCGGGAGGGACTTCAGGATTTCAGCAGTGCTTGACCAGGAGCCGGACCGCATGACATCGGGCGCGGGAATGGGGCCGCGGGTGATGATCTCGCAGGCGGCCCTGGAGCGGACAGGACTGCTGGCGCCGGGTAGCCGAGCCAGCCAGCGGTTACTCATCAAGCTGCCGGATCATTCTACTGGAGGGATTACAGGGAAGTCAGCGACGACCGTTGATCCAGTGGCAATGCGCAAGCAGTTGGAAGACGCGCTGCCTGACGCACAGGTGATGGATTTTCGCGAAGGCAATCCGGCGCTGAGCCAGGGACTTGAGAATTCAACTGCGATTTTGAGCCTGATTTGCCTGGTGGCGATGGTGCTTGGCGCGATTGGAGTGGCCATGGCCATGCACGCGCATCTTGAGCAACGCATGGATATGCTGGCCATTCTGAAAGCAGTGGGTGCGGGGTCGGCCGACCTGCTGAGAATATTTCTTTTGCAAACGCTGGGGCTGGGGCTGGCCGGAGGTGTGCTCGGTGTGGCCGCAGGCGTGGGCGTGATGGCTGCGCTGCCAGCGGTGTTTGGCAAGCTGCTGCCTGTGCACGCGGAACTTGAATTCCCTTGGTGGTCAGCACTGGCAGGGTTGGGTACGGGGCTGTTGACCACGTTGCTGTTCTGCCTTCCACCATTGCTTGATGTGCGTGCGGTGCGTCCGGTGCTGGTGTTGCGGCGGCTTGTTGAACAAGGCCCCGAAGGTATTGGCGGATTCTTTGCGCGTTGGTGGGAGCGGCGGCTGCAACTGGGGATTTCTCTATTGGTGGTATTGGCATTGGGAGGGATTGCGTGGGCTCTTTCAGATTCGGCCAAAGTGGGCACATGGTTTGCGGTGCTGTTTGCGATCGCGCTGCTGGTGCTGCTGGTGCTGGCGTGGGTTTCGTTGCGCGTGCTGCGCTTCCTGCTGAATCGCGTACGGCTGCAACTGCCTTCCTCGCTGCGTCATGGGCTGTCAAATCTGTACAGGCCCGGCAACCAGTCGGCAGCGGTGATGGCCGCACTGGGTACGGGGGTGATGCTGATTCTTGCGGTCTTTCTGATGCAGGCGGCGCTGCTGAGAGATTTGCGTATGACGGCTTCGCCCAAACTGCCCAATATCTTTCTGGTGGACATCACAACGGACGAGATCCCTGGTGTGAAAGATTTCTTTCAGCATCAACAAGGTGTGAGCCAGGCACTCGACCTGATGCCGGTGGTGACGGGGCGGATCACTTCGATCAACGGGCAGACGTTGGATCAGATGAAGGGCCAGCACTTTCCGCGGAGGATGCTGGAGAATGCAAGCCTGAGCTGGTCAGATGCGCCACCGGCGGGGGACAAGGTGACGAAGGGAAAATGGTGGGCGAGCGGAGACGCTGCGGAGATGGCCGTTGGCGAAGGCGTGTCGCAACGGCTGCATCTTGGCGTCGGCTCGAAGGTAGTGCTTGAAGTGGGCGGAACGGTGCGTACGCTGACGGTTACGGCGGTCTATCGAGCGGACGGCCAGCACCTGGGAATGCAGGTATCGTTTGTGCTGCCATCCGGGCAACTGAAGGACGCACAGGCCACGTGGTATGGAGGCGCGCACATCGATCCAAAGCAGATCGCAGGCATGGAGCGAGCGTTGTTTGTTGCTTTTCCCTCGGTTACAGTGATCAACCTGGCCGATGTGCTGGACAGGATTGAAAGCGTAGTGGACCAGGTTACATTCGTCGTTCGATTTTTGGCGGGCTTCTCAATCTTTGCGGGGTTGATGATCCTGGCCTCAAGCATCGCCAGCACGCGCTTTCGCCGAATGCGGGAGGCGGTGGTCCTGAAGACGCTGGGCGCGACGCGGATGCGCATCGTGAGAACCTTCAGCGTGGAGTTCAGTGTGCTTGGGCTGTTGGCCGGTACCGTGGGCGTGGTGTTTGCCAACCTGCTGACGCGGGTGTTACTGCAGAGGCTCGATGTGGGTTTCCACATCGAATGGCAAGCCACTCTGATTGCGCTGGTTGGAACGGCGGCGCTGGCGACGGCGACGGGGTGGATTGCCAGTTACAGAATTCTGGGTTTGCGGCCACTTGAAGTATTGCGCGAAGAATAACCGGAGAAGCGGAACAGCGCGTGAAGGGGTGAGTCCTTCGGTACGCAAGGCATCAGTACTCGATTGACCGAGTTGCGGAATCCACTTATGATAAGAGGGTTGGCTTGTGGCGCCAGGCGCCCTGCTTTGACCCAGGTCAATATGGCTGCAAGTGGAGCCGCGCATTCTGCGCTTGCTGCCCCCTCGTTCAATGGTAGGACAGCTGCCTCTGGAGCAGCCTATCGGGGTTCGAATCCCTGGGGGGCAGCCAAAACTCCCTTCTAAATGGTTTCGCAGAGTCCCAGGAAATCCAGAAAATCGCTGGAATTACGCAAGCACAAACTACGGGGTTATCGTTCCATTGCGCGACGGCGCCAACCGGCAACTGGCTGAAGCCGAGATCAACTGTGCGTGGGCCGCGCCCGCGCGTCGCATTGCGGACCATTTTCATCTAGGTTCAAAGATTTCGTTTCGCTTCACGCAGAGAAATCTCACTGTTCCAAGTTGCGCCGGACCGGCGCAATCCGGAAAGCAGGGGTCACTTGGCGATAACCGGGTCTTCAACTCTTTGAGGTTGATTTCCGGCGCGTCAAAGGTCGAAGTTTCCAACACGTTTTCGCGGAGTTTTCCCGGGGTAGGTCACAGTCTAAAAGGTTGCGCAGCATTCCTTCGATTTCTGCCATCGGACCCCACCGCCGCTGAGCGGTGGGGCCTCTTTGACGGGTTCCGGTCACGTGACTGAGCATGACGATCATCAAAACTTCAACGTCCTATTTCGCCTGCGCCATCCCCGCAACAACCGCGGCAACTTTATCGAGTATCTGGTTCCAACCCTCTAGTTGACCGCTGTTTTTCGCGCTCTCCATGGGTTCATTTCCAATGTGGGTGAGTTTCGTCTGGCCGTTTCCGAGATCCTCAAAGATGGTCACGTCGTACGCACCGTCTATGGCCTCATGTTCTATTCCTAATTGCGCAGGGTCAATCTTGTTTCCCTTCGAGTCGGAAAAGTACATGGAGGAAACGATCTTCTCGTGCAGGACAATCTCGTGGTATTCAACCGCATTCCAGCACTCCTGCCCATCCGGCGCCTTCATGCAAAGGAGAGATTTTCCCCCAACGCGAAAATCCATCTGGCAAACCGGCGCAGTAAAGCCCTTCGGTCCCCACCACTGCATCACGTACTTCGGTTCTGTCCACGCCTTCCAAACCAACTCGCGTGGAGCATCAAAAACTCTCGTGACGACCATTCGCTCAATTTCGCTTACCGTGTTATTTGTCATCTCTGACCTCCGTTTTTTTCATTTGATTTACAACTACATCCAGTTTGTCGAAACTCTCTTCCCAGAATCGGCGATAGCTGATCGCCCAGTCGCTGACTGTCTTAATCGCCTCGGGCCTAAGCGTGCACACACTCTCTCGTCCACGCTTCGTCTTGATTACAATCCGCG
>CAZTLV010000072.1:0-19620 GCA_964614635.1 uncultured Occallatibacter sp.
ACATGGTTTGTGAACTCAGCAACGCATCTCTGGGGCAGCCGTCGCTTTGAAACCCGCGACGACTCGCGCAACAACTGGTGGGTCGCGCTGGTCAGCGGTGGTGAAGGCTGGCACAACAATCACCACGCCCACCCAGTCTCCGCGCGCCACGGTCTTGCCTGGTATGAAGTCGACCCCAACTACTATGGCATCTGGCTGCTCTCCAAAATCGGCCTTGCCAGGAAAATAAAGTTGGCCAAGTTCGATCGCGAGAATCCCAAACCAGCCGGCGCCTGAAAAGACCACCTGAAAACTATGTCGAGTTCCCATCCTTGATGTGCTCCCCGGACAAGGGATGGGAAGCTTCACCCCTTGAGAGATTGTTCTGTCAGCAGATCGACCGTAGCTCTGCCGCAGGTCTCCACTCGCAGTCCATTTTCCGCCAGTTGGAACGGAACAAATGCTCCGCCCCCGGGTGCATTTTGAGCAAGCGCCGCTCGCAATGCATCGGCGGCTTCCGCATCGTGAGCAAGCATCATCAGGAACCCGCCACCACCCGCTCCCGCTAGCTTGGCGCCATAAATAAAGGGCCGGGCTCGATCGAGAATCGAATTGATGGGGGCATTCGTGGTGTGCGGGTCAAGCAACTGGTTCAGCTGCCAATGCCGATCGAGCAATGCGCCAAGATGTTTCCAATCGCCTTCAACCATCGCATACGACATTTCAACCGCAAGAGTCTTGATGCTGTGCAGCACCTGGATCGTCGCCGTTTCGCGCGCCAAGTACCGAGTCACCACCTGCTGCAGAAGGCCTTTGGCCATCCTCTGGATGCCTGTGTTGTACAGCACCATGTGCTCACAGAACTCCGTCTGCCGTTCCTTGCTCCATGACACGGGCTGCACGCGAATCCGCTGCCGCAATCCAGGCCCTGTGATCAGCAATTTGGCCCCGGGGAAAATGCCGCCCGCCTGGTCCTGCCAGCCGCCGCCGGTTGTCATATGCTGCTCGAGGCGCATCACCGCCTCTGACAGCGCATGATCGCTCGCCGTGCGACCAGACATCACGTCCAGCGCACGAAACACTGTCGCTGCCAGGATGCTGCTCGTTCCCAGCCCCGAGCCAATGGGCAAACGCACCGAGCAACGAATTTCAAGTCCGCCCCCCAGCTCAGCCAGCGTCTCTTCAAGATGTTGTCCCCTGATGGGGAGCCCGTGCAGTTGCAACGCAGCGCGCGGAATTGAAAACACCGATCCTGGTCCGCATGGCTCCAGCAACTCCACTGCGGTGCGATACTCCACCACGCCGCCGTCGCCATCGGCGCAGCACCGGATCACAGCCTGGTCAATCCGGCGAATCTCCGTTTGTATAGGATATTCTCCATCGATCTCCAGGGCACAATTCAGCACCGTCCCGCCCCAGTCAAAACAGAATGGCGGCGTGTCTGACCAGCCTCCGCCAAGGTCGATTCGCGGTGGCGCTGCAACCTGCACGCGATCGAAGCACCAGCCCGTCAATCTCAATCCCGCATCGCCCATCCCTCCCGCCCGCACTGCATCTTGAATGCATGTGAAAGCTTCGGCCTCAGCCAAGCCAGCTTCCTGTTCAAGCCCCGCACGCTCCAACAGCCGCGCCGACTGGACCAGCAGGCTTGCTGCTTGCGTCCACTCTTCCGGATTCCCTTTTCTCAGCCCTTGCGCGTGCGTTCGCAGCGATCGTCCCGCCGAGGCAGCCGGCGCCAAACCAGGCAGGTTCGCCAGCAGCGGGCGCAGGTCCGTGCCACTCTTTGCCAGCGCAATGCACGCGTCCTGCCAGATCCCTTGCAATCGCCGGTTGCGCGCTTCCGCCAGTGTTTTTCCGTCCGCGCATCCCGCACTCTCGGCCAAAGAAAGCTTGCGCAGCTCGCGCCACCGCTCTGCTCCGAATCCGCTTGCATATCCCATCATCCAGCGTGCGCATCGCCACGCCTCGTCGGGCGTTGTCACCGGAAACAGCGCTGCGTTCCACAGGGTCGGCGTATCACTCGAATTCCAAACCTCTTCGCGGCTCAGCCCCAAACGCTCCAACGTTTCAAGGATCGGTCGATTGAACCAGCTCGCGCTTTCCAGCACTTGTTTCGGATCATCTTCCACCCCGTACACGCGGATCACCCAACCACCCTCGCCGGCAACTTCTACAGGAAGCTGGTGAACCACCGTGTCTTCGGGAACTTCCACCGCCCCATCCAGCAAGGTGAGCCCATGCAGAATGGCACCCCGACTGGCATAGACTGGCCCGCTCAATTCGCATTCCAGAACTACGGCTTCATGCCCGGCGTAGCAGTCGCCACCAACCACGCTGTCCAGTATGCCGCCCGATTCCGCAGCAAGCGACCGAAACGATCGCGTTGTCCCCGCATGAATAAACTCGCCTTCCACCACGGCGCAATGAAACTCCGCAGGATGCTCTGCAGAGCGCAGAATCCTTTCAAGTTCCTGCCAGAAGATATCCGCATCGCTCTCCGGTTTCCACTCGCCTGTCAACCCACGCGTGATCTGGTCGTAGATGTCTACAGCCGGCAATGCCTTGAACGCGGCAAGCTTCGCCAACGCCATGGTCAGATCAGCGTCAAAGCGCAGCAACCCGATGTCGACAGCCACACGTCCATCATTCAGAAATCCGCCAGCGGCCTTCACTTCCGCCGCCGTTGGCTTCTGTAGAAATGTGTAAACCTGGTCGCCGCCTCCCACCACGTATACGCCATGATGGCTGCCTGTCTCCACGTCCAAGCGCATCGCCACGCCCGTCACTCCGCGCCGATCCCATTGCACCTGGCTCGCGTCGAACCGCAGCACCACGTCGCCGGAGGCAACCAGAAGTCCGTTGGGGATTCTCTCCGCCCAGGCTGCCGACAGCCCCAGTGTCTGGTCAAACACCGTCGTCGTTGCGCGCGGCTGGGTACGCGAAGGCATCACGCCAAACAGCTTGCCTCCCGACGAATATTGGGGCAGCCGTCGCGAGTCGCCGCCGGAGTGCACCAGCAATGCGCGGTGATTGTCCCACCATTCCCGGTCCTTGCCAAGAATTCCGAGCGCGTGGATGGTGGCTCCGCCACTGCCAACCCTGCGATCATCCGGATCTGGCACCACCAGGAACTGTGTCCCCTGGGGCAGCATCCCGGCCAGGCGCCGCCGCTCGATCTCATCGCGGTACAGGCCCGCCTGACGCGCGGACGAGGCCGTAACCATCACCACATCCCAGCTTTTCAAATTGGCTCTCCAGACAGCAGGGCAATGAAAAAATATGCTGCGAGCGCTTCATCCGCCGCCGAGCCATGCCCGTCACTGACAGTCATTCTTCCCCTGGTTGGCCCGGCGATGGGTGGCAGTCCAGTCACTTCCGCAGCTTTGCTCTTATCCACAGCCTGCCAAACACCGGCAAGGCCACAAGCAGCGCAAGCACCCCGGCCGGCAGCCCCACATACAGGTAGCTGTCCGCATAATTCACGGCATGTATGCCAAGGATGTTCCATGCCAGCAACGAGAAGATCGCCACGCATGTGGAAGCAAAGAAAGTGAAGAATGCCGCGGCGACCGACAGCAGCAGGCTGGTGAACAAGCCAAAGCCCTTCAGCGGAAACCCGAAGACCGTTCCTTCGCCGTGGCGCAGCATCTTCGCCCCTTCACTCATCCCCGTCGCCTCTGTCGTCTAGAATAACAACTTGATGTCGACTCCTGCACAAATCGAACTGTGGCCTGTGGAGAAGGTAGCGGCGCAGGTTGCTGTCCTTGAAGCCTCCAACGGAATTCACTACGCGGCCTGGGGCGAAACTCGCGTCAGCGATCCCGATCTCGAGCGCCTCGTCAGCGCCGTCCCTTCCGGCCTATCCGGCGCACTCAACCAGCGCGCATACTACTTTGTGCCTCTTGCCATCGCCGACACCGGCGAGGTGATGGTCGCCCCCGGCTACTCCGTCGATCTCGGCGACCGCGCCATCTGCCACCGTAACGCGCTCTTCGGCTCGACGGAAGCGGTTTTCCTGTCCACGCGTCTCGTCGAAGACCGGTTCGGCCTTGCTTTCGAGTTTTTCATTAACGTGGCCCACAACTTTGTTGAGGCTGCCGGCGTGCCTGAAAGCTTTTCCTCTCTTGCCTGGTCGCAGGCCGAGGCCCAGGTCCGCGGTGAGACCAGTCAGGACGCCTGGGAAACCCGCAGACGTGCCCAGGAAATTCGAAATCCTGACTCGCGTACCACCCAGAAGGTTATCGATGAGCGCGCCCGCAGCAGTTACTACGAGTCGGCCTTCTCCGATGCCCTGGCCGTCTACATGCTCTCGCTGGCCGTCGATTTTGACTACCATGACCTCCGTGAGCGCGAGTATCCCTTGCTCGCTGCGCCGGCCCTGGCCGAGCGCCTACGCCACGTAGCCTCCCTCTTCCCTGCCAACCCAGGATACGAGTTTCAGGTCCTCTACCGGCGCAAAGGCTAAGGGCGGGACAAGATCATTTCGTCTTTGTTTAGAGCAACTTTGGATCCGCGTTCACGCCTTTAGCTTGCGACACAGGCTGCCTCCGCGAGCTGATTCCGCATTCCCGGTTCAGGGATGTGCACCCCATTTTTCGCGTCCCCGCGGGAAGTAAATACACATAAAGTGCCATTGTTGTTGACTTCAAAGTTGAATACCTTCGGCCACGTATCCCCAACTTCTGTTCACACGCAGTCGTCATCCTGAAACGCATCGATCCCATGTATCCCCCGACACGGAGCATCTATGCAACCGATAGTCCCCCGTTTGCAGACGATCAAGATCGTCTTTCTTTATTCAGTGTTCATCGGTGCATTGTCACTGGTGAGCGGCTGCAACAGTTTCACCATTGCAAATCCCGGCGCCTTCTCCGCGATCACCGCGTCCAGTGGCACCATCCGGGTCAGCCAGAAACTTCAGCTTGGCACCCACTGGCAAGTTGCCGGGACCACGCTGATTTATTCAGTGAATGGTGTGCCAGGCGGCAATGCTGAGCTTGGAACCGTGGATGGAAACGGCCTGTACACCGCGCCGGCCATCGTTCCTGTTCCTAATAACGTGACCATTACCAGCGTCATAAGCAGCGACCCAACCGGTCCTCCTGGATCGGTCACGCTGGGAGTCCTGAATCCGATCCCCATCCTCAACAGCGTTACGCCATCCAGTTTTCCTGAAGGTGGCGCAACCGTTACCGTAAGCGGCTCGCAGTTTGTTTATGGCGCGCAGATTATATGGAACGGCGCACCGGTCCCGACAACTTTTATTTCGAGTAGCGAACTAGTGGCAGCCATTCCCGCTCCCAATCCCGGGACTTTTCCGTTGATGGTCACGAATCCCGATCCGGGGTCGGCAAGCTCCGCGACTGTCTCAATATTGGTGGCTCCCGGCAAGGTGGCGCTCACGCTCCAGGCCTATTCAGGCACCGACGTACGCGTTGGAAACACCTTGAACCTCGGCCTCACCGTGACCGGAACCAACAACACCGGCGTTCAATTGCAGGTCAACGGAATCGCCGGAGGCAATTCAATAGTGGGTACCGCGGTACTCAATACAGATGGGTCCATCAGCTACACGGCACCCCTGGTTGTCCCCACTCCCAATAACGTCGTCTTGCTCACGCTTACCAGTGTCGACAATCCTGCGGTGTCGATCAATCAGAATATCTCGGTTTTGAATCCGATCCCGATTCTCAACTCGGCAACGCCCATGACATTCAATCCGGGACAAGCCGCCACAGTTGTGTTCAGCGGCCTGGATTTCATTAACGGCGCTCAGGTTTTGATGAACGGCGCACCGGTGCCGACAACTTTCAATAGCGGGGCGCAATTGACCGCGACCGTCACTCCAATCGATTCAGGCGACCTCGATCTACAGGTGTTGAATCCCAGCCCAGGGCCCGCGACTTCCGCGGATCTCATCGCGCTTGTCAGCGGCACGCCGCCAGTGCTTGTTGTCTCACCTGAAGATGCTTCGCGTTTTCTTGAACAGGCAACCTTCGGCGCAACCGATGCCGATATTCATCACATCACCATGATCGGGTATCCTGCGTGGCTCACTGAACAGTTCAGTATGACGCCGACGCCGCAGGAGCCTTTTGTCGAGCAGGCTGTGATCCTCAACAATCCACCTTGCGCGCCAAGCGACGTAACCTGCAACGCAGCACTGTTTGTGCAGAACACCTCGGATGAAATCTACGTCCAGGATGCATTCTGGCAGCAAAGCCTCACCGCGCCGGATCAGTTGCGACAGCGAGTCAAGTATTCGCTGTCGGAGATGATGGTCGTCTCCAGCTCAAACTTCAGCGTGCAAAGCATGCCGCGTGGCGAGGCCGCATACTACGATCTGCTGGGCAACGATGCATTCGGAAACTTCCGCACTCTACTTCAGGATGTAACCCTGAACCCGATGATGGGCCAGTTCCTGTCAATGCTGGGCAACGATAAGGGCAATGCAACCACCGATCCCGACGAAAACTATGCCCGCGAGGTCATGCAGCTTTTCACCATTGGTCTTTATCAACTGAACGACGATGGCAGTCAAAAGCTGGATGCGACCGGAAACCCCATCCCCACCTACTCCAATAACGATGTCATGGGCCTTGCTGCGGTCTTCACAGGATTCAGCTGGAACATACCCGGCAATAACACTGACACCGCCTGGTCCAATTGCTGCATGTATGTCGGAACGGGTTTCGGTGAAGAACTGCTCCCCATGCAGAGTTTCCCAAGCCACCATTCGACGGTCGCAAAGCAATTTCTTACATCGAACATTCCCCAGGGCAGTACAGACCCTGACGGAGATCTCAAAATCGCTCTCGACACGTTGTTCAATCATCCCAACCTGCCTCCGTTCGTCTGCAAGCAGATGATCCAGCACATGGTGACCAGCAACCCCAGCCCGGGCTACATCACCAACTGCTCCAAGGCATTTGAAGATGACGGCACCGGCGTACGCGGAAATCTGCAGGCAGTCATCTCTGAGATTCTGCTTGACCCGGAGGCGCGCAACTCCGCTACCGACTTCAGCAATCCGCAATATGGAAAGGTGCGTGAACCATTGCTGCGGTATACAGAGTGGGCACGTGCCTTCACTGCTCAATCGCGCACCGGTTCATACGGTATCGGAAGTCCAGAGGATCCGATCTGGGGCCTCGGCCAAATGGCGCTGCGCTCGCCTACCGTCTTCAATTGGTTTGCGCCCGGGTTTGTTCCTCCCGGCACAAGCATCGCCCAGGCCGGTCTCGTGGCCCCGGAGATGCAGATGACAGATGTCACCACCGTCGTCGGCTATCTCAACTACATGCAGAATTCGATTGGCGCCGGCGCAATCCAGGGGCCAGACATCTTCTCCAGCTACGAAACCGAGATGAGCCTGGCCGCAACGCCGAATGCGCTGCTTGACCGCATCAACCTGCTTCTGATGGCCGGCGAAATGGACAGCACGCTGTATGGCCAGATTCTTTCTGCCATCAACTCGATTCCAATTCCGACCAGCGATCAGAATGCGATCGATGCGGCGCTCGCGAATCGAGTGCAGGCAGCGATCTATCTAACCATGGCTTCGCCATCCTTCAGCGCGCAGTTTTAGGGAGCCCATTATGTGCAAATTCGAGCAAACCCGGCGCCAGTTTCTCCGCACGGCTTCAATGGCCTCAATGGCCGGCATCTCCGCCAGTCCATTTATCCTTGGCCTGAACTCGATGGCCGCAATGGCCCAGGGAAACGGCTCTTCAGGCTATAAGGCGCTGGTCTGCGTCTTTTTGCAGGGCGGCAACGATGGTCACGGCACGGTCATCGCCACTGACCCGACATCCTTCAGCGCCTTCACTCAAGCGCGCTCCGGAGCACCAGGCCTGGCATATCCTCAAAGCGAGCTGTTGCCCATCGTCTTGAAGACACCGCAGAGCGGTCGTACATTCGCACTGAATCCCGCCCTTGTCGGAGTGCAGAATCTTTTCAACGCCGGCCGCGCCGCTATTGCCGCCAATACCGGAACCCTCATTGCACCGGCCACCAAAGCCCAGGTGAACGCCAACTCTGTCCCGTTGCCTGCCTCATTGTTCTCTCACTTCGACCAAACCGCGGCATGGCAGGCCATCGCCTCAAATGGCGGCAGCGCCGAACATGTTGGATGGGGCGGCGCTGTTGCCGACCTGATCGAAAGCATGAACATAAACTCGAATTCCATGTTTACCTGTATCTCGACCGCAGGCATTGCCCTATTTCTCTCCGGGCAAGCATCGTTTCAGCTCAACGTCACCTCCGCCGGTCCCATCCCCATTGGCGGAATGGCCCAGCCTCCATTTGGCCTACCCGCGGCCAACCCTCTCAATTCCATCCTTACCGCCGATGAAACCAATCTCTTTGCCAAAGAATATGAAGTCGTGGTCAACCGGTCGCTGCAGGCACAGGCGCTTCTCTCCTCGTCCATGCTCCCGGCCGGGGTCGGCGGCGTTCCCAATCCGCCACAATACCTCGACCCCATGACCAATAAGCTCACCAACAATCCGCTCGCAACTTCCCTACAGACTGTGGCCAGAATCATCGGTGGAAGAGCCAGCCTTGGTGTAAATCGGCAGATCTTTTATGTGCAGCTCGGCAGTTTTGACACCCACAACAACCAGGCGATTCAACATGCGCAGCTGCTCACGCAGCTTGGCGCAGCCTTCGAGTACTTCGACGGAGTCATGAACGAAGCCGGTCTCGGAAACCAGGTAACCAGCTTCACGGCCTCTGACTTCGGCCGTACTCTCACCAGCAATAGCGACGGGACCGACCACGGCTGGGGAAGCCACCACTTTGTGGTTGGCGGCGCGGTCAACGGCCAGGATATGTATGGCCAGTACCCCATCGTCGGAGTGAATCAGGCCAACGACGTAGGCGCGGGCCGCCTCATCCCAACCACCTCAGTAGATCAATACGCAGGAACGCTTGCCAGCTGGTTTGGACTTTCCGACAGCCAAGTGAGACAGGTATTCCCAAACTTTGGCAACTTCGGCTCGAATCCGTATTTGGGATTCCTCGGCTGAAACTCGCGGTCAGAAAACTTCAAATCTCCCGCGGCGGCCTAGAGCCTGCGAGGATTCCCGCCACCTAGAAATCGCTTGAACCCAATCAGGGATTCGTCCCGCCGCATGAGTCGAAGGCGGACGCACGAACTGCTGTTGCTTGCGCGACGCTGATGACTTCGTTCCATTCCCCGGTCTTTGTCAATTGCTTCCCAAGAACGAACTCTAAATCAAACCGTTAACGAATCATCACTTGCGAGCAAGAGGCAAGCCGTCGGCCGGTTCCTGCCCTGAACCCCGAATTTTTTGAAAACCTCTACAATATCTGCGGCCACCATTCGTCTTCAGCAATGGATGGAACGGCCATGAGCGTGACTTCGATGGTGGAGCAAGACCGGCAAATCTCCGAAGTCATTGACCAGGAGCGGGCTCGACTGCGTAATTTCATCCGCAGCCGGGTACCGAACGAATCCGACGTGGAAGATCTTCTTCAGGAGGTCTTCTACGAATTGGTTCAAGCCAGCCGTCTGCTGATGCCCATCGACTACGTAACAGGCTGGCTGTTTCGCGTCGCGCGCAACCGCATCACTGACCTTTTCCGCAAGAAGAAGCCGGGTAATTTCAGCGACGCTGCGGTCGAGAACGATGACGGTGAGCTGCTGGAATTCGAAGATCTTTTGCCTTCACCAGACGCCGGCCCAGAGGCAATGTTCGTCCGCAGAATGCTTCTGGCTGAGATGGATGCTGCCCTCAACGAACTCTCCGCCGAACAGCGCGAGGTCTTTGTAGCCCACGAAATCGAGGGCCGCAGCTTCAAAGAGTTGTCTGCGGAAACCGGCATCAGCATCAACACCTTGCTCTCGCGCAAACGCTACGCGGTCCTGCATCTCCGCCAACGCTTGCAGAGCATTCACGATGAATTCACGAGGAAATGAGGTTACGAAAATGAGAAATGATTGGGTGCGGAGAAACCCGTGGATCTTTGTTGCGGCCCCGTTGGGAATTGCGTTAGTCGCAACGCTCTTCGGCGAAGTGGTTATGCATCTATGGAACTGGCTGCTTCCGGGGCTCTTTGGATGGCACCAGATTACCTTCTGGCAGGCTCTCGGGCTGCTCCTGCTTTGCCGGATGTTCTTCGGAAGCTGGCGTGGCGGCCATGATCGGTCGAAGCATCGGTGCGAAAAGCGCAATGCCTGGGAGCAGATGACACCTGAAGAACGCGAGAAATTCCGTCAGGAGATGCGCGCGCGCTGGAGCAGGGTAGGCGCACCCCCAAGCGAAACCAGCGAACCCGCTTGATCGCGCGCGTGAGTTCTTAAGAATGGTGGAGAGGACTGCCCAGCGTGGCAATGCCCATCTCCACCATTTCTTTTACTGCCGTCTATTTAGCGGCTTTGCGCCGAACCAATTTCACCAAAGCCTGAATCTGATCGTCATCCAGCTTGCCGCCCCAGGCAGGCATGCCCGACTGCCCGTCGTGAATCACCTGCGAAAGTTCAGAGGATGACCTCGTCTGCACCTCGCTGCTGCGCAGATCCTTCACATGGAGTCGATGTCCCAGAGCCGTCCCCGAACCATCGGCGCCATGACAGGTTTCGCATTTCGACTTGAATATCTCCGCCGCTGTTTGCTTGGCGGCGGGTTCTTGTGACCATGCCGGCAAACCGGCCGCCACAATTGCGACCGCGACGACCAGCGCAGTCCTAAGCTTGCCATCACCCATGAGTGCCCGAAGACACGCGATCATCCTTTATCCCTCCACGTCTTTGTATATTAAATACGTATTTCCGCAGCGCAAAAATGGTTCATGCATTTTCAGGCTATAAGCCAGGAACCGGCGGGCATCCCGGAAACTCAATCAGGAATGCATTGCCAATGTAGCCCAGGTACTTGATTCCAATTCTGCTGGTGAAGAATCCGTCTGACGTGAGATCGCGCAACAGCGCAAAAAACTCCACCCCGTGACTTAACTCCTTGTTCCCCACTGCGTTCTTGCGATACGCGATCAAATCCAGAATCTCTTTCTGGTGACCGGCTTCACAATCAATATACGCATTGCCAAAGCGGTCATCACAAGCGGAGTCGAGCCACATCAACCCACCACCCAGCTTCAACTGATATTCGGGGTTCTCGCTCGTCAGCAGATCGATGAACTCCGGCGCGCCAGCTTCGATCGCGCCTCCGGATTCCGCATCCCCTGGAAGAATTGTCTCGCACAGCATCTGCAGAGTTTTGTACTGGGGCACCGAGAAAAACTTTGGCGTGTACCCACCGCCATTTGCGTCGGCTTTCTCCGCTTCAATCATGCTGTGCGCATATTCAGCAGCCTGCAGCGGAATCACATGGAGAACCGAGCCGGCAATCGCGCCCATGCTCAGCGACTTTAAGACATTGCGCCTTGATACCAGGTCTTGAGTCATAGGCCGCACTAAAGCTCTCCCTTCCTGGCTTGGTCGAGCAGGTACTCTGACGTCCTCCACGAAAGAGCCATGATCGACAGCGTTGGATTCTTATCGGGATTCGTCACAAACGGAGCGGCATCGGCAACAAAAACGTTCTTCACATCGTGGGCCTGGCAATTCCTGTTGAGCGCCGAGGTTTTGTCATCGTTTCCCATGCGCACCGTGCCCAGTTCATGAATGACAGTTCCGCCCTCCGAGATTCCGTTCGATTGCATCACGCGATGAGATCCGGCAAACACGGTTCCACCCGCCGTCTCGATAATCGAGCGGAACGTACCTTGCATATCCTTGGCCATCTTCGCTTCGTTCTCGCCCCACTGCCAGTGGAACCGCAAAACCGGGATGCCCCATTTGTCCACGACGTTCGGATCGACTTCGCAGTAGCTCTTCTCATTCGGAATCATCTCGCCCCGGCCGCTGAAACCGATGAAGGTACCAAAAGCGCTTTTGCACTTCTGTTTCAACGCGGATCCATATCCCTCATGCTCCGCACAAACTCCATCGAATCCGCCCACGCCCGGCATGTGACGCCCGCCGCCAAACTCGATATGGTAGCCGCGCAGAAATTCATTCTTCGCGCCAAACCGCCACCATGGCATGTACATGTGCATCCCGCCTACGCCGTCGTGGTTGTGCGCCTGCACCTGCGCCAATTGCGGGAAGTACCCGGTGAGACTGCTGCCCACAGAGTCAGTCAAATAGCGGCCCACGACGCCGGACGAATTCGCCAGTCCATCCGGAAAGCTCGAAGAGCGCGAGTTCAACAGCAGACGCGCGGATTCACACGCGCTCGCCGCCACCACAAAGGCCTTCGCGTACACCAGGCTTTCTCGCAACGTTGTCTTGTCAATGTAAGACGCCGCCTCCACTCTGCCGCTCTTGCCGACCACAAGTTCCCTCGCCATCGCGTTGGCAATCATGGTGAAGCGCCCGGTGGCCTGCGCAATGGGAATCATCACCTGGCTGGAGCTGAAGTTCGCGGCGCTGATGCACCCTCGTCCGCATTGTGCGCAGTAGTGACAAGCCGGCCGGCCATTGAGCGGCTGCGTCAGAATGGCCAGCCGCGAAGGAATGCATGTGATCTTCAGGCTGTCGCAAGCTTTTTTTACAATGGTCTCTGTACACCGCGGCCTGGGAGGCGGCAGAAACACGCCGTCTGGCGAATTGGGAACATGTTCTGCCGTACCAAACACACCGATGTACGATTCGACCTTGTCATAATAAGGCGAAAGCTCTTCATAGCTGATTGGCCAGTCGTCACCCATTCCGTCCGTCGAGCGCGCTCTGAAGTCCGCAGGCCCAAAGCGCAACGCAATCCGTCCCCAGTGATTCGTGCGCCCGCCTTCAATCCGAGACCGGAACCAGCGAAACGTCGAACCCGGTGCCGTTGTGTACGGCTCGCCCTCAATGTCCCAGAATCCATTGGGTGCCATGAACTCATTGTTCAGCTGCAGCCGGCTCGTGCCGCCAACACCTGCTCCCCGATGCTCCAGTTCATACGGCCAAATGTGTTCTTTGAAATCATCGGCGGGATTCAGCCGCGGTCCCGCCTCCAGCAAGACTACGCTCAGGCCGCCCCCGGTCAGCACCTTGGCCGCCGTTCCGCCCCCGGCGCCAGATCCAATGATGCATACGTCGTACACCTTTTTCGCCGGATTCAAATTCGGCATCGGTACTCTCCAGCTACGCCCTTCCGTCGGCGGCATCGGGCTGCAGCGCTTCCAGGTTCGTGCCTCATTGTTGGCCGGCGCTCGCCAAGCGCCACCCTTGATTGATCATGCAAGAGGGGAAACTCCAGCTTCTTGTTCTAACAACGAACCAATATACATTGCGGGAGTCGCGGCCCGCGATCCCATTTTTTCACTTCGGATCCCTTCGAAAGTGCTGCAAAGCGATGGCCCCGATTCGCCTAGCCCTCGCGCGTGTACGCAACCCGTCCTTCGCTGATCGTCCAGCGAACCTTGCCTTGCATCGTCCAGCCATCGAACGGCGTGTTGCGAGACTTGGATTTGGTGTCGCGCGCGTTGTGGGTCCATTCCGCCTTGGGATCGAAGATCACCACATCGGCAAAGCTGCCGACGGTGAGCGTGCCTCGCCCTTTCAGGTTCAGGAGCGCTGCCGGCTGTGCGCTCAACAGGCTTAGCACGCGGCCCAGCGGCATCTTCCACTCCTTGTGCAGCCAGCGGATGCAAAGTCCCAGCGCTGTCTCCAGTCCGGTAATGCCGTTGGGCGCATGTTCAAACTCCACTTCCTTCTCGTGAACAGCGTGAGGCGCGTGATCGGTCGCAATCGCGTCTACAACGCCATCGAGAATCGCCTCAATCATGGCGTCGCGATCGGCCGCGGATCGCAACGGCGGATTCATTTTCGCATTCGTGTTGTACAAGCCCACATGCTCTTCAGTCAGCAGAAAATGATGTGGGGCCACCTCGCAAGTCACGCGCAGCCCGCTCCGCCGTGCTTGCCGCACCGCAGCCAGAGCCGCTGCTGTGGAGGTATGCGCAACGTGCAAGTGAACGCGCGTGTCCCGCAACTCTGTCACCAGGCGAATGTCGCGTTCCACAAGTCCTGATTCCGCCTCGGTGGGCATTCCGCGCAGCCCCAGCTTGAACGCCATCGCTCCCGCGTTCATGCTGGCCCCTTGCGTCATCCGCGTGTCCTCGGCGTGCTGAATCACGCTGAGCCCGACGCGCGCCGCCGCTGCCAGCGTCTCGCGCATGATGTTGTCTTTCAAAATCGGATGCCCGTCATCCGTCACCGCAACGGCGCCCGCGGACTTCAACGCGGCGTAATCGTTGATGGCCTCGCCCTTTGAGCCGCGCGTGGCAGCGGCAATGGGAAACACGCGAATCGCCGCATTCCGCTCTGGCGCCAGCATCCACCGTGTCGTCTCCGGCGAGTCGTTCACCGGAATCGTATTCGGCATCGCGGCCACCGCCGTAAAGCCGCCTGCCGCTGCTGCTGCCGTTCCTGTGGCGATGGTTTCCTTGTAGCCCTGCCCCGGTTCACGCAGGTGGACGTGCATGTCGATCAGGCCCGGCGCCACCGTCAGCCCGGTTGCATCCAGCACCTCTGCGCCGTTTGTCGACTTCAGCTTCCCCGGCCCGCCGATCTCAGCTACCCGGCCATCCTTGAGAAAAATGTCTTTCAACCCATCGACGCCCGCCGCAGGATCGATCAGGTGCCCGCCGCGTATCAGGATTGCCGTCATGCCCGCCCTCCCTCAGGAGTTGCGGTCAACGCACGCTCAACGACGGCCATGCGAATGGCCACCCCGTTCTTCACTTGTTCCAGAATCACCGACTGCACCCCATCGGCAACACCCGATGTCACTTCAAGGCCGCGAATAATCGGGCCTGGATGCATCACCAGGGCGGTTGGCGCATGTTCAGCCAGGCGCGGCCCGGTCAACTGATAATCCGCTTTGTACTGGGCCAGGTCGAGTTGCAGCCCTGCGAGCCGCTCCGCCTGGATACGCAGCATCATCACCGCCTGCGACTGCCGCAGCGCCGCATCGAAATCCCGTTCAATTGTCACGCCCGGACCGACCTGCTCTGCCAACTCCGGCAGCAGTTCCTTCGGGCCGCAGAGCAACACGCGCGCGCCCATTCGCGGCAGCAGCAACATGTTCGAGCGAGCTACACGGCTGTGCTGAATGTCGCCCACGAGGGTGACCGTCACCCCTGCCAGCGTCTCCTTATCCACGGTCTCAACGCCCGGTCGTAGATGAGCAAGAATCGTGCGCAGATCCAGCAGCGCTTGCGTCGGATGCTCGTGCATGCCATCGCCGGCATTCAGCACGGGCAACCGTGTTTCCGCTTCAAGCAGCCACGCAGCGCCTGAGGAGTTGTGGCGCAGGATGATTGCCTCGGCTCCAAGAGCCCGCAGCGTCAAGCCGGTATCCTTCAGGCTTTCACCTTTTTCAATGCTCGATGAAAGGCTTGATACCAGAGTGGTATCGGCCCCCAAGCCCTTGGCCGCCAGCTCAAAGCTTGTTCTGGTTCGCGTAGATGATTCGTAGAACAGCAGCGCCAACCGCCGCTTCGCCAAAATGCGATCCCGCACGAGCGGATCAGCGTTCTCAAGAATCGTAGCCCGGTTGAGGATGCGGCTCACTTCCTCCAGGCTCAGATCCGACGCCGACAGCAGCGATCCGGGATTATATGGGAACGGGGAGGCGGGCACGGGCGGAGGATGAAGCTGGCGGCGGGTCGGTGTTGCTGCAGAGTTCATTCGTGTCTCAGCTTCTAGCCTCTAGCTTCGGGCTTCTAGCTAGGAGCTAAAAGCGAAAGGCTGGAAGCTGCTCTTCTAGTCCATCCGCTCGACCAACAGCACTTGTTCGTCGTTGTCTACTTCGCGAAACTTCACTTCAATGATCTCGCGACTGCTGGTAGGCACATGCCTGCCCACGTAAGTGGCCTCGATGGGCAGTTCCCGATGTCCCCGATCAATCAGCACTGCCAACTGCACGCGGCGTGGCCTGCCATGGTCAAAAAGCGCATCCAGCGCGGCCCGGATGGTGCGGCCCGTATAGAGCACATCGTCGCACAGCACCACGTCGCGGCCTTCAATATCAAAACCGATTGCTCCAGGCGTCACTACCGGACGGACGCCCGCCGTGGACAGATCGTCGCGGTAAAACTGAATGTCGAGCATGCCGGTATCGACAGTTCGCTTTTCAATCCCTGAGATCAGTTTGCCCAGCCGCTCTGCAAGCGGAACGCCGCGGCGCTTGATCCCCACCAGGGCCAGGTCCTCGCTGCCGTTGCTCTTTTCAACAATCTCGTGCGCCAGCCGCACCAGGGTGCGCTCCACCTCTGAGGCGGACATCAGCCTGCCCTTGATGCGCAGGCTTGGCTTGTCTTCCCTTTCGCTCATGGACTCTCTTTCGCGCTTATCGCCGGGTTCGTGTGATTGGACGCTGCGTGTTTGGATGCCCTGTCTGTCGAAGCCTTGTCTCTCGAAGGATGATACGAGCGGGCACCGGCCTGCGCAAGTTGTGGAGAAGTGGTCGTGATTCGCGGCACTCGAACGGCATCTTAGGTCTCTGGACGGCGTGTGCGGGCAAGCAACCGCGCCCCCAAAGCACCCCCGGCAACCGCAAAGATCAACAAGCCGGCTGCAAGCACAAGAACAGCACTGAGCATTGACCCCGCCCTGCCCTCTGGAGACAGCAATTTTGCAGTCAGGTATCCGATGGTCGGTGCATCCACACCCATCGTTGTCCACTGCTCAGTCAACTGCCGATTCACAAAATCCAGCCAGAAGCTGTCGAAGAAATTGCCCCGGTGCTGGAAAAATCGCATCACAAACAAAGTCACGCCGGCGGTTGCCGCAGACATCCAGCTTCCCATCAGTCCGGTCACCAGCCCAATCCTGGCGCCGGCTCCAACGGTGATCCACGCCGGCCGCTGGCTGCGCACATAAAGCGCGACTGTCCAGGCCGCAGCGACCGCCATCAGGACAAAACCAATCATGCTCAGTGGCGAGAACATTGAGCACAAAAGCCCGGCTGGGATGGCCAGCGTGATCGATGCGCGGATGGCAACTTTCCAGTTCACCGTGGCTGCGTCCCGCACTGGCTCGTCCCACCGCTCAGCCTGAGGCAGCCCCTGCGCGCCATCGGTCGAGTAGACCAGCCGGGGCAGACCGCAGTTCGGGCAATAGCAGTTCTCGTCCTGAACGGTCTGATGGCAACGGGTGCAGGTGATTTCCATACATCTATGAGCCTATCGCATGCGGGCGGGTCCGGGCTCTACCCCTGGGTAGCGGTCAAATTCAGTTTTGCCGCGACGATACCCTCTGCTGCCTCTACCGCTTCATTAAGCGTCATCTCTGTAGAGTCCAGAAGAACCGCGTCGGGAGCCGGCTTCAACGGTGAATCGGCGCGGTTGCGGTCGCGCAAATCGCGGGCACGCAGGTCGCGGATCACCTCTTCCGCCTGCACCGGCGGCGTTGGCCCCAGTTGATCGAAGCGGCGCATTCCTCGCACTTCCGGAGCAGCATCCAGAAAGATTTTCACCTCCGCGTGGGGAAAAACCACCGTGCCAATGTCGCGCCCTTCCATCACTACGCCACCATCGGCCGCCAGTTGTTGCTGCAGGCGAACCATCCAGGCTCGGATCCTTGGATACACGCTCACGCGCGAGGCCGCATCGGTCACAAGCTGGTTGCGGATAAGCCCGGTCACATCCTCATCGTCGAGGAAGACGCGGTTTTCCGGCGCGCCGGACTCAGGATTGTCGGAGTCGATCTTGCTGGCTTCCAGGCGAATGGTGGTTTCCGCGGCCAGCAGTTCCAGGCTGGAGCTTTCATCCAGAGGAACGCCTGCGCGAAGCGCTTTCAGCGCGAAGGCTCGATACATCGCACCTGTTTCAAGGTTCAGCAGGCCAAAATGCCGGGCCAGGTGGCGAGCGATGGTGCTCTTTCCCGCTCCTGCAGGGCCGTCGATAGCAACGATGACTTTTCGGCCAGGCTCTAAAGCGTGCAAGGCACTGTCTTCCGCACTCATGCGCGCTTCTTTGTCTCCTGCTTGGCCTTGGACTTGGCCTTGGGCCGCGCGGTAAAGCCGTAGCGCTTGCTATTGCCCGCCTTTGCCCCTGCCGTCAACGCCGGCTTGCGGCTGTTGCGTGCCTGGCGCGCATCGGGACGCGCATCCTGACGAGTGGAACCCACGCTCCGCGTAGCCGATTTCGGTTTGGCCGTGCTCTTGGCGCCATTGGCATGCCCATTGCGCTTGGCCCACACTGGAGCAGCGGATTTCGCAGTTCTGGAACTCGATGCGCTGTTGCTCGCGTGCTTGCCGTTTCCGTTCGAATGGGCTCCATTGCTGGAGCCATTACTTGCCCGAAGGCCGTTTTGCTTGCCGTTCGCGCTCTTCGATCCGTTCGCGCTCCAGCGCGCGCCTGCGCCCGGGCGGGAGCCGGCGATTGTCCGCTTTCCCGCAGGCCGCGCCGCCGATGGGCGTGCCTCAGAAGCTGGGCGACGTGCGGTGCGGCTGCTTGAAGCCGATTGTGCCGGTTTGCGATCTCGCGAGTGAGTTGCGGGACGGCTGAAATGCGGCCGGGCTGCCGCGGGCTTCCCGTTGGAGGTAGCCTTGTGCACGACCGGGGTCTGAGGCAGGTGCGCCTCTGATGAAATCCGCTCTTTAGACACAACGGGTGGAGCAGCGGCCGCTGGGGCCATCGGGACGGTTGGTGCGGCTGCTGCCGCAATCTTTGGCAGCTCCAGTCTAGGCGCTTCTTCCTCGACCTCCCGCGCGTGCTGGAAGTAAGACGATGCAGGCATCGACGAGCTGGAATAGCTGGTGTAAATGCTGGAAGGCACGGCGAATTCCGGCAACGTCCCGGCGACGTAGAACTGCGGCGAGTGCCCCATCGAAATGGTGTGCACCTGGCGGGTGGCCACCAGCCCGCGAAGTACTTCACGGACCTTACTGCGCGCGGTTAGAGGCGCAAGGAAGAGCTCAACCTCTTCCATGCCGGCCGCGATCACGGCTTGCAGGTAGATCGAAGCAAGCACTGAAATCGCCGTCACCTGTGAGGTTGAAGCACCTTCAGCAATCGCTTTCTGGAAGCGCGTACGCAGCAACTGCCATTGAGCAGGCTTGCCCGGAGCGGAGACAACAGGAATGATGCGAAGTTGCTGCCAGAGCTCCGTAATGGCGCGCAGAACGGCGCCTTCGGTCACTCCGCTTCCCAGGGCACGGGTCAAGGCCGACAATGTCGTGTCCCCGGTCTCCAAATGTTTGTAGGCTTGCACGGCGAGCTGTGAAACCTGGCGCGACCCGGTCAACTGCGGGCAGCGGCGCCAGTCACGATCACCCCTCAGGGCATACACGTAGGGCAAAACCCAGGCCGCCACAACAAAATCCGGTTGTTCCCCAGGCTGTCCCAGCAAGTTCAGCCGCACTGCTACGCCGTCTGTCTCCAGGCGGACCAGCAATTCTTCAGCTAATGCAATGTGCTTGGGATCGGGAGTCGAGTTCTGATGACCGGCTACAGCTTCTACAAACGATGGCGCTATCGACGATGAAAACTGCCGTCTGGGCAGGAAGAGACAAAGCCCCGTCTCCTCAATCCACACACGGGCGTCGTCCAGTGTGAGTGCCCCGTGTCCGTTCTGACGCATCCTTTCGGCGCGCGATGCTTCCAATTGCTCTGCTGTCAAAG
>CAZTLV010000073.1:0-19188 GCA_964614635.1 uncultured Occallatibacter sp.
TCCCGGACGTTATCCGGCACACTGCCCTGCGGAGTTCGGACTTTCCTCCCCCGATGGATCCGCCGAGGCGGACCACCGGCAGCGACCGCCCGGTCCTCCTGCCAGCATTGAGTTTACCGCGAATGGCGATCGAGCGTGCAGAAACAGCCCTAGCCTCACTGTGCGATGATTTCTGTTCGACTGAAGGAGACCCGAATGAAGCGGCTACTTCTGTTGCTTCTTGTTCTTGCGCCCGGGAGCGCACAGACCTATCTTTCCGCACAGACCAATCGGCCCACACAAACGTATCAGCCCACCTGGGATTCGGTGGACAAGCGCCAAACGCCAGCCTGGTTCAGCGACGCCAAGTTCGGCATCTTCATCCACTGGGGTGTGTATTCGGTGCCCGCTTATGCCCCGGTGATCCCCGGCAAGCTCGCTTACGCCGAGTGGTACTGGCACCAGATGACCGAGGGCCGCGACAACCCGAAAGCCAACGGCGTGGAGACAGGAACCTGGACCTACCACCAGCAGATGTACGGCGCGGATTACGCCTACCGGAACTTCGCACCGCAGTTTCGCGCCCAGTTGTTCGATCCGGATCAATGGGCTGGAATCCTGGCTGGCTCAGGCGCAAAGTATGTGGTGCTCACGTCGAAGCATCATGAGGGCTTCGCGTTGTGGCCCAGCAAAGAAGCCTCGGCCACCTGGGGCCGTCCGTGGAATGCCGTCGAAATCGGTCCCAAGCGAGACCTTCTCGGCGACCTGAGCGATGCGGTGCGGCGCAAAGGGCTCAAGATGGGCGTCTACTACTCGCTCTATGAGTGGTATAACCCGCTTTGGCTAACTGACAAGCCCCGCTACATTCAGGACCACATGTTCCCGCAGTTCAAAGACCTGGTCACCCGCTACAAGCCTTCTATCATCTTCAGCGACGGCGAGTGGGAGCTGCCTTCGAGCGCATGGCGCAGCCCCGAGCTGCTGGCCTGGCTGTTCAACGAATCTCCAGTGAAAGATGAAGTGGTGATCAATGACCGCTGGGGCAGCGACACGCGGCACAAGCACGGTGGCTACTGGACCACGGAATACACGCCGGGAATGAGCGGCCTCGATCATCCCTGGGAAGAAAGCCGCGGCATGGGCTTCAGTTACGGCTACAACCGCGCCGAGCGGCTTGAGGATTACCACACGGGACGTGAATTGGTGATCATGCTGGCCGACATTGTGAGTCGCGGCGGAAACTTGCTGCTGGACATTGGGCCGTCGGCGGACGGCACGATTCCCGTCGTAATGCAGGACCGTCTTCATGAGATCGGTGCGTGGCTCAAGGTGAACGGTGAGGCAATCTACGGAACCCGGCAATGGAAGGTCTCGCGGCAATGGAGCGCCGGCGAAATCCCCAAAGTGGAGTACAACAGCGAGTTCCAAACCGCGTACGACGTGGCAAAACTTACTGAGAGCCCGGAACCGGGGAGGGCAGCCATCGACGCATTCGTCACCGCCAGGGGCGACGACCTGTTCGTGATTCTCCCGCGCTGGCCTGGGCACAGTTTTGTGCTGAAAGATGTCACCGGCGTCAAGGCTGTGACGCTACTGGGGTCGACAGCAACGGTGAAGTTCAAAGCGGTCGGGGGCGGGGTGGCGATGGAACTGCCCGATCCCGGCGATGCCTTGATGCGTCAACCCGCCTGGGTGCTGAAGGTGAGCCGCTGATTGCAAATTGAGCAGCCGTCAGCGCTTGGGGTGATGGCGGACGGACTTCTCGATCGCCTTCCACTTGGCCTTGGTCTCTTTGGCCAGCCGGGGATCGGTCTTGCGGTCGAGAAAAGCCAGCTCCTTTTGCATCTTCAGGTAGTTGGCCAGGCGGGCGGGGTCAAGCGCGGCGGCGGTGACGGCACAACCGGGCTCGGCGGTGTGTGTGCAGTCGCGGAAGCGGCAGGTCTGAGCCAGTTGCTGGATGTCGTCGAAGCTGTCTTCGAGCTTTTCCGTCGTTGCCCAGAGCTGAACTTCGCGCAGACCGGGCAAGTCCATCAGCAGCCAGCCGCCGGGCATCACAAACAACTGGCGGCTGGTGGTGGTGTGGCGGCCTCGGTTGTCGCTGGCGCGGACGGCGTTGGTGCGCTGCCGTTCGTCGCCGAGAAGCCGGTTGAGGATGGTCGATTTGCCTACGCCCGAGGAGCCAATCAGGGCGGCGGTTTCTCCGGCGCCAAGCAGAGCGGGCAACACGTCCAGACCGTGATCGGAGAGCGCGCTGATGGGAAGCACCGTAATGCCCGGGCTCAATCGCTGCGTAGCGGTCACGATCTCGGCAAGGTCGAGGCCAAGCTCGGGTGCCAGGTCAGTCTTGTTGAGCAGGACCACGGGGCGCGCCCCGCTCTCGGTGGCCAGGACGAGAAAGCGCTCGATGCGGCGCGGGTTATAGTCGCGATCGAGTCCGCTGACGATGAAGAGCACATCGATGTTCGCGGCCAGCACCTGCTCGCGGATTTCACGTTCCGGTTGCTTGCGCGAGAGCTTGGTTTTGCGGGTGAGCACGGTGGCTATCACCTCGCCATCGTCGCGCAGAACCACCCAGTCGCCCACTGCGGGCCACAGGGTTGAATTCCTGCGCAGGGAACCGCTTACGCTTGCATCCGTTTCGCCGGTTTCCGTCCACACCAGAAAGCGGCCATGATTTGCCGAGGCAACGCGCCCGGGTGTGCCGGTTGTGATCTGGTTTTGAAAAAACTTGGACCAGCCGAGTTTTTCAAGCTGGAAAGGTGCGGGATTTACAGGTTCAAAACTCACGGAAGAATCCTCTCTTTGGTGATGGGAAGAGACACACCTCAGGCAGCCTTTGGCGCCAAGGCAGTGTGTGAGAGGACGAATTAGGCAATAACGTTCAGCGGCGCTCCGTGTAGAAACACTGTATCAAATCGGGCCCTTCCACATGGCTACAATCAAGGTAACGATGATCCAGTACCTCTATTTCGGACGGGTGGGCTACGACGAAGGCCTGCGCCTGCAAGCCGAAATCGCCGAATGGCGCTTGCAGGGCCGTGTCGAAAATGTGCTGCTGCTGCTGGAGCATCCGCCGGTGCTGACACTGGGGCGGAATGCGGACCGCACCAACGTGCTGGCCTCAGAAGAACTGCTCGCGCGCCGCGGGGTCACCGTACATGAGATCAATCGCGGCGGCGATGTAACCTATCACGGCCCGGGGCAGTTGGTGGGCTATCCGATCTTCGATCTGCGCAGCCTGTGCAACACGAATGGGGGCCGCATGGGGCCGGTGGACTTTGTGCGCCTGATGGAAGAGGCCCTGATCCGGCTCTGCTGCGGGTTCGGCGTTCGTGCGGGCAGGTTGGCAGGGTTGACCGGTGTCTGGTGCGGGTCCTTCGCGGACGGCGAAAGTGCGGATTCAAATGCGGACTCCGAAAACGGCAACGCAGCCAGGGGCTCGAAGGTTTCTGCCGGCCCGGAACGAAAAATCGGGGCCATCGGGATTCATGTTGCGCGCGGCATCACCTCTCACGGTTTCGCCTTCAACGTGACCACCGATCTGCGCGACTTTGACCTGATCGTTCCCTGCGGCATCCCGGACCACCCTGTGACGAGCCTGGAGCGGGAATTGTCCGAGCCGAAGAATGTGCCCACGCTTGAGGCAGTCGCCCACCAGGCAGCGCGCGAATTTGGTTTGGTCTTCGATCAGCAGGTGCTGGCTGTTGAAAGCCTGGCGGCATTTCGTGCCCAGGTTCGACCCGCAATCGGCGCTCCCGAGTTTCCGGCACCTGAGTTTCCGGCAGAAGATACGCCTTTGCAGGTTCCCACCGAGGTTGAACGGCTCAAACACAAACAGGACCACCCCATTCAGGCGTGAGCATGCAGCGATTCCCGCGATTGCTCCAAAAGGCCCGCAAAGGTAGGGCACCCAGCGATTTATAATCCGGCAGGAAGCGGGTGCGCAGTTGAAGCACTCAATGGCAGAGAGAGGGATTCATGCCAACCGACGTGATCATGCCCCAGATGGGCGAATCGATCTTCGAGGGCACCATCACCAAGTGGTTCAAGAAGGCCGGCGACCTCGTGCAAAAAGACGAGCCGTTGTTTGAGATCTCCACCGACAAGGTGGATGCGGAGATCCCTTCGCCCGTGGCCGGCGTGCTCAGCGAGATCAAGGTGGGTGAGGGCGCCACCGTCGAAATCAATACCGTGGTCGCCGTCGTGACCGAACAGGCGACTGAGAACAGAGGACAGGGATCAGGCGTCAGTTTGCCCGCGTCTGCGTCTGCGCAGGTTTCCGGCGGAACCGACGTAGTGATGCCGCAAATGGGCGAGTCCATCTTCGAAGGCACCATCACCAAGTGGCTCAAGAAAGCCGGCGACGTGGTACAGAAGGACGAGCCGCTTTTTGAAATTTCCACCGACAAGGTGGACGCGGAGATTCCTTCGCCCGCCGCCGGCGTCCTGACAGAGATCAAGGTGGGTGAAGGCGCGACGGTCGAAATCAATACGGTGGTTGCCGTGATCGGTGGTTCTTCCGCAAGTGCTATCGGCGCAACTCCTCTGGCACAGGCAACGGAACAGCTACCAACTCCCGCGCCGAAGGCGCAGGCGGCCGCACCGCAGGTCCCTGGCGAGCGCATTCGCTCGTCGCCATTGGTAAGGCGCATTGCCGAGGACAATCAACTCGACCTGGGCCAGATTCCCGGCACCGGCTCAGAAGGACGCATCACCAAAGAAGATGTTCTGCGCCATCTAAGCGAGCATGGCCCGGGAAGCGTTTCCGCCGCCAAGCCGGCTGCAACTTCATCGGCGCCGCCCGCTCCATCACTCGCCGGCCAGGTGGTGCCGCTTACCAAGATGCGCGCCATTATTGCCCAGCGGATGGTTGAGAGCGTGGCTACGAGCCCGCATGTCTACACCGTGTACAAGGTGGACATGACACGGGTGGCTCGCATTCGGGCCCGTGAGAAGAGCCGTTTCGAGCACCAGAATGGCGTCAAGCTCACGTTCATGCCGTTCATCGCCGTGGCGGCTGTGGAAGCCTTGCGCAAGTTTCCCATCGTGAACGCCACTCTTGAAGACGGCTCCATTCACTACCATCCAAGCATCAACCTTGGCATCGCCGTTGCGTTGGAGTGGGGACTGATTGTGCCGGTGATCAAGCAGGCTGAAAAGCGCAGCTTTGCCGAGATCGCCAAGACCATGAATGACCTTGCCCTGCGCGCGCGCGGCAAGAAGCTGGTTCCTGAAGAAGTGATGGGCGGAACGTTCACACTGACCAACTCAGGTGTCTTCGGTGGCGAGTTCGGTACCCCGATCATCAACCAGCCGGAGTCGGCGATTCTGGCCATTGGCGGGCTGAAGAAGGAAGCAGTGGTGCTTACTGACGCTGAGGGCAACGACTCAATTGCCATTCGCTCCATGCAGCATTTCTGTCTTGGCTTCGACCACCGCACCATCGACGGCGCGGACTCCGGCAAGTTCATGAGCGCCTTCAAGAAAGCGCTCGAAGGCTGGGACCGGGAGATTTGTTGATTCGCTGCCACGGCGCTCTTCAGGCCTCAGCCAATGCTGAAGCCTGAAGAATGGATCTTCCAAGAACCGTCCTAAGTTTGGACCTACTGCCCCGTCGGCGCGTGCTGCGTCATCAGCGCCGCGAGGCGTTTGTTGTCCTTGGTCTGCGTTGAGCTCCGCGACAGACTGGGCTGCGTCTTTGCCGGCAGCGATGCAGCATTGGTGTGCGTCGCCGGTACCGCAAGTGCCAGCGCCATGGTTGCCCAGTTTGTGCCTGCAGCTGAAACCCATTGATCGTGGCCATGCGGGAATCCCGCATCAAACCATGGCTGAAATGCAAGAGCCCGGGTGCGCACGAACCATGAACCATCTTCCTGCTGCGTCTTGAGCAGCAGTTTCACACCGCGCTGGTAAGCCGGCGCAGACGTCGAAAGCCCCGCGATGTTCAGCGCCACCAAACTCTTTCCGGTGGCGTAGGCCGAGCTCTCCATGGTCGGCAAATCGGACCACCCTCCATCGGGCCGCTGTGCATCCAGCAGTTCCTTCATGGCCTTGCGTGTTGCTGCCGGATTGGTGCCAGCCCAGGCGAGCCCAGCCAGTCTCCAGGTCCGGTCCTCATTGTTCGACGATTGCGCGTTCGCAAGCCACTTCGCGGCCAGTGCAATCGACTTGCGATATGCATCGGCTCCTGCCTTGGGCATGTACAGTTGCAGCGCGTGCATTGAGATCGCCGTCTGACCCACAAAGTTCAGGCAAATCGGTGGACGGGTATCCGCATGAGGAGCGGGCCACTCGCCGTTCGGATGCTGGCGCGACAGGATGTACAAGGCGGCTGTGTCGGTATCGATGTTGGGCTTGAAGTTTTCAGCGTGAAGCCCCATCAACTGGTAAGCCAGAATGTCTTCAGTGAAGTTGTCTCCGACCGGAAGTATGAATCCCTGGTGCAGGCGGTCGCGCAGCTTTGCCAGCATCTCTCCATTCACCTTTACCTGTGCGGCGTCGCTCTTTTCATCAATGTGGAATCCGCGCTTGCGCGCCAGCCCCACGGTCATGGCGGTGAGGCTGTTGTTGTGGCAGGACACGCAGCCGGAATGGCTGACAAAGCTGGCGTCCGCGCGCTGCAACTGAGGAAGGCTGTCCTGGATTGCGCGCTGCAGCCCATTGCTGTGCTTGTAATGAGGAGCCTCCGGGATGATGTCTCCTGACTTTGCACCGGACTTCTCAAGCAGCTTCACAATCGGCGTGTCTCCGTTGTGTTTGGCGATGTCCAGCACCGTCCAGCCTTCGTCCCCTCCTTTTGCATGACGATCTTTGGCATTCACGTCTGCCCCGTGCTGGATCAGCAGTTGCACCACGTCAAGCGGGAGAGTATCGGAAACTGCCGCATACATCAGCGGTGTCCGGCCAAGAAAGTCATAGGCATTGGCGTCGGCACCGCGGTCCAGCAGCATGCGCACGGAATCGATGTCGGCGTAGGGTGCGGTGTCCTGAAGTGATCCGGTGAAGACGCGTTTTTCCGTGATCTTTTTGGCGATCAGTTCAGTGCAACCGGCGCACCCGGAGGTGATGGCCATGGTGAGTCCCGTCTCCCCGGCCATTTGCACGTCCGCTCCATGATCAACAAGCAATGCGGCGCTCTCGCCGTCACCGGCAGTGAGTGCCTCAATCAACGGCGAAGATTCAGCCTCGGGGCGGAAGTTCGGATTTGTGTTGGCTCCATGTTCCAGAAGGAGTTTCACAATCGGCGATGCGCCGATGCGTCGGGCGGCAATCATCACCGGGGTGCGCAAATCGTCTGACTTTGCATTCACGTCCGCGCCGTGTTCCACCAGCAGGCGGGTCTTCTCAAGGTTCGTCGCCGCCCACATCAAGGCGGTCGCGTTGGCGTCGTTGCGCTTGTTTGGGTCGGCTCCCATCTTCAGCAGCCGCTCCAGCGCTGGCGCATCCGCGTACAGCACGGCGTACATAAAGGGCGTGGAACCTTCCGGCCCGCGCGCGTTCAGCAGCGCCGGATCGGCAGCTGCGGATTTAAGAAAGACCGGCAAATTATTGGTACGAAGCGCTTCAACCATCTCCACGGCCTTGGGGTTGATGGGAGGCAGATCGGCTTCGTTGGCCAGAGCGTCTGGCCAGTCGGCGCCTTGATCGATCCAGGTCTTGATGGTGGCTATCTGTTCCGGACGGAGCGCGCCGGTGGGAGGCATTTGCGGCCCGAACGAGTCGCCGGCGATCCGATAATAGAGAAAGCTGTTGGCGCTGCTGCCGGGTACGATTCGCCGGGTGAACGCCTTCATTGCTGAGCTTCTGCGATCCAGCCGCATGCCGGCGCGTTGTTTTGCGGGACCATGACAATCTCCGCATTGCTGGCGGAAGATCGGCAACACATCCCGTCCAAAGTCGACCTTCGGTTGTTCTGTGGCTTGAGCAGACAGCATGCCGGCTGGCATGGCGATCATGAAGGAGATCGCGGCGAGTCCTGAACGTACCAAGGGATGCCTCCACCCGGATTTTGCGCCGGGGTTTCTCAGAGGTAGTTTGCGGTGAATCTCCAACAACAGGATTTGACCCTCAACATGGGGAAGGGGCCAAACATCAACTCAGAATGCATTGCCGCTTTCCGAGCGGGGAACAGGGTTGGCTGCAGTCTTAAGTTACGTCGAATCCTATCTGCGAGCGGTGCCGATGTAAAGGGGTTTCTCTTCGCCTGCGCGGAGTTCCGCGAAAATTAACGTTCAAGCCATAAGGCCTCAACGGAGCCTGTCGCAGCCGATCCGCAGCCTTTCATTATTTCCAGATGTGCGGCACCGCACCCGCCGGCTCGTGGTGCGTAATCTCTGTATACGTTGCCTCGATATCGAAGCTGAGATCTTTCGGGATCCAGTTCTGGTCGGTCGCGGGGAGCTGAATCCACACATCTTTCAGACTCTTGCCCTCGCTCACCTGCTCTTTGACGCTGCTGTAAAGGTCGAGAAGAAACTGGCGCTGGCCGGTCAGTATCTCCGCGCCACCCGCATCGCCGTGACCGGGCAGAACCAACAGCGGCTGAAGCCCGATTGCCTTCGACAGGACGCGCGGCCAGTTGGCAATGTTTGCATCCCATAACTTGTTGCGCGGTCCGTTGACGGCGGCATCTCCGGTGCACAGGACCCTCTCCCTCGGCAGCCAGAGGTATCCATCGCCCTGCGTGTGCCCCCAGCCGAGGTAGAGAAAATCCACTTCGCGGGTTGAGTCCTTCAATACAAACCTGTTGCCTCGAAATGTCTTCAATGGTCTCTGCACATTGTCCTGGTGCAGATCGCGCACGTCCTCTCGCTTCGCTTCGGCTGCCTGCCAGCGCGCAGGTTCGTAGCGATCCATCTCCTCGAAGACTTTGTAATAGGCAAGTGTGGTTGCGCCCGACGCGGTCCACAGCGAGTTGCCGTAGGAGTGATCGCCGTGAGCGTGAGTATCGAAGACATAACGAACCGGTTTTCGAGAGAGCTTCTTCAGCTCGACCATGAGCTCCCGCGCGCGCGCCGGATAGTTGGCGTCGACGACGATGAGATAGTCCTGCATCTCGATTACCGCCGTGTTGCTATAGCCCTTTGAAGCATCGCCGAGCAGAAACCAGACTCCCGGCGCGATGAGCCGCGGTGGAGCGGATTGGGCATGCATGTTGCAAACTGCGAGGGACAAAAGCAGAAGAGCAACGGGTGCGATCGGACGCATGAGAAAACTTCCTGTGCATCCGTCGCGCCGGATCGCCTCGTTTAGCCGCCGCATTACCGCATCTCGGCCCAGGCAAGCCCGTCGGTCGATTTACCAGTGGCGATCAGCCGCGTCACCTTCCATGTTGCCAAGTCGATCTCCGCTACCTGGCTGCTCCCGGCACAGGACACGTAGGCCGTATTGCCATCCGGCCGCACAAGTGTCTCCTGCGGATTGGCGCAGACCGCGATTGATGGTGCAGGCTGCATGGTCTTGAGGTCGATCACGTCCACTTTGTCTTTGCCAGGGATAGCAATCAGCAACCAGCGCCCGTCGGGTGTGGGAAAACTTCCGTAGCCAAAGCCATCCAGCGGAACCCAGCTCTTGACCTTGTTGGTTGCCGTGTCAATCACCGCCAGCTGCGGCTTGGTCTGGTCGGCGGTAAAGACCCAGCGGTCGTCGTTGGAGATGGAAATGCGCTGCGTATCGCCGGAGATGGGAACGATGGCGAGGGTCTTGCGGGCGGGGACGTCGAGCACGGAGACGGTGCCCGGGCCGACGTTGGCGGTATAGGCGCGGCGGCCATCGTGGGAGAGCACGAACATGTGGCTCTGCGGCTGACCTGTGGGGATGGCGCCAACAACCTTCAGCGTTTTTGGATCGATGACGGAGATCGACTGATCGAGCTCAGTGGACACGTAAAGCAATCCATCTTTGGGTCCAAAGGAGGGCATGTGCGGCCGCACGCCGTGACCGAAGTCGAGGTTGCCGACGACCTTCTGTGAGGCAATGTCGATGACCACAATGTTCTGGCCGTCTGTTCCAGGCCTGCCGACGCCAGAGTTTCCGTAGATGGGCACGTAGGCAAGGCGGCCATCAGGAGACGCGATCACCTCATGGCCGGTGATGCCGCCCTCGTTGACCGAAGCGATCACCTTTCCGGCGACTGGATCGATGATGCCCAGGCTGGTGTCTCCCTTTTGGGTAACAAGCAGTCGGCCCTGTTGAGAGAAGACGGCAGGGAAGGCGAGCAACAGCGTCAAAACGGGAAAAGTGATTCGAATCAACCTCAACGGAACCTCCGGGAACCACGAAATGACTATACCCCACAGCCCGCGACACGGGCACAGGCTCGGTTCCAGTTATGATTTTCAACAAGGGTGGGCAGGCTGATGGGAACGGAGACTAAAACCGCCGCTGTGAACCAATCAGCAATTGGACGGGCGCTTGAGGAGTTGCGCGCCATTCTTGGTGACCGGGCCACAGCCAGCGAGGCCGCCCGCCACCACCACAGCCATGGCGAGAGCACCCACCCGCCCGCGCTGCCCGACCTGGTCTGCTTCGCGCACAGCACTGAAGAAGTAAGTCAGATGATGCAGGTGAGTGCGCGGCATGGGTTGCCGGTTGTCCCGTTTGGAGCGGGCACCTCGCTTGAAGGTCATGTTCACGCGCTTCGTGGCGGCATCAGCGTGGATATGCGGCAGATGAATCGCGTGCTGCGGGTCAGCGTGGAAGACATGGATGCAACGGTTGAGGCGGGCGTCTCCCGGCTGCAACTGGCCAAAGTGCTTGACAACACAGGTCTCTCGTTCTCCGTCGATCCTGGCGCAGACGCAACCATGGGCGGTATGGCTTCAACGCGTGCCTCAGGTACTATGGCAGTTCGCTACGGAACCATGCGGGAAAATGTGCTGGGGTTGACAGTGGTGCTGGCCGACGGGCGCGTGATCCGCACTGGAACGCGGGCGCGCAAGTCGAGTGCCGGGTACGACCTCACCCGTCTGTTTGTGGGCGCTGAGGGGACGCTTGGCGTGATTACTGAGTTGACGCTGCGTCTGCACCCGCTGCCTGAGGCGGTCGGCGTGGCCATCTGCGCCTTTGCGACTGTGGAAGGCGCCGTGCAGGCGGTCATTGAGGCCATTCAGCTGGGGCTGAGCCCCGCGCGCGTCGAGTTCATGGACGAGGCCCAGGTAGACGCGGTCAATCGCTACTCGAGGTTGGAGCTGGCCGTGAAGCCAACGCTGCTCTTCGAGTTTCACGGCATGAGCAAGGCCAGCGTCGCGGAGACCGCGCGGTTGGCGGAACAACTTGCCATGGAGCATGGAGGCCTGGGCTTCACCTGGGAGACCTCAGCGGCGGGATGCGAACGGCTGTGGAAAGCGCGCCACGATGTGTATTACGCGTCGCGTGCGCTGCTGCCGGGTTCTGAAACGCTGACCACCGACGTATGTGTGCCCATCTCGCGGATGGCGGAGTGCATTGTTGCCACCCGTGCCGATCTCGACGTGTTGAGTTTTCCCGCAACCATCGTGGGCCATGTGGGAGACGGCAATTTTCACGTGCTCTGCATGCTGGCGCCGGAACAAAGCGCGGAAGCCGCCGGTTTTGCGGCCAGGCTGGTGGGGCGAGCGCTGGCCATGGGCGGCACCTGCACCGGCGAACACGGAGTCGGTTACGGCAAGAAGAAATATCTCAGGGCAGAGCACGGTGAAGCTCTTGACGTGATGCGAATGATCAAGCTCGCGCTCGACCCGGAGAATCGCATGAATCCCGGCAAGATTGTCGACGCCGACTGAAGACCTTATTTGTGCGGCTGCCATGGGTCGTAGGTGCCTATACTCCAGGAATGACCTTCAGGATCCTTCAGCGAAAACTCTCGGCTTCCGTATGGAGTGTCCTGAAGTGGACGGGCAATTTTTGCGCCCGCAGTCACAGCGCGGCTATAGACAGCGTCGGCGTCGGGCACCACGATGTAAGCGCTGCGAGTTTCCGCGCCCTCTAGTTCGGACGGGGACTTAAATCCTTTGGCATACTCGTCATCCTTTTGTGAGCCGAGCATGATCATGCCGCTTCCAAGCGTCAATTCAGCATGGCCGATGGTGCCGTTTTCGCCCTCATACACCGCGTGGCGGGCAAACCCGATCACCTTGCAAAGCCAATCGATGGCGGCATGGGCGTCGCGGTACCGCAGGGTGGGCATGACGGTGGATGGGGAGCTCTCAGATGGATTCGACATATCGCCTCCTTGATCAGAAAAACTGCTGCCACCTGATCATGCTTCAAAGCCATCTGCAGTTTCTTGGAAAAATCGGAAACACGCGTTCTATCTTCCGGTCACGTCACGCCACCACGTGATTCGCCCACTGGGTGCGAAGCGTGCAATATGTTGTAGCGTCGATCCCTGAAAATGCACGAAACTCATTGGCAAAGTGCGATTGGTCGTAGTAACCGCACTCCATCGCCAACTCGGCCCAGGGCACGTCCATTCCTGCATGCAGCTGGCTCACCGCCCGCTGAAAACGCTGGATACGCGTCCAGACCTTCGGTGAAAACCCTACCTCCTCGCGGAAAACCTGGGAGAAACGGCGCTCACTCCAGCCGGTGCCTTTGGCCACTTCTCTCACTGTGGACAGGCCAGGGGCGAGCCTGAATCTATCCAGGGCAAAATCCACCATGCGATTCCGGCGAATCAGACCTCCGAATCGCAGGCGGAGGAAGCCATCGAGGTGCTCGAGTCTGGCCTGTGGAGAAGGAATCTCGCGGAGCCGATCACGGAGCCCCCGTGCCTGCGCGCCCCACACATCTTCGAGCGACACGCTGTGATTGCTGAAGAGATCGGTTGCATCCGCTGCGAACGGGGCAAATCCACCCGGTTCGAAGACGATTCCGATGAGGTCGGCGATATCGGAGGTGTCAACGATCTCATAGACAGATCGTGCGCCGACGATCAGCGACGGCGGAGTCCGGCGCGCGGGTTCACCGTTCGGGTAATCGGTCAGGAAGTCACGCGCGAGGTTGAGGATGACCTGCACGCAGCCGGTGGGCAACATGCGTTCCAGCCGCCGCTCCGTCTGCGGAAGCCTTGCATACCACAGCGCACGGATACAGCGATCCAGAGGAGCAGCCGGCTTGTGACTCAGGTAGATCACAAGGCCTCGTGTCTGTTCTTATAGCACGATTCAGAATCTTCGAGAAGCCGGACGCGCCGCCCGGAACAGGCGGCTTGTTACCGGCATCGACTATGCTTGGCGGCATGGGCCTGCCTGACGCAGATCGCGAATTGGTTCAGATTGTGGATGCGGCGCTTGCCGACGCGGCGCGGCGGGCGGGCGAGTGGCTGGTCTGCAAGGTCGGATGCACGCAATGCTGTTACGGAGCCTTCGCGATCAACCCGCTGGACGCAATGCGGTTGCGCGAGGGAATGGCAGTTCTAAGCAAAACTCAGCCGGATTTGGCTGCGGAGATTGAGCGGCGAGCCCGGCTATGGATTGCGGAGCACGGCGCGGAGTTTCCCGGCAATGTGGAGACGGGCCTTCTGGGAGAGTCAGACGAAAAGCGGGAGCGGTTCGAAGAGTTCGCCAATGAGGCAGCGTGTCCCGCCCTCGATCCAGCGACGGGCCGGTGCGATGTGTACGCGTGGCGACCGATGACTTGCCGCGTTTTCGGCCCGCCGGTGCGCATGGGTGAAGGAGACGCGCTTGGCCACTGCGAGCTGTGCTTTGAGGGCGCAAGCCAGAGCGAGGTGGCCGCATGCGAGATGGCCTTGCCCCATCAACTGGAAGCAGAGTTGGTCGACCAGCTTGCGGTCAAGGGTGACACAGTAGTGGCATTTGCGCTGCTGGGTTAGCGATGGTCGCGGCCCCGCGATAGACTGATGCTTGGAAAACCCCATGCCACAGCGTCCTTGCTGGATTGAGGTTCGCACCCGATCCCTTGAAGAGAACTATCAATTTCTGGTGAGCCTTGCCGCTGGTCAGGCAGAGCTGCTGGCCATTGTCAAGGCGAATGCATACGGGCATTCTCTCGCCGCCTGCGCTCCAGCGGTGGTGCGCGCGGGCGCTCGCTGGCTGGGCGTCAACAGTGTGGAAGAGGGAGTTGCAGCGCGAGTGCTTTGTCCCCAGGCGCGCATTCTGGTGATTGGCGGCGTCTTTGCCGGCCAGGGCCCGGCGGTGGTCGAGCATGGCCTGACTGCGCTGACCTGGGAGCCCTGGCAGATGGACGAACTTGAATACGCTGCGCATCTAGCTGCGCTTCCACCCGGTGGATTGCCTGTCCACATCGAAATCGACACCGGAATGAGCAGGCAAGGTGTGGGTGTAGAGGGGCTTGGCGCGCTGCTGGCCCGGTTTGGACCTGAAATGCCACTAAGACTTGAGGGAGTGATGACCCACCTGTTTGCCGCGGACGAGGCGGACGGCGTGGTCACCGAAGCACAGCTTGCTGAGTTGGAAGTTGCGCTTGGCCAAGTGGCCGCAACGGGGTTCAAGCCGGTTTGGCTCAATGTTGGCAATTCCGCCGCGCTGCTGGCCGGCGAAGCGGCCAAGATTTCTGCGATGGCTCAGCGCTATGGAATGAAGGCCATGCTCAGACCAGGGCTAGCGCTCTACGGCGTTGCGCCCAGGTTCGATCCCGACTTCAATCCGGAAAATCGGCCTGAGGGCGTTGGTGCGGCCAACGCGGCTTTGCAACCGGTGATGACCTGGAAGACGCAGGTGGTTTGCGTGCGAACCGTTCCCGCAGGTGCAGTGGTGGGTTACAACGGCACCTTCGTGGCCACGGAGCCCATGCGGTTGGCGCAGATTGCCGCCGGATACGCGGATGGCCTCGACCGCAAGCTCGGCAACCACTTCAGCCTGCTGGTGCACGGAGAGCGAGCGCCGCTGGTGGGCCGTGTCAGCATGGACCAGGCGGTGATTGACGTGACCGAGATTCCCGGTGTCGCGCCGGGGGATGAAGTGGTGATCCTGGGAACGCAGGGTCGCGAGATCATCACCGCGTACGATCATGCCGTAGCCACAGGCACCATTCCCTGGGAAGTCTTTACGCGGATCGGGGCGCGCGTCCGCCGGGTTGCCGTGTAGCTGTCAGCGACGCACGGAGTCATGCGAATATTTGTCGCCAAAGCTAAAACAGAAACAGGCGCAGGAGGTGATTGCCTCTTGCGCCTGTTTGTTCTTGAGAGCTGCTGGAGTTCCTACTGCGTGACTGGTTGGGTGGAGGGAGCCGCCTTGGGCGGCTTCAAGTGAGGCGCGCTCGGGGCCGGCGGGACCTTGGGCGCCACGGCATCAACAGATGGTGCCGGTGGCGTGGCAGGGAAGGCAGCGCCTTTCTTGATGCGCACGTCGCCGTTGTCGGCATTCAAAACCACCTTCGAAGCGCCGGAACCGATCTTGCCGTTGACGGACTTGTTCTCTTCTCCACTGACTGAGAGAGCATATTCGGTAACGATATCCCCGTTGCGCGCGTGGCCATCAACCGTCGCAGACGCATTGGGCGGCAATGTCACTTCGATGTCTCCCTTGCCGTTCTTCGCGTCAACCCCGTAGGCGCCGGCCGGCTCCACTGAGATGGTGCCGTCGCGATCGTCAACAGAGCTGTCGCCGTAGATCTGGTTCAGGTCCACATCCTTAGAGTGCGTGGTCACATGCACCGGTCCCTTGGCTTCGGCAACCCGAAGATCGTCGGAGTTGAGGGTCAGATCGCCGGGAAGCGAGGCCACTTGCAGATCGGTGACCGAGGTGTGAAGATGCACCGGTCCGCCGATGTTCTCAATATGCACGTCGCCCAGGATCTCGCCGTTCTGCACAACCTTTCCCTTGATCTCTGACAGGGTCAGGTCGTTGCAGTCACCGTCGGTGATCAAGTCGCCGTCCACCTGGTGGGCTGAGAAGTCGTGCTTGCCGCCGGAGAAGTGCATCTCCACCGAGCCTGCAATCGCGCTCAAGTGCACGTCGCCATGCGGTGCGGTGACGCTGATGCCCGCTCCAAGCCCGGATGCGGTTACATCTCCCCTGCCGGCATTGATGGTTACCCGGGCAGACTTGGGAACAGTCACAGTAACGTTGAGGCGTCCGTTGTCGTTGCCGTCAGACTTGACGGTCACCGAGTTGCCGTTGACCGTGACGTGATCAGCCTCGGCGGCAAAAATCTTGTTCGCCTCGCTGTCTGTGCTGGCAAAAGCCACCGCGTGGGCACGCACCTCGATGTTGGGTCCGTCCCCTGAAACAATGCTGACGTCACCGCGCGGATTCTCAATTTGCACCGCGGAGTTTGCCGGAATCTGCGAGTTCAGCACCTGTTCGTCCATGTCGTGCTGCGGCAGGCCAAAGGCGTTGAAGAAGTCGTCATTCATCCCGTCGTCATTGCCCATATGGTTGAACCAGGGCCGCATATGATGCCACCCTGACGCGCCAAATCCAAGAATGGCAAGCAGGATGAGGAGGCCCACAAAATTGCCGCTGCGGCGAACCGGTGTGTTGCGCCGCATGTCCAGCGCCCACTCGCCAATGAGGCCGAATCCTGCGCCGATCAACAGAAGAGGCCACCAGCGACCATACCAGGCCCAGAAACTGTCGCCGGAAATATGACCGGTGACAACCAGCAAGGCAATAATGCCGACGCCGACCAGGATCACGGGGCCGACGATAGAAGGAACGCGCGGTCCATAGGCCCCGACGTAGCCTGCCTTCCAGGCGTAACGCTGTGCTTTCCAGGCTTCGCGCTGGGCCCTCCATGCGGCCTTTTGCTGCTCGCGATACACGCGATACTGCGTCTTTGGATCGTACGGAGGATAGGGTGGCTGTGCGCCGCCCGGTGGCATGTTGGGAGGTACGCTGCTCATGACTGTCCTCCATTCGGATCCTTGTCAAAATCGTGTGAAACCGCGGGGACGATGGACGTCGACTGCTCTGCATACGATGCGGTACCCGGCGCCGCGCCAGGATCGACAGCGCCCGGATATGGGCCGCCGGCGTAGGGCACTTGCGGATAGCCGCCTTCCGCAGCTAATGCCGCACGTTCAGCCAGCATGATCACCCCAGCCAGAATCAGCGCCAGTGGCCAGAAAAGGCTCCAGAAGTGATCGATAAGGCGGCCTTCGTGCAACAGCGCAATCACACCGATCAGAAGAAGATAAGCAGGCCCGCGAAGGCGGCGAATCATAATATAGCGGTTCACTTGGAACCTCCTTTCGTATCTCCGACACGACGAACGATCATCCATGCGCCGACCCCGATAAGCAGCACTGGCCAGGCAAACTCAAGCAGTCGACCGCTGAAGATGTCGAGACGGTCCAGCAGGAAAATCAGTCCTAGGCCGATCAGGATCACCGCGCCAATCGGCTCCTTGCGCCTCCAGAAAAGCGGACGCCAGTACTCGGTAGGATCCGGTGTAAAGCCCGGGGGAGGCGTATACGGCGCTTGATAGGCGCCCTGCTCATACGTCCCTGGATAGGCAGCCTGATAGCCGCCGGCAACGGGGCCAGCCGCTGCCGGAGTTGCAGGGCCGGGTGCATAGGGGCCTGGATTCGGCGGAGCTTGAGGCGCGCCCGAAGGGGCATGCGGCCGTGAGCCCAGGTTCAGCCAGTTGCCCACTTCGTTGAGCCCCAGGGGATCGGGCGGAGGCTGGCCTTCGCGCAAAGCCTTGGCGGTATGGAAGGCCTCAAAGGACTGGTAAAGACACCAGGCGCCGATGAAGATGCCGAAGATTCCGTGGTACTCCGTGATGCTTATCAGCACGGCAAAGATGACAACGTGGATCAGCCCCTTGAAGAACTGTCCGTTGTACATGGCGCCGACGCCGGGTATCAGTCCCAGCACTGCCGCCGCTGAGGGGTTCGGCCCCGTGGATGGGACCACAAATGGTTGTTGAAACGCCTGCCATGACGCCAGGCAGGGCTCGCAGAGGATCTGGCCTGCAGCTGTGTTGCGGACGCAGCCAGCGCAAATGGGCTTGCCACATGTCTGGCAATAAGCCGTTGCGGTGGTACCGGGGTGATTTACGCAGTCCATACTGTGCTCCTTTCCCGTATTGCCCTTGCGGAGCCGCCGGAGTGCGCGGGCTGAGCTTGAAACGTTAGGGAGGTTTCCAAATAATCACTTGAATCGGTGGTTGCCGGTGTTCCCGACTGTTGTGGAGGGTCCACGCGCGATCCTCCATCTTTGCGTCCAGGGGTCTGTTTTGACTCACCTGGCGCATCGTTCTTCAGCTTCTGCTGGTTGTCGTTTCCTCCGCCCTGGCTTTCGGCGTTGCCACGCAGCTGACGCATGGTGGACTGAACCTCATACACAAAGCGAAGGTGGTCGTAGTAGCGGATGATCGGTGTGGAGGCCATGGTCAGCCTCCGCTCCATGAATGAGCGAACGGCCGTAGGGCGCAGGTCGGCGAGGCGAAAATCACTCAAACGGACACCGGTCAGGTTCAGTGTCAGGGCGATGGTGAAGAACGCCATCGCGGTCGTCATCAGCAGCCGGGGCTCGGCAAACCGGCGTGCCTGCCCTGCAACCAGGCCAAGAATGCCGGGTCGCTGCCAGTTTTGGCGTGCCGGGATCGAACTGTGAGGGAGGGGCAATACACCTGCGCCACCGGCGATCAGGCCGAAGCCTTCCACCTGCCCGGGCCCTGTCTGTGCCAGGATCTTGTCTAAAAGCCCCGCGGGAACCTCCGGCTCGGGCGAGAGAAACTCAAGCCACTCGCGCCCTCGCCGTGCATCTTCAAACAGTGCCGTGCAGGCCGGGCAGACGGCCATGTGCGCAGTAAAAGTAGCTTCGTCGTTGGGATTCAACAGCCCGTCCAACGCGTCGGCCAAAAGTGTCTCCCAAAGCCCGCAGGCGGGGGAGCTCGGAATGTTTGTGCGCTCTGCCATTTACATCACCTCCCGTTTATTACGTTCCAGCAGCCGTGCTAGTTCCGCACGGCCTCTGCTGATGCGGGACTTCACTGTCCCCTCGGGAATGCCCAGCACCTGCGCGATCTCCTTGTAGTCCAAATCCTGCAGGTCACGAAGAATGACGGCTTCGCGCAGCTCAACGGAGACACGCGCCAGCGCATTCTGGACCATTTTTGCCAATTCCTTCTGTGCCGCCGACTCGTGTGGCGACAGGCTACTGGATACCAGCCGGTCCACCGGCTTCAATTCCTCGGCAGACTCCCAGCCGTCATCCAGAGAAGATGTCGCGCGTAAATTGCGCGTCCGCCGGAAGTTGTCCACCAGCAGGTTGCGGGTCATGGTGGTGATCCACACCT
>CAZTLV010000074.1:0-19132 GCA_964614635.1 uncultured Occallatibacter sp.
GATTGAGCCGCAGCGCCCCAACACCATCGCACGTTCGCTGGCCATCGGCAACCCGGCAGACGGGCCTTACGCATCCCGCGCCATCCGGGCCTCCGGCGGATGGGCTGAGGACGTTTCCGACGTCGAGATCGTCTCCGCGATTCAGGAACTGGCTGAGACAGAGGGCATCTTCACCGAGACTGCCGGGGGCGTTACCACCGCAGTGACAGCCCGCCTCTGTGCGCACGGCCGCATCCATCCTGACGAACTTACCGTTTCCTGCATCACCGGCAACGGGCTCAAAACTACAGATTGCCTGCAAGGCGCCTACAAGGTGAGCCAAGCAATTCGTCCACGCCTTACCGACTTCGAAGCATTTGTTGAAGAGCACAACGCTGCAACCGCAGAACTAAGCCCGGCCCTCAGCCTGGCAGGAGAAAGTCATGTCCGTTAGGGTCCTGTTACCGAACGCATTCCAGAAGCACACCAATAACGTACGAGAAATCGCCAGCACCGCCGCAAATCTGCCCGAGCTTGTCACGGATATCGAAGGCCGTTTTCCCGCGCTCCGCCAGCACCTGCGCGGCGAAGACGGTCAGATTCGCCGCTTCATCAACTTTTACGTAAATGAGGAAGATATTCGCTTCCTGGGCAATGAAAAGTACACCTTTAAAGAGGGAGACGAAGTGTTGGTGATCCCTTCCATCGCAGGCGGCTGCGCCTGATTCTCAGCAGATTCCGCGGTTGTTTCCACAAGAGGCTCTCCACATGGAGAGCCTTTCTCTGTTTGACGAGTTAATCACCGGCCCATTTATTTGCACTGTATTTGCATCTGTTTGACTTTCCTTTTACAATTCCGGCCGGATACTACTCCTGTGATTGCGCACGCTGGGCAGCAGGCTCCGTCGAAGCAACCGCTCGGTTTCACCCCTCTGGTGGAACTCCCGCTTTCCACTTATGCTCCGTCCCTGCCTTTGGCGCCGGCCACCTCGCATATTCATGTCCCCCGACCCGCGGAATGCGTACCCTGCAGGTCTTCGTCACAGGTGTGGGCCGAGGTGGGTCATTATCGCTTGCGGCTTGCCGAAAGCGAAGAAGATCTGGATGCGGCCTGCCGTCTGCGCTTCAAAGTCTTCAACATCGAGCTGGGCGAAGGGCTTGAAAGCTCTTACCGCACCGGTTTGGATCGGGATCAGTTCGACCTCTGCTGTGAACATCTGCTGGTGGAAGACAAGCTTGAGGAGAATCCCGCGCGGCGAATCGTAGGGACGTACAGGATGCAGTCCGGTACAACTGCCGAGCGAAACCTGGGCTATTACTCTGAGCAGGAGTTCAGTTTCGCCCCCTATGAGCCCCTGCGGCATGGCATTCTCGAGCTCGGCCGGGCCTCAATTGATCGCGAACACCGAACGCCCGAGGTATTGACCCTGCTTTGGAGGGGTATCGCGCAGTATGCTAATGACATGGGATTGCGCTATCTTCTTGGTTGCTCGTCCATCAACTCCAGGGACCCCCAGGTAGGCTGGCAGATGTACCGCCAGCTTGAGCACTACCGGGTCTCACCGGAGTTCGAGACGGTGCCGACCGCAGCATACGCGTGTCCCACCGAGCAGGAGGGCGCACAAGCACAGCCGTCGCCCTGCCCGCCAGACCTCAACCCGGATTCAATGGCTCCAGCGCCTACCAAGGTGCCAAAGCTGTTGAAGACCTACCTTGCCATTGGCGCCCGCATCGGTGGCCCGCCGGCCTGGGATCGGGAGTTTGGCACCATCGATTTCCTCACATTGCTCGATCTGAAACTGCTCTCTGCCTCGGCGCGGAATCGCTTCCTGGCTCCCCTTACCCAATGAGTTTCCGTGCCTTCCGGCGTGCTGTGACGCTGGCAATGGCACTCATCTACATTCTGATTCGTTCGTTGCTCCAGCGTCTTTTCGGGCCCGATACGCTTGAACGCCGCGCCTTGTGGATCCACGAATCAGGCATCATGGCCATGCGTCTCCTCGGCATCGAGCTCAGGATTACCGGTAAGCCGCCTGAAGGCGGCCTGTTGGTTTCCAACCACCTCAGCTATCTCGACATCGTGATCTTTGCCGCGGCGTTGCCTTGTTACCTGGTCTCCAAGATCCAAATCAGCCGCTGGCCGTTTTTCGGGACCCTGGCGCGCGCTGGCGGAACGATCTTTGTGGACCGCTCCAGCCGCGCCAGCGCGGAGGCCACGACCCTAGTGATCGCCGAGCGGCTCAAAGGCTCAGTTCCAGTGCTCTTTTTCCCCGAGGGCACCAGCACCGACGGCACCCAGTTGCTGCGCTTCCACTCGCGCTTCTACACCCCTGCCGTTGATGGGGGCATCCCGGTCACTGCCGCTGCCATCCGCTACCTGCCCGGGGATGACGCGCCGGAAAGTGAACTGTGCTGGTTCGGCAACGCGGCATTTTTGCCACAACTCTGGAAGGCGCTCGGTGCGCCTAACTTCTCCGCCGAGATCACCTTCGGAGAGCCGAGCATCTATACCAACCGCCGCGTCGCCGCCGATGACACCCACGCTGAGATTGAGGCGATGCGCTCGAGCGGCGTCCTCATTTCTCAATAAGCTGCGCCTAACGGCAGAGTCACCACGCGCCTTTCGCTCAGCGTGCTAATCTTCGTGTGCAACATTTTCCGTCGAATTCATGCAGTTGATTGAGCCGCTCGCTCAATGGACCTTATTCGCGGAAAAGGAACCTGGAGAGTAACATGAAAAACCGCCAATCTACTTCGAAGTCACGGTCTTTGTTTACTCGGCGCGATTTTCTCAAGGTAGCCGGAGCCGCCGCAGCCATGCCCAAAGTCGCGTGGGGCATGGGCCGCCCTTCTGCTTCCAATCGCATTACCATCGGCGTCATCGGATGGGGCATGATGGGACCGGCGAATACCAAGGCCTTTCTGGGTGAAGCGGATTGCCAGGTCGTTGCGGCGTGCGACATTCATACGGGTCATCTCCAAGCCGCGGTTGACACCGTCAACGCCAAGTACGGTAACAAGGACTGCAAGGGCTATCACGATTTCCGCGAGCTCATGGCCAGGGACGATATTGACGCGGTGATGATCGCCGTTCCAGACCAGTCGCACGCGGTGTTGGCCACCTACGCGGCCAATCGCAAGAAAGACATCTATGGCGAAAAGCCGCTGGCCAAAACCATTGCCGAGCAGCAGGCTATTGTGAAAGCCGTGCAGAGCAATAGCATCATCTGGCAGACGGGCTCCTGGCAGCGCTCTCTGCCCACGTTTCACAAGGCGGCCGAGATTGTGCGCAATGGCCTGATTGGGAACGTTGTTCGTGTTGAAGTCGGCCTGCCCGGCGGCCACCACGATTTTCCCCACACCGTGCCCGCCCTCATGCAGCGGCTCGCAGCGCTGCCGAACAAGATCGACAATCCTGCGCTGATCGTCCCGGGAACACCGGCATGGGACCTTGCTGTAACTCAACCGCCGCCGGAGTTGGACTACGACACGTGGATTGGCCCATCGAAAATGGAGCCCTATATAGACGCCCGTGTCTACCAGAACTGGCGTTGGAACTACAACACGGGCGGCGGTCAGCTTCTTGACTGGATCGGCCATCACGGGGATATCGCGCATTGGGGACTTGGTTTCGATATGACCGGCCCGTCTGAAGTGGAAGGCCACGGCGATTTCCCGGCGGCCAATGCCGTCTGGAATACCGCGACGACCTACAAGATTGAATGCAAATACCGCAAGGATGTCACGCATTATCCCAATGACGTTGGCATAACCATTGCCGGCGGCCATCCAGAGATTGTGATGGGCACAAAGTGGATTGGGACCGATGGTTGGGTCTGGGTGGATCGCGATGGCTTCGACGCTTCAAATCCAGAATGGCTCAAGGGGGATTCTCTGCCCGAGGATCTGCGCAAAGTCAAGCTCTACGAATCGCATGAGCATCGCCGCAACTTCCTTGACAGCGTGAAATCGCGCAAGCCCACCATTACTCCAGTGGAGACGGCGCATCACTCTACGCTGCCTGGGCATCTGGGGCTGATCTCGATGATGGTCGGCCGCAAGCTCACGTGGGACGTGGCGAACGAAAAGATCATCAACGATGCCGGCGCAAGCGAACTGATGACGCGGCCCTATCGGGAGCCATGGAAACTGGCCTGAGCGCTATTGATCGATCGAGCGGTCTTTTACCAGCTGTAGGTGTATCCAATGCTCGTGGTGGTATACCACGGCACGGTCACAACCTTGCTGTAGCTCTCCTGAATCCAAATCGAAGCGTGATAATTCAGGTGCGCGATTACTCCAAGTGAGACGCCGCTATCAAGCCTGTTTTGCACACGAGCGTTTCCGGTATAGCTGGTGAGTCCGGTTTGAATCCATGTATAACCGGTCCAGAACTTTGATTTCGGAATTGAGAAGTTTTTCATCACACCGATGCTCTCAGTGTGTTCGCCAAAGTTGGTATGCAGAAAACCATGGGTTCCGGCGTTTTCATAGGTATATCCGAAGGTAAGTTCGTCTCCCACGGGATCCTTCTTTAAAAAGCCAACCGTGTGGCCGATTCCTATGTTGTAATTGGCACGCGGAACAAGCCCCGGGCGGTCAAAATCCGACCCAATCATGACAAATAGATCGGTGCTCGTGCTTGGCTCCTGCTCCGTCGTAGTCGGGCTTTGCGCGTTGAGCGGGGTTGGCAGCATGCCGAGCATGGCCGCGGAGACACATCCGATTAACAGCGCACGTCCCACACCATATGTCGAGAACATCTTTGCCGCGAACAGGTCCAGTTCAGAAGGTCTGATTGTTGCGCGCATCGTCCAGGTACCTCGATCGAAGTATTGAGGTCAGGCGGGCCAAGATTGGAAATACTTTTCTTCAGTTTTCAGCATGGAGGCGCGGCAGTGAGCGCGGCATAGGAGATCTGTAAGGAATTTATGATTCACCGTAAACGGTCCCGCAATCTGACATGCGACGGGACGCTCTAGCGCGCGACGGCAGCAGGCGCAGCTGTTGATCCGCGCACAACCAGACTGGTGGAGACCAGGAATTCGCGCTCGATTTTCGGATTCGAGGGGTCCTCTGCCTGCTGGCGGAGTGCCTCAAAAGCCGCGTGCGCCAGGTCTGTGCGCGACAACCGGATGGTGGTCAGCGGAGGCAGCGTGAACTCCGCAAAGTCAATGTCATCCAGTCCCACGACTGACAGGTCCTGAGGCACGCGCAACCCCTGCATGTAAGCGGCGCGGAGCACCCCGATTGCCGTCATATCGTTGGAGCAGAGAATCGCGGTCGGGCGGGTTGCGAGCGCGTGCAGTTTCCCAAAGCCGGCCACTCCGCCTTTCAACGTGTGATCGCACTCGATGATCCATTTCTTATGGATGGACAGCCCTGCGGCGCCCATCGCCGTGCGGAAGTCATTCTCGCGCGTGATTGCCGAGTGCAGCTTGTGCGGTCCGGCGAGGAAAGCTATCTTCTGATGGCCCAAGGCCACCAGGTGATCGACAGCGGCGCGAATGCCGGTGGTGTAGTCGAGCAGGATGGTGCTTGCCTTGGGGTCTTCCAATTTGAATTCGGCTAACACCATGGGCACGTTGTGATGCACCAGGCGGTCAAGAACCGGCTCTTCCTGCCCAAAGGTCAGCACCGCGACGCCTTCAACTTTTCGCTCCAGCATGCGGCGCACGCAGTTGGTGAGAACTGCAGCGTCTCCATTCGACGAACTGACCAGGATCTCGTATCCGTGAGCCACCGCGATCTCTTCAAAACTCTGAATCAACTCCGGGAAAAAGGGGTTGGTGATGTTTTCCACGATGATGCCCAGAATACGGCTGCGCCCTGAGACGAGGCTGCGCGCATGAGTGTTAGGGAAGTAATTCAAATGTTCGATGGCCAGCCACACACGTTTTGACAGGCGATCGCTCACGGCCGGCGAGCCGTTAATGGTTCTGGACACGGTGGCGATTGAGACCTTCGCAAGAGCGGCGACGGTGCGAATATCGGGTGCCTTGGCGGCTGTCTTGCGCGTGCCTTTTCGAACCACGAACCGATCCTCATCCACTCGAAATGACGTGAGAGCAATGTTACCGCATCGGATGGGCTCTTGCGGAAGGATTGCTGCTCTTACCGCGAATGGATCTTTGCAGAATCGCTTTTGTGGCCTTGAGGTGGCCAGGCATTGCCCCGCCAGGCTTAAGCTTTGTCTGAAATCAGCAACCGCAGGTCGCGCAAATTGTGGCCGGTCGGCCCGGTAACGACGGAGTCGCCAAGCGCCGTGAACATCGGGCAGGCATCGAATGCAGCGAGCGACGACTTGAGGTGGAACCCGAAAGCGTGAGCGCGCGTGACTGTGGTGGGATCGGCGACTGCACCTGCCGATTTGGTGTTGCCATCAATCCCGTCGGAACCGGCGCTGAGCACCGTCAGCCGTTCGCCGGGATGACCTTCCAATTCAAGCGCGCAGGCCATCACAAACTGCTGGTTGCGCCCGCCGGCACCCGGAGTCCGGTTCAAGGTGACGGTGACTTCGCCGACTGAGATCAAGCAGAGTCGCGGATGATTGGCGCGGAGAGAGTGAAAACGCTCCAGCAGGTAGCGCGCGGCATCGGCGTAGTCCCAGTCGTCACAGCTGTTGTCCACCACCACGTGATAGCCTGCCTTCTCGGCCAGGCTCCGCGCGTTTTCGCCCAGATCATGGCTCGAAAGCAGAATCTCAAACACCGAATCACGAAATGCCTCATCCTCGCCGGACATGGAGGCAGCCGAGGTGACGCGTCGCGGCGGATTTGCTCCGGTCCACGGCATCTTGGGAAAGAAGGGTGGACGCCAGACCTTGTTGCCTGGTGACTCAGGCAGATCGGTGCGCTCAAAGAAAGCGCGGATAGACAAAGGCAGTTTAGGCGCAAGCTCGTACTTTGCGAGCAGGGTCCGCACATCCGTTACCGTAGAGTGATCGGGCGACGTAGGGCCTGAAGAGAGTGCATCCAGCGAGCGCAGCGGCACATCGGGTACCAGCAGCGAAACTTTGGCTGCTTCCGGCGCGGCAATTGCCAGGCGTCCTCCCTTGACTGCGGAGAAGTGCTTGCGGAGGGTATTGATCTCATTGATCGGCGCGCCCGAGCCCACCAGCAACTGGTGGAACGCGATGGTGTCTTCGAGCGTGATCTGGGGGTCAAGCGGCAGGTCGAACATGGCCGATCCGCCGCCCGAGATGAGGAAAAAGATCAGCGTGTCTTTCCGGGCCTTTTTCAGCAAAGCCAAGGTGGCGCGCGCCGCGGCAAAAGACTCTTCGTTAGGCAGGGGGTGCCCGCCCTCAAAGTAGCGAAAGCGCCAGTTGCGATGCCTGTGAAGCTGATTGGAGCAACAGATGCCCCTCAGTCCCTTGCGCCGCTTCATTCGGTCAAGCAGGGTGTCAAGCATGGGGCTGGCGGCCTTGCCAAGTGCAATGACAAAGATGCGCTTGAAACTGCTGAGGTTGATGGTCGCTGGCCCGCTGCCGTCCGGCAGCAGCCGATGCAGCGTGTTCCCCTCGAAGCGGATTCGACGGTCGAAAGCCGACGCAATGTTGCAGGCCTCGAGCGCGCCGGTAAAGATCGACGTGGCTTCTGCGTGCATGGACTCGAGAGCGGCATCGCTTACCGGTGTCATTGCATTTGCTCCCTCAGCCAACTGGCCATCGCGTCCTGCATCGGCTCAAGTTGACCGGTAAAAAAGTGATCGGCACGGGGAAGGAGCACCAGCCGTTTGGGCTCGGCTGCCGAAGCCGCTACTTGCACCAGCTGTGTGGGGGTTGCGAACTGGTCGCTGTCTCCGCTGAGAATTAATTTAGGGATTGTGCAGTTCTGTAGAAATGCATATCGGTATATACGGTCTTCAACCGCAATGGGCAGCCCGAGTGCAACCAGCGCACGAGCATTTGCACCAATGGAATCTGCTCTGCAACAGGCGTTGAACGCCATCGCTGCGCCGAAACTGAAGCCCACGACGACAATCGGAAGCCTGTATTCGTTTTCAAGGCAGTCCATTGCAGCCAGCACATCGCCGGTTTCGGCTTCACCATGGTGTGTGCCCTCACTCAGTCCCGCGCCGCGAAAGTTGAACCGCAGCACAGGCCAGCCGAGTCCCCACGCAGGGTCGTTGATGGCTTTCATGGCGTGGTAGACAACTTTGTTGTCGAGAGTTCCGCCGCCCAGCGGATGCGGATGGCAGATCAGTGCCGCATATTGAGCGTCGGCCGGCCCTTCATTCAAGAGCGCCTCAAGCCGCCCGGCGGGCCCGGTCAATTCCACGCAGTGGACTCTGGCTGCCGTGGGATGAGGCCCCCTAAAACTCGCAGCTGTTTCAGCGGGTGCTGAGATGGTGGTCATTCCACCCATCATTCTACGCTCTGCGAGGTCTCTTTTTCTTCCGTCGCCAAGCCCCCTGCCCGCAGTTTCAGAGAACCTTCAAAAATCCGGCAGCCTGGATTCCTGCTGAAATCAACAGCTTCAAACACCCGGTGCGATATTCTGAGATCATCATGAACGTTCATCCTGCCATCGACCCTGCTCCGAATAAGCTGGAAAGGCTTGATCCCATCGGGTTTACGCGCCTGTTGTGCGAAATCGAATCCACCACCTATCACGAAGGCCCGGTAGGGGATTTTCTGGCTGATTCTCTTGCCGCCCGCGGCTGGGAGGTGGAGAAAACCCCGGTCGAACAGCCCGCTGAGAATGCTGGTGGTGGTCCGCGGTGGAACGTTTACGCGAGCATCGCCGGGCTGACCCCCGACCTGGTCTTCTCGACGCACATGGATACAGTTCCGCCGTATATCCCGTTCTCCGAGGATGCGGATTTCATGTACGGGCGCGGCGTCTCTGACGCCAAGGGAATTATCGCAGCGCAGGTGGCTGCGGCTGAGGAACTCCGCGCTGACGGATTCCGCGTTGCGTTGCTGTTTGTTTCTGGCGAGGAACGAGACTCAGCCGGGGCCGATGCTGCCAATCTGAATCCAAAAGGCAACCGTTTTCTCATTAATGGCGAGCCCACGGACAACCGTCTGGCCCTGGCATCCAAGGGCGCTCTCCGCGCTTCATTCAAGGCGACCGGCAAAATGTGCCACTCCGCCTACCCCGAGCTTGGTGAGAGTGCAGTACACAAGCTGGTTGAAGTGATGGCCAGGCTGCTAACCCTGCCTTTGCCGGTGCTTGACGGAGTTGGCCCAAGCACCCTGAACATCGGTCAGATTCACGGCGGCCACGCACCCAACGTTGTGGCGGACAAGGCTGAAGCGCAGGTATTGGTACGCACCGTGACAGATTCGGCCCAGGTGCGCGCCCAACTGGTGGAAGCCGCCGGAGACCTGGCCCAGGTGGAGTTCACTCTCGACAGCCCTTTCATCCGCATGCGCGCCATCGACGGATTACCCACCATGGTTGCCAAGTTTGCTACCGACATCCCGCATCTTAGCAACTGGGGCGAGCCGCTGCTGCTCGGCCCGGGGTCCATCCACGTGGCACACACGCCGTTTGAGAAGCTCGCCAAGAAGGAACTGCTCGAGGCAGTCGAACTTTACGTCAAGGTGGCGAAGCAGTTACTCGCATGAATTCGAATCGTTCCAAGTCACCCAACTCTGAAATCATCCAGGTCAGAAAAATTGAGGAGACATCATCATGAGCGCATCCATCTATGACATTCCCGTCAAGAAAATCACTGGCGAAGACACCTCGTTAGCCGAGTTCAAAGGTAAGGTTCTGCTGGTGGTCAACGTGGCATCAAAGTGCGGGCTGACACCGCAGTATGAGGGGCTTGAAAAAGTCTACGAGCAATACAAGGGTCAGGGGTTGGTGATCGCGGGCTTCCCGGCCAACGACTTCAAGGCCCAGGAGCCGGGAACCAACGAAGAAATCCAATCCTTCTGCTCGCTCAACTACGGCGTGCAGTTTCCGCTCTTCGACAAAATCACGGTCGTCGGCGATCAAAAGCATCCACTCTACGCGGCTTTGATCGCCGCTCAGCCCAAGGCAGTCAGCGTCACTGAGGTTTCGTGGCGCGAGAAGCTGAAGGGTTACGGAATCGAGACCAATCCTGAGCCGGAGATTCTTTGGAACTTTGAAAAGTTTCTGGTCAGCCGTTCAGGCGACGTCATCGAGCGATTTGCGCCCAACACCCAACCTGATGCGCCGGAACTGGTCGCGGCCATCGAAGCGGAACTCGACAAAAGCTAATCGAAGAAGAACGGCTGACTCAGCAGACGTTGATTGATGTTTGCCGGTGCGCCGCCACTCCGCCATTTATGCTCAACTCATGATCGAGGACGCTTCTTCCGTCGCCCGCAACACCAATCAGCTGGAGCAAGCCTCCTCCTCCTATCTGCGCTCGGCACGGCATCAGCCCGTTCAATGGCACGGGTGGGGTGAGCAGGCTTTCGCCAAAGCTCAATCTGAAGACAAACCGATCCTTCTGGACATCGGCGCAGTGTGGTGCCATTGGTGCCATGTGATGGATCGTGAATCCTACGAGAACCCTGAGCTGGCCGCGCTCATCAACCGGCTTTTTATTGCCGTCAAGGTCGATCGCGATGAACGGCCCGATGTGGACGCGCGTTACCAGGCTGCGGTCTCGGCCATCAGCGGACAGGGCGGCTGGCCGCTGACTGCATTTCTCACTCCCGACGGCCGACCCTATTTCGGCGGTACCTACTTTCCTCCCGGTGACCGTTATGGGCGGCCCGGTTTTGGCCGCGTGCTTGAAACCATGGCCCAGGTATGGCGCGAGCGCCGCGATGAAGCTCTCGAATCCGCTGCCAGCGTCATGGAGGCAATCGAGCACAATGAGTCGTTCTCCGGTCACGGCGGCGAGATGTCGCTGTCGCTGGTGAACAAGATCGCCGCGGCGGCCCTCAAGCAATTCGATCCCCGCAACGGGGGATTCGGTGCACAGCCCAAGTTTCCGCACCCTTCAATGCTGGATCTGCTTCTCGAAGTGGCGATGAACCGAGATCCAAAACGGGATGAAACAGTTCAAGCCCGGGAGGCTTTCAACACGACGCTTGAGAAAATGGCACGCGGCGGTGTTTACGACCAGTTGGCGGGAGGGTTCCACCGCTACAGCGTCGACGAGCATTGGATCGTTCCGCACTTTGAGAAGATGCTCTACGACAACACTGAACTGCTGCGGAACTATGTGCATGGCTTCCAGAGTTACATGCGCGAAGATTTCCTTCAGACTGCGCGGGAGATTGTAGCCTGGCTCGACTCCACAATGACTGACCGCGATCGGGGAGGCTTCTACGCTTCACAGGACGCCGATATCAATCTCGACGACGACGGCGACTACTTTACCTGGACGCAGGAAGAGGCGCGCGCCGTGCTTACTCCTGAAGAAATGGATTTTGCCATTGGCTATTGGGACATTGGCGAGCTGGGAGATATGCACCACAATCCCGCGAAGAATGTTCTATACATCAATTGGACCCTCAAAGAAAAGGCAGCAAACGCCGGAGACGAAGGCAAGGGAATTGATTGGGAGGCGCAGCGGGACCTGCGTGATTCAGCACGTCTCAAGCTGCTTGCCGCGCGCTCGCAACGGCCGACGCCATTTATCGATCGCACCCTCTTTACCGGCTGGAACGCGATGGCCGTGACTGCATATCTTGAAACCGCGCGCGTGCTGCGCATGGACTCCGTACGCGAGTTTGCGTTGTTGACCCTTGGCCGGCTTTCGAATGAGGCGTGGGATGGAGATGGAGTTCTGAATCACGTTATCGCGTATAGCGGCGTCGACGCTCCGAAGGAGAAGGTCCCCGGCACGCTCGACGATTATGGCTTCACAGTTCACGCATTCATCGATGCCTGGATCGCCACCGGTGATATGCACTACTACCGTTCAGCCGTGAAACTGGCAGATGGCATGATTTCCCGCTTCTACGACCAGGCTGCGGGCGCGTTCTATGACACCGAGGCGCCACAGGCCGGCGTTGCTCCGCTGGGCGCGTTGAGCGCGCGTCGAAAGCCTCTGCAAGACTCGCCCACCCCCGCCGGGAATCCAACCGCAGTTTCCGCGTTGCTGCGTCTTGAGACGCTGAGTGGTCGACCGCAATATCGGCAGATCGCCGAGGACACGCTCAGTTCCTTTGCCGGTATCGTCGAGCACTTTGGGCTCTATGTTGGCAGTTATGGCCTGACGCTGGAGAGGCTTCTTCTCGACCCTGTGCAGGTCCTCGTGGTGGGCTCGGGTCCTGACGCAGCTCAGCTTGAGGCACTAGCCATCGCGCACTACAGGATCAACAAGACCGTGCTGCGCATTTCGCCCGATCGCCTCGTTCCCGGCGGAATTCCCGAGGCTCTCGCGGAAATGCTGCTGAATGTTCCGCCGCCTGAGGCACCTGCGTGGGCCGTGGTCTGCATGGGACGATCGTGCCTGCCTCCCATCACGGAGGCAGACGTGCTGCTGCATGCTCTAGAGCGGAATATCTGATTCCCTCTTCACAACCTTGTCAGCCAGAGATCACCCCGGCCTATCAGGTTCCTGCAAATGGATTGCTCTCCTGTGGCTTGTTCAGGGTCGGATCGTGTTCCGGCCCGGTCTCTTGGAGTGGCTTGCTGCGTCCGATAGTCGCCTTGTCGAGGAAGGCGTTAAACACGCGGTTGGGATCGCCTGGCAGCAGGTGGTTCTTTTCGAGCGCGATGCGCACCCGGCGGCGAAACTCGCGGACCGGGCCGTACTGCCTGGTTGCCTTGGTTTTGAAAACGACGGGAAAGACCATCTCGGAGCCTTTGATAGCGTCCACACCCAGAATCTGTGGGTCGGCCACAAACGAGTCGCGAAATTCGTCGCTGTTGCGAACGTCCATGGCAATGCCCTTCAGCAGTCCCAGCACAACGTCTGGATCGGCCGAGTAATCCACGCTCACGTTCACTGTCGCCACAGAGTACCCCACACTCAGGTTGGCCACGGTGGTGATCTGCGAGTTGGGAATCACATAAAGGGTCCCATCCGCGTCGCGCACGGTGGTCTTGCGCAGGGTCATTGCCTCCACCGTACCGCCCAGGCCCGCGACGCGTACCGTATCACCGACGTTGAACTGGTCTTCAACCAGGATCAGGATTCCATTCAACATGTCCTTGACGATGTTCTGCGCTGCCAGCCCGATGGCAATTCCCGCCACCCCGGCCGAGGCCAGCAGAGGGGCAAGATTCACTCCAAGTGTGTCAAGGAATTGCAGGCCGGTGATCAGCCCGATGACCGTCAGCCCCGTTGCGCGAACAATGCCGGCCAGTGTTTTGACCTGCGCAATCCGCTCAGGATTTGCCGCGTGTCGCTCGGCGACCCTGGTCATGTGGAAGGTCAGCATCCGCAGTAACCGGTTGAGCAGAAAAGCGATGACCGCGATCACCAGGAGATGGGGCAATTTCAGGCGAATGAATTCCTGGGTGTCGACAATCCACTCGTCAAGCACCTTGCCCAGAAACCGTCCCTCGGCGAATAACCCGGTTCGCATCGCCAGCAAAAAAGGATGCATTGCAAACTCCTGTTTCTAGACTAGACTGTCCGCAGGGAAAACAGGAACCCCCCGCGACTACAGCGCGTTCACATCTCGTGTTTACAGAATCCATGCAGTGGTGCGGCGTTTTCCTCAAGAAACGGCCACGCTTCATGTCGATGCAATGCCGGCATGTGAAGTCAAAATGTTCTGAGGAGGTTTCCCATGCAAATGAAGCGTATTCGGGCTCGGAGTCACCGGAGCGGCGCCCACAACCGGGCTGACGAATCCTATTTCATCAAATGGGCCGTCGCCTGTGCTTGTCTTGCGCTCGCTGTAGTGCTTGCCGGGACAGCCCAAAACGCGGCGACAACGCCCGTTGGATCGCCAGGCAACCAGAGGGTCGATGTTCCAACTCCTGTGAACCAGTCGCCCGACACCAACGCCCAGATAAAGGCCAATGACCGGCAGGCGAAGGAATCGGTATCCGCGCTGGCCAACTTGGAAAGACGGAAGCAGATCGCAGATGACAGTGCGAACCTGCTGAAGCTTGCCAATGACTTGAAAGCCGAGGTGGACAAGACCACCAAGGACACCCTGTCGCTCGATGTGATTCGGAAGGCAGACCAGATTGAGCATCTGGCCCGCAGCTTCAAGGGAAAAACGAAGCTCGCTGCTGGGGCAAGCTGAACTGGTCCTCTGTAGATCGTGAGTTGACGACCATTTGGAGGTGAAGTGACATGCCTGGGCCACGGATGGAATCTTCGGGGCTTCCTGCACAATCGTTTCTTCGTGGTTGGCGCTGGGTGCTCTGTTTCGGTCTGCTTCTCGCATTGCCGGGCAGTGGCCAGAATGGTCCGCCGCAATATGGCCATATGCCTCGGTCCCTTAGCGACCATTCGCTAGATGACGACCAAGGGGCTCCTGGCGATCCCAATTTGGAAGAAAAGCGGCTGCGCTTGATGAATGCCGACCGGCAGAAGTCATTGGTTTCCGATACCGCCAAGCTGCTGAAATTGGCACACGACCTGGATTCGGAGATAACCGCCGTCGGCCCAGATTCGCTTACGGCCGACCAGATCCGCAAACTTGAGGAAATTGAAAAACTAGCCCACAGCGTCAAAGAGAAGATGCGCCTGTCCATGCGAGCTTCTCCCGTCTACCTGGCCCCGCCCCCCGTGTTTCCGCGATAGCGCATGCGGTCAGGCCATGCTGTTCTCTTCCCATCAAAATTCACCGCTGTTGCATTCCGGACAGGATTGTTACAATCAGGTTTGGCGTTTTGAGAACTGGTTTTTGGGGAGTGACGGGAATGGAATCCGCAGTTTCCAGCGCTCGCGAGCCCGAGTTGGCTGTCGTGGCAGGCAGCCTGAGCCACCAGAGAATGGTGGAAATCTACCGGCTCATGTATCTCTCGCGCCGGGTTGACGACCGCGAAATCCTCCTGAAACGTCAACAGAAGATTTTTTTCCAGATTTCGGCGGCCGGCCACGAGGCACTTCAGGTAGCCGCCGCTCTTGCCCTGAAACCCGGATATGACTGGTTTTTCCCTTACTATCGTGATCGCGCACTCTGCCTGGCCCTGGGCGTAACCCCGGCGGAGATGATGCTGCAGGCCGTTGGCGCCGCCGCCGATCCCGCAAGCGGTGGCCGCCAGATGCCTACACATTGGAGCAGCCGCCCCCTCCACATCGTCAGCACTTCCTCTTCCACCACAACCCAACTGCTTCACGCCGTGGGCTGCGCCGAGGCAGGCAGGTATTTCAGCCACCACCCTGAGGCTGCGGAGAAAGATTCTCGTGATTACAGAGCCTTCCACGACGTCGAGTTTCACGGTGACGAGGTTGTGTTCACCTCGTTGGGCGAGGGCTCGACTTCACAGGGAGAGTTCTGGGAGGCTCTGAACACTGCTTCCAATCAGAAGCTTCCCGTCATTTTCTGCGTTGAAGATAATGGCTACGCCATCAGCGTACCGGTTGAGGTAAACACCCCGGGCGGCAACATCTCAAAACTTGTGGCCAACTTTCCCAACTTCCACTTTGCCGAAGTGGACGGAACAGATCCCGAAGCGTGTCTGCGTGCATTTGAGGCTGCCGCCGGGCACTGCCGCGCCGGGCTGGGGCCTGCGTTTGTGCATGGCCACGTAGTGCGGCCTTACTCGCACGCATTTTCTGACGACGACAAGCTTTACCGCTGCGCGACCGAGCGCGACGCGGATGCTCTGCGTGATCCCCTGGCAAAAATGCAAATGCGCCTGCTGCGCGAGGGCGTCCTCACTGAGAGCGAAATCAACGCGCTCGAACAGTCTCTCGATCTTCTGGCCGCTGAGGCCGCTGAGCGCGCGCTTGAGGCTCCGCTCCCAACCGTAGAAAGCATTACGGACCATGTTTATTCAGGAGATCTTGATCCAACCAGCCACGACTTTGCCTCGGAGCAGATTCAAGAGCAGTCCCAGGGTTCCAGTCTTGCCGGCGGCGGCTTAGCGGGCAGTGCGAAGGGAAGTGGCCCGCGCACAATGGCCGACCTCATCAATGCTTGCCTCCACGACGAGATGCGGCATGATCCCCGCATCGTTGTCTACGGGGAGGACGTGGCGGATGCCAGCCGCACGCAAGCACTCTCTGAAGTCGAGGGAAAAGGCGGAGTATTCAAGCTCACTGCGGGTCTTCAGACCGAGTTCGGTTCCGAGCGCGTCTTCAACTCGCCGCTGGCTGAAGCCAATATCGTTGGCCGGGCCATCGGCTACGCCACGCGCGGCATGAAGCCAGTGGTCGAGATTCAGTTCTTCGACTACATCTGGCCTGCAATGCATCAGATCCGCAATGAACTCGCCCTGATGCGTTGGCGGTCCAATGGCGCATGGGCTTCGCCGGCGGTGTTGCGCGTACCCATTGGCGGTTACCTGACCGGTGGCTCCATCTATCACTCGCAGTCGGGCGAGAGCATTTTTACCCACATCCCCGGCCTCCGCGTTGTGTTCCCCTCGAACGCCCTCGATGCCAATGGGCTGCTGCGCACCGCCATTCGCTGTGACGACCCGGTGCTGTTCCTCGAGCACAAGCGCCTTTACCGAGAAACCTACGGTCGCGCACCCTATCCCGGCCCGGAGTTTGCAATTCCATTCGGCAAAGCCAGGATCGTGCGCCCGGGCACAGATATCACTCTGGTCACCTACGGGGCACTGGTCCCCCGCGCCATGCAGGCCGCGCAAAAGGCCCAGTTACAGGGCATCGATGTGGAAATTCTCGATCTCCGCACGCTCAATCCCTACGACTGGGAAGCCATCGCCACCAGCGTTCGCAAGACCAGCCGCGTCATCGTCGCCCACGAAGACATGCTCAGCTGGGGTTATGGAGCTGAGATTGCCGCGCGCATCGCCGATGAGCTCTTCGACTCGCTCGACTCCCCGGTCCGGCGCATCGGCTCCATGGATACATTTGTGGCGTATCAGCCGGTTCTCGAAGACGCCATTCTGCCCCAGCCCGAAACCATTCTCAGGGCCATCATCGATTTGAAAGCTTATTGATCCGGACGGACCGCACGCCGAGCTGATTTCAAGCCTGCAGCCCTGCGGATTTGTTTTTCAATCCATAGGCTCGCCAGAATGACTCCGCTGCCCGCCGGCCAAAATCTGCTTCAATGTGGTTTGCCTCTTTGTGAAAGATATGCCCATACAATACCGGGCCCAAAAGCAACGCCATGGCAGTATCGAAATCAAGTGTAGCGGGCAGAAGTCCGCTCTTGATTCCGCGTCGCAAAATCCGCTTGAGGCATACCCGTGAGGGCTCCATCACCCGGTGACGCCATGCTTCACCAAACTCCTGGTGAACCGCGGAGTACGCAATCATGGTCGGCATCATTCGATTGCGCGCCGCGTCGTACTCGTCGGGAGGGCGGCGGCTCAAAACAGTGGCCAGGTCCTGGCACAAGTCGCCGGAGTCCGAATCCTCCGGGTCCCGGTCAAGGCCGTTCAACATCAGCATTACGTCGATGAGCAGGACTTCCTTGTTGGCCCAGTGGTTGTAAATCGTCGCTTTGCTGACCCCGGAACTCTGCGCAATTGCGTCCATGCTGGTGGCATCAATTCCGCGCTCTCCAAAAAGCTCGAGCGCGGCATGCAGCACTCGTTCATGCGCCTCTTGACTGCGCGGCCTGGCCATCACTAAACCTCGATCTTTGAGAAGCGATAAGCTCCGAAAACCAACAGCATCATCGCCAGCACAACTAGCACCAATAGATCAGTGGGAGCACCGTAAAATGCCTGCCCCAGCAGCACCGACCGCATTCCATCAATGCCGTATGACAGCGGGTCGATCCTTGTAGCCAGGCCAAGCGCCACAGGCAGGCCAGCCAGCGGAAACAGCGCTCCGGAGAGAAAGAAGATCGGCATCACCAGGAAATTCATGATGAGCTGAAAGCCCTGCATGTCCTGCAGGCTCGACCCAATCGCAACCCCCAATGCGGAGAACACGGTCGCAATCAGAATCATGAAGACAAGTGCAAGCGGGACCAATGCCATGTGCGCTGGCCGAAATCCGACCAGGATGCATACGATGCTGACCAGCAGGCCCTGCATCACAGCAACGGTCGCGCCACCCAGGGTGCGCCCGATCATGATCTGCAATCGGGGTACGGGAGCCACCAGCGTCTCTTTCAGGAACCCGAACTGGCGGTCCCAAAGAAGACCCAGTCCGGAGAAGATGGACGAAAACAGCACGGTCATCCCGATCACGCCAGGGGCCACGAACTGCAAGTAGCTCCCGTTTCCTGCGCGTTGAAACACCGGGCCCATTCCGAAGCCGAGCACTAAGAGGTAGAGCATTGGCTGGCCCAGGGAGGCCACCAGCTGCACTCGTGAGCGTAGATATCGCTTCAGCTCTCTGAGCCACAGAACATAGATTGCACTCATCGCTTGCCTCCGCTCCACATACGTGCAAACTGCCTCATCTGGTCGGCCGAACCCGCGCTCTCGTCGCGGATTGTTGATCCTGTCAGCTTCAAGAAAGCGTCTTCAAGGCTCTCGGTAGCTGTTTGTTCCTTGATTTCTTTGGGAGTTCCCTGCGCCACAAGCTTCCCGCGATCGATTACGCCAATGCGATGCGCCACGCGGTCCGCCTCATCCATATAGTGAGTCGTCAGGAAGACCGTCACCTTCTCGGTCTCATTCAACCTCTTCACGTGGGTCCACAGCTGATTCCGGCTCTGCGGATCAAGGCCCAGAGTCGGTTCATCAAGAAACAGAATCCTGGGCGTGTGCAGAAAACCGCGCGCAATTTCCAGCCGGCGCTTCATGCCGCCTGAAAACTTCTTTACCTGCTCCCCCTTGCGGTCCCACAATTCGAAGAGCTTCATCAGCTCTTCAATCCGTTGCCGGCGAAGCTTGTGCGGAACGTGATAAAGAACACCGTGGATCTCCATGTTCTCCCACGCCGTCATATCGCCATCAAGGCTCGGGTCCTGGAAGACGATGCCGAAGCGCTTGCGCGCCTCATTCTGTTTTGTTTGAGGGTCCAGCCCATCCAACTCGATGGTTCCGCTACTGGGCTTCAGCAGGGTGGTAAGCATTTTGATGGTGGTTGTTTTTCCCGCGCCGTTGGGGCCCAGAAAGGCAAAAATCTCGCCCTCTCCCACATCGAAGGAGACGTCGTTGACGGCGGTAAACGCGCCAAATGACTTCACCAGGTTTCGCACAGAAATCAT